>NZ_PFGL01000011.1 GCF_002783505.1 Shewanella sp. CG12_big_fil_rev_8_21_14_0_65_47_15
TTCACTCGTTAAGCGGTGAACAGCGCTTCATACGACTTCACGTCGCACGTCCCAAAACGTGCTGAGTTTTTATTTAAAACTTGCAGGCTACACCGATGTTAAACAGGTGAGCCAGGGTGATTGGCGAGACGACCGTCCGCCCCATGGCCGCTTTTTGGCATCCATGCCATCGCGGCATTCGTGAATCCATTAACATCAAACGGGGCGGTCGAGCATCCATTGAAGGACTGGAACAGCGTCCCTGTTTAACTGCCAGTTCGCCGTCTGATAGGCAGGACGCCTGAATGTCGTGCAGTGCAGGGATACATGAGAACGACCATGGCTCTCGTTCATAAGCGTAGAAACCCTATCCCCTTAATAGCTCTCAATAAAGTCGTTATTTGCAACCATACACTTGCCGCTGTCTAGACAAGCTTTTTATGGTTTTGTGAACAGTATCAAATGCAGTAAGCGCTAAATTATCAGGGGGTTTTGCCCTACCGTTCTCGTCCCTAACATACGGGCTAGCGTTGTAAAGTTTAATTTTTTGTTAAATATAAACATCAACCCACTTTATGCTCATGCTGGCGGGCAAGTGAAAAATCAAAGGTAACACTAAGTTACCACCAATATCTCTAATAAAAGCGAGTTAAAAACCAGCAGGTAGACTATTTACAATAAAATAACAATATTTGCTGTTTTTACAGCCAAAAAAGGCTTCTTTGCGCAAAGTCTCTACTGTTATACTCAAGCCAGTATGGCACATAATAATAAAATTAATGGGTAGGAAGCTCTTTATGTTGGACCCTGAACTCCTTGAGCTAAACAGTGATAAAACCAAGGCTGAACTCCGCCTTATCCCCAATGTCCATGGCCCAGTCACCCATGATGACATCATGCGTCTATTATCTTTGTCTGAATTTTCATCCCTGTTTCCACTAGAGCCTGCGATCACTAAAACTATCGCCCAAATCAACTCCCTCTGTCACCAGGACGATGGGAAGTTTGAGCTATTTGCAGTACTGGCCGAGCGGCGTGATGGCACTGTCAAGATTGAAATCAGCCCAGATAAAATGCAAGCGACTATGATTTTAACCGCCCCCTGGGGAGGAAAATCCGTCGACCTACCCGAGATCCTGACTCAACTAAAAAAACACAATGTGTGTATGGGCTTAAGTAAGCTCAAAATCCAAGCACTACAACAGCAACTCAGTAAACTCAAACCAGGCGAAAGTTGCCAGAGTGAAATTGCCCAGGGCAAGCTCCCTGTCAATGGTCAGAATGCGGTACTTGAACGTAAAGTCTCCCTGGCGAGGGAACGTTTACTCCAGCCACAGGAGCGTGAAGACGGCAGTGTCGATATGCGTAACCTCGGCTCGATGATCATGGTAAAACCCAACGATCTCTTAATGATCAAACACCCAGCGACCGAGGGCACTCCCGGCTACAATATTCAGGGTGAAGTCCTTAACCAAAAACCGGGTAAAGATATCGCCTTTCAGGCAGGTACGGGTACTGACTTTCATCCAAGGGATCCTAATAAACTCATTGCGACGGTCGCGGGTCAGCCGGTTGAAACCCGCACTGGGATGAATGTGGATGATGTACTGCAACTTAAAGATGTGGATATCAGTACAGGCCATGTCACCTTTAAGGGCAGTATTTTAATCACGGGTGATGTCCACGAAGGTATGCTAGTGAAAAGTTCCGGCGATATTACCGTGATGGGCTTTGTGGACTCCGCCACCCTAGAGGCGGAAGGTGATGTCACTGTGAGTAAAGGGATCATTGGCAGGCAAATCAAAGCTAATGAGTTTTCTACCAATATTCAGGCTCAGGGCCATATCAGTGCCCAATTTGTGCAGTATTCCCACCTAGTTGCTAAGGGCAATGTCTTAGTCACTAAACAACTGTTGCACAGCAACACTAAAACCAGCGCGAGCTTAACCGTCAGCGATCCGAGCGGACGCAGGGGCGATTTAGTCGGTGGCGTCGCCCATGCGGAAAAAGGGATCACCGCCGTTGTGATAGGTGCCACTGCCGGAACTAAGACCGAAGTCTTTTGCGCAATGACGCAAAACGAGCTTAAACAGGATCTTAAACAACTCGATGAGGGTGTTAAGGCCATGGTTGTCGCCAGTTTAGATATAGAATCGCGCCTTAAAAAGTTACCGCCTAAGTCAGAATGGCAAAACGATCCTGTGATGATCGAGCAGATCAAAATGATGCTCGATGAGAAAAATCGTATTCTGGATGAGCGCACCCGGGAGGAATTGGAATTCGACAGTCTAAAACAGGAAGTGGAAGGCTACTATGAAAAGTACCGTATCGATGTGCTCAAACACGTATTTCTCAATGTGGAATTCCATATAGGCCCAGCGAATCATAGAACGACCCGTGAACACGGTACTTGCAGTATCGCCAATATTAATCAAGAGATTAACTTCGACTATAACGCCAAAGCTAAGACACCAGCCCCCGCCAATTAACGGATTAATCTAATGATGCACCCTTAAGGGCATCAAGTGATCTCCACTTCGAAGCCGCCATCTAGACTCAAGCATAAGGCGCAGGAGTTTCCCCTGCGCCTATATACCCAAGCTACCTGAAGATACGAGCTTCAGCATCTTCAGGCTGTTTGGGTATACTAGTCCGCTATCAGCGTGGCATACTGCAAAACTAGGGTCAGCAGAGTGGTATTTACAGACATCCTTAACTTTCCTCCGTAGTAACATTCTGCGCACCGAAAAGTTCACCCCCTCAATAACCCATGGAGCAATAATGACCAGCGTGAAAATGTCGGACATTGAATGGCCCGCCGTCGTCAAACTCTCCCAAAATGACGAGTTGCTTTACCTCGCCCACCAACGGGATTGGTTAGAACTCGCCTGCCTGTACCAACATCACTTTACCGAGGAAGATCAATTGCTCGACAGCGCTGGGCATCGCTATCGGATCCGTGCAAACCCGCGCACAGTGCATGAAGATCCCGTTGGTGAATTGCCCCAACTGTTACAACAGGAGCAAAACCTGCCACTCACCGACTTTATTAAGTGGGTACAGAACCATGCCACCGCCCTAGGTCAGTGCTGTGTCGCTAAACTTGCGTTCACTACCATTAGCCAAGGAATGGAAATTGTGCGTACCTTAGACGAATAGCTGCGACAAATAACCTTATGTGCTAAAAGCAGAAAATAGCGAGATGATCCTAAAAGCTAATATCCTCGCCGTAAATTCGCAGGCATAATTTATCACGAACGAAATTTCAGCTCCGCAGTAGCTAGCGGTTATTTACATCCAGAAATACCCATACAGTGACACTTAGCTCTCGCTAAAAAGTCACACAGATCACAAACACATGGAACCGAAATTGGAACTACTTAAGATTGACTGCTTAGGCAAACAACTGCGTTTGGAAGGCTCACTCGCTGGCTGGCAACAACTCTTCTGGGACAATAACTTAGTCTCGCAAAAGGCGGCTTCTATCGATAATGGTGGCCTGAGAGTCCATGAATTTGAACTCACCCAGCATCGTCAGCCGCAGGCGATTGTCCAGGGCGAACCGACCAGCCTAGACACAAAAATCATTATTCGCCTCGAAACCGATTTAGTATGGCAACCCTTTCGCCTCGATTATCGCCTACTACAGGATGATGAAGTCATAGCCCAAGGTCGGCGCAGCGAGAAAGATATTGAGCGGCAAACGCCTGAAGTTCCCGCGGTTAAACAACAAAAACTCAGCCTAGTCGGGCTCGCCTCCCTCGGCTTTAAACTGCTAAAAAGCGCCAAGGTCATCAAAGTTGTGTTAGTGGGTGCCAGCGTTGCCGCCTATTCTTGGCTATTCTCCTTTCAATTTGCCCTCGCGCTTATCGCCTGTTTGGTCTTCCACGAATATGGCCATATCCGCGCGATGAAATATTTTGGCATGAAGACTAAAGGGATTTACCTTATTCCCTTTATGGGGGGGTTCGCCCTCTCCGATGAAAAGATCAACACCCGTTGGCAAGATGTGGTGATTTCCATTATGGGGCCCACCTTTGGTTTATTCATGTCCATAGGTTCGTTGATTGCCTACCACGCGACGGGCAACGTATTTTTTGCTGGCCTTGCCGCCTTTAATGCCCTGCTTAACCTATTTAATTTATTGCCTATTTTGCCACTCGATGGCGGCCATATTTTAAAGAGCATCAGCTTTTCGATGAACAGTATTATGGGCTTGGTCACCTGCGCTGTGGGTGCCGCCTTCGGTGTGTATATCAGCTACACCTTGGGCCTAGCGCTATTGGGATTTTTGCTATTGATCGGCAGTTTAGAAATCATCTTCGAGTGGCGAACTCGCCATCAAAGCCACCTATTGCCATTAGACAGATATGGACAAATTTTTTCTACCATCTGGTACTTGCTTACGGTCGGCGCGTTAGTCGGTATCATCTGGCACTTAGCCGGCACGGGCGATGATATGCTTAGCCTGCCACTGCAAATATTACGCAGCTAGTCCGTTTAACCTCTGGACGTAAACTGCAGGGTGTAAAGCACAGGACCTAAAGCACAGGCTCAGAATGAATCCAAAGTGATGCAAAAAACCGCTATTAATAGCGGTTTTTGTTTTTCTGTAGCTTAGTAATACTTTTACAACAGTACGTTATTCCTTTGCCACAGTCGGGTGTACTGGTCTATGTTTTATAGACAGTGTCACGTGTGATAGTTAACCCATTCAAACGTATCTAAATATACAAACTTCATATAATGCTTTTTCAACAAAAATCAAAGTCGTGGGGCTTCACCCCACACCCGACCAAGAAGGACTGCTCGTCCTATCAAAAACGTCCATGTTAAACTACCAGCTCGATATCCCTATCTCGCGCTCAAAGCGGCCGCAGGCTTTCGCCCTTGGATGCTCCAAGACGCCCCTAACGGAGTTGAAAGCCCCTTGTGCTCATCGCCAAATTTGCTATCGCTTCCGAAGTCCTCGCTTTACATCCATGTGATCGCGGCATTCGCGCTTACATATACAACAGATGCCGCCGTCGAGCCCTCAGGGATGAGTTAATGGCGAGTCACTGGAATGACAGTGCTTAATAAAAATGGAGCAGAACTATTTCAAACAAAACTCCACTATTACATTTTGTATGCCCCACTGTTAGCCTACGATGGCGGCAGTTTTTTGTGCGCGGTTTTGCCACAACTTTACCAACTCCAATACCATCAAGGGGATGGCGCTGAACATAAGCAATAGCAGGCATTCCTCTAGCGATAAAAATGTGATTTTTAAGAATAACCCCAGAGTGGCATTCTGATGGGCCCATACCTGCAAGCCAATAATTAAACATACCGCAACGACCAAAGAGAGATTTGTCCGTAGGGGGATCCGCCATAGCGACTTAGTTTCGCTGCGAGCACCAAAGGCGCGCAGTAGTTCGGCAAACACTAAGGTGGTAAAGGCGTTGGTACGCGCAAGCTCTACACTCCCGGTTTGCAAGCTATAGAAATAAATGGCGAAAACGACTCCCGCTGTAAGTAACCCAGTCAGAAACATAGTGCTCAAAAAATGATTCGCGGCAATGGGTTCATCACGGGTGCGCGGACGTTGTTGCATGACATCGGGGTCAATGGCATCTGTGGCTAGGCAGAGCGCGGGGAATCCGTCGGTGACGAGGTTAATCCAAAGTAAATGTATCGGTAGGAGCGGCACGGGTAAGCCGATAAAGACACACAGTGTCATCAATAGGAGTTCACTGGTATTTCCTGCCAACAAATACTGCAGGGTTTTACGGATATTGGCGAAAATTCCGCGCCCTTCCTCAACTGCCGCAACTATGGTGGCAAAATTATCGTCGGTGATGATCATATCGGCCGCTTGCTTGGTCACTTCGGTACCGGAGCGCCCCATAGCAATACCGATATCGGCGCCTTCAATGGCGGGGGCGTCGTTGACACCGTCTCCCGTCATTGCCACTACGGCACCATTGGCTTTCCACGCATGGACTATGCGTAGCTTGTGCGCGGCAGTCACCCGTGCATAAACGGCGATAGTTGGCGCACGTTGTACTAATTCCGCTTCACTGATGCGATCCAATTCGGCCCCTGTCACCACAGTGTCTGCCTCTTTGGCAATACCAAGATCCCGGGCAATAGCCAGCGCGGTTTGCGGGTGATCGCCAGTGACCATCACGGCACGGATCCCCGCAGCAACACACTTAGCTACGGCGGCTTTAGCCTCTGCTCTCGGGGGATCGACCATGCCACTCAAACCGACAAAGACCAAATTCTGTTCTATCGCCGCAGGGCTGAGATCTGTGGGTAAGGTGTGCCCAAGGTCGAGATAGGCAGAGCCCAGCACCCTTAGTGCCTGCTGTCCCAAGAGGGTATTTTGTTGATGGATCCGCGCTCGGTCGGCCTCTGTGAGTGGCTGCTCGCCACTGGCGGTATACACCCGATTGCAGATCTGCAGTAACATATCCGGCGCGCCATTGATCATCGCCCGCAGCGTGCCATCTTCGAGCCTGCGAATAACGCAGCTTCGCTTACGATCCGAATCAAAGGGAATTTCATACTCTAGGGGGAATCGCTGCGCAAAATGTGCTAATTCACCACCCGCTTGCCCGCAAAAGACTTTGTGAGCTGCCGCCAGTAGCGCCCCCTCGGTGGGGTCGCCAGCGACTCGCCATTGGCCATTATCCTCCACCAAATGCGCGTTATTACAACCGATTAAAAGTGTGGCAAGCTCGTGTAACCCACTGAAATTTTGTCTATTTACAGTCTGATTGTTAAGTAAAATATCCCCTTGAGGGGCATAGCCTTCACCCGTCACAGTAAAACATTGCTCGCCGACATATAAAGTACGCACCGTCATTTCACCCACAGTTAACGTACCCGTTTTATCGGTACAGATAACCGAGGTGGAACCTAAGGTTTCTACCGCTGGCAATTTACGGATCAGGGCATTGCGCCGGGACATGCGCATCACTCCCATCGCCAGCGCAATCGTCACTATGGCGGGCAACCCTTCGGGAACGGCGGCAACGGCAAGGCTGACGGCAGACATCACTAGCTCCAGTGGTGCACTACCACGCCACCAGCCCAGCAGAAACAGCAGCATTACTATCGCCAGCGAAAACCACACCAATATACGCCCGAAGGCATCCAATTTTTGTTGTAAAGGCGTGCTTTCACTACGACTGGCATCGGTGATCAGACGCGCAATCTTCCCAAGCTCAGTGTTCATGGCCGTGGCAACCACGAGCGCAGTGGCAGTACCTGCGGCGACGCAGGTCCCCGCAAACACCATATTATCGCGGTCACAGAGCGGAGTATTGGCGGATAACAGTTTATTGGCTTGTTTATCGACCGGTTCGGATTCACCTGTTAAGGCGGCTTCGGTCATTTTAAGGGAAGCTGACTGCAATAGGCGCGCATCGGCGGCCACCAGATCGCCGGCCTCCAGCACAAGGATATCACCGACCACTATATTGGCTGCTGGCACAATAATCACTCGATTATCGCGCTTTACTTTCGCCTGCGGTGCGGTCATGTTTTTAAGTGCCGCTATGGCTTTTTCGGCTTTGTATTCCTGATAAAAACCGATAATCCCATTAAGCATCACAATGGCAACTATGACCACAAAATCGATCGTGTCTCCCAAGACTGCTGAAATTAGCGCGGCGACCAGTAGCACCCAAATAATGACACTTTTGAACTGTGCGGCAGCAAGCTTAACGACATTAGTGCCAGCCGCTTCCTGCAAGCTATTCGCCCCCTCGAGGCTTAAATACTCAGTCGCCTGCACCGTCGAAAGCCCCTGTTCACCCGTATTCAATTGTAAAAATAGGTTAGCAGGCATCTGTTGCCAGGGAGCGGTGACAGTGCGCGGCACATTTGTCCTCCGGGATGCCGACACGCGCTTAGATTGGGCATCAGACTGAGAAGTGGATTGGGGAGGTTTATTCACCGGATTTTTCAAGTTCATATCCTAGAACCTGTGTTATTTTTTAGCGCTTAGGGAAGGATCCGCGGTCAAGAGTGTCCATATCACCCACGATAAACACACGAAATGACCTATATCATCGAGAGCATCAGTCATCACCATGCTGATCCTGCCGTGATACATAAGCAATTCTAGTTCAGTAACCCCATGATTCCCATTTTTAGAGGGGTAAAAACCACAATATTAATTTTAAAATTATGAACTAAATTAATTTCTTAATTCATACTAGCGACAATCACTTGCGTTGCATCAAAGCAGGCAAAACAGGGCTCGCCAACCACTAGCGCCTGAGTTTGGGTGAGTGGCATCACGGAATAAATGATGTCTTTACCATCAATATCAATGCTGAGTTCAGCCCTATCACCCAGCTCGGTGATACTCAGCAAACGCCCAGTTAGACAATTTTGCCCGCTGCTAAAACCACGCCAATATTGTCATTTAATCCATTTGAATCAATACCCTTAATACGTCCAGTTAGCTGATTGCGGGCGCTAGTGTTATGGGAGAAATGCGCCATCACATCCAACAGGCTATGCATATCGATGGAGTCGTCGAGCAGAGCCGTTAATGCCATCCTTTGCACTTGGGAGGTGATGGAATAGACCTTGAGCAAACGTTCACCAAATTTAGCACCAAAACCGATGCTAAACTGTGGCTTATTCAAATTGCTTCACTAATTTCGAAATCCGTTCTGCCTGTCCATGGAGATGATTTATCTCCTCGAAACATTTGAGCGCACTGTCATTAATATTTTCGGCGGTGTCGGCAATCACATGGGCAGATTCGTTAATATGGTCAACCACACTGGCTTGCTCCTCCGTTGCGGCGGCCACCTGATGATTGCCCCGATTAATATCGTCAAACTTGTCTTTCACTAATTTTAATGACTCTGTTGCGGCTATCGCATTATGGGCCAATGAAGTGCTTTGCTTGGCCGCTTCGGCGATATTTTGCCGTGTAAAGCCAACCGCGTGCTGCAACTGCTCAATTTGCCCGCGGATCTCTAATGTCGAGGATTGAGTGCGGCTCGCCAAGGTTCTCACTTCGTCCGCCACAACGGCAAAACCGCGGCCCATTTCGCCAGCTCGGGCGGCTTCGATTGCGGCATTTAATGCTAAAAGATTGGTTTGCTCAGAAATGCTGCTAATCACTTCGACCACTGAATTAATGGTTTCTGCCTGCACCGCTAAGTCCTGCACTTTCGTTTGGGTATCATTCATCGAGGTAGATAATGACTCCATGGTGCCCGCCAGATTGATCATCACATCACTGGTGGAGTACACATCTTTCAAGGCGGATTCGGTATCTGTGGCAATACGATGGGCAACCGATGACACCTCGGCGATCGTTTGCCCCATTTCATTGATCGCTGTGGCGACCTGCTCGGTTTGGGCACGTTGGGAACTAGCGTGCTCGACCGTTTGCTGGGAGAAACTGCTCAGTAAACCCACACTCTGATTAATGGCCTGCTCACCGTGTTTAATCTCCTGCACTAAGGTGCCAATTTTCCCCATAATGGCATTAAATCCTTTGGCTAATTGGCCCACTTCATTGTCATAACTATCATCTAGGCGGCGATTTAAATTCCCGCCATCCTTGGACATAGCGAGTAAACTGTCGCTTACTGCCAAAATATTTTTACTGACATTACCCGCTAGCAAGAAAGATAAACCGATAAATAACAAGGCAATCACTATGCTAATCCCCACGGATAGGCTAATGACATCATTAATTTGGCTACTGATCTCCGCTTTGGGCATCACCCCGACTAAGGTCCAATTCATTGCCGTTAGTGTCGCTATGCCCAGATAAATCGCTTCGCCCTGAAACTCAGTCGATGCAATTTGCTGTCTGCCCTGGCGTGTGTCCAGCATTGCCTGTATGGGCCGGTAATCTGCCATCGTTGCTATGCTTTGGTCGAGTAAGGACTTATTCTTATGGGCGGCAAACTTACCTTGGGCATCGAGCATAAACATATAACCCGATTGCCCCATATTCGCCTGATTCACTATGTCAGAAATCTTAGTCGCATCGACCCCAACGCCTGCAACAGCCATAATATTGCCGCTGGGATCCCGCACCGAGACATTAATAAAGACAGTTAATTTACCTAGGCTTTCATCGGTGTCCAGTGAAGGTTCACGGTCGGGGTTACGACTCAAATAATCGTAGAACCAACGGTCACGCTCATTCTGGCGCGAAAGGGTTTTGAGTATACCCTCACTGGTGTAGTAGCGACCCGTTGGGACCGAAATCCAAAATGCGGCTATAACCCCCTCTTGGCCCATAAAACTTTTCAAATAATTGATAATATCGCCACGGGTCGCCTCACTTTCACCCTGACTTTGCCATTGACGCATAAAAGTGTTGTGGGCCAAGTCCTCCGACATAGTCAAATACTGAGTCAGTTCCGTATTAATTTCCGCGGTCGCCTTACCTAATTGCGCGGGTAATAAGCTGGTTTCGGTCGAGTGATAAAACATGTTGGAAAACTGGCTGATATAAATCAGTGTTGAAAACAACATCGACAAAAAGAGCGCGCTTGCCATACCGACTGCGACCACGGCCTTTATTGTTAACTTATTAAAATTAAACATGTTCACTCCAATTAGATTTTAGTTATGAGTACATCAGAGTTAATTAAGTATTTTTATTGCCATATCAAAAACTTAAAACCGCTATCAAAATTTACTAATCCGTGTTGCAACAGGTGGCTACCTCATCGGAGCCAAGCACTTACATCCGTTGCGAAAAAGTCAGGCATAAGCCCATTTCCTTAGTGTCCGTTTTAGCCATAATGCGCGTTCAGTCACGACCTAGTACATCTGATGCTGTCGACGGAATGCCTCTATGATGGCGTTATCCTCAGCCGATGCCCGCATCGAGCTAATTCCCTGATTTAGACTCTCTATTAGCTTAGGATCCCAACAGGCAATTCGCAGTTCGATTGGTGAAAAAATGGGAAAAATGGTCAATTGAGGCGGCTCGCGCAAGGATTTTTTGGCGATTTCATTCCAATACCAAGAGAGGACCCCTTCTTCAATCACAATAGCGTCGACCCTGCCGTGCAATAGCATATTGACTTGGCTAAGCTGGTTAGGCACTTCGACATAGCGGGGATTGTCTTGAGCAAAATGTAAAAATTCGGCGCCAAGAACTTGTTTTGCATGTTGAAATCCAGCCACGCTGAGCCCATTAAGATCGGCCACAACACCAATGTTGATAGCAGAATCGGTACGAACGGCAACTACATCGTGAAATCTGTGGTATGGCTGGCTGTAATACATTCCATTTAAGCCACTCTGGGCATTGATAAAACAATCGACTTCACCCTGTGATAATAGCCGCTGCGATCGAAAATTGGGTGCAAGTACTACTTGGTCAAGCCGAAGACCCGCATGATGAAGAATACTTTGCACCAACTCATATTGGATACCATGGTGTTCATCGAGAAAATAAGGCGCGATAGTGTCACTGGCAGACATGCTGACACTCGGCAGTTTATCCGCAGCAAAAGCCAAGTTACTCAGTAGCATTAGCGAAATATAATGCCATAAACGGGGTCCACCAAAAAAAATGCCACAATTCATTTAACTCATCCTTTTGTTATCTTTATTAAAAAGTTACATGATGAAAACTTGATTGCCCCAAAGGCCTCTAATAGGCAGTACTACTGAGGTTAAGCTTCTCCCTTAGATTTTATCGGGCAAACAAATGGTCACCTTTGCACCTCCCAGCACAGACTGACCTAAATGTATTTGACCTTGATGTTTCGCCACCACCCGTCTCACTATCGATAGGCCCAATTTATGATGTTTGAGCACTAATTGCGCTTGTATCTCCTCAGCGCCCCAGCCTGGGCCATCGTCCTCAACATCGATACTCACGCCTTTATTATCGCGATAACAACTGATGCTAACCGTCGATACGGCGTAACCTAGTGCATTGGCCAGGAGATTATTCACCAAACGCTTCATTAAATTAGGGTAACAGCTAAACTCAATCATCTCGGTAATATCGAGCCTAATCGCAATATCATTATCACTTGGCACTAGGGCAATTTGGTCACGAATAAACTGGCCTAATTCTAAGGTGGATTTCTCATTGCCAACTTCACAATACTCATTCTCTGCCAAGGATAAATAGTCATAAATATTGTCTTCGATATCGCTAATATTATTGTTGAGCTGTTCTCGGGTAGTCACTATATTGTCGGCAGTCATCAGATGGCTTAAAAATTTAATGCGTGCCAGTGGGGTTTTAATATCGTGGCAGACAGTTTCTGCCACCTCGGCCTGAAATTGATTTAATTGTTCGATGTTGGTCGTCATATTTCGCAGCGATTGTGCCAGCGGTGCTAAATAAGATTTAGGACTCAGAGAAAATGCGGGAAACTTACCAAATTTAATTTCAGATATCGCCGAGCGACGTAAAATTTCAATATCACGGAACAGATTACGGCTCAGTAAAAATATCAGTAAAAATAACAATAAGTAGAATACATAGGCGAGATCTAAGCCCTGGGCGAATCTGTCCGGCGGCTGCAATTTATTGATGCAGAGGATCTTCCCACCATAGGCGCTACGACAAAGCATCAATCTTTGCTGACTGTCGTGCATGGCAAAAACCTCTGCGCTGAAGTTCCCGATACTGTTATTGCTAACGCTATTATGGTCAGTGCCGTCTTGGTGGTCACTCCCTATATAGCCCCCCCAATAGCCTGCGGGATATTCAACAAAAAGCGCATCACTACAATCATTCTGAGCTGTGATTTGGCACTCTAAGGGTTGACGGCTCGATTGCAGTTGCTCGACCGCTTGCAACACAAACTCGGCATCGATCACAGGGGCATCGGGCTTACCGTACCAGCGGTACACTTGCCCCAGGCTCAGCGCCAGTAGCAACACAGTGATCATTAAACCGCCGTTAAAACGTAGCAGCGGGCTCATCATTATCTATCCAACTCGCCGTAGGATAGATAATAGCCATCGCCCCATGAGGTCAACACATTCCAATTGCTGTCGAGCGCCTGTAATTTTTTCCGCAGCCGTGAGGCGCGACCATCCATAGTACGTGCTATACCATCATAGCTACGGCCTAAATGGCGCTGAAATAACCATTCACGGCTCACCACAGAGCCAAATTGCTCGAGCAATGCCTCGAGTAATTGAAATTCAGCCGTAGTGAGATCTAACTTTTGCCCCGCAATTTCCGCCTGTCTGGTTTGGCAATTTAACGATAAATTAAAGTGCTCTAACTTAGTTGGCACAGTCGCTTGTGGTGCTGTTCTGGCTAAAAAGACGTTGATTTTCGCCAGTAACAGTCTAGGATCGACTGGCTTTAATAAGTAGTCCTGCGCACCTAATGACAAGCCATGGAGTTGATGCTGAATTGCCGTTTTGGCCGTCATAAATAAAATCGGGCACTGGGTTTGCTCACGTATGGCGGCAACAAAATCAAAACCACTTCGCCCCGGCAACATCACATCGCAGATCATCAGATCCACCTGTTTTTGCTTTAGCACGAATTCAGCCCTATTAGCATTAGTGCAACAAGTCACTAAATAGCCTTCGTTTTCTAAACATAATTTGATAAGGCGAGTAAGTTCTATATCATCTTCGAGCAATAAAATATGGGCTGACATTAGAATAAGCTCCAACTGAGACGACGTTGTTGCAGGGCCGGCGACTCTTTGCGCATTAACTCTATTTTTTGCCGCCCCAGAATGTGGGCATTGCTGGCATCAAGCAGTAAAAATTCCATACTTTCCTCCATCTGCACCTTTAGACTGAATAGTTCCATATCCTGGGCACAGAACAAATGCGCATCCGGGGTGTTTGCGTTAACAAGACAGGCGGGGCTATCAAAATGCCAACGTATGGTGAGCGTCATCTCACACACTTCATCGGCCGGGGCGATACAGACTCTGGGTAAAATCTCAAACATCACAGGTTCAGCATTAACAGCACTGCTGAGCCACAATAAATTTAAGATAAACGCCCATTTCACCATGTTTTCATCACTCCGATAAACCAAATATCCTGAGTGTTAGTATCGAATAGATAGCTTTTATTAAACTCATTGGCTAACCATTCGCGCCGCCAACTGCCAATGACGCGAAGATCGACCGCAATAGACCAACTCAGTTCTAACTTTAGTGACGGTAACCACTGAGCACCGGGAGAATTCGTTAACACTCCGTCGGTATCCGCTTCATTCAAGCCAAAATAGTAGTTACTGTAACGGCTATCCAGCCAGCGTGCGCCGACAGTCGTTGCTATCTCCACCTTGGACACTTGAGTCAAATAACGCAGTTCATTGTTCCATTCGCTGCCATCGTGCACATTGCTGATATCAGTATGATAAGCGGTTTTAAATTGCCAGTTTCCAGTTCGGAAAAACAAGGTGCTACCACCGAGATAACTCAGGTGACGCTCAACGGGATGCAACACATCCTCCGGAGAGGCATCCCAAGGTAAAGCAAGAACTACATTACCCGCAGATAAGCCCGCTAGCAGTGAATCTTTAAGCTTCCCCTGATGAAACATCAAGGCATCAAAACTTTGTTTGGTCGTGATATCCCAAGAAAATGTTCGCGTCTCAATAAGGTTAAAGCCGAGATCTAAGTCTTCAACATAAAAACGATCATGGTAGTACGACCAACGAGGTAATAAATAAATGGGCAAATTATCGCCATTAACTTGCGGAGAGGAATAACGGCCGAGCCCGACAGCAAGAGAAAGGCGCCCAGAAAGCACATCGGTAGTATTTTCTGCAGCGGTAGGGGCGGTACAAAGAAGAGATAAACTCAACATCATAGGCAGTGAAAACCGCCTCAAAGTCACTCTGCAATCAAACATTAATGATTCCTATAATAAGCTCGACACTTTTTAGCAACTTGCCGCCACCTTAACAAGTTATTAACGTGCATTTTGCGCATTCAGATACACTTTTGTACACTTGATTCAACCGTTCTGAAGCTTAACTATTTGAGTATAAGCATAAGAAGCACACTTGCCGAACTGGCTAGTACATTAACAGCATAAAAAAACATGGCGTGAGTAACGCTAATGCTTTAGCTGAAGCGTTACTCTAACGCACAGCACAATGACAAACGTGTTTCTCGATTTAATTTGGCTCATGCCTCACAAAGCAAAAAAGTGCCGCTCACATGGGCGGCACTTTTTTTACTATTACGCTTAGCTTAATGAAAGAAGCACTTAATTATTCGCTCGCCCCCACTTTAACTAAGTTTGTTTGGTCTATTACAGTTTACGGCGACGTACCATAGCCACAGGCGCTAGCAGCAGTGCCAACCAGCCCAGAGCACCACCGGAGCTTTCCTTGGCAGGTTCTGCAGCAGGAGGCGCTGGGAAGGTACAGCTGCCATCATCTTTGTTGGCATTTGCATCATAGTTAGTCGCTGTAGAATCGGTACAGCCTAACTCTTCACCGTCAGAATTTACGGTCAACATGAAAGAGCGTACGGCTTTATCGCCGCTATTCACGCTATCAGCAACCGTTACCATCACTTCCGTTTCACCATGCCAGTTAGCATCCGGTGTGATAGTTACGCTAGAACCCGCACTATGATCTTCAACAACGGCAGTAATATGCTCACCACTGACTGAAATCATGTTTGGATTAGCCTCAGCATCGGCGAAAGCCACTGTGATATCAAACGACTCGTTTTCGTCCACCACGACATCATTAAAACCAGCCAAAGTGATATTGCTTGCAACTTGAATTGGATTAGCAATCACGGTCGACCCCATGCCACTCACGTCACTGGTGAAGTCCATGTTTAGTGTTTGACCGGCAGCAGTTTCGGCAACGCGCACTTGGAAGCTCACATCAAACTGAGTCGCTTCTGGGCCAGTGTAATCGTAACAAATCACTTTATTACGCTTAACGACATCTTTTAGACCATTATATGCGGCGCTGATGCCCGTTTCTTGACCATAGGGCCAACCAAAGATATCCAATGGACCGTAGTTACCGTGAATACCGATAGAGCCATAGTCATCTTGGTCTGCAAAGTCCATATCCCCATAGGCCATCACAATTTCAAACTCACCTTCACCATAACGATAAGTCTTGTTCATGATCAGGTCGAAGGTGTAACGGTCATCGTATTCAACACCGGTCGCTTGAGTGCCAAACCAACTGGCTTCAAGACCCTGAGTACGAGCGTTGATCCATTCGATGATAACTTCGTCTCCAGTGTAAGCATAAGTAATACCTGAGCCTTTCCACGGTTCAACCCAATTTTGCTCCAGCGGCGCGCCTAAAGCATCTACGGGTACAGTGAAGCCCGCAGCACCACTCGTATTACCACGCCAGAATGGTGCGACAAAGGGGCCATAGGGGTTCATATAATAAGGGAAAGGTTGGCTAAGATAGTGGCTCGATGCACCCCAATCTGGGCCAAAGGTCACAAAACCCTGTGGTGAAATAATAAAGCGATTATAACTGGTATATGACTCGTTATTAAACAAGTTCATATGCCCTTCATCACCCCATAAATCCGCCAGATTAATTTCAAACGGATTGGTATACACCCACTGACCCGAAGCATCATCATAATCCCAAGAGCCGCTGGCATCGGCCATAGTACCGCCGATGGCAGGAACAAAACCGTAGTTTTCAGCCAAGCCAACGAAACCACCTTGGTTGCGACCATAGTTTGGTACGCGGCACTGATCATTGGTTTCACTGTCGGTCACATTATAGGTACGCATCCAGTTAGTGGAGTCCTGCTGCACGCCCGCCACACGAATAGTGTTGCCATCTACCGTTAAGTTGGCCTGCTGTGCAGTACTACTCACCTTGACCGAACCCGGTACTAAAGTGAGTCCGGCTGGGATCACTGTGCTTAAATCAATATCCCTATCTGTACCTGAATTGTTCTCAACCACATGCACGCTAACATCGACAGTATCACCGCCGCGCACGATTTGGTTGTTATTGACACTCACATCATCCACCCCACGTTCGAGACGAACTGGGATGAAACCTGTACTGCCAGGTGCTGCACTGCTGCCAATATCAACACCGGCATAGGCCACGTCACCTTCGGCCAGCTCAGCTAAACTCCAGCTCAAATCTAACGAGACAGGATTGCCATCGGTGATCGCAGGGCCTGTTACCGTCAAGCCATTTTCGCCTCCCGGCACCACAGCTATTGCCACTTTGTAAGTATCGACGAGATCTTCCGCAGTGATGCCTCGGTTACCATATGGATCAGGTCCTTCCTCTTCGTTCCAATCGAACATATTGAAGGATGTGTTCGCCAGCATCACCCAGTATTGGCCCGCATCTGGATTAGTCAAACTACAATAGTTCAGTTCAATTTGAGTGGTCGATGAACAAATCCATTCATCATCAAAATCGGCCTCACCATTACCATTAAAATCGCGACCAATATGGATAGCCAATCGTCCATCAGCGTTCCCGATAGCGTCAAAGAGTCCTGGCCCGTCAGTATGAGCTAACACTTCAACCACAAATCGAGCAGTGCCTTCTGGTATATCAATGAGTGATGTTTGAGCATGCCCACGTTCATTTTGGCCATCTGCATAAATGGGTTGATGATTGACATCCTGCGGTAAAGTTACCTCTTTAATATCAGCCTTTACCGGACCATGGGCACGATAAACCACATCATTACTCGCCGCCAAGGGCAAATCGGCGATTTGATAGCCACCATTGTCACGATGTACAGTCACATTCACCGCTTCTGGTAAATCTTGACGATCAAAGTTAACCGACACTGGCCAATGTGATTTGGGGATCGACGCGTCGCTTGCCGTCAGATTGACATTAGTCCAAAGTTCGACACCTTCAAGATCCTTACCACCTGACCCCTGCAACTTAGAATCGTACTGATACTGGACATCTTTGATATCAGCCTTGATCACTATGCTCTGGCTCTCGCCCGCTTTTAGGCTGAAATGTGCTGGAAAAAATTCCATCTTGACATTGTGCATGTCAATTTCACCCTCAAAAGTTGAAGTCCAGCGGTCATAGGTCCAAGTATCAGAGCTTAATGTCCAACTTCCGTCACGGGTGGCAGTTACCGTACGCACCCAAGAACATACGCCACCACGACAGTTACTATTGACCAATTGCGGCAGGTTCAGTTGACGTACATCGCCACCTTTATGCGGATTGGCTAAACTGAAATTGGCTGCGGTTTCATCCATGATAAGGCCCGCATCAACTGCGGCCTTAGCATCGACACGTCCTGCACCAGCACGGTGCTGAGTCGCAGGATGGCCTTCGGGTAAATAATCAGGATCAACATCACGTCTAACGGTTTGTGAGGCGGTCATTTCAAGCGCCGACTGCACCTCGGCCGCAGTCCAATTTGGATGAGCTTGACGCACTAACGCCATAGTACCCGCAATATGCGGGCTCGCCATCGATGTGCCACTAATAATATTCCAGTCCTGCGATACTGCAGAACCAGGGTTTAGCGGATGTTCATCGGCATAGGGTGCTAATATATTTACCCCTGGCGCGGCAATATTCGGGGCTAAATGGTGGCTATAGGTTATAGACGGCCCAAGGGATGAGAAGTCAGCCAATATATCGCCCGCAGAGGGATCGATCACCCGAGCAACAGAGCCTCCGGTGATATTGATAGTGTGCTCCGAAGCCCCGTCTTTCAGCCACTTGAGAATATTCTTACCCGCATTGTTGGTGACATGAATTCCAGGTAAAGGATACACATCATCATAAACCCGCTGTTCTTCAGCAGTGATACCTGAATACCAAGGCTCGTTATACAGAATAAAACCACCCGCTCCCCCCGCCAGCACATTATATGCCTTAGAGACACGGGCATTAATTCCACGTTTACAAATTACGATTTGGTCATTGGTAAAAGTACCGGGAGCAAATTCATTCAAACATTTTTCATCACCAAAATCGGCGGCGACCACAGGGGTAGCGTTAACAATACTACTCGTAGAATATCCGGCAATATCATCACCCCAGCTTGAACTCGGATTAATATTCACATACGGCGGATAATTACCACCAGTGAATTCAATTAAGTTGTTGGTAATATCCATCACGCGATCGTGAGTACTCGCAGCCACCACCATAGTCCAAGGCGAACTATGCCCTAAACTACCAAAGAAAGTGTTGCTGGCATCACCACCTGAGTTACCGGCAGCCACAGCAACCGAAATACCCGCTTCACGGGCTGCAAGTATTGCCAGTTCTACCGAGTCATCCCACGGGAAGCGTTCACCACCACCGATAGAGAAGTTGATCACATCAACGCCATCTTCAATCGCTTGTTCGTAGGCTTTTAACATGGCCTCTTCGGGGCAGCCTTCTAAACCACAGGCTTGATAGGCAATAATATTGGCATGGGGGGCAACTCCTGATGCTGATTCAAAATTAAAGCCCATTGGCTCACCATCACCGTCACCCAAAGAGCCCGCCAGTAATGGTACATTTTCAATATAGTTACCCGCAGCAGTACCGGCGGTATGACTGCCGTGGCCTTGATAATCTTCACCGGTCGCAGGCGCTAATCCTTGGTACTCATCGGTAATCACGGGCCAGCTATACACACCGATTAACTTGTCATTACAGGTTAATTTACCCGTAGCACAATCCCCTAGATACTTACCGCTACCCAGAGGATTAATGTGATCGTAGCCATCGCCACCTATGTCAGCAAAAGCCACATGGTCAGTGTTAATGCCAGTATCGATAATACCGACAACCATTTTCTCACCCTTGTAGGGTAAGTTCACTGAGGTGTTGCCAGCCCATACTTGGTCGGCACCAATGAAAGCGGGACCGCGATCGGTCTGGATCTGTTGCATGGTCGAACGATGGATAAATTCAACCTGAGGCAAACTGGCTAATTGCTTAGCCTGTGCCTGAGTCATCGTCATTGAGAAGCCATTGAGCGCAGTAGTAAAGTTAGCGCGGACATTGGAACGAACGCCAATAGCTTTAGCTTGCTGCACCACGGAATCTTGCTTGGACATCAAGTAGTTTTTATAACTCGCCACCCGTGATTGCTTAAGCCCTTCAACATCGGCTTGAGCCACATTGATTTGCTGAGATTGGCGGCTCGATTTAGTGCTAGCAGCACCACTCGCTTGTTGAACCAACTCTTCCTTAATCGCGCTTTTTGCAGTGGCTTGATAACCCTTAACACGACCATCATAAGTCGCAATAGGCAAATCTTTAAGACGCACAATATAAACATCTTCACCGGTACGCTCGGGTTCGGCTATAAACTTATTGCGACTGGATGCGGCATTTATTTGTTGGTTTACGCCCCCAGGAATAACGCTATGTCTGCCCTGTTGTTGTGGTTTACTGCTACTCGTGCCTTTGACACGGTTAAGCTGATCTGCAGGGATCTGCTTTAATGTGCCCTGCGAGCCAACGGCACTTGCCGTCAAAGATGGGGTAACGGGCCGCGCCTCAATTGAGACAGCCATACCCGCACCATAAAGTGCGGCTAAGGTGGCCACGGTTAAGGATTTTAATTTCATTATGTTCTCCTGACGGGCGTAAATTTAGAGGTTATAGTTGCCCAACCGCATTAGCCTACGTCAGAAAACGAACACAAACTGTCCAAAATTGTACGAATTACTAACAATTAATCTAACTTATGGATACATTTGAAAATAATTGCAACACAGGGGGCTGTGAGTGATGCCCTTGGGCATAACGAGGAGTTGTTAATTAGCAATATTGGTATTACCTGTAGACTAGACGGCGACAGTTTCATCTTCGGGTAAATGCTCGGGACTGACGGGTTTAGAAAACAGATAGCCTTGGAAGTGCGAGCAATGCTGTTGCTTCAAAAACATAAATTGGGCTTCGGTTTCAACACCTTCGGCGACCACATCGAGTCCCAGACTGGTCGCTAAGGAAAGAATCGTCTTAACGACGCTGGCATCTTCAGGGCTCTGAAGCATACGGTCGACAAATGAACGGTCAATCTTGAGCGTGTTGATCGGCAGCTTAGTGAGATAATGCAGCGAGGAATAGCCTGTGCCAAAGTCATCGAACTTCGCTCATCGATTCACCATCTATCTCATTTGAACCATCATTTGAAAAGGGCCGTTATCTACGAAAACGCACCACCAGCTCATGCAAATCGTCCGAGACATTCAGTAATGTGTTTATTGCCTGGGCAGTGTCTTTGGCACTCATGGCACTCTCACTAGCTAAATCCGAGATGCTAACGACCTGACGGTTGATGTCTTCGGCAACATGTGCTTGCTCCTCGACCGCCGATGCCATTTGAGTGGACATATCCGCAATTTGGCGTACGGCCACTGAAATTCCGCTTAACATCTGCGCATTTTCCAACACTTTATCCAAACCTTCAGCTGCCGCATGAGTGCCTAAATCAGCAGTTAAAACCGCATCTTGTGCACTCTTTGTCAGACCGCTAACAATCCCATAGATTTCATGGGTTGATTCTTGGGTACGCTTAGCGAGGTTTCTGACTTCATCGGCAACCACAGCAAAACCACGCCCCTGTTCCCCCGCACGAGCCGCCTCTATCGCAGCATTAAGCGCGAGTAAATTCGTTTGCTCGGCGATTTGTTCGATCATTTGCGCTGCACTAGCTATTCGCTTTGTCTCATCGGCGACCTCAGATACCGAGCTGCTAATAGCCGAAACAATATCTTTTAATTTTTCAATTGATGAGCGAGTGAGATCTGCAACTTGATTACCCTGTATCGCCAGCGCATTGGCGGTATCGGCATGGGTTGCCGTTTCAGACACGTGTTTAGCCACCTCAGCAATAGTCATCGTCATTTCGTTCATTGCGGTGGCGACTTGAAGAGTCTCAGATTGTTGACGTTCAATATCGGCAGAGGTTTTTTGAGTGAGCTTATCCCCAGCCCTAGATTCTCTAGCAACATTTTCTGCGGCATTTTCTATCCGAGTAATAACAGTATTCATATGAGCCTGTTGGCTTATAATACCGACTTTGAGCAGGCCTAAATCTAATGGGTCATCAGTATAACTCTTTGCCGCTAGTGGATGACTAAAACTTTTACTCAGTAAACCTTGTAAAGAGTTCTGGGTCGATATTTTTTCTTTATATACCCACAATGCAAAGATCAGTGGACAGACAATTGCGATAGCGAAACCAATCTGAGTATTGCCAAGCATATGCAGTAGCAGCGACATCGCTAGCATAACGACAAGCAACAGATATCCAACCCATGATGGAATCTGTTTCGCCTCGGCTTTACCTTGTTTGAACCGTGAATACAGTTTTTCGGCACGCTTGACATCTTCTCGCTTTGGGCAACTACGGACAGACTCAAAGCCCACGATTTTACCACGCTCGGTCACTGGCGTGACATAAGCGTCAACCCAATAAAAATCCCCATTTTTGCGGCGATTCTTCACTAATCCCATCCAGGGTTTGCCATTTTTCAGATGGCTCCACATGATCCTGAATGCTTCTGGCGGCATATCCGGATGGCGCACTATATTGTGGGGCTGACCTATTAGCTCATGTTTTTCAAACCCACTAATATCAACAAAGGCATCATTACAATCCGTAATATTGCCATTGAGATCCGTGACTGAAATCAGATGGATTCTGCTATCAAAGGTTTTTTCTACTAGACTCACCGGTTGATTATTTCTCATTAATGCTACCCTATGAGCTTTTATGCGGATGAAGTGGTGATAACACCTTAATTATAGATAGCATCTTAATAATTTATTAGTTTTAGTTAATGTTATTTCAAGGATGATAAATCATATAGACATGAGAAAATGTACAAAAGTGTGTAAACCACTTATGCCCTAGCTAGAGAGCATCAACCCCATTTTGATAGCCCAGAGTAAACACACTCTAGGCATCAATAAACAGTACCAACCAGACTTCATCGTGAAACAAACGAAACCTAATTAGCCGTATCCATTCACCAACCTATTGTTAATATAAAGAAAGTTATGATCACTGTCGGTGTTGAAAGCGTTCAAAAAAACACAGATTGTCAACTTTGGATGTTATTAGCAAAATTGTGAAGGCGGTTGCCCAGAAGCAACCTTACCCGGATGTGTTCGGGTTCGGAACCGCCCCGATCTAATCAATACCACTCTGGTGTCTTGGTGAATCCCCTTGCCGGGTGTGTAAAGGACTTACACCTCCACTCCAAGTTATCTGCGACCAACATAGTCAACAGATATTGACTGTCACGGCACACAAATAAAAGGCCATGATTATTCCATGGCCTCTGTATATAATATGCAAACTCAGTTTGCCAACGCTTTCTGTAGAGAGACTGTAGCTTGCCCCTCTGCCGCCATAGTTTTATCCGCAACAGGCATATCTTTTAATATGATGTTTATCTTATTAATAATACCAGTAAATTTATATGGAGCTGGAACACCATAATTTTCAACAACAGGAGTTTCTCCATCTAAGCCAACGTCGGCGCCTTCATCGGCAGAGAATATCATCGGCTGAGTCCGCTCAATACGTCCTTCAGCAACTTGTTTATCATTGGCAAAAATTTTAGCAATCCCCCCCTTACCGAGTCCGCCTCCATCATAAGTGAACTCATAACGCAAATTAACTTTGCCTTTCGGGAGTGGTTTATCAGCACCGATAGTAAAGCGTTGCAGACCAAGGAAGTTATAACTATAAGTGGGTATGCCATCCTTTAGATAAAGACTCCAGCCGCCAAAACGACCAGCTTGTGCGAGTATCACGCCATTAGCCCCCGTTGATGGGATCTCCAAGTCAGCCGTAATCTCGTGGGAGCGGTTTTTGACATTGATGAATACATTCTCGGACATGCCGACCATGCCTGAATAAACACTTAAGGAGGTACGTCCAGCCATTAGGTCTGGGCGGCCTACAAGGGCAGCATTAACTCGCTCAACACCACGATCATCAATTGGTAAAGCATGATATTTTTCTGCCTCAACCATAAATAACGCTTGCATTTCCTTAAGTTTTTTTGGATTACTTGTAGCGAGATCGTTAGCCAAACTGAAATCTGAACGAGTATCGTAGAGTTCCCACTTATCACTGTCCAGTGCGGCCCGAACCTTACTTTCCCAAGGCGCTCGGTGAATAGTTCCTGCATACCAACCGTCATGATAAATGGCACGGTTCCCAAATATCTCGAAATATTGAGTTGTATGAGTATCAGCAGCGTTAGCATCGTTAAACGTTGCTAGCATACTAACACCTTCCATCGGTGTTTGTTTTATCCCGTTCACCTCTTTGGGCTCTGGTAATTTGGCTGCTGCCAATATTGTCGGTGCTACGTCAATGACATGATGCCACTGGGAACGGGTCTCTCCCTTCGGACGCACAGCCTTTGGCCAATGCACAACCAGACCATTGCGTGTTCCGCCATAGTTAGAAGCAACCTGCTTGGCCCAAGCAAATGGGGTATTACCCGCAATAGCCCAACCGGCGGCATAATGGTTATAGGTCGATGGCCCACCTAACTCATCGAAGTGTTTTATAATATCTTCTGTCTTTTCCTGCACCCCATTAAAATAGGTCATCTCATTAAACATGCCATTGGCGCCACCTTCGGCACTAGCACCATTATCACCTACCATGTAGAAGATCAGCGTGTTATCAAGTTGCCCCATATCTTCAATTGATTTGACCAGACGACCAGCTTCTGTATCAGCATATTCAGCAAAACCTGCAAAAACCTCCATCTGTCTAGCAAACAGCTTTTTGTCTGTTGCACTGAGCGCATTCCAGTCTTTGATTGCGGCTGGTTTAGGCGGTAATGCTGTACCAACTGGTACAACCCCCAGTTTTATTTGGCGAGCCAGAGTTTCTTCTCGTAACTTGTCCCATCCCTGATCAAATTTTCCATGATATTTGGCAATCCATTCTTTAGGAACATGGTGCGGCGCATGAGTTGCACCTGGAGCAAAATAGATAAAAAAGGGTTTGTCAGGAGTCAATGCCTTAACTGAGCGCATCCACTTTATCGATTGATTAGTCATATCAGTCATGAAGTTATATTTTGGGTCATGAGGCGGTTCGATCTTCGTCATATCCTCGTAAATGGATGGAGCCCAATGATTAGTTTCACCCGCGATAAAACCGTAGAACTTATCAAAGCCATTTCTGGTCGGCCAACGATCCGTTGGACCTGATGGACTGACTTCCCAAGCCGCAGTTTCATGATCTTTACCAAAGTGTGCTGTGGCATAGCCATTTTGCCGCAGCATCTCTGCTAATGGCGTCACACTCTGCGGACGTTGGCCTGTATTTCCAGGAAATGCGGTTGAAGTTTCCATGATGGAACCAGTATTGGTGGTATGGTGATTTCGTCCTGTCAATAAGGCTGCACGGGTTGGGGAACTGAGAGCTGTGGTATGAAACTGGTTGTAACGCAAGCCACTCTTTGCCAACTGTTCAACGGTGGGCATGTGAATAGGGCCGCCAAACGCACCTGATTGACCAAAGCCCATATCATCAATGAGAATAATCAAGACGTTGGGTGCGCCAACCGGAGCCTTTACCTGAAACCGTTCTGGTGGTGTTGCATCACGGACGTCTAGGACTTTGCTTCGTTCCGCTTCAGGTTCATGGATGGGTAGTACAGTTCGATCCGGTTCGGCCTGAGCCTGTGCACCAGTTGCACAGGTGCCGCTTAGTGCTAGTCCTATGGCGCCGTACATGGCATTTTTTTTCATTTTTAAACTCCTTCTATTTATACATAATGGAGGAGATACATCGACAACTACGTAATATGGATGCTCCTCAATCACACCAACTAGTTTATTTAGCTCACTTCTCTATCTGATAACGGGATCACTAGGGGTCCATTCAGTGCATCCATGACCATGGATGCGGGCAAGTTGTGGCTGACCAACTTGGCCATTGCATTCAAATAGGGAGTTAAATGTTGGAAATAACTTTTGTAGCTTGGGCAGAGATAGTTGAGTCCTGGTTTACCATCACGGGCAATTACAAACCGATTTTTTGGACATTCACCGTGACAGGCAAATAAGTAATCGCACTGACGACACTCATCAGGTAAGGTAGTTGACTTGGCTTGGCCAAAAGCCCGCTGTTGCTGAGAATCAGCCATCTGTTGTGGTGTACTCTGTTGTAAATTGCCCAACAGGTAGTCTGGATACATGAAGTGGTCACAAGAATAGACATCACCATTATGTTCCACTATTAGTGCATTTCCGCAATTTTTGGCGAACAAGCAAATGGTGGAGGGCAATTGCAACCAAGAAGCCAACGCCCATTCGAAATTCATCACATAAATTGTACCGACATCCTGACGGATCCACTCATCAAAAATAGCGATCAAAAACTGACCGTAAGCATGGGGAGATACGCTGTGCGGTGTCATCATGAGTGTAGGGCGCAACAGGTTGTTCTCATCTAGTTTCGGCGGTGTCGCAAAGGTTAATCCCAAAGCTAGATCATCGTTCGAAGGTATTCGCTCTACTACTGGATTGAACTGGATATGTGTCACACCCTGTTGCTTTAAAAACTGATACACTGCTAATGGCTGCTCGGCCACACTGCTAGTGACGGTAACCAGCACATTGAACTCAATCTTGAAGCGTTTCAGTAGTTCAAGTCCCTTCATAACGGCATCGAATGTCGGTCGCTCCTTCTTATCCACACGATCTCGATCATGTATGGCCTGAGGGCCATCGAGGCTGATACCTACCATAAACCCAGCTTCGGCCAAAAACTCACACCACTCTTCATCCAATAGTACGCCATTGGTTTGTATGGAATTACGAATGGTCTTGGCGCCAGCCAGTTCTTGTTGCCAAGCATAAGCTCGCCGGTAAAAATTCAGCCCTCGCAGCATAGGCTCCCCACCCTGCCAGGTAAACAGCACTTCTAGGCTTGGTTCGTGACGAATATTTTGTTCTATATAGGCACGCAACACCTCATCACTCATGGAAAAATGTTGTCTTTCTGGATAGAGCTCACGTTTCTCCAGATAAAAGCAGTAATGACACTCCAGATTGCAAATTGGCCCCACTGGCTTTGCCATAAGATGCAACCCTAGCTTTTGTATATCTTGTTTAGATTGACTCATAAATACCTTCCAACTCCCAATTAGCACACACCTTGAGTAAGGGACACTTGGCACAGTGGACTGCTTGTGCTGAATCTAATCGACTCATGTTTAAGGTAATCAAAAGCGCTGATTATAGTTGATCGCAAAAAAGAACATGTTGGGATCATGATAACGACCAGCTAATACAGCAGGGGAGCTCACGTTAGCATCTTCGCTCATGAGATACTCAAAGGCAGCACCAACTGACGAAGTAATACCCAGCTCCTGTTGCACACCGATACCAAGTCGCCAAGTGTCACCGGCAGGCATCAGGAAAGAAGTATTCATTTGGTCTTGATACATACTTGTATCGTAAGCAACCCCCGTATTTATCCGTGTCACCTGTGATATTTGGTACTGAATACCAACAGCGGCATGCCAGGTATCTTGTAGGTGAAGTATAGATGCAACTTGCTTGTTACCTACAGTAGTGTCCATTTTGCTAAAATTGCTCCAGTCTTGCCAACCGAGATCCCCCAGTAAAGCCCACCGCGTATTCAGTTGTTGGAAACCACTTAACATTATCTGTTGAGGTGCATTGACAGAGGTATTGATTGGTATCTGCCACTCCTCTCCGCTAATCGGGAGATTGCCTGTAGCATTGATATTGAAGTCATACTTAACGGCTGAGGTGTAGGTCAGTCCAATACGGGTTTGTTCGGATGGTGTATAGAGAAGGCCTAAGCGTAGGTTGGCAGCCCAGTCATGATCGTTCTGCTCAACTTCACCTACACCATTTGCTCTATCACGGGTCAGTGAAAAAATACCATAATTAATACCTACACCAATTCCTAAAACCCATTGATTATTTAGGCTATAGGCCATGGCGGGTTGTAAGGTCAGCCCCATCATGGTTGAATCCTTGACGAGATTGCGTCCAGCCCAGTCATCATTAAATCCAAGGCTTAGCCCGAAGTTGCCATACAAACCGACACCTAACCGTAAGCGTTCATTGACGCTATGGCTATAAAAGAGACTAGCAGCAGGCAAGGCACCAACTGCGTTACCGCCATCTTCAAGTCGCTCATCTTCTACATCATAGTCTAGGTTTCCATAGAGCAATTGCCCCCCGACAGTCAGTTGATTGCCATCCAGGTACATCATGCCTGCAGGGTTGCTAACGACAGTACTAGCATCTTGTGCTCTAGCGGCCATTCCTGCACCCGCCAGCCCAAGATCCTCAGTCGCGATCTCATACAAGTAAAGGCCCCCAGCATTAACGTTAAATGCTGTCATAAATATCATCAAAGAAACAATTGACGCAACCTTGCTCGCTTTCATAAAATTAAATCCCTTTTATGCATTGATACGAATGCAAAAAACTCAGTATGTAGCCATTAGAACAACCCAATATAAATATTGTGAATTTATATACAGATATATTTCCAACACACCAAATAAATTACACTGTAATATTTAGCTCACAGTGGCTATAAAATAAGAATATATGTCATGTATCACGTTAGTTAATGATGATTTTGTGATCTGCATCAAGTCTCATGAAAAATGTAGTTTTTCAATGGTAGACTTTATGTGTGATTTATAGAGACAGTTTCACTATGGCGTGATGCTATAACAGGAAAATTCAACAACGATGATTATTGATGGTACGCCTCTGCTTGCTTGCCGGTGGGCTAGTGTATGGCGTTCAGGTTCAGCAGCGGCAGACTGCCCGCCACTGAACCTGATGGTTCGCTGACGACTAAGCTACTTCATCAGTTCGATTTCGCTCAGCTTCCAACTTTTGTCGAACCAAGGTTCGAGTGGGCCGTATAGCCGGAACAGCATATTCCAGCCTTTGCCGGGAATGGTCTGAATCCAGTTGTGTTCCATCCCGGTCGGAGCCTTCGGTCCGAAATACACGTCCACTGAACCATCCTTGTTGACCACCAAGCTCTTGTCCAAACTGCTCACCTGTGGAAAGTCTTGACTGGTCTGAAGCATTGAACGGGTCTGGTTGTCGTACACGATTGCAGACCAAAAGTCCTTTGCCGGAGCATTAGGCAACACATGCAGTCGATAGGTCTTGCCACCGTCCAGTGGATTACCTTGAGAATCCACGATTCCGACGGCATATTGGGAGCCTTGTCCAATCATCTTGGCTTCCATTGCTGGCGTCACACCAGTTGCATAGAAGTAAAAGAAAGCGGCGGCATCGAGATGGGCTACACCGGGTTGCGACTCGAACTTGTATCCGCCGAGCCATTGCCGCCAAGTGCTGTTCGGGTAGTAAAAGGCTTCAGGTATGCGACTCTGATAGGTCAACGTCCGCGCAGTGGCGTCACCCACCGCAGCCGCCTCGGCCAGTATCTTCTTCATGCGATCATCTGGCGCGAATGGTTTGCCCTTCTCTATACCTATAGAAGCAAAAAAACCTAAGGTGACCGGATCAAGCGACTCGACGGGTTCATTCTGAACGACGTAGTCGAGAAGCTCCCAAAATTGGTAGTCGGCTGGTGCCACTGTGGAAAAATCTCGGTTGGACACGTTAACAAAGATGTTGGCTGGCGGTTTAGCGGCTTGCGACAAGGAGTAAATGCGAGTGTTGTTGTGCAGGCTCTGAATGGCGGGCTTGATATCCCCTTTCACTGGCATGTTGCGCCAGACGAGAATCGACTCGAATGTAGGAACACGCACAGCCATGTACTCAGCAGGCACTTCTCCATTGTATCCCGGCGGCAGCAGCAGGTATTTGCCTCCCTTGCCCTTGTCCGGGCCGACGATGCCGATGTCAGTTACATACTTGAACCAGAAGTCATCAATCATACCCAGTGTCATGGGCGGTACTTCGACCACCAGCGGACCGTCATGCAGATTGATCCAAATCCATGTGTAGGGAGTGGTGGCGTTGGCCGTGAGAAAAATCGAACGGGAATTCATGTTGGTTTCAAATGTCGGGATCGTGATATTGGCAGGGCCAACGCTCAGTAATCCTTCGCGTAGCCCAGCCATATTTACAGGGGCTAATGCCAGTAAATATGCTTGCACTGCACGTTGAAAGTCGAGGTTGTCGTAAACCTTAGCAACGGTTTCTTTATCCGGAAAACCATCAAAAAACTTCAGGGTGCCTAGTCGCGTATCCACCTTATCCGGGATCTCTATGCCGGGAGGGATATCTGTGACCATCTTCATTTTCGGTGCAGACTGTGCCTGTGCTGCAAAGGCACCCATCATAAAAATAAGAGTCGCTATCCTAACACTTTCCATATATCTGATTTTCATTGGAATCTCCATTTGTCTTGCAAGACTGAAAATTTGTATTGCCAGCTAACGTCCTAAATAATTTATCCTAATTATACTACATCGCAGGGTATCGCACACGGACACACCGGCTCCTGATCTCACAAGAAACGTCCCTGAAGGCTCCACCGCACCATTCCTAGCGCAGAGGGCCAGCTTACCGATACCCTGCTCGTTCTATAAAGTGATCTACAATTCGGAACTACTATTTAGCACTTATCTCCTAGATAGCATCTTTCCCATTTTTTGTATCTCACGTTAAACAAACAATAGAATCAACCACTCGGCAAAACCGCATATAACCTCCAATTAGGCATAATTTCCTTACCGTGAAAATCAACACAATGCGGACCTATCAACATGACTATCAAGTAATTGGCTGCTCAAAACCCTATACCAAACACAGAGTAAAACCACGCCGTTACAAATATGTACATTTTAATAACATTTAATTTGCTAGCATGGGGGCACTGGACTAGCTTTAAGGAGCGAGGCTTAACCCAAGACATCAATTACCTTTCCAACCAATAACCATCAACACTGTGAGCCGCAGCTAAAAATGAAAAAACAGGATCGAGAGAGTGTTTCGCCTATGCTGCCCAGGCTCATTTTTGTCATCGTTGTACTCAATGTACTGATCGTTTTAGGATCTTATCTCCCCCCCGATGGCAGAGGCGCAGCTCTTAGATTGGATAGCCAATGGCATGCATTTTCTTAAAAGCATTACAGCTGATAAAACATAAACCGCTTGAGCTAGGATCGCACCGATATCATGTTCGATAGAGTACCTTAACCACATGCCAGCCAAACTTAGTTTTCACTAAATGCGGGACTAATAATTCCCCCGAAAATGCGACCTTATCGAATTGAGGCACCATTTGGCCTTTTTTAAACTCGCCTAGATCGCCGCCTTTTTTCGCCGAAGGGCAAGAGGAGAAACGCTTCGCCAGTGCCGCAAAATTAGCCCCATTATTCAATTGCTTGATAATGTCTTCCGCCTGTTCTTTGTGCTTGACTAAAATATGCACTGCGGCGGCGGTTTTATATATCATGTTCACATCCTCGAGGTTGCGACCCATGGCAAAGGCTTTAGGACCTACGCCATAGGTCGACTCATTTATTCACTGATTTTCAATTGCTTATTGCAACTTATTGGCCTAAAATTTTCTGCCACCATTGCAATGGCTCGCCGCAGTTTGCCGCCGGATTGTAGGAGCCTCTTAACGCTGGTAATGCCTCAACATTGCTACAACCCGCTTGTTTCGCTATCCCAGTATCGCGGTCAAAATAACCTTGTACGACTCCAGCCACAGGAATAGAGCGTAAGCCAATGGGCGGACGCTCATTTAAGAAAGACTGATAAACGGCCATAGCGCCGCTGCTGCCATAGAGGCTGGTTTTTCCGTTATCGTCCCGTCCAACCCAAATGGCGGCCACGTTACGTTCATCAAATCCGGCAAACCAAGAATCACGGCTGTCATTACTGGTGCCGGTTTTACCCGCAAGGGCCACTCCCGGGAAGGCATTGCCTAACCGGGTCGCCGTCCCTGAGCGCACCACCTGTTGCATCGCATATTGCACCAGAAAATCCGTCTCTGGAGCTATCGCCTGTTCCTTCGCTAACCGGGTCACAGGTAAGGGCTGATTATGACTATCGAGCACGGCGGTGACTGTCGTGAGTTTGCGGTAAGTTCCATTATCGGCAAGGGTTTGATAGACCTGTGCCACCATTAATGGCGAGCCATTTACCGCCCCTAATAACATAGATGGGTACTCGTTTAGGGGTTCTTCCCAGCCCGATTTCGCCAGCGTCGTCGCCACCGCCCCGACACCGACCGCAATCCCGAGATTAACCGTTGGCACATTCATCGATTTCTTTAACGCCGTTAACAACGGCACTTGGCCACTAAAGGACTTATCAAAATTCTGCGGCGACCACGTCTTACCTTGCTCATTCTTCAAGGTGATAGGTTGATCCTTAAGCGGCGTCGCTAGGGTGAACTGACTGTTGGGTGTCAGCGCCGTCGCATAGACAAAGGGCTTAATTAATGAGCCAATGGGGCGACGAATTTCTACCGCACGGTTAAAACCATCGAATCCAGGGGTTTTATCCCCCACCATGGCCGCAATGCCCCCCGTGTATTTATCGGTGACAACCATACCTATCTGCAGGGATTTGTTGCCTTTATCTAAGCTTTTAAAGGTTTGAGTCACGGCTTTTTCTGCTGCTTCCTGGGCCATAGGATCGAGGGTCGTATAGATTTTTACCCCTGACTGTTTCAGTAGCGCATCGCCGTAACGCTCAACCAGTTCTTGTTTTACCAACGCATAGAAGGCGGGTAACTTTTGATGCACGGGTTTATTCTGATTACGTAACCCCAGCGGCGACTCGACTGCAACTTTATATTGAGCCGTATTCAACTCGCCCGCCTCCATCAATAGACGCAGCACAAGATCCCGCCGCTCTTGGCTACGTTCTGGGTATTTCCACGGGTTGTAATAGGAAGGCCCCTTAATGGCCGCCACTAAAAATGCTTGCTGTGGCATGGTTAATTCACCGATTGGGCGTCCAAAATAAAACTGCGACGCCAGCCCCATACCGTGGACGGCGCGGGATTTATCCTGCCCCATATAAACTTCATTCAAATAGGCTTCGAGGATTTCATCTTTGCTATAACGGAAATCGATAATCACCGCCATTAAGGCTTCCCGCACCTTGCGCAGTAGGGAGCGCTCACTCGAGAGGAAGAAGTTTTTCGCCAGCTGCTGGGTGAGAGTCGACCCCCCCTGCACTGTGCGCCCTGCACTTAAGTTAACAAAGGCGGCGCGAACGATGGCAAAGGGATTCACCCCGTGGTGTTCGTAAAAACTCCGATCTTCCACCAGCAATAGTGCCTGCACTATGAGTTTTGGCATTTCATCTGTGGGGACAAATAGTCGGTCCTCACCATCACCGGCGATAATTCTATCGAGCAGCACGGGCTCGAGGTGGAATACCGCCAACTGGCGTTTATCTTCCATGCGCGCCACCGAGCTAACGCCGTCACTATCGAAGCTAATCATCACCCTTTGCTCGGCTTGATCGCCCTCTGGGTGCAAAAATGGTCGGCGCCATAGTTCGATACGGGTACTCGATGCCGAAAATTCACCGACCTGGCGGGGATTAGCGACCTTGCGATAACCCAATAGCTTAAGTTCCGCCATCAACTGAGGATGACTCACGGCGGCACCGGGATACAGGGCCATAGAGCGACTAAAGACTTGGGCGGGGAGATGCCATTTTTGCCCCTCAAATTTTCGGGCAATCACTTGGTCGAGGTAAATACTGTAGAAGGTCACCACAGCCAGCCCGACCAAGGCGAGCTTCCAAGTGAGCGACCAGATCCGTCCAAACAATCCGCGGTTACGCTTAGTTTGGCGCTGGGCAGGTGTTTTTTTTGTCGTCTTAGTTGTCATATCTACTTCATCATTATGGCATTAAAGGCTTCAGTCACAGACACAACACGCCAGTGTTGTTAATCAAAGCAGTCTAAACGCTATGACTGGGATAAACCCAAGGTTTTTTTCTTGGTAAATTTTGTAGGTAAGGTATTCGCGGGGTCATCCGGCCATAAATGTTTTGGATATCGGCCGCGCATTTCCTTCTTCACTTCAACGTAGGGACCCTGCCAAAAACTGGCTAAATCCGCCGTTAGGGCTAAGGGGCGCTGGGCGGGTGACAATAACTCCATGGTCACCTTCAGTTTCCCCTGTGCAAGCATTGGGCTTTGGGCCATGCCAAAGGTTTCCTGCAATCTTACCCTAAGTAAGGCTCGACCCGATGCCTCATACACTATCGGCGCAAAAGTCCCCGTCGCTAACGGCCATGAGGTCGGCAATAGGGCGTCGAGCGCCTGTTGTTGCTGCCAACTCAGCCTATTTGCGACAAAGCTAAAGCAATCGAGTTTCTGTAATTGCGGCAGATTATTCACATTTTCGAGGTATGGCGCCAGCCATGTTTCAAGGCTTTCCAAGAGCGCTGCATCGCTTATATCGGGCCAATCTGCGTTAGCCTCTAACGTCCTCGCCAGTTGGATCCTAGACTGGAATTGCTCTAAGTTAGCGTTCCAATTGAGGATTTGTAAACCTTGCTGACGAATGTAATTCAGTAATGCGGCAATAATTTGCGGGCGTTCAGGTTTGGCTATGACCTCAGATTTTATGACAATTTGGCCGATCTTAAACTGCCGCTCGGCAACTACCCGCCCCTTAGTTTCGTCCCAACCGCATTGTTCGCTCGGCTCGAGCAAGGATTTCAATGTCCCATCAAATAAACTGGGCTCTAGCTTGGCCGCCAAATAGATCCGCCCTGCGTTTCTGCCTTCGGTTTCTTGAAAATCCGCCACCACCAGCCAAGGTGTTTGCGACAGCGCATCTTCGGCCGCCAGCACGACGCCAGTGCCATTGGCTAGTTGATAACCCTCAACCCCGCGAGCTTTAGCGATGCGATCTGGATAGGCTAAGGCCAACAATAATCCCACATCGCTGTGGTGAGCTTGGGTTGCAACCTTAGATAAGTCTGCGGTCAATCCTAACTTCTTCTGCCATTGTTTTGCCTGTTGCCCCGCTTGCCCCTGGCAGGCAAAGTGCAGGTAATTCAGCATATCTGCGCCCTTTCGAGGTAATCCTCGCGCCTCTAAAACCCCCGCAAGCAAACAGGCTAAACTGCCTAGCTCGGTTTCATTGAGGGATGTAGCGACCAACAACATATGGGCGAGGCGGGGATGGCAACCTAGCTCATAGGCGGCCTTACCGTGGGCGGTCAGTTTATGTTGGGCATCGACCATGCCTAAACGCTGCAGTAATTGCCAGGCTAGGGCTTCATTCACACTGGGCGGCGGCGTTAATAACATCATGTCACTAAAGGATTTTGCCCCCCAATAGGCACAATCGTGGGCCATAGAGACCAGATCCGCCTGGCAAATTTCGGGCTCATCGGCCTTTAACATCCGCCCTTGTTCTTCTTGGCTCCATAATCTAATACACACACCCGCAGCTAAACGCCCGGCCCTGCCTGCGCGCTGCGTCGCCGAGGCTTGACTTATCCGTTTAAGACTTAAGCGGGTCACACCGGTTTTAGGGTTAAAGCTTGCTTGGCGTTTATAACCACTGTCGACAACAAAACCTATACCCTCGATGGTTAAACTCGACTCAGCTACGTTTGTCGATAGGACAATTTTACGCTTCCCCGCCTGCGATGCTCGAATAGCGTTATCCTGCTCGGCCCCCGAGAGTTCACCATAGAGGGGGCAAATTAAAAAAGTCGCGCTATCGAGCCGTTCACGCAGATACTGCGCCGACTTCAGGATTTCCGCCTTACCGGGTAAAAACACTAATACATCGTGATGATCACTAGCACTTGTCGAGCCGACTAACTCGAGCACGCAGCGGCAAAGATGATCTAACCACAGCTGTTGGCTGGGTACGGGGCGATATTCAAGGTCAACGGGAAAGCTGCGCCCTTCACTCTGCAGAATCGCCGCGGCGGGCATAAGCTCACCGAGTGCCAGCCCAGATAGGGTTGCCGACATGGCTAATATCTTTAAATCGTCCCTCAGGGAGCTTTGCACTTCGAGGGCGAGGGCCAAGCCTAAGTCGGTCGTGAGATGCCGCTCGTGGATCTCATCAAAAATGATCATTTCAACCCCAGTTAACTCGGGATCTTGCTGGATCATCCTAGTCAATACACCTTCGGTGACTATCTCTAACCTTGTGTTACTACTGACCTTTGACTCACCGCGGACTCTATAGCCAACCTCTTGCCCGACGCTCTGTTGTCGACAACTGGCAATATAATGCGCCACACTGCGGGCAGCGACTCGGCGCGGTTCTAACATTAAAATTCGCCCGTGAATTTCAGGCCAATCGAGCATAGCCAGCGGCAGAGCGGTAGATTTACCCGCCCCCGTTGGCGCCTCGAGGATCACTTGGGCGTGGGTCGAAAAAGTGGCGCGCAGCGGCGCTAACAGAGAATGAATAGGTAGAGAGTTCAAAGCTCAGACGTCTAAGGCCAAAATAGGCCGCCAGTGTACTAAGAATCGGCCTTAAGTACCATTTTGCACCGACCGAATCCTGATTAAAGGTTGATATAGGCCGCTAAGGTATCCTGGGGCAGTAACCAAGGTTGGCTCAGCCCCGAGTGCAATTCAGATAACCGCATGGGTTTATTGATGGCATACCCCTGGGCATAGTCCACACCTAAGGCTTGTAATTTAAGGCCTATTTGCTGGGATTCCACAAACTCGGCAACCACATCGAAACCCATATCTTGCCCTAGTTGGCAGATCGCTTTGACTATGGCCTGATCGGCGGGATCGTCACAAATGTTAATCACGAACTGGCCATCCACTTTGACAAAATCCACGTTCAGACGCTTAAGGTAAGCAAAACTTGAAAAACCCGCACCAAAGTCATCGAGGGCTAACTTACATTTGAGAGGACGCAGGACCTCAATCAGTTTAGTCGCTTGATCTAACTGACTCACGGCGGCCGTCTCGGTGATCTCGATGCACAGTTTGTCCACCAGCTCAGGTTCGGTCATCAGTCGCATTTCGAGCCAACCCATAAACTCGCTGTCCCCTAAGGAAGTCGCGGACAGATTGACTGACACTAAATCCAACTGTTGCCAAAGATCTAAATGACAACTTCCCCATTTGAGTAAATTATCAATAACCCAAAGATCGACCTTAGAGGCTAAGTTATAACGCTCGGCGGCGGGTAAAAAAATTGCCGGTGAGACGATAGTGCCGTTCGCCTGCACCATCCGCAGCAGGATTTCCAGATGCAGCCCCGATTCCTGACGATTTAATGGCACTATTGTTTGAAAATAGAGTTCGAACTGATTGAGGGCTAAGGCGCTGACGATATCCACTGAGGCCATCATCTCAGTGTACAGACGGGTCATTTTGGGATCTTTGGCGCTGTATAAGTGCCAACCATTGCGGCCTTGATCCTTCGCAAGACGACAGGCGGCGTCCGCTTGGCTCATCACGGTATAGATATCCGTCGCCGATTTATCGAACTTAGCGATCCCCATGCTGACGCTGACATTATGGCAACGGTTTTCCCAAACAAACTCATGATTAGCCAGTTGGGTACAGATCCGAGTGGCAATATGCTGCGCCGAATCTACATTGCTATAATGCATTAAAATGCCGAATTCATCGCCACCTAAGCGCGCGACAATATCCCCCTTGCGCACCAGCTGTTTAAGGCGTAATGCTAGTTGACACAATAGCTTATCACCTGCCTGATGGCCGCTGACATTATTGATGACTTGAAATTGATCGACATCGACAAAGGCCACGCAGGTGGGCATATCGTCCCGGGCTTGTAACAGATTGTCGAGCAATGCCTCAAAGTGCAAGCGGTTGGGTAAGCCCGTCAGCGCATCATAATTGGCATGAAAGGAGAGTTCATCGGCTAGACGATATTTCTCACTCACATCTTCGGCAATCATCACTAGCGTGTCCCTATCACCATGGATCTGACTAAAACTTAACCTCAACCAATCCAGTTGATGCACTGATTTCAGCGGCAACTCGCACCAAGCCTGACCTAGTACTCCCTCGCGCACCATATGTAAGGTATCGATTAACATGGCATGCTCTTCTTCACGCACCATGCAAAATAGATCATAACCGTGTTGCACGGGTAACGTCTGCTGCGCCACCTTATTCAACATCGTCAGTTGATTATGTTTATCGAGTAAGGCACAGGCTAAGGGCAATTGATTAAACACTTCACGGTATTTATGCTCACTCGCCAGCATATCGTGGGCAATGCGGGTCAGCTCCATGGCCGAGCCTATCATCACTGCGGCATGGTTAAACTCATGGATAAATTCATCGCTCCACTCGCAGCATTCGGAGCAATTTACCGCCCCCAATGCAATCCGAGTTTGACCGAATACCACGGGGGGCAATACCAATAGACTCTTAACATGCCAGTCCCTTAGCAGGGCTCGCTCCTCCTGCGCATCCGCAGGTAAGGTATTGACATCTGGCAGGTTTAACAGACGGGGACTGCGTACCAAGGAGCGGAAAAATGGCATTCTCGCCAGGGGCCAGACTCGGGTCTGTTGCCCTTGGGTAAATTGCGGTTTTAAATAAAGATTGCGGGTACGTAAATGATCGAGGGATTGGCTACCAGTCAACACGAACACCCCATCACAGTGGAGTTGTAGGGTGATTGTTTCTAGGGCTCGGTCAACATTTTGCTCTAGGGTTTCTAGCGGTGTTTCGCTAAAAATGGTCACCAGTGCCTGTTGGAGTGAATTTGTTAAACCATCTGACATGTAAAGGTATTTCCTTACCTAAAACGCTATTTAAAGTATTATCGCCATGCATTGAGTATAGAAGCTCACACAAACAATGCTTGTATGCCAATACCATTGCATAATAAAAGCACGATCGAACAAAAGCATAGCTTATTCTTTAGATATAGATTGCGATTCTCAGGAGAAACACTTGTTACAGCGATTATTTCTTGGGTTTGCGCCGACGGAAATACAGCGGCAGCAACTGGGACAATTACAGCACATCTTAGCCAGCAGCCTTAATCCAACGGCCAAGGGTGTCACGACTGCCAATTTCCATTTAACCCTCGCATTTCTCGGTAGAGTCACAGAATCCCAACGCCAACAGTTGATAAATATTCTTGATGTATTAGATAAGCCGCGATTGAGTGTTCGACTTCACCAAATCGCCCTCTGGCCAAAGGCACAGGTCTGCTGTTTGAAGGGGACTGAGGTTGGCGCAGAGCTAGCCCTATTGGCCGAGCAAACCCAAGCCATAGTGCGCGATTTAGGGCTGCATGTGAGTGAGCACGCCTTTCATCCCCATATCAGTTTATTTAGAAAGGCCAAAAATCTCAGCCTAGCCCAGGAGACCTGCTTAAGCTCATTGCCGAATATGCCCTTTCACGAACTAGTATTAGTGCCCGATGCCCTACATTTATATCATTCGGCGAGCACTCAATCGGGAGTCGAATATCGCCTACTACACACTTGGCCACTTGGGAAATAGGCTTGAATTTATCTAAAAAAATAGCCCGAACGGATCCGGGCTATACAATCTTTCATCGACAACGGAAGAGGGGTTATTCTAGCAAACGAACGGCTTCACGGTAGGCGCGCTTTTGTTCATAGGTCTGTAAGCGCTGCATAAACTCGTTAGTTTTAGTGATCTCTGCGCTCATTTTTAATGCTTCGATGGCTTTTTGTTGTGTCGAAATTGCCGCACCAAAATCCCCTATTTCTGCATAGGCGGCGGCGAGATTATCGAGGTTTGTCGGATCGTTCTCATTCACTTTGAGCAACTGTAGGGATAACTCGACCGCTTTATTGCCATCTCGATATTCGGCTTCTGGGCAAGTTGCTAAGATCCACGCCACATTACCTAGGGCGACATCATCACCCACTTGGGTAAATTGCTCGACCGCCTTACCACAATTACGAACTACGCCATCCCCCCCAGAAGCATAAATAAAGCCTAAACGAAACTGGGCCCAGCGACTACCACGTTCGCCCATTGTCTTATACCAATGTTCAGCGACCGCTAAATCACGCTTAACTAACTGTCCTTCAAAGGAAAGGTCTGCCAGAGTTTGTTGTGCTTTTTCATGTTGTTGCTCGGCGGCGAGCGACATCCAATGCACCCCAGACGGCACTTCCTGTGCGACGAAGCGCCCGGAGAGATACATCAGCCCCAATAAAAATTGGGCATCGGCATCGCCCTGCGCTGCTTGTACTTGAATATGCACAAATTTACTCGCCGCAATTTCATTTGCGGGTTGTGGGATAGAAAAGGCGTGTGCCGCCGTGCTAAGTCCAACGACTACAGTTAAACCTGCACCTAAAACCCATTGTCTGTATTTCACGTCCTAACCTCTTTCAAAAGCAACCGCACAACAAAGTTAGCCTGAATTTAGCCCATAAGTCGAGCCATAATCGTGTTTATCCTACGACTAAATGAAGCAGACAAGACTAAAATAGCCCAAATGAACCCCCGCATTGGTCATCATTTTCTTTATTTCGGTTATAAAAGGATTCCTAAGATGTGATTCACTCTACAGAGTTAGGTGAATCCAATGAGTTTCACGCCGATTTAGTTGACTTAAATCACTAAAGTAGCAAAATGAACTCTAATTTTAGAGAGTTAATTGCATTTATTCGTTCATTCTAAACTAAGACTTTCATCAAGTTTTTATCTGTTTAATTGACGTAAAATGCTTATTTAGAATATCCTTACTTTCGTTTTAATCAATCGAGGAACACCAACATGGCTCTGATTGGTAAGCCAAAACCGGACCCAACTTTGGAATGGTTTTTATCACACTGTCACATTCATAAGTACCCTGCAAAGAGTACCCTTATCCATGCAGGTGAAGACTCAGACACCCTTTATTACATCGTAAAAGGTTCTGTCGCGGTATTGATTAAAGATGAAGAAGGTAAGGAGATGATCCTTTCGTATCTTAATCAAGGCGACTTTATCGGTGAACTAGGGTTATTTGAAGAACAAGCCGAGCGTACTGCTTGGGTTCGTGCAAAGCAAGCCTGTGAAATTGCTGAAATTTCTTACAAGAAATTCAAGCAACTTATCCAAGTTAATCCAGAAATTCTGATGAAACTGTCTGCGCAAATGGCCTATCGCCTCCAAAGCACCAGTCAGAAAGTCGGCAATTTAGCGTTTCTTGATGTGGCTGGTCGCATTGCCCAAACCCTATTGCACTTAGCAAAACAGCCCGATGCTATGACGCACCCCGATGGCATGCAGATTAAGATCACCCGTCAGGAGATTGGTCAGATCGTCGGTTGCTCCCGTGAGACCGTAGGTCGTATCTTAAAGATGCTCGAAGAGCAGAATCTGATCCAAGCACACGGTAAAACCATAGTGGTTTACGGCACCCGTTAAGTTAGTCTTCAGCTTGATTTAAGCCTGCTTCATTAAAGTGGCCTAGCATAAACTCTAGGCCATTTTTTATTGGGAGCACAAATGAAACGGCTGTTTTTTATCTGTTTTTTTAGTCTGTTCACGCTGCTGCATCCGACAATAATTTATGCCGAGCCCATTGAATTAGAACATTATCAGGCTAAGGCCTTAGTTAACTCTGGCCAAATACTGTCGCTCAATGGCGCCCTTAGCGTCGTGGACCAATTTTGCCAAGGTGAACTAATTGACGCCCATCTCTATCAGGAAGATCATAAATGGCGCTATGATTTACAAATCAAAGTTCAGCGCGGCCAAATAGTGAATCTGAGCATCGATGCCACTAATGGCCAACCCGTGCACTCCATAGTATTACCGAGCGAATGTCGAAAACATGAAACTGCTACTCGTTGAAGATAACCCTATGCTAGTCACTGAGCTGGAGAAACAACTCAAACTCGCTGGCTATGTGACCGATATTACCGATAAAGCGCTCGAAGCCGATTACCTCATTAAAGAAACCCAATACGATTGCGTGATCTTAGATATTGGCCTACCCGATGGTAATGGACTCGAACTGCTCGAAGGCTGGCGTGATCAGGGGATAAGCACCCCAGTCATTATGTTAACTGCACGCAGCCAATGGCATGAAAAAGTCGAAGGTTTTAATGCGGGCGCCGATGATTACTTAGGTAAGCCCTTCCATACACAGGAGCTATTGGCGCGCATTCAAGCGTTGATCCACCGCGCCCACGGCCGCTTGAATACCTCGAGCAAACAACTGAGCTATGGCGGCGTCACCTTAGATGAAGCCGAACAAACGGTGAAAGTTGCCGAGCACATTTTTGAGCTGACGGCGATGGAGTTTAAGCTACTCAAAATCTTCCTTATGTCACCTAAGAAATTGTTATCTAAGGCACAGCTTACCGATAAGCTATATCAATTTGACGACGAGAAAGAAAGCAATGTAGTCGAAGTCTATGTGACCCATCTGCGTAAAAAGCTTGGCAAAACCGCCATCGAGACCCGCCGTGGTCAAGGTTATATCTTCCACGGCATTATTGAATGATCTCGATCCGTACTAAGCTCAGTTTATGGTTAACGGGCTTATTAGTGTTAGGCACTGTTATTGGGCTCATATTGTTTGAGTCCATGCTGCGCCAAGCCTTCCACGACTCTATTATCAATCGATTAGAAGAAGATCTCGAACACATTATGTTGGCGACCCATATCAACAATGGGGAGATCCACATAGATCAGAGCCAACTTTCCAGCTTTTACAAACCCGCCTATTCGGGCCGCTATTTCCAACTTAACTTACCCACAGAGATCATTCGCTCCCGCTCCCTGTGGGATATGCAGTTAGATATCGAGCCCCTAGCCCCCAAGCAAACCCGAGTATGGCAGGCAAAAGGGCCTAAAAACAATGATATGCAATTGCTGTCCCTAGGGTTAAATTCCAGCAGTGCCAATGTGACCGCGACCCTCACAGTGGCCCAAGACCTGAGTATCGGTAGACGGGTGTTTAGCGAGGTCTATGGTACTAAGCTTGGGGTCAATCTGGTGATGCTCGTGGCGATGATCGCTGGCATCTTCTTGATCCTGCGACAATCCTTTAAACCCGTCAAACATATACAGCATGCCCTTTCGCGCCTACAGGAGGGAGAAATCAACGCATTAGAGTTGAATAATCTCCCGCCCGAGGTGCAACCATTAGCCAAAACCTACAATGAGCTGCTCGAATACACCGCCAAGCAAATTGAGCGTAGCCGTAATAATTTAGGCAACTTAAGTCATGGGCTGAAAACCCCATTAGCCGTGATGCAGCAGCAGGTTGAGGCCCTCGGTCTTAGGGACCCCGACACCGCTATTGCCCTACAGCAACAGCTGGATGCTATCCATAAAATGGTCGAACGTAAGCTCGCCGCGGCAAGGATCACCGGCGACATGCTTCCCGCTGCGCAATTGGTGATCCCAAGGGACTTACACAGCCTTGCCAACACCTTGCATAAGGTTCATCGGCATAAGTCGATTAGTTGTGAGTTTGAGATCGATCCCACTATATTGCGTCTGCCCATCCACCGTGAAGACGGCATGGAACTCCTAGGCAATCTGTTAGATAACGCCTTTAAGTGGGCCCAGAGCCGAGTGAACGTACAGCTATCCCGTCAGCAGGAACGGATCTTGCTTTATATCGACGATGATGGGCCGGGTGTCGCGGGTGATGAATTGGATAAACTCACCCAACGGGGCATAAGGCTCGATGAATCTGTGATGGGACACGGTTTAGGTTTATCGATAGTGAAGGAGATTGCCGAGCAATATGGTATTGAACTTAACTTTAACCATAGCGCTCGCCTAGGCGGACTTGGGATCGAACTGCGCTTCAGCTAACCCAGTTTACCCCATATAAAAACGCCATCAAAGGATGGCGTTTTTATACACATCTCTAGGTAACACCTTAATAATTTAGACTTTATTCACGTTTGTGCTTTCAAAAATTTTATCGGCAGAGGCGGCCACAAAACCGGTATAAAGCTCACCATTCGCCTTTGGATAACGCAGGGCAAATTCGTAGAAACAGCTTGGGATTTCCACCGTCATATCGGTGAATTCAACCGCAATTTTATCGGCCATAGTCGATGACTGTTCGAGTAACACATCGGCCGAGCCCTTAATTTCACCGCCGGCAGAATTAAGCACAAATCCCACCTGTTTCAAGGTGTTATTTACCGTTTGCAGCGAATGATAACCGTCGAGATGATTGACCGACACAGTGAAATGGTTCGCGCGGTAACCAAACGCGGCCACCCAAGCGGCGTATTCACTCTCGGCCAACAGATCTTGATAGGTTTGATAATCCAATGACCAATGGCGACCCGAATAGATAAAATTATCCGCCGTCGTCGCAGCGTCATCCACCTGGGCGATTAAACCTTGAATGGTCGCTTGTAGCGCAGGGCTAAACTCTTCCACCAGCAGCTCAGAGATAAACACTTTAGGCTGGGTTGAGTCAGGATGCTCAAAATGCTTAGCGATTAATTTCTTCTGTTCAAACTGATAGTCACCACAAGCAACGTAGCCCAGTGAGGTGAAATGCGCCGCCAACACATCCAAATTCACCTTAGCGATATTGAAAGTACGCAGGGCGATATGATCATTGATGATCGCCTTACCATCACCGAGTAGTGCGTGTACTTTCGCCGCTGAAGGGGTCATCTGAATATAGTCTTGCCATAAAGCGGCAAACAACGCATTAATATCTGTGTGCATAAAAAACTCCACTTACGGTGCCCGCGGCGATTCATAGGGTTTGCCGCAGCACTGATGTAACGACTTAACGACTACTGCCACTATGTCTGACAGTAAAAGTCTACATAAGGTTACTGCTTGTTATTAAAAAAGGAAGAGCATTCGCCCTTCCTCCTGTTTACTTCAATCAATTGATTTTATTGATAACTAAGACGCCTATAGACTCAAACCTGGGCTTAGGGTCGCAGGTAGACTTACCGTATCGGCCTCGACCGAAGCCACAGGATAAGCACAGTAATCGGCGGCATAGAAGGCACTCGCCCTGTGGTTACCCGAAGCGCCGACGCCACCAAAAGGTGCCGCGCCCGATGCGCCAGTGATCTGTTTGTTCCAGTTAACAATTCCGGCCCGAATGCGCGCGAGGAAATAGTCATAATCTTCACGGCTATCGGCGAGTATTCCCGCAGACAAACCATAACGCGTTTGGTTAGCCAGTTTGATCGCCTGATCAAAATCGCTATAACGCACTAGCTGTAGCAGCGGGCCAAAGTATTCTTCATCCGGTAAGACATCAATAGCAGTCACATCGATAAGCCCAGGAGACACTAAGCCCGTACCCGCTTCTAAATGGGTTAACTCGACTAAAGGCACGCCACCTAAACTCACTAAATTCGCCTGCGCCGCTACCATACCTTTGGCGGCAGTTTCAGAAATCATTGAGCCCATAAAAGGTTGTGGCTGCGCGTTCCAAGGACCGACTTTAATCTGTTTGACCGCATCGACTAACATGGCAATCAACGCATCGCCCCGCTCGCCTTGCTCTACATATAGACGGCGCGCACAGGTGCAACGTTGGCCAGATGAGATATAAGCCGACTGCAAAATATCGTGCACGGCAGCTTTAATATCCTGCACACCTTTAATGATCAGTGGGTTATTGCCACCCATCTCCAGTGCTAAAATCTTGCCTGGATGACCGGCATATTGTTGATGTAAAAAATGACCCGTGCGTGAGCTGCCGGTAAAGAACAGACCATCGAGCTGCGGGTGAGAAGCCAGTGCTTTACCCGTATCCACCTCACCTTGGACTAAGTTGAGCACGCCAGCAGGCAGACCCGCTTTATCCCATAGGCTAACCATCAGCTCGGCAACTTTAGGCGTCAATTCAGAAGGTTTAAAAATCACAGTATTTCCCGCCAACAGCGCAGGGACTATGTGGCCGTTCGGCAAATGACCGGGGAAGTTGTAGGGGCCAAATACGGCCACAACACCGTGGGGTTTGTGGCGGATCACCGCGCGTCCCGCTGGCGTATCATTGGCCTCGGTGCCAGTACGCTTGTTGTAAGCCGCCGCCGATAAAGCAATCTTGCCTATCATGGCGCCGACTTCGGTCGCCGTTTCCCACTGGGGTTTACCGGTTTCTTGGGCAATCGTTTCAGCCAGTTCCGCTTTGTTGGCTTCGAGTTGGCTGCGATACGCTTCGACTATGGCTAAACGCGCATCGAAACCTAACATAAACCAATCAAACTGTGCGGCGCGCGCGGCATCTACGGCGGCGTTCACTTGTTCTGCTGTGGCGGTTTTACCCGTCCAAATAGTTTGTGCATTGGCAGGGTTAATTGAGGTCACGTCATGACCCTTGCCAGCATGCCACTGGCCTTGAATATAATGTGTCATTGGTTATTCCTACATTGCCAAAATACGGATTTGATCGCCTTTTGCGAGTAACAAACCCGCTGCCAGCTCAGGGCTGATAATGATGTGTTCGGATTTGTCGTCCACTGCCAGTGCGGCAGACGTCGCGCGGTAATTGACTAATTGAGTATTGGAGATAATAAATTGAGTGTCGGCTTCGGCCATGTCACCGATATCGATAGTCAATAATCGGCTTTCACGCACGCCACGAATATCCGATAAACGACACTCAACCGTTGGACCACCATCGAAAATATCCACGTAACCACGGCATCTAAAGCCTTCGGCCTGCAATAGACTTAATGCGGGACGGGTATTGGTATGCACCTCACCAATCACTTTTTGCGCTTCCTCCGGCAACAGGCAAACATACACAGGGTTACGTGGCATCATTTCCGCCATAAACGCCTTTTTACCTAGGCCAGAGAGATAATCGGCCTGAATAAAATCAATGCCTAAGAAGTGCTTTTGTAGCCAACCGTAAAAAGGCGAGTGGCCATCTGCATCGCTGACACCACGCATTTCGGCAATCACAGTTTCACCGAAGCGTTTTGCATGTTGAGCTAAAAACAAGAAGCGACTGCGGGATAACATGCGGCCATTGTTACCTTTACGGTAGGCTTCACGCAAAAACAGCGTGCAAAGCTCGGCGGCGCCCGTGTAGTCATGGCAGAGGGTTAAGGTTTCAACCTCATTACGTACGTCAATTTGTTCGGAATGATAGACTTCGGTACCGAGGCGATAATGGTAAAACGCATCTTCCATCCCTACTGCGGCTTCGATAGCGCAAGTGCCGACGACTTCGCGGCTGTCGGTATCCTCAAGCACCATCAAATAGCCTTCATCGAAGGGAGTGTCTACAGCTTTGACAAACGACGTTTCGGCTCTGGCAATCTTATGCCTCAGTAAATCCGCATTGACGGGTAATGACGTAAAACCATGCCCGGACTCTTCGGCAATCTGGTATAAGGCCTCGAAATCCCCGGCCTGAATAGGACGTATGATTAACATCTTAGTGTCTCCTCACTTAGACTTGCCGTGCACCAAGGCGCCTATCTGCAACAAGGCAGGTAGTGATGCACGTAAGTATTCCCTGACAAAAAAGGAGTGCGAATAAATTCAGCACTCCTTTGGTCATTTAGGCGGCAGCAATGCTCGCCACAGCACGTTCAAAACGAGCTAGACCTTCGGCAATATCAGCCTCAGGGATCACCAGAGAAGGAGCAAAACGCACCACGTTAGCGCCCGCCATCAGGCTCATTAAGCCTTCGGCAATAGAGGCCACCAAAAAGTCCCGTGAGCGACCTTGGTACTGTTCATTAAGAACCGCCCCTAACAGCAAACCTTTACCACGAATTTCTGAAAAAACATGATATTTTTCATTGATCTTATTAAGACCATCACGCATTAACTGTTCGCGATGTTTTACACCGTTTAACACTTCTGGCGTGTTCACTACATCTAAAACCGCATTGCCGATTGCACAGGCTAATGGATTACCACCGTAGGTAGAACCGTGAGTACCGACCTTTAAATGCTCGGCAATTTCAGCCGTTGTCAGCATAGCCGCAATGGGGAAACCACCGCCGAGCGCTTTAGCTGTAGTCAAAATATCGGGTACGATTTCAGTACCCATGTAAGCATAGAGTTCGCCAGTACGGCCCACACCGGTTTGCACTTCATCGAAAATCACTAGCGCGTTGTGCTTGTTAGCCAGTTCACGCACGGCTTTCAGGAATGCAGGATCGGCATCGATAATACCGCCCTCGCCCTGCAGTGGCTCAAGCATAATGGCGCAGGTTTTATCCGTTACCGCGGCTTCTAAGGCGGCGACATCGTTATAGGGCAGATGGGTAATGCTCTGTGGCTTAGGACCAAAACCATCGGAATAGGCGGCTTGGCCACCGACGCTGACGGTGAAGAAGGTACGGCCATGGAAGGCTTTATCGAAGGCGATAATTTCATCTTTCTCAACGCCATGTTTCTCTAGGGCGTAGCGACGGGCAAGTTTCAGTGCGGCTTCGTTGGCTTCGGCGCCAGAGTTGGCAAAATACACTTTGTCGGCAAAGGTGCTGTTGACTAGCTTAGTCGCTAACGCTAATGCTGGCTCGTTGGTCATTACGTTGGATAGATGCCATAGTTTTTCGCCTTGTGTCTTAAGGGCATTCACAAGGGCGGGATGACAGTGACCTAAGCAATTTACCGCAATACCACCGGCAAAATCGATAAACTCGTTCCCCTCCTGATCCCATACTCGGCTTCCTTCGCCACGGACAGGGATCACGGCAGCAGGCGCATAATTAGGCACCATTACTGCGTCAAATTGGGCACGATTTAACTTCATATCAACGCTCATTCTACTTCATCCTTTGGTTTGTTTAACGGCATCGGGCGCCGTCTGGATCCCTGTGTATCTTTATTTTGAGTTAGTGATACTGGGAATACTTGTGTCTGTTAACAGCCATTATTAGCGAAATTGTGATCAAAATACCAGTTTTTCACAAACAACAATCGCCATGCATGAGTGCAAAGTGCATAAAGATTGCAGTTTAAGAACTATACAAGCGTTTAAGCTAGAGGCTTACAGCATATTTAGTCAGAAAAAAAGTTATTTACCCTTCTTTTTGCTAGCTATTCACTGAATATGAATAACTACACAATTTTAACGAATCAAATGAGAAAGTACAAAATGCTTAATTTGCTCCCTTGCCTCAATGGCTTCGGGCAATAAATCAAACAGGGGGAACACATGGGGCATATTAGGATAAAATCGTGCTTGCACCTCACCTTTGCTCGCTTTGACCTGTGCCACTAAACGCTCGGAATCCTGTAGGAGTAACTCCCGCGTACCCGCAATCACTAAGATAGGCGGCAGCTCTGCTAAGTTTCCTTGCAAGGGTGAAACCTTAGCCGACATAGGGTTAGCTCCCGCAAGGTAGGCGCCGCGCAAACGCAGAAGTGACTCTATGGTAAAAAAGGGATCATCGGCCCCAAGCATAAACTCAGTGTCACCCGTCATCGCCAAATCTAGTGCGGGAGATAACAGCACACAGGCTTGAGGCAATGGCAAATCGAGGCGTTTAAGCTCAAGCAATAAGCTTAATGCCAAATTCCCACCAGCCGAGTCCCCCATCAGGATCAAATTATGTGCACCTTTAAGCTCGATTAATCGCCTGTAGGCTTCGAGCACATCTTCAAAGGGTTCAGGGAAAGGATGTTCGGGGGCGAGACGATAATCGGGAATATAGGCATCCAATTTACACCGCTGACTAATATCCGCGATCAATCTTGCGTGGGCGTGTGGCGTCTTAAAACAAAAACCACCACCTCGGATATAAAACAGCTTTCCAAGGCGAGCCTGTTCATCGAGGAGCACATAATGCAGCAGCGTGGAATGCTGTAATGGGATGCTAGCGCTGACGAGCTTATCCGGCCAAGGAAGCCAACGTTTATCAAGCTCAAGCAACTTTTTACGCACTTGCGCTAAGGGGACTTTAGCCTTACCGCGACTGATAGAAGGTCGAGCGACATAGGATAAAATCGTATTCAATACAGATGCTTGCCAACTTGGCATATCCCTTCCTCTACTTTAACGCCGCCATCCCGATGTTCAAGTCGCAGGTCGTAGATTACAGCAGATCTAACTTCCGGTAATTCTGTGCTTTTAAGCGCAATACTTCTTGCTCAGTCAACTCGTAATAATCAAACATTAAACGCTTTTCTTGGGGATCGATTTGACGCATCTCTTCGAGCAGCAACACCTTAGCATAACAGTTGGCCCGTGCGACAATTGCCGCTGGGTATGAGAGATCTCGATAACTTAATGTTTGATCTAACTCCTTGAGTAATAGAGTCAAAGGGGTATTTTCAAACTTAAGTAACTCTAGCAATTGCCAGTTCAGTTTATGGCCATGGCTTAACACTTGTTCAAACACGGCCTTGGCCGGAAACTCAGTGGCGATCACGGCATCATACACTTCTTTATCGCGGCTGCTACTGGCTTCCCGGATCCAAGCTCCCCAGGTTTGATCGAATAAGCGCGCACTTAAACTCAACACCACAGAGGTGCCTAACTGATTGAGTAACGCACTACTATAAACGAGTGCCGAGTCAGTATTATGAAGCTGCGCCAACGCATTGGCCGCGATACCACTGACTATGCTATAACGCCACAGTTTTCGAGTGGTCCAAAGCAGTTTGGCATTGCCACTTGGAAGCCAGTTACGCAGGCAAAAATACGGAATAATAGTACGTAGATTTTCTATGCCAATGTAATTCATCACTAGCTTGATATCGGTGACGCGCACCTCCGAGCCCTGTGGACGGCGGGCGCGAAAACTAGGGCTATTGACCATATTGGTTAAGTCCCGACACAGCCAACTTAAGTTACTGATCAGTGGGCGTAATCGTGTTGCATCAAGATTTTTGGCGAGTAACAGTTCAAGCAGTAGGATCTGGGATTCATTGATATCGGATTTAGCCAACACCAATTCGGGGGAAGCCAGTTGATGCTCAATGGCATTATTCACAGTTTCGTTTAATTGCTTTGAGACAGCCTCAAAGACTTCCCTCGCCTGAATTTGCTTAAGCAAGCGCGCCAGAATCGCTTCGCGTTCGACATCTAATTTATTGGCATCGGCCTCAAGCTCAAGATCCAGCTCATCCAAAAGGGTCGGACTCGCCTTTTGCTTGCCGAGGATCAATTGCTGATAGAGTCTATGCTCTATCTCTATAATCTTGCCGGGTCTAACGCCACCCGCTACCGAAATTGCCACTATCACTCTTTCCTATATCGCCGACATCATCTGGCGCCAGCACGCTAAAATACTCAAAAACATTACAATTTCAGCACATACGCTTAATCTTAGCAACAGGCAAACCCTGCGGTATTCAGATGGATGGTTTTATCGCCACATTCCCAGCAATGGCACAATAAAAAAGCCTCATTATGAGGCTTTTGTTTGGGTTAACACCCTATTTAAGTTCTTGTTCAAACAACTTATAAATCCGGCGATATTCGTCTAACCAGCTAGACGGTTGACGGAAACCATGGGGCTCGACGGGATAAATCGCTGTTTCAAAGGTCGGTTTTTCCAGTTCGATCAAATGCTGCACCATACGCACGCTGTCTTGGAAGAAGACGTTATCGTCCATCACGCCACTCATAATCAGCAGTGGCTTTGTGAGTCCTTGGGCATGCTCAATCGGAGAGCTGCGCTCATAGGCGATAGGATCGATATCCGGCGTATTTAAGATGTTGGAAGTATAAGGCGTATTATAATGTGCCCAGTCCGCCACAGGACGCAGTGCCGCTCCCGCTTGGAACAAGTCAGGTGCAGTGAACAATGACATAAAGGTTAAGAATCCGCCGTAGGAACCACCATAGGTCCCGACACGCTCCGTATCGACGTTCGTATTGGTTCCCATCCAGCTAACGCCATCCTTTAAGTCTTCCACTTCTGGGTGACCCATATTGCGATAAATCGCAGTGCGCCAATCTCGGCCGTAACCTTTAGAACCCCGATAATCCATGTCCATCACCACATAACCTTGCTGAGTCAGTAGGTTGTGGAACATAAATTCGCGGAAGTAACCGCTAAAGCCATAGTCAGCGTTTTGCAGATAACCCGCACCGTGGTTGAAAATTACCGCAGGGTATTTTTCGGCACGGGACTTATCATAGCCTTGTGGCAAATAAACGCGGGCGTACACTTTGCCAGCACCATGGCTTGAGGGTACAGCGACCACTTCTGGCGCTTGCCATGGGTAGTTTTTAAAGGTATCGCTGGTGTAAGAAGTTAGCTGCTTTAACTCACCGCCAATCGGCTGAACATAAAGCTCATTCGGTTGAGTGCGGCGTGAGGCATTGAGTAATAGCTGAGTGCCATCAGGACTTAGGCTGTAGTCTAAGTTGCCATCCCACTGAGTTAATTGCTCATTTTTACCTGTGGCTAAATTCACGCGATGTACATTATAAATGCCAGGGTGAGCTTGGTTATCCTTGTAGTAAATGTAATTCGCGTCCGGTGACAGCTGGATATCACTCACCACAAACTTGCCTTGAGTTAAGGCGCGCGGTTTTTCCCCGAGCCCTTTCACATAGAGCTGTGAATAACCCGTTTCTTCCGACAGATAGTACAGAGAATCTGTGCCCGGCAACCAACCAAATTGGTTGTAGTCGTAATTTACCCAAGCATCGTCGTGCAAACGATGTTCGGTGGTAAATCTACCCTTGGCTAGATCAACTGTGGCGATCCAACGGTCTTTATTGTCGGTTGCTTCAACCATCACGGCGACTTTATTTTCAGACTCGTGCCACTGAATCGCGCTCTGGGTCCAGCCCCAGTCCTCCATTAATTGGATCTTCCGTGGCACTTTTGTGCTTTGATAGGTTTCACCCTTCGCCTTAGCATTTTCCGCTTTGACTTTCGCAAGCACATCTTCATCAAAACCAGTGAGCCCCTCGATAGTGATATCGATTTGTTTATGTTCATTTAAATCAAGCACTACAAAACGTTGCCCTGGCGGCGTATCTTCAGCCACACGTGCACGCACGGGTACAGGGTCGATATAACCTTGGCTACCTAAGTAGTTCGGCATGATGTCGTGTTCACTGCTGCCGGTATAATTCTTATCCGTCAGGGCAAGTAAAATATAACGACCATCGGGTGACAGGCTCAGCTCTGACACGACTTCGCTATCGCCTATATACCAAGTGCTGGCGGCGAGCGTTGGATCGTTTTTTTGTAACTCATCTTGGTACTGCGCTTTAGCTTTAGCGTTTTCCTGCTGTAGCGCCACATACTTAATCAATCTGTGCTGTTGCTTAGCAATATAAGACGTCGGCTCTTTTACCGCTTCCGGCGCTTTCGCCATTTTGATTTCAGCAAGTTGCTCGACTAAGCCTGAACTCTGATGAATTTGAAACACATTATCGCCCTGCCAATAGGCGATATCACCATTATTCAAATAACGCACGCCATCGATGGCAGTGTGCTGACGGGTGAGTTGAGTGATCTTACCCGAGCTTAATTGCTTAACAAAAATATTGCCTTGGTAAAGGTAGGCTTTATTAGATTTAGTAGGATCGAATGCACCAAATTGTTGATCTGCCGCATGTAATTTATCGAGAGCTAACTCCACCGCACGGCTATCATTGATGCCTTGCTGATAATAGCTAAGTAGGGGTGAAGCACTCGCTTGACGGGCAAAAAATACACTCTGGCTATCATCGCTCCAGTAAGCCCCTTTGGCGAAAATACCCATCCAATCCGGGTTAGCCATAATTTGATTCAGCGTAAGCGGCTGTGAAATTTGAGGAGGTTGAGCTAAAGGGGCTTGATAGACCAGTGGTGTCGCGGCAGGAGTCACCGTTTCTATTGAGGTAGCCGCGCAACTCGTTAAAACCGCCATAGCTAACGCACTTAAACCCAAATTTCGCATTACACTGTTCATTCGTCCTTCCTATTATTGTTATCGCAGCGGCTTATTGACCCAGTCTAGCTTATCTGCTGGTTTTGCCGATTTGCATCGTTTTGCGGCATTTATATCACACTTGAGGACGAAGTTTGTTTAAAAGGGGGATAAATCTTGTAACAGAGATTGATAAACTGGATGTCGAAGCGGCGATAGCTTTTATGCTAAAGCGACAGATTGGGATAAAAAATTAGCTAAGAGTTCATGGCCTTGTTCGGTAAGAATCGACTCAGGGTGAAATTGCACCCCATAAAGCGGCAAGCTTTGATGACTCATTGCCATGATTTCGCGGCCGTGAATGGGATCATCAAACCAAGCATCTAGCACAAACCCCTCGGGAACGGCATCAACCAATAGGGAGTGATAACGTGTCACAGTTAAGGGCTGATTTAATCCCTCAAATAACCGCTGCCCAGTGTGAGCAATGGCGCTGACCTTGCCGTGCATCACCCGCTTGGCACGCACCACATTCGCCCCAAAAACCTGCGCCATGGCTTGATGGCCTAAGCACACGCCTAGAATAGGGATGCGCCCAGCAAAGTGCTCGATTGCCGCGAGGGAAATCCCCGCTTCATTCGGTGTGCAAGGGCCGGGGGAAATCACTAAATGGGTTGGTACGAGCGCCGCTATTTCATCTAGGCTAATTTCGTCGTTTCGCTTAACCACTACCTCTTGCCCTAGCTGCTGAAAATACTGCACTAAGTTAAAGGTAAAAGAGTCGTAATTATCGATCATTAGCAACATACGAGATCCACTGGCCTAAATGGGTAAAGGTATAACGCATATCCGACGGATGAATGCGGGCGCAAATGCTACCACACCTTCCCCTTAAGGTTTAGTCGAAGGGATAAAATACAGCGACAAAAAAGCCAGTCACTTGACTGGCTTAGTTTTCAATTTAGTTTTCAAAAAATTGCCGAGGCTACATAGATCCTGCTACTTAACGACAGTTAAGTGACTACGACGCTTAGGCGGCTGATCCGTTGGCTCTACAGGCTTTTCCGCTGTATCGACAACGGATAACACAGAATCCACCTCATCCTCCATCAGGTAGGCGTCTTCAATATCGAAGACTGTGCCAGCACCATTTTCACGGGCATAAATGGCAACAATCGATGCCATTGGCAACAACACCTGCTGGGGGACGCCCCCAAAGCGTGCATTAAACTCCACAAACTCATTGCTAATTTGCAAATTGCCCACTGCGCCAGCTGCAATATTCAGCACTATCTGGCCATCCTTCACGTACTGCTGTGGCACTTGAGTCCCTTTTACAAAGGCATCCACGACAACGTGAGGCGTTAATTGGTTATCCATCAACCAATCGTAGTAAGCCCTTAGTAAATAAGGACGATTAGGAGTCAAAGGCTTCATTACATACCCATGCGCATTTCGCGTTCAGCTTCCGTTAGCGAAGCTTTGAACGACTCACGCTCAAAAATACGTGTCATATAGGCTTTGATATCTTTCGCTACGCGGCTATCTAATTCAATGCCCAATACCGGCAAGCGCCACAATAGTGGGCCAAGATAGCAATCCGCTAAGCCAAATTCTTCACTCATAAAGTAAGGTACTTCAGTGAAGACCGGTGCTATGGCAATCAAACTTTCCGTCAGCTCTTTACGAGCCGCTTCAGCACGATCACCCTTGCGAATGCGATCAACCAGCGAATACCAATCAGTATCGATGCGGTGCATCATCAGACGGCTTTGGCCGCGGGACACTGGATAGACGGGCATCAGTGGAGGATGAGGAAAACGCTCATCCAAATATTCCATAATGATGCGTGATTCGTATAAAACGAGTTCACGATCTACCAAGGTTGGCACTGAATTATAGGGATTGACTTCGAGCAAATCCTCAGGCATTTCATTAGGGTCGACCTGTAAAACATCAACAGTAACCCCTTTCTCAGCTAACACGATACGTACTTGATGGCTATACAGATCATCAGCACCTGAAAACAGTGTCATGATAGAGCGTTTGTTGGCAGCAACAGCCATTGATACCCTCCAGAATCGAAATAAAACAAAAGTAAACGAGGGGCAAAGCCCCCCGTTTACACTATGCGGATATTACATTTTACCCGTTATTGGTGCCTAGTGTACATCTTTCCAATACTCTTTCTTCAAGAGGTAGGCCACAATAAAGAATATAAACAGGAATCCGAGTACCCACCAACCCATAGCTTTACGCTCTAGCTTAACAGGTTCAGCCGAATAGACTAAGAAGCCCGTGATATCACGCACTGCTTGATCGTATTCTTCTGCGTTTAATTTACCGCCAGTCACAACGACTGTTCCATCTTCTTGCTTGACTGGTGTGCCCTGCAGTTCTTCAAGAACGTGCGGCATACCAACAGATGGGAATACAGTGTTATTCACACCAAATGGACGGCTTGGATCTTTATAGAAGCCTTTGAGGTATGAATAAACCCAATCTTCACCACGCACGCGAGCGACTAAGGTTAAGTCTGGCGGTGTAGCACCAAACCACTTAGCCGAATCTTTGTGTGGAATCGCGTTTTGCATCAGCTCACCAATTTTGGCGTCGGTAAACATATACTTATTACGCATATCATCCGTAGAGATACCGATATCGGTGGCTACACGTTCATAACGTTGGTACTGAGTACTATGACAACCAGAACAGTAATGTTGGAACAGGTCCACACCACGTTCTAAGGAAGCCTTATCATGCAGATCAACATTGGCTTTTTCTAAATGTACGTGCTCGGTCGCAGCAATAGCCAGCGTCGGCAACAGTGTAACTAATGCAATCAGTAATTTTTTCATCAGTGTGTCAACCTCGCTGGAACTGGCTTAGTTTTCTCATTCTTGCTGTAAATGAACAGCAACAAGAAGTAGCCAAAGTACGTCACAGTGAAGATACGCGCAACAATCGTCAGTTCAGGCGTTGCAGGCACAGCGCCTAAATAACCTAGAACGATGAAAGAAATCGCAAATTGAGCAATGTTCAGCTTGTGTAGCGTGCTACGGTAGCGAATTGACTTCACTTTACAACGATCTAACCAAGGCAATACGAACAGTACTGCAATCGATAGTCCCATCATCACCACCCCAGTCAACTTGTCTGGAATCGCACGCAAAATGGCGTAGAAAGGTGTGAAGTACCACACAGGTGCAATGTGCACAGGCGTCTTCATCGGGTTAGCCGCTTCGAAGTTCGGGCCTTCTAAGAAGTAACCACCGCCCTCTGGTACGAAGAACATGACCCAGCAGAATACGATCAGGAAGCCAGCGACGCCCATGATGTCTTTTACTGTGTAGTATGGGTGGAATGGAATACCATCAACTGGCCAGCCATTCTCGTCTTTGTTCTTCTTAATTTCGATACCGTCAGGGTTGTTTGAACCCACTTCGTGTAGCGCAATTAAGTGTAAGAACACCAGTACCACTAATACTAACGGCAGTGCAATCACGTGCAGCGCGAAGAATCGGTTCAGTGTCGCGCCAGAGATCACGAAGTCACCACGGATCCACAGGGTTAAATCATCGCCAATAACAGGGATAGCACCGAACAGAGAAATAATTACCTGCGCGCCCCAGTATGACATTTGACCCCATGGCAGCAAGTAACCCATAAAGGCTTCGGCCATCAACACGAGGAAAATCAACATACCGAACAGCCACAGTAGTTCTCTAGGCTTCTGGTATGAACCGTAAATCAAACCACGGAACATATGCAGGTAGATCACCACGAAAAACGCAGAGGCACCGGTAGAGTGCATATAACGCAGCAACCAACCGTATTCAACGTCACGCATGATGTATTCAACAGAGGCGAAAGCGCCCTCTGCGGTAGGTACATAGTTCATCGTTAACCAGATACCCGTCAGTAATTGGTTAACCAATACCAACATCGCTAGCGAACCGAAAAAGTACCAAAAGTTAAAGTTAGTTGGCGTCGCATACTGTCCAACATGACGGTTATAAGTCGCCGTCATAGGGATACGCGCATCAATCCAATTAATTAAATTCTTAACCATTACGCCACTCCTTTATCTACACCGATAATCACGGTGCCATCATCAACATATTGATGTGGAGGGATAACTAGGTTCAATGGAGCAGGTACGCCTTGGAAGACGCGACCCGCCATATCAAACTTAGAGCCATGACATGGACAGAAGAAACCAGAAGTGACACCTTCAACTTGCTCACCAAATGAATCTGGTAAATAAGTAGGTGAACATCCGAGGTGGGTACAAATACCGACGGCAATAAAATACTCTGGCTTAATTGAGCGCAGAGGATTAGTTGCATAATCAGGCTGCTGCATTTCAGCAGAAGCAGGATCTCTTAACTTATCATCATGTGTTGGCAGTTCATTGATCACAGCATCTGTGCGACGGACAACCCATACAGGTTTTCCACGCCACTCAACACGGATCAGCTGACCTGGCTCTACTTTACTGATATTTACTTCGACCGGTGCACCTGCAGCTTTCGCTTTGGCACTCGGATTCCATGACTTGATGAAAGGAACCGCTACAGCGACGGCACCAGCACCACCTACTACGGCGGTTGCGGCTGTCAGGAATCTGCGACGTCCGGTATCGACTGGCGCATTGCTCATCCACTTATCTCCCAGAGGGTGTTGGAATTTTTGTTTTTCAAAGACTTTCCGCCCGGGGTCATCACCATGGGCAAAAATCGAAGTTTGAAGCGGGGCTCATTATAGCTAAAAATTAGAAGCAGATCATAGTGAAAACACGCAAGTAAGTTAGGGAGATTGCGTGTTTTTTAAAAAATGGACAAAAAAAGCACAACAATTTACCTATTTTAACCCACATCGAGGATATTTTGAGCACATCCTCTTTTAGCTCGGCATGAAGCATGCATTGCTAATATAAATACCGCCCCTGTTGACCTCCAAATCAATCGATTTTAGATAAAAAATAGGCCCTGTTAAACAGGGCCTATTTCAACGCGGTTATTGACCTATTATTTCTTAGGTGCAGTGCTCTTCATATATTTAAAGAACTCACTGTCAGGCTCTAATACCATGATATCTGAGTTACCAGAGAAACTCTCACGATAGGCTTCTAAGCTACGAACAAAGCTAAAGAATTCAGCATCTTTACTATATGCGTCAGAGTAAATCTTAGCCGCTAACGCATCACCTTCACCACGAATGGTCAAGGCCTTACGTTCAGCTTCTGCAATCTTCACTGTCACATTGGCGTCAATAGTGGCACGAATGATTTCAGACTGCTCTTTACCCTGCGCTCTATGCTCTTTTGCCACCGCTTGACGCTCGGCACGCATACGTTGGTATATACTGTTACTGACGTTAGCCGGTAAATTGATTTGCTTTACACGCACGTCAACCACTTCGATACCTAAGTCTTTGGCGCTTTCTGAAGCATTAGCGAGTGCATCATTTTGCAATTCATCACGCTTACCAGAAACAATTTCCTTGATAGTGCGACGACCAAACTCTGTACGTAAATCGTTGTTGATCTTACGTTGGAGCAGCGATTCTGCATTCGATTTAATACCACCATTTGTGGATAGGTAATATTTCTCGAAGTCAAAAATACGCCACTTCACATAGGAATCAACCATCAGATCTTTTTTCTCTGAAGTGACGAAACGATCGGCTGCGCCGTCCAATGTCTGAATACGGGCATCGAGTAACTTCACTTTATCGATCACTGGCACTTTAAAGTGCAATCCAGGACCGAAAACGCGAGTCACTTGTTTACCGTCAACATTGTCTTTAACGATCTCACCGAAACGCGCCACAATGGCTCGCTCACCTTCGTTGACGACCATCATAGAAGATAAAACCACACCTAAAACAACGGCGATAAGAATAATACCTAATCTACCCATGAATTAATCCCTCCCTTGGCGAGTACGATCATCGCGGGACGGACGTCCACTCAAAGGCTCACCAATGCGAGTCGTTGATACAGATGAAGAATTGACATTCTGCTGAGGCTTAGGCTCCAGATCAGGTGTAGCAGTCTTCTCTTTCATTAACTTGTCTAACGGCAAGTACATTAAGTTGCCATTGTTTTTGGCATCAATCAGCACTTTGTTGGTCTCCGTCATCACCTGCTGCATTGTATCTAAATACAAGCGTTTACGAGTGACTTCAGGCGCCGCTTGGTACTCAGGTAACAGCAACTCAAAACGAGCCACTTTACCGCGAGCTTCTAGGATTTCGCGCTCTTTATAGGCATTGGCTTGTTGCGCCATGCGTTCCACTTCACCACGTGCTTTTGGTTCAATTTCACGGGCATAGGCTTCGGCTTCACGAATAAAGCGCTGCTCATCTTCTTGGGCTGAAATCGCATCATCAAAGGCATCTTTCACTTCTTCAGGCGGACGCGCCGGCAAGAAGTTAACGTCGACAATCGCAAGACCCAATTTGTACGGTTCAAGAATGCGTTCTAATTCTTTCCAAGTGTCACGACGAATCGCATCACGACCTGTGGTCAGAATATCGTCCATCTTGTTATGACCAATCACATAACGCAGGGCGCTATCGGTCGCTTCACGTAAGCTGGCATTGGCATCAACCGCACTGAATAGATACGAGTACGCATCTAAAATACGATACTGCACATCAAGCTCAACTTTCACGACGTTTTCATCGGATGTCAGCATGCTACCAGACGCTGGAATAGAGCGAACAGATTGCACATCGACGGGATAAATCTGGTCGATAAAGGTCGCTTTCCAGTGAAGGCCAGGGCCAATTTCACCATTGTGTTGACCAAAACGCAGTGCCACACCACGCTCAGCCTCTTTAATTGTGTAAAAACCCGAGAGTCCCCAAACAGCTAAAGCAATGGCAAGAATGATGATTAAGCTAAACGAACTAAAGTTCTGGCCTGATGAGCCATTGCCTTTGCCGCCAAAGCGCTTTGAAAAATTACGAAAAACCTCATCAAGGTCCGGTGGTCCTTTGTCGTTACCACCTTTATTTCCCCAAGGATCATTACCCTTGTTACCGGGCTCGTTCCAAGCCATTTAGCACTCCATAAGTGGATGAAATAAATTAGATTATTAACAAACAGCCTTTTCTATCGACGCATCGAAGATAAAGGTTTCTAACTCACCCTGACTCTGTTTAGCTAATCGGCGCCAATCGGCGTCCGATAAACGAACAGACAAAATACAGTTCCCCAGATCGTCGTACTCTTTCTGCTGTATCGCATCCAGTCGATAAAACTGGCCAAGATAATGTCCAGCAGTTGCCGGAATTCTAAGTGTAAGTTCCCTGATTACCTCACCAATAAGCTCAGTGATAGCCTTCAGGAGCAAGTCAAACCCCAAACGCTTTTGTGCCGAAACCCAGACGCGAACAGGTTTACCTGTGTCGTCATACTCGATCCTAGGTGTAACATCTTCGAGCAGGTCGATTTTATTACAAACGACCAACTGCATGACTTCATCGGCTTCGATATCTTTCAGCACATTTTGCACTTGTTCGAAATTATCCGCCATATTTTCATCTGCACAATCAACGATATGCAGTAGCAACTCCGCCTGACGCGTCTCCTGTAGCGTTGCCTTAAACGCGGCGACGAGATCGTGTGGCAAATGACGAATAAACCCTACTGTATCCGCTAATATCACGGCGCCATCGGGTAAATCTAGCTTTCTAAGCGTGGGATCGAGTGTGGCAAATAACTGATCGGCTGCATAAACATCTGACGAGGTTAACGCATTGAACAAGGTTGATTTGCCCGCGTTGGTATAACCTACTAATGAAACCGTTGGCATTTCGCTGCGTTTACGGGCGCGGCGACTCTGCTCACGTTGCTTATCAACTCGCTCTAAGCGCTTATTGATATTTTTAATCCGTCCCCTGAGCAGACGTCTATCGGTTTCTAGCTGGGTTTCCCCTGGACCACGTAAACCAATACCGCCTTTTTGACGTTCAAGGTGGGTCCAACCACGTACAAGGCGAGTCGACATGTGGCGCAATTGCGCTAGCTCCACCTGCAACTTACCTTCGTGAGTCCGTGCACGTTGGGCAAAAATATCCAAAATAAGCGTGGTTCGGTCCAATACTCGGCACTGGCACACTTGTTCAAGATTACGCTCCTGGGCTGGACTCAAGGCGTGGTTAAAAATCACCACATTGGCCTCAGTCGCAGCCACAAGTGCAGCTAATTCTTCGGCTTTTCCAGAACCCACAAAAAACTTGCGGTCTGGTGAGCGTCGACTTCCAGTAATCACCCCGACGGAACGCGCTCCAGCAGACTCAACCAGTAGCTGTAGCTCGACTAAGTCTTCTCGGCGTTCCTCATCGGAAAAGTCGATATGGACAAGAACCGCTGTTTCTCCCGCCTCATAACGATCAAACAAGAAGCAAACTCCTCAAATAAACCTTATTCACCACTTGGCATATCATCCTGCGCGCCATATCCGCCCTGGGCATTTTGATGGCCAGTGACGTTGAATGGACGTGCTGGAACTACTGTGGAAATAGCGTGTTTGTATACCATTTGGCTGACTGTGTTTTTCAACAGAATGACAAATTGATCAAACGACTCTACCTGTCCCTGGAGTTTAATGCCGTTTACCAAGTAAATTGATACAGGAACGCGCTCGCGGCGCAGTGCGTTCAAAAATGGGTCTTGTAAAGATTGCCCCTTAGCCATTTTATTATTTCCTTTTTAATTTATATAAAAATAAATCTATATCAGTGAAGTTTTTTGTTTAGTTTTAGTATTATACAGCAAGGGCTAATAAGCTAGCGGCATTGACGCATAAGTGTAACTAAATTCCCCTCAGCACCACTTTCAAGCCAATTTAACTCTGGCCAACTGCGCAACCATGTTAATTGACGCTTAGCTAATTGCCTAGTAGCTGCAACTGCTTTTTCGACCATAGTATCATAGTCAAACTCACCATCGAGGTACTGCCAGCACTGTCGATATCCCACGCAACGCATTGATGGCAAATCTAAATGCAAGTCACTTCTCGTTTTTAGCTGCGTAACTTCATTAATAAAACCTTGCTGCAACATGATCTGAAAGCGTTGCGCAATTAAGTTATGTAATACTTTACGCTCCCGGGGGGCAATGGCAAATTGCACCACATCGTAGGGCAAAGGTGCTGACTTAGTCTGTGTCAGCTCAGTCAGACTCTTGCCGCTTATTCTATAGACTTCCAGCGCTCTTGAAAGTCTTTGTGGATCATTAGGATGAATTCTTTCTGCCGACACGGGATCTATCTCCCGTAATTGGTCGTGCAGCACTTCCCATCCCTTAGTGTCCGCCTCAGCTTGGATCTCTGCCCGTATCGCTTCACTCGCACTCGGAAGCGGCGATAATCCTTCTAGTAGCGCCTTAAAATACATCATGGTGCCACCGACCAATAGGGGTGTTTTTCCCATGCTGATAATCTGTTCTATCTCTGCCAGTGCATCGGTTCGAAAATCGGCAGCGGAGTAACTCTCGCCCGGATCGCGAATATCGATTAAGCGATGCGGTCCACGGGCTAATTCTTCCGCTGAAGGTTTGGCACTGCCTATATCCATACCACGATAAATCAGGGCTGAGTCAACTGAGATAATTTCACAGTTGTGTTTCTCGGCCAATTCTAGTGCTAAAGCCGTTTTCCCAGAGGCCGTAGGTCCCATAAGGAATAACACTTTAGGCTGTTGTTCTTTATTCACTTGCTTGCTCTTCTAGCCACGACTGCCAAGGTAAGGATATTGCATTTTTGGCGATATACAGTCTTTTCTCTTCTGTTAACTGACAAAATGCAGCCCAAATCTCAGGCGCCGACACAAACCCCGCTAGGCTGTGCTTTGCCAACCACATAGCCAAAGCATTCGGCGCTGGTGTTTCGAAACGTAGCGATTGCAACCACTCGGGGATCGCCTTAGCTAACGGGCTGTCCCTGAGATATGGGGGCACTTTTTTAATAATCAACTGCTGATAGCGAATAGTTAGTTCTAATCCGAGTTGACGTATTAAGGTCTCATGTTCATCAATTAACGACTGCCACTCAGTGTCGGCAGCAACCGACACAGGCATCAATAAGGGCTGACCAATAAGCCCTGTGGCCAGTTTAGTTTCAATCTCATGGCTCCGAGTCACTAATGCTACTGATTTAATGGGCAATAAACTTAAATTTTGCCCATCCGCTAACACCCAAAATTGACCATCGAGTATTGCTGGCATAGGTAAAATCGATTGATACACCTTGTCTTGAACACTGTAGGCAGGGGTTTGCAGTAACGCGCCATAGCTTGCAATTGCCGCTGTTGAAGGCAGCTCGCTACGCGGTCGAGATCCCCCACTAGCATCACTTCGCGTCTCCCTTGGCACTGCCATGCTCCCAAAGGCGTTGCTATGAATCGCAGTCCCAGCACGGGTCCTTGATATATCAGCAGAACGAGGTTCAGCTAATGCCGTTTCAGATAGCGCCGTTTCGGTTTGACTCTCTCTTGGTGCATCAACCCATGCATGGGTGGCTTTAGTGTCTGAAGATTTAAGCTCGAAAGCAGAATGCGCAGGCTCGGTAACATGAAGACTATCTTCTACCTGTGGTGCGTTAGGCCCAAAACTGAACTCTCCTGCTTCCTCTAGCGCCGATTGCAATGCCTGCAAAATATAATCATGCACATAACGACTCTGGTGAAACCTGACCTCATGCTTAGCGGGATGCACATTGACATCCACTTGATGGGGATCAATATCCAACATCAACACATAACCTGGCTGTTCAAGTTCAGCTTTTTGAGCAAAAGCTTGGCGCACCGCATGATTAACAAGACGGTCACGCACCAAACGCCCATTTACATAAAAATAGTGGGTATCGGTCAGCACCGATGACCAAGGCGACTGCAAATAACCACTGAGGCGCAGATCATCGTGTTGACATTCAACGCGTAGCGACTCATCGGCAAATTGCCGTCCGGCAACCTGAGTCAGTCGCTGCAAATATTGCGGCTCATTCATCGCCGGACGATAGTTGCGTACGGTCTTGCCATTGTGAGTCAGGGTAAAGTGGATATCACCACGCACCAGTGCGATACGCTTAAGCCATTCATCAATATGGGTAAATTCGGTTTTGTCACTCTTTAAGAAGCGCCTACGAGCCGGCGTGTTAAAAAATAAATCCATCACTTCAATCGTCGAGCCCACAGGATGCGCGGCGGGCATGACTTTAACCACCATATCGGCCCCTTCGGCCTGAGCTTGCCACGCTTCGGTTTGCTCAACAGTGCGTGAAGTTAAGGTTAAGCGAGAGACTGAGCTAATACTGGCGAGCGCTTCCCCACGAAAGCCAAAACTTAAGATCGCTTCGAGATCGTCCAGCGTATGTAATTTGGATGTCGCATGGCGCGATAATGCTAAGGCAAGTTCGTCCTTTGGGATCCCCAAGCCATTGTCACGGATCTTGATAAACTTACTGCCGCCCCTATCGATTTCGATATCGATACGTGTCGCACCCGCATCTAGGCTGTTCTCGACGAGCTCTTTAACCACTGAAGCAGGCCTTTCAACGACTTCACCGGCGGCAATCTGGTTTGCCAGTTGTGGAGGAAGGATCTGAATACCCATAGATTTTTCCATATTAGCTCTCAGGGATCACTAGGGTTTGCCCTAACTGCACTACATCGGTTTTCATACCGTTGGCGCGTTTGATACTGGCCATTGATACTTGATATCTGAGTGCAATGGCTGAAAGCGATTCTCCACGGCTGACCTTATGCTTAACATTTCCGGCCGATTTGCCACTGGATTTAGTACTTGAACCTGCACTATTTTGCTTAGCAATCAAGGTATCCGCCGGCGGATTTCTTTGAAAATAGCGATTCACGCCTTTATAAATCGCGCTAGCTATATTCTCTTGGTGGCGACTACTCGACAATAAACGTTCTTCTTTGGGGTTTGAAATAAAGCCCGTTTCAACCAAGATTGAAGGAATATCCGGAGACTTCAACACGGCTAAACTCGCAGACTCAGGGCGACTCTTATGCAATTGTGTCACGCCCCCTAAATCCTTGAGAATATCCCCAGCAACAGAGTGCCCAATCGCCATCGAACTGTTCATCGACATGTCGAGCAATGTCATTGCAAGGTATTGTTCATTATCGGTGTTTTGGATGATTTCACCGGCACCACCCAGCAACTCTGAATGTTTTTCTTTTTGCTCCAACCAACGACCAATTTCACTATTAGCGCGGCGCATCGAGAGCACCCATACGGAGGCGCCACGGGGATTAGGTGAAGTAAAAGCATCCGCATGGATAGAGAGCAAGAGGTCCGCCTTACTGTTGCGGGCCAGTTCCGAGCGTTTGTTCAAATTCACAAAATAATCGCCGGTGCGGATCATCACGGCCCGCATACCGGGTGTATCGTTGATTTTACTTGCCACTCGCCGTGCAATTTCAAGGGCAACCTTCTTCTCATATACCCCGGATGGACCAATGGAACCTGGATCGTCGCCACCATGCCCTGCGTCGATGGCAATCACAATGTCACGGGAGGATTGCGCTGCTTGGGTCACAGTTTTGACTGGGGTTGATGACGCGACAGTCGTTGCCGTAGTGGCAGTTTTATCCTCGAGATCCACCACCAGACGATTGCCGTAGGGCGCGGTAACAGGCAGGGAAAATAAGTTGGCATTTAACGGTTTAACCAGATCGATCACTAAACGTAAATCGCCTTTAGTCGGGGATTTGCTCACCCGGATCCCTTTAACCAACTTGCTGTTATTATCGATATTTTTAAGAGTAAGCTTAGTCGATGCCTTTTTAAGATCGACCACTAAACGATTCGGACCATCGAGGGAAAAGTGTGTGTAATTGGGTGCTTCACTTAGGTCGAATACGACACGGGTCGATTCGGGGGCGGCCCAAATACGTACGCCTTCTAACTGATTTGCCGCATGGGCTGACACAGTAAAAAAGGCACACAGTAAAACAGTAAGAACTTGCAAATAATGATTAATTTTAGTCATTGTTGTTTTTATTTTATCGCGGCTAATAGCTTTTTACCTGATTCTGATAAGGCTTGGATTTGGATTTCACGCCCAGTATTGGCATAACTTAAATGTAAGTGGATATCGGCATTAGGTAATAAACCTTCTCCTTTATCGGGCCATTCCACTATACATAGGCTCTTATGGGTAAAATAATCGCGGATCCCCATAAATTCGAGTTCTTCAGGATCGTTTAAACGATACAAATCAAAATGATAAATTTCGACACCATCAAGCTCGTAAGGTTCAACTAAAGTGTAAGTCGGGCTTTTTACTGCGCCTCGATGGCCAAGCCCTTGAATTAGCCCACGACTTAGGGTCGTCTTACCGGCACCCAAATCACCCGTTAAATACAGAGTCAAAGGCGCTTGAACATGGCGAGCCAATTTTTGCCCTACCGCAATAGTGTCGTCTTCGTTTTTTAAAAAAAAGGTTAACTCTGTCATTTCCACTTATATCACTACTATTGTTGATGGATGAGATTGCTCAAGCATAAAAAACCAGCAATGACCTATGCTTGAGCCTCACATACCGCCTAGAGTAAATCACTATTCACTAATTGGCGAATAAAAGGCATTAAATCACTCGCTAACATGCCCCGTTCACCTTGTACTGCGGCAAGATCCGCAGCGCAGCCATGAACGACAACCCCAACGACGGTTGCCTGCATATTATCCAGACCTTGAGCCATGAGCGCACCTATAATACCAGATAACACATCCCCACACCCACCACTGGCAAGCCCAGGATTTCCCACGGGGGCGACAACCATTTGCTGACCATCGAAAATCACTGTACCCGCGCCTTTTAATAGCACCACACCGCCGTATTTTTGCTGCATTGCACGCACGGCGGCGAATCTGTCCTGCTCAATCTCTGTGACAGAACACCCCAACAAGCGGGCGGCTTCTCCAGGATGGGGCGTTAACACCCAATTTGTTTGCCTGCGAGGTTCATTACTGAGCAGATTCAACGCATCGGCATCTAATACGCAGGGTTTATCACTCAGACCCGCCGCTTTAAACAAGTTATAACCCCAATCGTGCTTACCCAGCCCAGGGCCAAGCACTATGACCTGTGCCCAGCCAAGCCGCAGATAGACCTCCATATCGACGAGATCGCAGCCCCAAAACATCAATTCAGGGCGGGAAACATTGACTGTCAATTGATGTTCGGGGCGACTGATCACTGTGACCAACCCAGCACCAGCACGTAAACAGGCTTCACTGGCAAGGCGTATTGCCCCAGCCATGCCGATATCACCACCAATCAGAGCCACTTTACCCGATTGCCCCTTATGACTATCCCTCGCACGGGCGGCAAAATAGTCTTTTAGCATTTCTCTGCCAACACGTAAGGCGTTGCAATCCCTAAAGAATGGGGTTAGACCTAGATCGGCAAATTCAATAAAACCACTATGGTGCCGCGCCTTGCTGGTGAGCAATCCCTGTTTCACGCCACCAAAACAGAGGGTCACATCGGCCATAACAGCCTCCTCTGCGACTGTCCCCGTATCGGCAAGAATTCCCGACGGGAGATCTAGGCTCAAGACCCAGGCAGCACTTTGATTAACGGCGTTGATCAACGCTGCCGTTTCCTCCCGTACACTGCCCTGCACGCCAGTCCCAAGCAGACCATCAACCATGACCTCTGCCTGTAAAATATCTTCAATTTTAGCGGATTGAGCCGCACCACCCTGATTAAGATAAGCCGTTAATGCCTGTTCAAACTCGTCACTGCCCGTGGTTTTTGGCAACATAACACAAACCGAGATCCCCGCCTCAAGCAAAAGCCGAGCACAGACTAAGGCATCTGCACCATTATTACCGCTGCCGGCGAGGATCGAGACTGTTTTAGATTGAATACCGCCCCGTTCGGCAAGGTGCTTAACCAAACATTGAAATGCGGCACTACCTGCCCGCTCGACTAAACCATAAAGTGTCGACGCCCCTTGAGTCACGGCGAGTAACTCGGCTTCCCTAATTTGCTGCTGGGTATAAAGCGCCGTGGGTAATCTTGATAAATCCTGTGCCATAGATAAGCTCCTGCGCCACCAAAGAATGAATATCTCACTTCATCACTCAGTCCATTGAACCTATCGATTCAATCGTCTTACTGATAAAGAACAAATAAAAACTGCTCGTTAGATCAAGAAAGTAACAAAAATGGCTCAACCAAATTATGACGTAAATCAGTTGCTGAGCGAAAATATCAACGGGGTAGTGATAAAAAAGCGGCGATAGAAATAACAAAACCAGCAATCAGCTGGCTTTGTTAGGGGAAGGGAAGTTTAAGTTAGATATCATCCATCCGAATTGTGCTATGGACTAAACGTTGTTGCTGCGTTTTTTCCACCCGAATTAAGTCGGCCAATGCACTACGCGCATCCTCTGCCGTCGTCGAATTAACGGTTTTCTCCAGTAGACCAATGAGCCGATTTTCCAAGTCGAGATGTAAATTAAGTACATCATCCTCACTCATATTCGCTGGCAACATAGTGTCTTGGCAGCGCTTGGTAAAATCTTCAAATACAAAGTCTTTATACCAAGTATCGAGAATACGATGGGGAGCATCGTCCATATAATCACGCAGTTTTTCCGCCACATTTTTTTGATGGGACTCAAAATATTCCAACATCATTTTCACTCGAGCCGAATCGGCTTGATTCATGAGTCGGCCATAGAGTTGCGCCATATCTAAGCGGCAATTTGCCACATACTCGAGTAGGTCACGCAATTGTTGAATACGCATATAATGCACTCCACTGTCAGGCCAACAACTTGGCGCTATTAACTTTGTCTAGCTTCATTATGTGAGTAAAAGCGCTACGAATATTTGAACAAGGTCATAATTTAACTTTCGCAATCTAACCTAATTTAGGCATTCTTGAAGAAACACGCTATAGATCACGCATCTAAATCCTATCACACTGTTTTTTATAAGAGAGAAAAGCCAAAAAGCACTTAACCTAGAGTGTTAGCGCAAGTCTTTGGTTGTAAAGAGTAAGCCTGAGATAGAGGATTTGTTGTAGATAGGAGCGACATGATTTTGATCAAGAGCGGTTCGAACCGATGACCTATACCTTGGCAAGATATCGCTCTACCAACTGACAACTGAGCTAATGTCGCATGATCTGTATTAATGACTTGGTAAATCATTAAGTTTTAATTTGGAGCGACATATCGGGTTCGAACC
>NZ_PFGL01000007.1 GCF_002783505.1 Shewanella sp. CG12_big_fil_rev_8_21_14_0_65_47_15
ACCGTAGGTCTTAGCCAGTACGTGAGAGATAGCTGCAGTCAGAGTGGTTTTACCATGGTCAACGTGACCAATGGTGCCCACGTTTACGTGAGGCTTAATACGTTCAAATTTAGCTTTTGCCACGATATATTCCTTTCTTTTCAGAATAGTCCAGTCAAAGCTGGACCATATAACATTTATGTCGTAACTGGAAATTAGCTACGAGATTCAATAATCGCTTTCGCAATGTTTTGCGGTGCATCAGAGTACTTCAAGAACTCCATAGAGTACGAAGCACGCCCCTGAGTTGCAGAGCGCAAATCAGTCGCATAACCAAACATTTCAGAAAGAGGCACTACTGCATGGACTATTTTGATGCCACCGAAGCCATCATCCATACCTTCAATCAAACCACGACGACGGTTTAAATCACCAACCACGTCACCCATGTAGTTCTCAGGAGTAGTGACTTCTACTTTCATGCAAGGCTCGAGCAACACAGGTTTCGCCTCAAGCGCACCCTTTTTGAAGCCCATAGAACCCGCAATTTTGAACGCCATTTCATTCGAGTCCACATCATGATATGAACCATCGAACAGAGTGACCTTCACGTCCAACACAGGGAAGCCAGCGAGTACGCCATTCTTCATCTGTTCTTGGATACCTTTATCAACCGCAGGAATGAATTCACGAGGAACCACCCCCCCTACAATCGCATTGATAAATTCGTAACCAGCGCCTTCTTCATTAGGCTCTAGTTTTAACCAAACATGGCCGAATTGTCCACGACCACCGGATTGGCGTACAAATTTACCTTCCGCTTCAACTGACCCACGAATGGTCTCACGGTAGGCCACCTGTGGCTTACCAACGTTACATTCGACACCAAATTCACGACGCATACGGTCGACGATAATGTCTAAGTGTAACTCACCCATTCCTGAGATCAGAGTTTGTGATGATTCTTCGTCAGTTTCAACCCGGAATGATGGATCTTCCGCGGCAAGCTTTTGCAGCGCGATACCCATTTTATCCTGGTCAGCTTTAGACTTAGGCTCAACGGCTATGGTAATTACTGGCTCAGGGAACTCCATACGTTCCAAGATCACTTTATGATCGTTATCACAAAGCGTATCACCCGTAGTCACGTCTTTTAAGCCAATAGCCGCGGCGATATCACCAGCGCGAACTTCTTTCAGTTCAGTTCGATCGTTCGCATGCATTTGCACGATACGGCCGATACGTTCACGTTTCTGTTTAACAGAGTTATAAACGCCTGAACCCGATTCGAGTACGCCTGAGTACACACGGATAAAGGTTAGAGTGCCTACAAATGGATCTGTAGCAATCTTAAATGCCAATGCAGCAAAAGGCGCATTGTCATCTGATGGGCGCTCTACTTCTTGCTCATTTTCGTCGATGCCCTTGATTGGAGGCACATCCACGGGAGCTGGCAAGAATTCCACTACCGCATCGAGTACCGCTTGAACGCCCTTGTTCTTAAATGCAGAACCACAGGTCGCTAAAACGATTTCATTATTTATAGTACGTTGACGCAGCGCTTTTTTGATCTCGTCCTCTGATAGCGTACCTTCTTCAAGGTATTTATCCATCAGTTCATCCGAGGCCTCGGCGGCAGCTTCGATCAGATACTCATGCATTTCAGCCGCTTTAGCCGCTAAATGCGCTGGGATCTCTTCATAAGTAAAAGTCATTCCCTGGTCTGCTTCATTCCAGTTAATGGCTTTCATCTTGATTAAATCGATCACACCTGTGAAGTTTTCTTCTGAACCGATATTTAATTGGATCGGTACACAAGTCGCTCCAAGGCGAGTTCTGATTTGCTTCACTACACGTTCAAAGTCCGCACCTGCGCGGTCCATTTTGTTAACAAATACGAGGCGTGGAACGCGGTATTTGTCAGCTTGACGCCAGACGGTTTCCGATTGGGGTTCAACACCTGAAGAACCACAGAAAACCACAACGGCGCCGTCAAGGACGCGCAAAGAACGCTCAACTTCAATAGTGAAGTCAACGTGACCAGGGGTATCGATGATATTGATGCGGTGTTCAGTGAATTGAGCATCCATACCACGCCAGAAGGTCGTTACAGCGGCAGAGGTAATAGTAATACCACGCTCTTGCTCTTGAACCATCCAGTCAGTGGTCGCGGCGCCGTCATGCACCTCACCGATCTTATGAGACAAACCGGTATAGAACAGAACACGTTCTGTTGTGGTGGTTTTACCTGCATCCACATGAGCACAAATACCGATATTACGATAACGCTCAATTGGGGTTATACGAGCCACGATTATACCCTCTCCACCAAGACGGTTGCCTTGGCAATATCAACAACAATGGTGTGGGCCTAAAGCCCACACCATCAAATTACCAACGGTAATGAGCAAAGGCCTTGTTAGCTTCAGCCATGCGGTGCACGTCTTCACGCTTCTTAACAGCAGTACCTTTGTTTTCAGACGCATCTAGCATTTCACCTGCTAGACGTAAAGCCATAGATTTTTCACCACGCTTACGAGCAGCTTCAACTAACCAGCGCATCGCCAGTGCGTTACGACGCACAGGACGAACTTCACATGGTACCTGGTATGTAGAACCACCAACGCGACGAGATTTAACTTCGACTGATGGGCGAACATTGTCCAGGGCTGCTTCAAGGATAACTAAATGGTTTTCGCTTTTCTTTTCAGCGATAACGTCTAGTGCCTTGTAAATAATTTTTTCTGCAGTCGACTTTTTGCCGTCCTGCATAATGACGTTGATGAACTTAGCCAGCAACTCACTGTGAAACTTTGGATCTGGTAGGATTTTACGTTGTCCTACAACGCGACGTCTTGGCATAACAATTCTCCGTATGCTTCAGGGATTTCCAAAACTGGAATTCTCAAAATAAACTAGCTTGGCCTTACTTAACGGATACGTTAAGACTTAGGACGCTTAGCACCGTATTTAGAACGGCTTTGGCGACGTGAGCTCACGCCAGCACAGTCTAATGCGCCACGAACAGTGTGATAGCGAACACCTGGTAAGTCTTTAACACGACCACCACGGATTAAGATCACGCTGTGTTCCTGCAGGTTGTGGCCTTCACCGCCGATGTACGAAGTTACTTCGAAACCGTTAGTTAAGCGCACACGAGCTACTTTACGTAGTGCAGAGTTAGGTTTTTTAGGGGTAGTAGTGTACACACGTGTACAAACACCACGCTTCTGTGGGCACGCATTCAACGCAGGCACGTTAGTCTTGTCGACTTTTGGCGCGCGTGGCTTACGTACCAACTGGTTTACAGTTGCCATGTATAGCTCCGAGTCAGTTGAATCAAACTCAACGATAAGGTGTGAAAAATCTATATCCCACAATGGTGGGACGCGGAATTTTAGAAAGGTAATGCCGGACTGTCAAGAAATAGCCAACTTTTGCGGCATTTTACAAGAAAAAAGGCGCCATTGGCGCCTTTTTATAACAAACTGATTACTTAATCTTGGCTACCAGCCAAGTTTAAGAGATCGGCCAAGTTCTGTTCAGCTTCACTTGCAGTGATCTTATTCACTACAACTGGCTCGTCTTTCTTAGCACGGGCATCATTGCGGGTCTTGTGATAAGCGTAACCCGTACCGGCTGGGATCAGACGGCCTACGATAACGTTTTCTTTCAGACCACGCAGTTGATCGCTCTTACCACCTACGGCGGCTTCAGTCAGTACGCGCGTGGTTTCTTGGAACGATGCTGCAGAGATAAAGGACTCAGTTGCCAGAGACGCTTTAGTGATACCCAGCAGTTCACGTTCGAAGGTCGCAGGGACTTTACCTTGTGCAATCAATTCGCGGTTAGCTATCTTAACGCGAGAAACTTCAACTTGCTCACCTTCTAGGAACTCAGTGTCGCCAGCAGAAGTGATCAAGCACTTACGCAGCATTTGACGGATGATCACTTCGATGTGCTTATCGTTGATCTTCACACCTTGCAGACGGTAAACGTCCTGCACTTCGTTCACAATGTAGTTAGCTACGTTGTGGATGCCGCGCAGACGCAGAATGTCATGCGCCGCCTCTGGACCATCGGCAATAACTTCACCACGTTCGACTTTTTCACCTTCGAACACGTTTAAGTTACGCCATTTCGGGATCATCTCTTCATATTGATCGCCACCATCGGCAGGTGTAATCACCAGACGACGCTTGCCTTTAGTCTCTTTACCAAATGAGATGGTACCGGAGATTTCAGCCAGAATGGCAGGCTCTTTTGGCTTACGCGCTTCGAACAAGTCAGCAACGCGTGGCAGACCACCGGTGATGTCGCGTGTTTTAGACGATTCCTGTGGAATACGTGCTAAGGCGTCACCCACGTTGATTTGCGCGTTGTCGTCGAGGTTAACGATCGCACTTCCAGGTAAGAAGTACTGTGCTGGAACTTCGGTACCAGGGATCATTAAGTCAGCACCATTAGCACCAACCAGACGGATCATTGGGCGCATTTCTTTACCCGCAGTACCGCGCTGACCAACGTCGAGGATCACGATCGATGACAGACCCGTTAGTTCGTCTGTTTGACGTGTCATAGTGACACCGTCAATCATGTCAACGAACTTGATGCTACCCGCCACTTCAGAAATGATTGGGTGAGTATGTGGGTCCCAGTTAGCGATAATATCGCCCGCTTCAACCGCCGCATCTTCCAACTTCTCAAGTACAGTACCGTAAGGCACTTTATAACGCTCTTTTTCACGACCTAACTCATCGATGATGGCCAGCTCAGAAGAACGAGAAACGATAACCAGTTTGCCGTCGCTGTTGGTAACATGCTTAGCATTGTGCAGTTTCAATGAACCCGAGTTTTTCACTTGGACATTGTTTTCTGCAGAAGCACGCGACGCCGCACCACCGATGTGGAAGGTACGCATCGTTAACTGTGTACCAGGTTCACCGATGGATTGTGCTGCCACAACACCAATGGCCTCACCGTGGTTGATGATATGGCCACGGGCCAAGTCACGACCATAACAGGCAGCACAGACACCGAAATCGGTATCACAGGTAATCACTGAACGTACAATCACTTCGTCGATTGAATGCTCTTCTAACTTGTCACACCATGCTTCATCGAGCAGGGTGTTGCGTGGCGCGAGCACGTCTTCAGTGCCTGGATAGAACACATCAACGGCAACCACACGACCCAGTACGCGTTCACGTAATGGCTCAACCACATCACCACCTTCGATCAGCGGCTTCATGGTCAGACCTTCGTGGGTACCACAATCGTCTTCAATGACCACTAAATCTTGAGCAACGTCAACCAGACGACGAGTCAGGTAACCCGAGTTCGCTGTCTTCAATGCGGTATCGGCTAGACCCTTACGCGCACCGTGGGTTGAGATGAAGTACTGAAGCACGTTCAGACCTTCACGGAAGTTAGCGGTAATTGGCGTTTCGATGATTGAGCCGTCTGGCTTAGCCATCAGACCACGCATACCCGCCAACTGACGGATCTGTGCAGCACTACCACGAGCGCCTGAGTCAGCCATCATATAGATGCTGTTAAACGAGGCTTGTTTCTCTTCAACGCCGTCACGGTTAATCACTGTCTCAGTTGACAGGTTTTCCATCATAGCCTTAGAAACTTTTTCGTTGGCACTTGCCCAGATGTCGATAACTTTGTTGTAACGCTCACCCGCGGTAACCAGACCAGATTGGAACTGCTCTTGAATTTCGAGCACTTCTGCTTCAGCATCAGCCACTAAGGTGTACTTCTCAGCTGGGATCACCATGTCGTCGATACCGACAGATGCACCAGAGATAGTCGCGAAACGGAAACCGGTATACATCAATTGGTCAGCGAAGATAACAGTATCTTTCAGACCCAGTTGACGATAACAAGTGTTCAATAGTTTAGAGATCTGCTTTTTGCCCATGTTCTGGTTAACCAGATCAAATGACAAACCTGCTGGCAGAATAAGTGACAACAGAGCACGACCCACAGTCGTATCAACGATACGGCGCTGTTCGCTACGCTCACCATTGTCACCAATAATGGTTTCAGTGATACGCACTTTAACACGGGCATGCAGTTCAGCAGCGCCAGTTGCGTAAGCTTTTTCAACTTCAGCAACAGACATAAATGCCATACCTTCACCACGGCCGTTAATACGCTCACGGCTGGTGTAGTACAGACCCAATACCACGTCTTGAGACGGTGTGATAACAGGCTCGCCGTTAGCGGGTGACAGGATGTTGTTGGTAGACATCATCAGGGCACGGGCTTCAAGCTGCGCTTCCAGTGTTAACGGTACGTGTACCGCCATTTGGTCACCGTCGAAGTCGGCGTTGTATGCCGCACAAACGAGTGGGTGTAACTGGATTGCTTTACCTTCAATCAGTACAGGTTCGAACGCTTGGATACCCAGTCTGTGCAGTGTTGGTGCACGGTTGAGCATCACTGGATGTTCGCGGATCACTTCATCCAGAACGTCCCATACTTCCGCCACTTCACGCTCAACCATCTTCTTAGCCGCTTTGATGGTTGTCGCTAAGCCACGACCTTCTAGCTTGCCATAGATGAATGGCTTGAACAGTTCCAGTGCCATCTTCTTAGGAAGACCACATTGGTGCAGACGTAGAGTAGGACCTACGGTAATGACCGAACGACCAGAATAGTCGACGCGCTTACCCAATAAGTTCTGACGGAAACGACCTTGCTTACCTTTGATCATATCGGCCAAAGATTTCAGAGGACGCTTGTTAGAACCGGTAATAGCACGACCACGGCGACCGTTATCTAATAGCGCATCAACAGACTCTTGTAACATACGCTTTTCGTTGCGTACGATAATGTCTGGCGCAGCTAAATCTAACAGACGCTTCAAACGGTTGTTACGGTTGATCACGCGGCGATACAGGTCGTTAAGATCTGAAGTCGCGAAGCGGCCGCCATCGAGCGGTACCAGCGGACGTAAGTCAGGTGGTAACACAGGCAGTACTTTTAAGATCATCCACTCAGGCTTGTTGCCTGAGGTGTAGAATGCTTCCATCAGCTTAAGACGTTTAGTCACTTTCTTGCGACGAGTCTCAGAGTTGATTGACGGCAGTTCTTCACGCATTTGTTCGATTTCTTTCGCTAAATCGATAGCACGTAACAGTTCAAGTACTGCTTCGGCACCCATCTTAGCTTCGAACTCATCACCGTATTCTTCTAATGCATCCAGATAGGTTTCTTCTGTCAGCATTTGGCCACGTTCAAGGCTGGTCATGCCAGGCTCGATCACGACGAATGATTCAAAATACAGTACGCGTTCGATATCACGTAGCGTCATATCCAGCATTAAACCGATACGGGACGGCAGTGATTTTAAGAACCAAATGTGGGCAACTGGGCTAGCCAGTTCGATGTGACCCATACGCTCACGACGTACTTTAGTCTGGGTAACTTCAACACCACATTTTTCACAAATAACACCACGGTGCTTCAAACGCTTGTACTTACCGCACAAACACTCGTAATCTTTGACTGGGCCAAAGATACGCGCACAGAACAGACCTTCACGCTCAGGCTTGAAGGTACGGTAGTTAATGGTTTCTGGCTTCTTAACTTCACCAAAAGACCAAGAACGGATCAGATCAGGCGATGCCAGACCAATTTTGATGCCGTTAAATTCTTCAGTCTTGCTTTGCTGTTTCAGAAACTTTAATAAGTCTTTCACGTTTCTCTCCTGAAGGAGTTAAACCGGGTGCACCGCATGAGCGGTGCACCATTCTGTTGCCAAACGCGGCTACTGCCTGCGCTTATTCCTGATCCAACTCGATGTTGATACCGAGTGAACGGATCTCCTTCAGTAATACGTTGAAGGACTCTGGCATGCCAGGTTGCATCTGATGGTTACCGTCGACGATGTTCTTATACATCTGAGTACGACCGTTAACGTCATCCGATTTCACGGTGAGCATTTCTTGAAGCGTATAAGCGGCACCATATGCTTCCAGTGCCCACACTTCCATCTCCCCGAAACGCTGACCACCGAACTGAGCTTTACCGCCCAGAGGCTGTTGAGTCACTAAGCTGTACGAACCGGTAGAACGGGCGTGCATCTTGTCATCAACTAAGTGGTTCAGTTTGAGCATGTACATGTAACCTACTGTTACTTGACGCTCAAATTCGTTACCGGTACGACCATCATACAACTTCAGCTGACCAGAGGTTGGCAAGCCTGCAAGCTCAAGCATCTGCTTGATCTCTTTCTCTTTAGCACCGTCGAATGCAGGAGTCGCAATCGGGATACCACCCTTCAGGTTTTGGGCAAGACGCATCACTTCATCATCTGTGAATGAATCGATGTCGACGCGCTGCTGCACTTCGTCACCTAACTCATACACTTGCTTGATGTAACCGCGTACTTCAGCCAGCTCGCGCTGTTCTTCAAGCATTGCAGTGATCTTGTTACCAATACCTTTAGCAGCGGCGCCCATATGAACTTCAAGTACCTGACCAATGTTCATACGTGATGGAACACCTAGTGGGTTCAATACGATGTCTACTGGGTTACCTTGTTCGTCATATGGCATATCTTCGATTGGGCAAATCTTAGAGATAACACCCTTGTTACCATGACGACCCGCCATCTTGTCACCAGGTTGGATAGTACGCTTAACCGCTAAGTAAACCTTAACGATCTTCAGTACGCCTGGCGCCAAGTCATCACCTTGGGTGATCTTGCGACGTTTGATTTCAAACTTCTTATCGAAGTCTGCTTTCAGCTCTTCATGCTGTTCGGCTAACTGCTCAAGTTCAGTTTGTTTTGCTTCATCGTCAATGACTTGAACCAATACATCCTTACGTGGCATCGCTGCGATTTGGGTTTCTGTGAAACCAGCACCTAACAATAGGTTGCGAGCACGGCTCAATACACCTTCTTCAAGGATCTTGAACTCTTCGCCTAAGTCTTTACGGGCTTGGGCGATGTGCATTTCTTCGATTTCAACAGCACGTTTATCTTTTTCAACGCCGTCACGGGTAAATACCTGAACGTCGATGATAGTGCCCTTAACAGAGTTAGGTACACGCAGTGAGCTGTCTTTAACGTCAGACGCTTTCTCACCGAAGATGGCACGCAGTAGTTTCTCTTCTGGTGTCAGCTGAGTCTCGCCCTTTGGCGTCACTTTACCTACCAGAATGTCGCCGCCCTTCACTTCTGCACCGATGTAAACGATACCTGACTCGTCGAGTTTCGACAGGGCAGATTCACCTACGTTTGGAATATCAGCCGTGATTTCTTCGCTACCCAGCTTAGTATCACGAGCGATACAAGACAGCTCCTGAATGTGGATAGTAGTGAAACGGTCTTCCTGCGCTACGCGCTCAGAAATTAAGATCGAGTCTTCGAAGTTGTAACCGTTCCAAGGCATGAACGCGATACGCATGTTCTGGCCAAGGGCTAAGTCACCTAAGTCAGTAGACGGACCGTCTGCTAACACGTCACCACGAACCACTGGCTCGCCAACGGCACAACAAGGGCGTTGGTTGATACAAGTGTTTTGGTTAGAACGGGTGTATTTAGTCAGGTTATAAATGTCGATACCGGCTTCGCCTGGGCGTAGCTCATCTTCATTGACTTTAACGACGATACGGCTCGCATCGACATAGTCGATAACGCCGCCACGCTTAGCTGACACTACCACGCCAGAGTCAACAGCTAGCGTACGTTCAATACCTGTACCTACTAACGGCTTTTCAGAGCGCAGTGTTGGTACGGCTTGACGTTGCATGTTCGCACCCATCAATGCACGGTTAGCGTCGTCGTGTTCTAAGAACGGGATCAGTGATGCAGCAACAGAAATAATCTGCTGTGGCGATACGTCCATGTATTGAATATCAGACGCGCGCATAAAGGTAGATTCACCTTTGTGACGACAGGCGATCTGTTCTTCAACCATGCGGCCTTGGGCATCAACTTCGATGTTCGCCTGTGCAATCACATAGCGACCTTCTTCAATCGCTGACAAGTATTCCACTTCGTCAGTGATCACACCGTCTACCACTTTGCGGTATGGCGTTTCTAAGAAGCCGTAGGAGTTAGTACGGGCAAAGCTTGCTAATGAGTTGATTAGACCAATGTTTGGACCTTCAGGGGTCTCAATTGGACATAAACGACCATAGTGTGTTGGATGTACGTCGCGGACTTCGAAGCCTGCACGTTCACGGGTCAAACCACCTGGGCCAAGGGCAGAAATACGACGCTTATGCGTTACTTCTGACAACGGGTTGTTTTGGTCCATGAATTGTGACAGCTGAGAAGAACCGAAGAACTCTTTCACTGCAGCAGAAATTGGCTTAGCGTTAATCAAGTCCTGTGGCATCAGCTCGTTCAGATCGCCTAAAGATAGACGTTCACGCACGGCGCGCTCAACACGGACTAAACCTACGCGGAATTGGTTTTCAGCCATTTCACCGACGCTACGAATACGACGGTTGCCTAAGTGGTCGATATCGTCGACTTCGTCGAAACCGTTACGGATATGAATGATATTCTTCATTACCGCAACGATGTCTTCTTTAGACAATACGCCGCTACCTTCGTCATCGGGGATGCTCAGACGACGGTTGAACTTCATACGACCTACTTTAGACAGATCATAACGCTCTTCACTGAAGAACAAGTTCTGGAATAGGGCTTCGGCTGCATCTTTGGTTGGTGGCTCGCCAGGACGCATCATGCGGTAGATCTCAACCAGCGCTTCTAAGCGGTTAGTGGTTGAATCGATACGCAGCGTATCTGAAATATAAGCACCATGATCTAGCTCGTTAATGTATAACGTGCTGATATCTTTAATACCGGCCAGTGATAACTTAGCTAAATCTTCTAAGCTGATTTCACTGTTGGCAGACACTAATACTTCACCCGTGTCCGGATCGATATAATCTTGAGCAGCATATTTGCCCACGATATATTCAACTGGCACTTCGAGTTCAGTGGTATTGGTTTTTTCTAACTGGCGAATATGGCGAGCAGTGATACGACGACCGGCTTCAACCAGGACAGAGCCCTCGGCATCCTTAATGTCGTAGCTGGCAGTTTCGCCACGCAGACGCTCAGGAACCAACGCCATCACTAGCGTATCTTTCTTGATCTTGAACTCAACGCGTTCGAAGAACAGATCGAGGATCTCTTGAGTAGAATACTCTAATGCACGCAGAATGATGGTCGCAGGTAATTTACGGCGACGGTCAATACGAACGAACAGTGCATCTTTAGGATCGAATTCAAAGTCTAACCATGAACCACGGTAAGGAATAATACGTGCGTTATACAGCACCTTACCCGATGAGTGGGTTTTACCACGATCGTGATCGAAGAATACGCCTGGGCTGCGGTGTAATTGAGATACGATTACCCGCTCAGTACCGTTGATTACAAAGGTACCGTTATCCGTCATCAATGGGATATCACCCATATAGACTTCTTGCTCTTTAATATCTTTTACAGTGCCCGCCGCTGCTTCACGGTCATACAACACCATGCGTAATTTAACGCGTAGTGGCGCTGAGTACGTAACACCGCGGATCTGACACTCTTTCACATCAAAAACAGGCTCGCCAAGCTTATAGCTGACGTATTGCAGTTCTGAATTACCAGAAAAGCTCTTGATGGGAAAAACGCTACGGAAGGCGGCTTCAAGACCGCGCTCACCGGTAGGATCTTGATCGGTGAACTTCTTAAAAGAGTCTAACTGAATAGACAAAAGGTAAGGAATATCCAACACCTGTGGACGCTTACCAAAGTCTTTGCGAATACGCTTCTTTTCAGAATAGGAGTAAACCATGGGTTTCCTCTGCTTACGAGATGTGACCAAGACTGAATCAATAACTTAAGTTATTACATTCAGCACGTTTGCCCATCACCGTTGATGGCAAGAACCTAACCAGTAATCTCTGCTAGGGACTGCAAAATCTGGCGACAAACGGTGAAAAAAAATCGCCGGCGCATATAGCGCAAAAAAGGCCGACGGTTAAAAAACCGCCAGCCTCCACCCAAATGGCTTGGGTGAGCAAGCTAAATAATAGCTTACTTGATTTCTACTGAAGCACCAGCTTCAACTAGTTCTTTCTTCAGAGCTTCAGCTTCTTCTTTAGAAACAGCTTCTTTAACTGCTACTGGAGCAGCTTCAGACATAGCTTTAGCTTCTTTCAGGCCTAAACCAGTTGCGCCACGGATGGCTTTAATTACTGCAACTTTGTTTTCGCCGTGTGCAGTCAGAATTACGTTGAATTCTGTTTGCTCTTCAACAGCAGCAGCAGCTTCGCCACCACCAGAAACAACAGCAGCAGCGGCAGAAACGCCGAACTTCTCTTCCATTGCTTCGATCAGTTCAACAACTTCCATTACAGACATAGCTGCAAAGGCTTCTAAGATTTGGTCTTTAGTGATAGACATAACAAATGTTTCCTATTGTTCTGAATTCAATTTCATTAAGCAGCCAGCTTGAAATTAAGCGGCTTCTTGTTTTTGATCGCGCAGGGCGGCCAGTGTACGAACGAACTTGCCAGCAGATGCTTCTTTCATAGTCATCATTAACTGAGCTAGTGCTTCTTCGTATGTTGGCAGTTTCGCCAAACGATCAATGTCAGCTGCAGGGATGAAATTCCCTTCAAAGGCTGCGCCTTTAACTTCGAAATTAGCTTGCTCTTTAGCAAAGTCTTTTAACAGACGAGCTGCAGCACCTGGGTGCTCGTTAGAGAAAGCAATCAAAGTTGGGCCAGTGAACGTTTCTGCTAGGCACTCAAAAGCTGTACCTTCAACAGCACGTTTCGCTAATGTGTTACGTACTACACGTACATATACACCAGCTTCACGCGCTTTTTTACGCAGACCGGTCATAGCACCTACAGTTACACCGCGTGAATCGGCGGCTACTGCAGATAGCGCACCTTTGGCAGCTTCGTTGACTTCAGCAACAATCGCTTTTTTGTCTTCGAGTCTTAATGCCATTGGCTTTACTCCTGGATTCTACCTAGGGTATTCCCTAGTATTTACCATACTAAATACTTATGTATTTAGTGACTTACGGTGCAGATTATCCAGTAAAAAAATTTAGCTGGGGCCTGACACCGTCTACGCAGGAAATTAAGTAAACCGTTAAAGTAAACACCTGCGGTCTTGGACGGAAGCCTAGTTTCCCGCACTCAGAAAGTGCATAAAACAGGCTTCAACCCACAAAGTGCGCGCATTATAGACTAATGCGCTCACCTTGTAAAATTAGTTAGCTGTATCGAGAGTCGCTTGGTCGACAGCAACACCTGCACCCATAGTGGTGGAGATGCTAACTTTCTTCACGTATACACCTTTTGCAACTGCAGGCTTAGCCTTTTTCAGTGCAGTGATTAACGCTTCCAAGTTTTCTTTCAATTGAACTGGTGTGAAATCCACTTTACCGATAGTAGTGTGGATAATACCGTTCTTGTCGTTACGGTAACGAACTTGACCAGCCTTGGCATTCTTAACAGCTTCAGCAACGTTTGGCGTTACTGTACCTGTTTTAGGGTTAGGCATTAAACCACGTGGGCCTAAGATTTGACCTAACATACCAACAACGCGCATTGCATCTGGAGATGCGATAACGACGTCAAAATTCATTTCACCGGCTTTGATTTGCTCAGCCAGATCGTCCATACCAACTAGCTCAGCACCAGCAGCTTTTGCAGCTTCAGCATTTGCACCTTGTGTAAATACTGCAACGCGAACGTCACGACCAGTACCGTGTGGCAACACAGTTGCACCACGAACGTTTTGGTCAGATTTACGTGGGTCGATACCCAAGTTAACTGCTACGTCTACACTTTCAACGAATTTTGCAGTTGCTAATTCTTTTAACAGAGCAACAGCTTCGTTGATATCGTAGCTTTTAGTACCGTCAACTTTCTCGCGGATTACGCGCATGCGTTTAGTTAGCTTTGCCATTATATTAATCCTCTACAACCAAACCCATTGAACGCGCAGTACCTTCGATTGAGCGAGTCATCGCTTCAATGTCAGCACCAGTCATATCGGCCGCTTTAGTTTCAGCAATTTCCTGAATCTTAGCGCGAGCGATAGTTCCAACTTTCTGAGTGTTAGGACGTGGAGAACCTGATTTCAGGCCTGCAGCAGTCTTCAGTAAGTAAGACGCTGGTGGAGTCTTAGTTTCAAAAGTGAATGAACGGTCACTGTATACAGTGATCACGACTGGAATAGGCATGCCTTTTTCCATTTTTTCTGTACGGGCGTTAAACGCTTTACAGAATTCCATGATGTTCACACCTTTTTGACCCAGAGCTGGACCAACTGGTGGTGAAGGGTTCGCAGAACCTGATTTTACTTGTAGCTTAATATAAGCATCAATCTTCTTTGCCATCTGACATTTCCTCAGTTTGGGTTCAAACGCGCATCAGCGACATGCTGATATGCTCCCCCGAAAACAACGGGTGCGGATTATATAGAAATCCGCACCCGTTGCCAAACGGATTTTGTAGTTTATTTAATCAGCCTTTTTCGACCTGATTAAAATCGAGCTCAACTGGTGTCGAACGACCAAAGATCATTACCGACACTTTCACGCGGCTCTTATCATAGTCCACTTCTTCAACGGTACCGTTAAAGTCAGCAAATGGACCATCACACACGCGAACGACTTCACCAGGTTCAAAGATAGTTCTGTGAGTGGGTGAAGCAGTGGTTTCTTGTAAGCGACGCAGAATAGCTTCTGCTTCGCGATCTGAAATTGGGGCAGGACGATCAGAAGTTCCGCCAATAAAGCCTAAAACACGCGGGATGCTTTTGACTAAATGCCAGCTGTCATCGTTCATTTCCATCTGTACTAATACATAGCCAGGGAAAAATTTACGTTCACTCTTACGACGCTGACCTGCACGCATTTCGATAACTTCTTCAGTCGGAACTAATACTTCACCGAAGTATTGCTCCATGCCGTGCATCTTAATGTATTCAATCAGTGACTTACAAACTCGGCCTTCATAGCCAGAGAATGCCTGCACTACATACCATCTTTTTTTAGCTTCTTTAGCTTCAGTCATTCGAGGTGCCTATACGCCAGTGATAAAATTGACAATTCGCATTAACACAGCATCCATACCCCAAAGAACCAGAGCTAAGATACCCGTTGCAGCAAGGACAATAAAAGTGGTGTTAAGCGCTTCTTGACGCGTTGGCCATACAACCTTACGCACTTCAATTTGCGACTCACGAGCGAAAGCCAAGGCTTTTTTACCCTTTTCTGTCTGTAGCGCAATAAAACCAGCAATAGCGAATGCAACGATAACGCCAAGCGCGCGTATGACGGCACTCGTTTCGCTATACATTTGATTGCCAATAACAGCAGCGGCTAGCAAAATGATCGCTAAACCCCACTTCACGATATCCAGAGAATTGTTCTGGTTTTCAGTATTTGTTGTCATCGGTTATTCCGTTACTCAATACGGCCTGAGCTTGAGCACAATAATTAGGGACATAGGACCCAGTTACAATACGCTTTTCGATACTCTGCATTTCCGAACACCCTTAGAAACGCAATCGCATAAGCTCAGGGTCAAAAATCGGCCATAGATTGTATTCTTATTCGACTTTGTAAGCAAGGATACGCAGTCGATGCAAGCCACAAAACCTAGCAAATAATCGACTTAAATAAAAAAGGAAGCCTAGGCTTCCTTTTTCAGCATTGTTTCTAAGCTCGCGATTAAGCGAAAATCTTAGCTACAACACCTGCGCCTACTGTACGGCCACCTTCACGGATTGCGAAGCGTAAACCTTCGTCCATCGCGATTGGGCAGATCAGCGTCACTTTCATCTTGATGTTGTCGCCTGGCATTACCATCTCTACGCCTTCTGGCAGTTCGATAGTACCGGTTACGTCAGTTGTACGGAAGTAGAACTGTGGACGGTAACCTTTGAAGAATGGAGTATGACGTCCACCTTCTTCTTTTGACAGTACGTATACTTCTGATTCAAAAGTGGTGTGTGGGTTGATTGAACCTGGCTTCGCTAATACTTGACCACGTTCTACGTCATCACGCTTAGTACCACGTAACAAAATACCACAGTTCTCACCTGCACGACCTTCGTCAAGCAGTTTACGGAACATTTCTACACCAGTACAAGTTGTCTTAGTCGTTGCACGTACACCAACGATTTCAACTTCGTCGCCTACGCGGACAATACCACGCTCAACACGACCGGTAACTACTGTACCACGGCCAGAGATTGAGAATACGTCTTCGATTGGCAGTAGGAACGGCTTATCGATGTCACGTTGTGGTTCTGGAATGTAAGAATCCAGAGCTGCTGCTAATTCAAGGATCTTCGCTTCCCACTCTGGCTCGCCTTCTAGCGCTTTCAGAGCTGAACCTTGGATTACTGGTAAGTCATCACCTGGGAAATCGTATTCTGATAACAGTTCACGAACTTCCATCTCAACTAGCTCTAACAGCTCTTCGTCATCTACCATGTCACATTTGTTCATGAACACGATGATGTACGGTACGCCAACCTGACGAGAAAGCAGGATGTGCTCACGAGTCTGTGGCATTGGGCCGTCTGTAGACGCTACTACTAGGATCGCGCCGTCCATCTGTGCAGCACCGGTGATCATGTTTTTAACATAGTCAGCGTGGCCTGGGCAGTCTACGTGTGCGTAGTGACGTGAAGGCGTGTCATATTCGATGTGAGAGGTATTGATGGTAATACCGCGCTCACGCTCTTCTGGAGCGTTATCGATTTGAGAGAAGTCTTTAGCTTCGCCACCGTAGGTCTTAGCCAGTACGTGAGAGATAGCTGCAGTCAGAGTGGTTTTACCATGGTCAACGTGACCAA
>NZ_PFGL01000004.1 GCF_002783505.1 Shewanella sp. CG12_big_fil_rev_8_21_14_0_65_47_15
TTCGGGATCGAAATGGCGAATCGTTTCCACTTCATCATCGAACAGCTCGATACGCAGCGGCATATTCACGCCCGTCGGGAAGATATCTAAAATGGACCCGCGAATCGCAAACTCACCGTGCTCGTACACTTGCTCGACTAAGTGATAGCCGGTATCGGTTAAGTGTTGTCGTACATCTTGTAACTGATATTTATCGCCTTTTTTCAGCACAAAGACATTTGCACTCAAAAAGGATTTTGGCGGCAGTCGCATCATCAGGGTGCTGACTGGCACTATTATCACACTGTGTTCGGCCTGAGTGATCTGTGAGAGGGTCTCTAAACGCTGGGAGATCAGATCCTGATGGGGCGAAAAACTATCGTAGGGCAAGGTTTCCCTATCGGGGAATAAACGGACCTTAATGCCATCGGCGCCCAGTAAATAGTTGAGTTCTAATTCTAGGCTCAGGGCACTGGGTGTATCACTGCTAACGACAAGCGTAGTGCCTTTATGTTGGCGAACAACACTGGCGAGTGTTACGGCTTGGCAAACCCCTGCAATGCAGGACAGGGTTTGCACTTGAGTGCTTTTTTTGACGACGGGTGGCGTTAAGGCTGAAATGTGAGTCATTGGCGTGGGATAAACGATTCATTCACAAAAAGTTGCAGACATTGTAGTGACTTAAAGGCCGAGGTGCCAGTGAAAAGTCTGTGCTTATTCGCGTCCATCCCTCGCTAATTTGCGAAGTTTTAGCTGCTTTTGTTGTACGGTAAGGCTGGCTTTAACCAGTTGTTCGACATCGGCATCGAGGATCTTGCTAAATTCGAGGTCAATAAAATATTGCTCGGGTGCTGAGGGATCTGCGGCTTGATGAGTGCTATCCAGATGATTTGCCAAGACCTTTACAAAACATAAAATGGCGATCAATTCATCGTGAATAAAAAGCGTGGTTTTAAAATGGTCGCCAATGGGAAGTGGGGTAGGACTGATAAGCCTTATGCCACTGCCACCAAATTGGCAGCCAAGCAGTTTATCCCCTTCTTGCACTTCTTTCTCGAGCACATGCTGTAACACTAAGTCCACTTTGCGGGATTGCAACTTTAAAAAATCCACCACGACCTTAGCTTCATTATCTAAATGGCGCAGTTGCAGCAGGCAACTGGCCTCGAGCTCTTTAACTTCGCTCAGTAGCTGTATTCCAAGGGATTGCATTGATCTTAATGCGATTTCACTGGGTAAAGGCTGATGTTGTGGCCAAGGACTTAGGTACGCCGTGAAGGGGTGAGGCACACTAAAATAGGGATTAGAGTCAGTGAACAAGGCTTGCCTCTTTATTTATAGGACTTAAACCCCTATTATCGTGCCCATCTTCATGATTTAGCAAGTTCATCACACAGGACGCAGCCCTCATTCAATGGATCTACGATTTCCCTTCTACGTTGGTTACCGCTATTGGCGGGCCAGAAAGGCAAATGCCTTTGCTTCTTTTATTACCTTATTTGCCGTGTCAGGCATTTTTTTAGGCGTGGCGGCACTGATTGTGGTCAGTTCGGTGATGAATGGTTTGGAGGGGCAGCTAAAGGAGCGCATTCTCGGCGCCGTTCCCCAGTTAACTGTCTATACCGAGGCCCCTTTAAACGATTGGACGGTCCAAGCGACGGCACTGAAGACCTTACCGAGCGTGAAGGGTGTGACTCCCAGTGTGTCGACCCAAGCTATGGTGCAGTCGGCCGCGAATATTCGTGCGGTGCAGGTCTTTGGGATCTTTCCCGAGCTTGCGCAAACCTTGTCTGCGGTTGCTAAGCATACTTATTCTGGCGCCTTTGATGAGCTGATAAGTGGACAATATAAGGTGATTTTAGGGGCAGAGCTTGCCCGTCAACTCAAGGTGAGCCCAGGGGATACCGTCAGGTTATTGAGCGGCGATGGCGTGGTTTACTCGCCGCTGGGGCCTGTGCCGAGCCAACGTAAGTTTATGGTCTCGGGTATCTTTGAAATGGGCTCGCAGGTCGATGCGGGCGTGGCCTATATCCATTATCAGGATGCGAAACGCCTGATGCGCCAACCGAGCGAAGAGATCAATCAACTTAGGCTCTATTTAGACGATTCTTTTAGTGCTCCGGCCTTAGCACCAAAAGTTCAGGATTTATTGGCTAAACAAGGGATTAAGGCGACGACAAGCGATTGGCGCGACACCTATGGGCACTTATTTAGCGCAGTGAAAATGGAAAAAAACATGATGTCACTGATGCTGAGTTTAATTGTGGCCGTGGCCGCCTTTAACATTGTTTCGGCCCTAGTGATGATGGTGGTCGATAAAACGACCGATGTGGCGGTACTTAAGACCCAGGGCCTGACAACGGCCTCGGTGATGGGTATCTTTGTGGTTCAAGGCTCGCTCAATGCCGTATTAGGATTAGTGCTGGGCTTAGGCGTGGGCATTCTACTGACACTTAATATTAATGGCATTATGTCGAGTTTAGGTATTTCTATTTTAGGGGCAGGGCAAGTGTTACCCGTGAAACTGGAGTTGGTGCAATTGTCGGCCATTGTGGTGGGGACGCTGGTGGTCACATTGCTGGCAACCCTCTATCCGGCGCTACGCGCGGCCAGAGTGCAGCCTGCCACGGCGCTGCGATACGAATAATTGAATGTGGTTTAACTCGCCAAACCCTATTCCCAGAATTGATAGAGAGAATGTGAATGCAAGACGTGTTACTGCAAGTGCAGGGTGTCAGTAAGAGTTATCACGACGGCGCCGTGACCACCCAAGTGTTATCGAATGTGGATTTACAAGTGTTTAAGGGCGAACAGTTGGCGATTGTCGGCAGTTCGGGCTCGGGTAAGAGTACGCTACTGCATATTATGGGCACATTAGATGAGCCGACATCGGGTAAAGTATTGCTGCTGGGTGAAGATGTGTACCGCGTCAGCAGTGCGCGTCAGGCACAGATCCGTAATCAGGATTTAGGTTTTATCTATCAATTCCACCATTTATTGCCAGAATTTACCGCGCTGGAAAACGTGGCTATGCCTGCTTTTATCCAAGGCAAAGATCGCAAGCAGGCACTCGCCAATGCACAGGTCCTGTTAGAACGGGTTGGATTAGGCCATCGAATGGGCCATATTCCCGCCGAGCTTTCGGGTGGTGAACGTCAACGGGTGGCGATCGCGCGGGCCTTGATCAATCAGCCTAAGTTGGTGCTCGCCGATGAGCCTACGGGCAACCTCGATGCGAACAGTGGCGATGCTGTGTATGAACTTATCCGCGAGTTAGCCAATCAACTCGGCACGGCCTTTGTGGTGGTAACCCATGATCACAAACTGGCGGCCCGTATGGATAGGCAATTGATGATGAAAAACGGTTACCTGCAATTAGCGGCGGAAACCCAAGTATGAAAGGACCGTTAGCCCTATCCATTGGTTGGCGCTTTTACCGTGCCCGCCAATCAAACAGTTTTATTAGCTTTATCTCCTTCGCATCGACCGCAGGCATTGCCCTCGGCGTGGCGGTATTGATCGTTGTGTTGTCGGCGATGAATGGATTTGAGCGCGAGCTAGAGCAACGATTTCTTGGCGTCGTGCCGCAGGCGGATATTGTTGGGGTGGACGCGCCGATTAGTGATTGGCAAAACGTCGTCAAAGATGCCGAGCAGATTGAGGGGATTCGCGGCGCGGCGCCTTTTATTCGTATGCAAGGATTAGTGCAAAAGCCCGGTGGGTTTCAAGGCTTATCCGTGGTGGGTATTGAGCCGGAAGAAGAAATGAAGGTCTCAGCCCTGTCACAATTTATGAGTGATGAAAGCTGGCAGAGTTTAGGCCAGGATGCGAATCATATCGTCCTTGGCAAGAGCTTATTGAAAAAGCTAGGGCTTAAACTGGGCGATACAGTAGCACTCTATGTGCAGGACTCAGATCCTGATGCGGCGGGAAGTCTACGCGCGGCAAAGAGCCATCGATTTGTGGTGTCCGGCATTTATTCCCTCGGGGGAGAGCTTGAGTTAACGACCGCCTATATTCCAATGCGTTATGCGGCGCAGATCCTAAATATGCATAGCGGTGTAACCGGCGTGCGTATTAGTGTCGATAAAGTGTTTGAGGCGCCAACCAAAGTGCGTGAACTGGGTTATGCGCAAAAGCAGTCGGTCTATATTAGCGATTGGACTCGTACTCAAGGGCATTTATATCAAGATATTCAACTGGTTCGCACCGTGATGTATTTGGTTCTCGTGTTAGTTATTGGTGTGGCTTGCTTTAATATTGTCTCCACCTTAGTCATGGCTGTGCGGGATAAAGCCTCTGAAATTGCTATTTTAATGACCATGGGCCTGAGCCGTTTGGCCGTGATGGGCATTTTTATGGTGCAGGGCGCCTTAAACGGGCTACTCGGTTGTGGTCTTGGTGGCATTATTGGTATCAGCATGGCGCTGAACCTAAGTGATATCGCCAGCGCGATTGAACGGCTATTCAGTATTAAACTACTGGCCGCGGATGTGTACTTTGTCGACTTTTTACCCTCTGAGTTACATGGCTCTGATGCGTTGCTCGTGATTGCCATGGCATTTATGATGAGCTTAATGGCAACCTTATATCCAGCGTGGAAGGCCAGTCAAATTGCGCCAGCGCAAGCGTTAGCGGGTAGGTAGTATAAGTGGGCGGATAGCGTATTAGCAGAGAGAGTGATTGCATATAATGTAATCGCTAAACAAAAGGCCAGTGACTTCTTAAAGAAGTCACTGGCCTTGTTAATCTTGGCGACTATCTTGGCGACTAATTGAATGTAGCTAAATTAACGCTTTAAACCTTCATTCAATAATGGACGCATGATCTTCACTAATTCTGTGGTCACTTTAGGTGAGCCAGCAACGATATTACCTGAAATCAGATAGTTGTGGTTACCAGTAAAGTCAGTCACAGTACCGCCCGCTTCACGGCAGATAAGATCGCCCGCGGCGATATCCCAAGGCTTTAAACCGATTTCGAAGAAACCGTCTAAACGGCCAGCGGCAACATAGGCTAAATCTAATGCGGCAGAACCCGCGCGACGTAAGTCAGCACATTGGCCGAAGACTTCGCCAAAAATAGCCATATAGGTTTCAGTGTGTTGGCGCGCTTTAAATGGGAAACCCGTACCGATAATGGTCGGAGTTAATTCATTCACATTAGTGACGCGGATCCTAAAATCGTTGAGTTTTGCACCCTTACCACGGATAGCGGTAAAGAGTTCTTCACGGACAGGATCATAAACAACGGCAACTTCAGTCTTGCCTTTGTATTGCAGTGCAATAGAAACTGAGAAGTGGGGAATGCCTCTAACAAAGTTGTTAGTGCCATCCAGAGGATCGACTATCCAAACATAGTCTTTGTTTTCACCGCGGTTTTCACCTTTCTCTTCACCCACAATCGTATGATCTGGATAAGATTTACGAATTTGGTACGTAATAGCCGCTTCTGCTTCCTTGTCTACACTGGTAACAAAATCATTGATACCTTTGGCACTGACTTCAACTCGGTCAAGTTCAGTGTAGGCGCGCATAATAGTTTGGCCGGCCGCGCGGGCAGCGCGAACAGCAATCGTCAGCATCGGATGCATTGCAATCCCCTGGATGTTAAAGAACGTTAAAATAGCGGGCGGCATTATACTCGATTTGATTGTTATATCAAATACCGATTTTCATATAAGCATTCGCCCACGCCTGTGATAATATTCGCCCCCAGTGTTTTATGAATTAAATTAAGTTGTTTCATGCTAAGTAATATTCGAGTGGTTTTAGTGGGGACATCGCACCCCGGCAATATTGGCTCCACCGCCAGAGCGATGAAGACTATGGGTTTATCAACCCTGTACCTTGCCGAACCTCGTTGTGAGGTCGATGGACAATCCATTGCATTAGCCGCTGGTGCCTCCGACATTTTGAAACACTTAGTCAAAGTTGATTCACTCGCCGAAGCCATCGCCGATTGCAGTTTGGTGATTGCCACCAGTGCGCGCAGCCGAACCTTAGATTGGCCTATGCTCGACCCCCGTGAAGCGGGGCAAAAGTTGGTCACCGAAAGTCGCTCTGGACCTGTTGCCATAGTGTTCGGCCGTGAGAATCATGGTTTAAGCAATGAAGAATTGCAGCAATGTACTTACCATGTTGCGATTCCCGCAAACCCGGAGTACAGCTCACTTAATCTGGCGCAAGCGGTGCAAATTATCTGTTATGAGACTCGGGTAGCCCATTTAGCGCAAACAGAAACAATACAGGAATCGATAGAATATCCCTTGGCAGCCGATCAAGAGCGTTTCTTCGTCCACCTCGAAAGTACGCTGCTATCGACGGGTTTTATTATTAAAAATCACCCAGGGCAAGTGATGACAAAGCTGCGTCGATTATTCAGTCGTGCGCGGATTGAGAGTCAGGAGATGAATATTCTTCGGGGAATATTGACCTCCATCGACAAAGTGGTCGGCGATAAACAAAAATAGCCCAGTGCTTAGTTGGCAAACAATAACGGGCAAACAATAATCAGTGCGAAGGATTGAGTGATGGGTGTGATAGCTAGGCTAAAAGAAGATATTGAATCTATATATCACCGTGATCCCGCGGCGCGCAGCGCCTTTGAGATCTTAATTAACTATCCGGGAATGCATGCCATTTGGCTGCACCGGATAAGCCATAAGTTATGGAAGCGTGATTGGCGTTTAACGGCCCGTTGTTTATCGACGTTTTCCCGTTGGTTGACGGGCGTTGAGATCCATCCCGGGGCGACCATAGGGCATAGATTCTTCATTGACCACGGTATGGGGGTGGTGATTGGTGAAACCGCCGAAATTGGTGATGATTGCACCCTTTACCACGGCGTGACACTCGGTGGAACCACCTGGCAGGCGGGAAAACGCCACCCTACCTTAGCCAACAATGTGGTGGTTGGCGCAGGCGCTAAGATCCTCGGCCCTATCACTATGCACGATGGTGCCCGTGTGGGGTCAAATTCTGTGGTGGTCAAAGATGTACCTAAGGACACTACCGTCGTTGGCATTCCTGGTCGCGTGGTGGCAACCCCGTCACCCCAGTCAAAGGAAAAGTCCGAGCGCCGCAGTGCTATGGCGAAAAAATACGGGTTCGATGCCTACGCCGTTTCGCCCGATAATCCCGATCCCGTGGCTAATGCCATTGGGCAAATGCTGGATCATATGCATTTAATGGACTCAAAAGTGCAGGAGTTGTGTCAAGCTATTCAACGTCTAGGTGGTGATGTGTGTACTGAAAAACTGCCGGAACTGGATGTGGGTGAGTTTAATGATGCTGAAAAAGCGGCAGCCGTTAAACGTCAGAATACCCACGATGAGTTTGATCCGGGGATCTAATGCGTCCTTGTTTGAGGTTAAGTGACTGCACCTAAACAGAATGACTCGGCGGGTGCACCTCAACCCAAGATTTGCGCAATTTTTGCCGCAGCATAGGCAGTGCTGTGTGCCTATATTGTGAGCGTTAGGTGTATGCATTCGGTTTTCGCGGACCTTATCGTGCGGTAGATCTCGATATCGCCTTTAGTGTGCCGATTAATTGCCGCTTTGGCATTGAATCTTAGGGCAGAAAAAGGTTAAATACCCCACCAAGATGAAAGGGTATTGGTTCACAGTGCACTCATATACTTGAGTGTTTTAGTAGGTTTTATACTTGACTGATTTACTCAGGTATGTTGAAATAACCCCATACCTGTTTGGGAGCTATGGTAGTTATGAAACTTACATCAAAAGGTCGTTATGCAGTAACCGCTATGCTTGACGTGGCAATCCACTCGGCATCGGGACCGGTTCCCTTAGCGGATATCTCTGAAAGACAAGGGATTTCGCTTTCCTATCTCGAACAACTCTTCGCTAAGTTAAGAAAGCATGGTTTAGTCGCTAGTGTTCGCGGACCCGGTGGTGGTTATCGCTTAGGGCTAGAAGCCAACGATATTTCAGTCGGCATGGTTGTCCATGCGGTTGACGAGTCTGTCGATGCGACTCGTTGCCAAGGATTAGGCAATTGTCAGAGTGGAACTCGCTGCTTAACGCACTCGCTTTGGGGCGATTTAAGCAAACAAATTTCAGATTTTTTAAACGGTATCAGTCTTGCGGGCTTGATGCAGAAGAGGGATGTACAGTTTATCTCACTTAAGCAAGACACTATGCAAAAGGAACAAAGAGTCAGCTTATAGGCTCCTTGTTATACGATAAAAATTATTTTTGTACGTTGTATGTAGCCTCGGCAGAGACTGCTCAGTACGGAGTGTGTTATGAAGCTTCCTATCTATTTAGATTATGCCGCCACCACGCCTGTCGATCCGAGAGTCGCGGAAAAGATGTTCCAATATATGACAATGGACGGCATCTTTGGCAACCCCGCCTCCCGCTCACATCGCTATGGCTGGCAAGCTGAAGAAGCGGTGGATATCGCTCGCAACCAAGTGGCTGACTTAATTAATGCCGATCACCGTGAAATCGTGTTTACGTCGGGCGCAACTGAGTCAAACAACCTTGCAATCAAAGGGGTTGCGCATTTCTATAGTAAGAAAGGCAAACACATCATCACCAGCAAGACCGAACACAAAGCAGTGCTCGATACCTGTCGTCAACTCGAGCGTGAAGGCTTTGAAGTGACGTATTTGGAACCAGCGGCAAACGGCATCATTCCGATGGAACGTTTAGCAGCGGCAATGCGTGATGACACGATTCTTGTCAGTATCATGCATGTTAACAACGAAATCGGTGTGATCCATGATATCGATGCCATCGGTGAGCTATGCCGCTCAAAGGGCATTATTTTCCATATGGATGCGGCGCAAAGTGCAGGGAAACTGCCTATCGATGTGCAGGCCACTAAAGTGGATTTGATTTCGATTTCTGGCCATAAGATGTATGGCCCCAAAGGGATTGGCGCTTTGTATGTTCGCCGTAAACCTCGCATTCGCTTAGAAGCGCAAATGCACGGTGGTGGCCATGAGCGTGGTATGCGTAGCGGTACGCTGCCGACGCACCAAATCGTGGGCTTAGGTGAAGCCGCTGCGATTGCCAAAGCTGAAATGGCAATCGATAACACCCGTATCGCTAAACTGCGCGATAAGTTATGGAACGGCATCAAGCACATTGAAGAAACCTATATCAATGGCGATATGACTCAGCGTGTGAGCGGTAGTCTTAACGTCAGCTTCAACTATGTTGAAGGCGAGTCATTGATGATGGCCTTAAAAGATTTAGCGGTTTCATCGGGTTCAGCCTGTACTTCGGCGAGCCTTGAGCCCAGCTACGTATTACGTGCACTGGGTTTAAACGATGAAATGGCCCATAGCTCGATTCGTTTCTCAATCGGCCGTTTCACAACGGAAGAAGAAATCGATCACGCTATCGAAGTTATTACTCAATCTATTGATAAATTAAGAGAAATGTCTCCATTGTGGGAGATGTTTAAAGATGGCATCGACCTGAATCAGGTGCAATGGGCACATCATTAATTCGACCATTTACGATAGATAATTTTGGAGCAGTACCATGGCTTACAGTGAAAAAGTGATAGATCATTATGAGAACCCACGTAACGTTGGTTCTTTCGACAAAAACGACCCTTCAGTCGTCACTGGTATGGTGGGTGCACCTGCCTGTGGTGACGTGATGAAACTGCAGTTGAAAATCGGCGCCGACGGTATCATCGAAGATGCTAAGTTTAAAACCTACGGTTGTGGTAGTGCGATTGCCTCCAGCTCACTGGTGACCGAGTGGGTTAAAGGCAAAACAATCGAGCAAGCAGCAGCGATTAAAAACACCGATATCGCTGAGGAATTAGCCTTACCACCGGTGAAAATCCATTGTTCTATTTTGGCGGAAGATGCCATTAAAGCGGCGATAGACGAGTATAAATCGAAGCAAGCTAAGTAACATCTGGAGTTAAGATGGCGATTACTATGACCCCAGCGGCAGCCGATCGTGTCAGATCTTTCTTAGCAAATCGAGGCAAGGGCATTGGCCTGCGCCTCGGCTTAAAGACTTCTGGCTGTTCTGGTATGGCTTATGTACTTGAGTTTGTTGATGCGCTGAATGATGACGATGAAGTCTTCGATGTGGAGGGTGTTAAAATCATCATCGATGCGAAGAGCTTTATTTATCTGCAGGGTATCGAGCTGGATTTTATTAAGGAAGGCCTGAACGAAGGTTTCCAATTTAACAATCCTAACGCAAAAGGTGAGTGCGGTTGCGGTGAGAGTTTCACTGTTTAATTGCCGAATAGACGCATGAATTATTTCGAGCTGTTTAAATTTTCCCCCGCCTTCGATATTGACACCGCTGTGCTTGCAGAACGCTATCGCGAACTGCAACGGGCGGTGCATCCCGATAAGTTTGCCCATGATACCGAGCAGCAGAAATTACTGTCGGTGCAACGTACTGCCCAAGTGAATGACGGTTATCAAACCTTAAAGGATCCCATTCGCCGCGCTGAGCATATGCTGGCGCTGCGTGGTATCGATTTAAGTCATGAAACCACCACAGTGAAAGATACCGCCTTTTTGATGCAGCAGATGGAATGGCGTGAAGCCTTAGAAGACATTCGCCATAGCGTCGATCCCCAAGAGAGTATCGATGAGTTGTATCAATCCTTTGCGCAGTATCGCGCTACACTCACCCAAATTTTGACTCAACTGCTCCACAGCAGTGAAGACGAAGATGGCTTGTTAGCGGCAGATCAAGTTCGCAAACTCAAATTTATGGCAAAATTACACGACGAGTTGACCAGAGTCGAAGACGCTCTGTTAGATTAATTTTCCTGTTGATGTTATTTAGCCGACACTGGTTTTACAGGGTCGGCGTTACTAAGTTGGATAAATATGGCCCTTTTGCAGATAGCTGAGCCCGGTCAAAGTGCCGCGCCGCACCAACATAGACTTGCCGTTGGCATTGATTTAGGTACCACAAATTCGTTGGTCGCCGCGGTTCGAAGTGGCGAAACGGCAACCCTGCCGGACGAAGATGGACAGCATTCATTACCTTCCATAGTGCGTTATACCCAAGATTCCGTCGAAGTCGGCGCCCTTGCGGCCCAAAGTTCGGCGCAGGATCCGCACAATACGATAGTCTCAGTTAAGCGCTTTATGGGCCGCAGTCTGGCGGATATCCAAGCGGGCAAACAATCATTCCCCTACGAATTTGCCGCAAGCGAAAATGGCTTACCTTTATTTGTGACCCCCCAAGGTCAAGTGAATCCGATACAGGTGTCAGCGGAGATTCTACGTCCGTTGATCGCCCGCGCCGAAAAAACGCTAGGTGGTGAATTGCAAGGCGTGGTGATCACTGTACCCGCCTATTTCGATGATGCTCAGCGTCAAGGCACGAAAGATGCTGCCTCTCTGCTCGGTGTTAAAGTGCTACGTCTACTCAATGAGCCGACAGCAGCAGCCATTGCCTATGGTTTGGATTCTAAGCAAGAGGGCGTAATTGCCATTTATGACTTAGGCGGTGGGACCTTTGATATTTCAATTTTGCGCTTGAATCGTGGTGTATTTGAAGTGCTGGCCACCGGTGGCGATTCGGCCCTTGGCGGCGATGATTTCGACCATTTATTGCAAGCGCATATGCAGCAGGTTTGGCAGCTTAGCGACATCGACTCACTATTAAGCCGTCAGCTGTTGATTGAATCGCGTCGAGTCAAAGAAGCCTTAACGGATGCTGCGCAAACTGAAGCAAAAGTGATCCTTGCCGATGGGACTGAACTCACGCAAATCGTTACTAAAGCTGAATTTGATGCCATGATTGCGGTGTTGGTTAAGAAGACCATTGCTAGCTGTCGCCGTACACTGCGTGATGCGGGCGTAACAACGGATGAAGTGCTAGAAACTGTGATGGTTGGCGGTTCAACACGTGTGCCATTAGTGCGTGAACAGGTCGAAGCTTTCTTCGGCAAACCACCCCTTACATCTATCGATCCCGATCGTGTTGTCGCCATTGGCGCCGCCATTCAAGCCGACATTTTGGTGGGCAATAAACCCGAATCTGATTTGTTATTGCTCGATGTGATCCCGCTGTCCTTAGGGATTGAAACCATGGGCGGTTTAGTGGAAAAAGTGGTGTCCCGTAATACCACGATTCCGGTGGCACGGGCGCAGGAGTTTACCACCTTTAAGGATGGTCAAACCGCCATGGCCTTCCATGTGGTGCAGGGCGAGCGTGAATTGGTTGCCGATTGCCGCTCCCTCGCGCGTTTTACCTTAAAAGGCATTCCGCCCTTAGCTGCAGGTGCTGCACATATTCGGGTGACTTTCCAAGTGGACGCCGATGGTTTACTCAGTGTCACTGCGATGGAGAAATCCACCGGCGTGCAATCGAGTATTCAAGTTAAGCCATCCTTTGGTTTATCGGATACCGAAATTGCCACTATGCTGAAGGATTCGATGAAGCATGCGAAAGAGGATATCGGTCGTCGTATGCTGGCCGAACAGCAAGTGGAGGCGGCGAGGGTACTCGAGTCTTTACAGGCTGCGTTAGCGAAGGATGGCGACTTGTTAACTGCCGCTGAACGTGGACAAATTGATGCTACTATGACCAATGTGGCGCAAGTGGCTACGGGCGATGATGCCGATGCAATTAAACAAGCGATTGAACAACTGGATGAGCAAACCCAAGATTTTGCAGCCAGACGTATGGACAATTCTATTCGAGTGGCATTTAAAGGCCAGTCGATCGACAACATATAGGTGATCTGATGCCCCAATTAGTCTTTCTTCCCCACGCAGAGTTGTGTCCTGACGGCGCAGTAGTGGAGGCGAATGTTGGTGAAACTATTCTCGATGTGGCGCTGCGTAATGGCATCAATATCGAGCATGCCTGTGAAAAGTCCTGTGCCTGCACGACGTGTCACTGTATCGTGCGTGAAGGTTTTGATGAGTTAGAGCCCAGTGATGAACTCGAAGATGATATGCTGGACAAAGCTTGGGGGCTTGAGCCCGAGAGCCGCTTATCCTGTCAGGCAAAAGTGGTAGATGCTGATATGGTGATTGAAATCCCTAAATACACAGTTAATATGGTTAGCGAAGGAAATTAATTTTCTATATCGCTGATTTTATCGTCAAAAACCAGTCCAAGTGACTGGTTTTTGACTTATGGCGGAGCGCATGTGCACAGACCATAGTTGCTGTGATTGATTTATCCCAGCGCAGGCGTATTATGCGCTCAAAATAAAATGGTTGTCGGAGACCAGAATGAGAATCGCGATCCTATCGCAAGGGCCTGAGCTATATTCAACTAAGCGACTCGTTGAAGCTGCGACATTACGTGGTCACGAAGTACAAGTAATCAATCCGCTTGAATGTTATATGAATATCAATATGCGCCAGTCGAGTATTCATATTGGAGGGCAAGAATTGCCGCCATTTGATGCCGTGATCCCACGTATTGGCGCTTCTATTACCTTCTATGGCTCGGCGGTATTGCGTCAGTTTGAGATGATGGGGGTGTATGCGCTCAATGATTCCGTTGGGATTTCTCGCTCACGGGATAAATTGCGTTCGATGCAGTTAATGTCCCGCCGTGGTATTGGTTTGCCCATCACTGGTTTTGCTAATAAACCCAGTGATATCCCGGACTTAATCGATATGGTGGGTGGGGCGCCGCTGGTGATAAAACTGCTTGAGGGTACACAAGGTATTGGCGTGGTTTTAGCTGAAACCCGTAAAGCGGCTGAGAGCGTGATCGAAGCCTTTATGGGCCTTAAAGCCAATATTATGGTGCAGGAATATATTAAAGAAGCCAACGGTGCCGATATTCGCTGTTTTGTATTGGGTGACAAAGTGATTGCGGCAATGAAACGTCAAGCCATGCCTGGGGAGTTTCGTTCTAACTTGCACAGGGGCGGCACGGCAAGTTTAGTTAAACTCACGCCCGAAGAACGTTCGGTCGCTATCCGCGCGGCAAAAACGATGGGATTGAATGTCGCAGGGGTGGATTTGTTGCGTTCTAATCATGGTCCTGTCGTTATGGAGGTCAACTCATCCCCTGGGCTTGAAGGCATTGAAGGCGCAACCACTAAAGATGTGGCCGGTGCAATCATTGAGTTTGTTGAAAAAAATGTGTCTAAAGTGAAGAAAATCACCCAAGCTCAGGGATAGGTTATTTTAGGCACTCACATTTAGGCGCTCACAGTCAGTATTAATTTGGCTCAGGTCACATAGGGGGAAACGATGAAATTAAAATGGATAGACTCCTTGGATATTGCATTGGAATTACTTGAGAAACATCCCGATGTTGACCCCCATAAACTGCATTTCACTGAGTTATATGAATGGGTGTTAGCCTTAGATGATTTTGATGATGACCCAAAGCATTGTAATGAACGTATTTTGGAGGCGATTCAGCAATGTTGGATCGAAGAGAAGTAACGTGCATCTTGGTTAAGTCATCTTGTCCAAGGGATAATACAAATAGGTGATTCGCATCACGTTTCAGGTTGAACAAAATGAGATTTTTGCGAGAGTTTGATCGTTATCAAATTCATTTTAAGTGAATAACGTACCTTGTTACTCATTGGTTAAGTTCGTTCATTACTTAACTTATTTTTCGCTACTGCAAGGATGTTCACATGAAACTTTTGCTTGTATTGCTATTTACCCTATTACCTACAATGGCTTGGGCACATCCTGGGCATGGCGGCGTAGGTTTATTTCATCACCTACTCGATTTTGCTCCTGCAATTATTTTAGTTGCACTGTTGGTATGGGCCGGTGTGTGGGCTAAAAACAGAAAGTAATCTTCTCGTCATTAATTAGATTACTTTATACCCAAGCTACCTGAGGATGCAGGATTCAGCGGGAGTTTAACGCACTTTAGGCAAGGCGGTTATTTGCAGACCTAGCGGGCTAAGTCAAAAATAACCAACACAGCATAAAGTGTGTTAAAACCCGCCGG
>NZ_PFGL01000023.1 GCF_002783505.1 Shewanella sp. CG12_big_fil_rev_8_21_14_0_65_47_15
GTTTAGCTTGAACATACCCTATGATCATGGCGTAAATCGACAAATGTGTGCCAGATCTAAATAAAAAAGCAATATTTATCTGGTCCTGTGACACTAAACTTCGTGGTTATTCATTTACCTATAGCGAGTTTGTGCTTCATCCACTAATCTTGTGGGGTGGAGTCAATATTATTAGTATAAGGAGCCTTTATGTTTTTAGACTATTTTGCGTTAGGTGTTCTTTTATTTGTTATTATCATTGTGTTTTATGGCGTGATTGCCATTCATGATATTCCCTATGAAATTGCAAAAAAGCGTAATCATCCCCAACAGGATGCTCTCCATATTGCAGGTTGGGTGAGTTTATTTACCTTGCACGCCATTTGGCCATTTTTATGGATCTGGGCCACTTTATACCGGGAAGATCGTGGATGGGGGTTTAATACCGTAATGAAGCGTGAACAAGCATTAGAGGATGATGTTGAGGCTCTAAGGCAAACAGTGACAGAATTACAATCCCGCCTGCAGCAATTAGAGTCGACACCTTCGTCGGTCGATGATGCTAAACCTAGCAATAAAGTAGAGGTATAACATGGATTTATTACTTATACTTACCTATGCCGCCATTTGTATTGTTATCTTTAAAGTCTTTAAAATCCCACTAAATAAATGGACAGTTCCTACGGCGGTGTTGGGGGGCGTCTTCATTATTGGCGCTTTGCTGCTGCTGATGAATTATAACCACCCTTATTCTCGTTTTTCCCGTGAGTATTTTGCCACCATTCCTATTACACCTGCAGTTAAAGGATTGGTCACTTCGGTCGAAGTCAAACCTAATATGCCTGTAAAACAGGGAGATGTGCTATTTCGTCTCGATCCTATTCCCTTTGAAGCCATAGTAAAACGTAAACGTGCCGCTTTGATGGAAGCCGAACTCGAAGTGCCACAACTCGCCGCTGCTTGGGAATCGGCTAAGGCAAATGTAGAGCGTGCGAGGGCCGATAAGGACCGTAATAAATCTGCCTTCGAGCGTTACGAGTTAGGCCGTAAGAAGGGAGGGGCGAATTCGCCTTTTACTGAACTGGAACTCGATAATAGACGTCAATTGTATTTAGCCTCCGAGGCACAATTGACAGTAGCGAATGCCGAAGAGTTACGTATCAGGCTGGCCTACGAATCTAATATTGATGGTGTTAATACTAAAGTGGCAGGCTTACAAGCGGATTTAGACGGCGCCCTTTATGACTTAGCCCAATCTGTGGTACGTGCGCCGGCCGATGGCGTAGTGACCCAAATGGCATTGCGGGTTGGCGCTATGGCGGTGCCTTTGCCTTTGCGGCCCGTAATGAGCTTTATTCCAGACGAGCAACGATATTTTGCGGGCGCATTTTGGCAAAACTCATTGTTGCGTTTACAGGAAGGTGATGAGGCCGAGGTCATACTGGATGCCGCGCCAGGACAGATCTTTAAGGGGAAAGTGGCAAAAATATTACCCGCCATGGCAGAAGGTGAAATTCAAATGAGTGGCACTTTGCAGTCGTCGAATCGACTTTTTCAAAATGGCCGTGTGATTGTGTTGATTGACATCGAAGATGATGCGATCCGCAAACAATTTCCCGCGGGGGTTTCTGGACAGGTCGCTATTTATACTGAGCATTTCCATCATGTAGCTGTGATGCGTAAAGTATTGCTAAGGATGCAAGGTTGGTTGAATTACTTGTTTTTTGATGGACATTAGTGCATTAAATTACTGAGTTAATTCGGTTACATTATTTTGTAAAGTCCAGTTCGCTGGACTTTTTTATATTAAATTTCCGTTTAATCACAGCTAATGGATATACAAGCATGCAAGATATTCGCGATTTAACCTCAGTGCTGCGCTCCAATACACCCATCGTAGTGATTGAAACCTATGAAGAATATCGCGTGGTCGAACTGCTTAAGCGGGTCGCTAATGTGCTCTATCAACCCGTGTTTACTTGGAGTATTACCCAAGGCTTAGCCCGGGTCGATAAACCCATGGCGGCGCAAAAGTTTAATAGCGAACCTACAGATTTACTCGGGCAGATTAAATCAACTCCACAGAAGGGGATTTATGTGCTGTGCGACTTTCATCCCTTTGTGATCGATGCGCCTAAGAATGTACGTTTACTCAAAGAAATCGCCCTAGAATACGAGACGCTGCAACACACTTTAGTGCTGGTGAGTCATGCCTTCGATATCCCGCCCGAAATCAAACGTTATTGCGCCTATTTTCAATTAACTTTGCCAAGTACGGTGCAATTGCAAAACCTGATTTACCTTGAGGTCGATAACATTCGTAATCAAGGTACACAGTTACAGGTCGATGATACGGCCGTAACAAAACTGGCGGAGAATCTGCGGGGCGTGACCTTAGATGATGCCCGCCGTCTGGTGCGTAAAGCCATAGTCGATGATGGCGCTATTACTTCATCGGATATCGATGCCCTCAATAAAGCTAAGTTTCAGCTACTCGATCTTAATGGTGTACTGCAATTTGAATACGATACGAGTGATTTCTCCGAGATCGCCGGGCTGCATAACCTTAAAAAGTGGCTTAAGCAGCGCGCGCCCATCGCGGCAGTTAAGCATGATACTGGGACAGCAAATACTAACTATGTTCCCAAAGTATTGGATATACCAAAGGGGATTTTGCTGCTCGGCGTGCAGGGTAGTGGCAAGAGCCTTGCCGCTAAGGCGGTTGCGGGTGTTTGGCAAAGACCCTTGCTCAGGCTCGATATGGCAGCCTTATATAACAAATATATAGGTGAAACCGAGAAAAACCTGCGCAACGCACTGGCTCTCGCCGACATGATGTCGCCCTGCGTGCTTTGGATAGATGAAATTGAAAAAGGCTTAAGCGGCGGTAGCAGTGATGAGGGCACATCGACACGGATCCTTGGCACCTTACTCACTTGGATGGCGGAGCGTAAATCAGACGTGTTTGTGGTGGCTACCGCCAATGATATTCAAGCCCTGCCGCCAGAGTTGATGCGCAAGGGCAGGATGGATGAAATCTTCTTTGTCGATTTACCCGACGAAGCCATACGCAAAGCCATCTTCTTGATCCACTGTCAGCGCCGTGGAATCGATGTGGCGAGCTTAGATCTCGCCCAATTATCGGCCCGTAGCCAAGGATTTTCCGGCGCCGAAATCGAACAAGCCGTCATTGCTGCCATATATACCGCAAGAAGTGTCGAGCGCGGTGTCGATCAAGCGTTATTACTCGAAGAACTCAGTAAAACGCGGCCTTTATCTGTAGTGATGAGCGATAAAATCAATGCGCTTAGGCAATGGGCCGCAGGCAGAACCGTGAATGCCCATGAGTAGAGATGGATGGATTCGATTTCTAGACTCTGGAGGCGAAAAATTGTCCCGAAGTATTACCGATTGGAATAGAAGTGCACATTATCTTCTAGTGGCGAATGGCGTAGTTGGTGGATTTTTTGCTATCAACGGTGGCGGTTTAGGCGCATATGGATGGGTGAGTGTGCATCCATCCATTATTGGCTGCTTACTTCATCTGCTTACTTCTTCGGTGGGAATTGTGCCAAAATTCGGCCGACGGCTTTGGCGGTATCTTGGGCTTTTTCATTACCGCCTGCGTCGAAGTCATATTTGTCGCTGCCCCGCCAAATTAATTTATTGGTCTTAGGGTCGATAATATCTATCTGAATGGTTTGAATTTTAGCGGTATCACTCCCCAGTGGCACGCCAACACTGGTGCCTATTCCAATCCCTCCCGAACTTCCGAATGTGCCTGTGCCTAAGCCAATAGAAAGGCCAGAATCCTTAGGTTTATCTTGGGTCAGTAAGGCGTAGGCGACATTAAAATCGGGTGATGCTGTATTTTCTACAAAACCCTTTTGAGCCAATTGCTGATTGATTTCTGTTTGAATACGCTGGGCACTTAGTGGATCGTCCGTTGACGATGTTGTGAGCTGGGTGAAGTTGTGCAATGTGCTGAAGTCGTAATTGAGGTCGTAATCGTTTTTAGGTTTACTGCTGCAAGCGCTTAATAAGGCGACCGCGAGGAGTAGATTAAGAAAATGACGATATCCCATGATAGTGCTCCAAAAGTTGTACAAACTCTGCTCAATGTGCCTTGATTAAGGTCGTTCCTGCAAGTACTTTAGGTAAGAGTGTTGAATTTTTAGCATTAATATTAGCGGCAAGTTCAATACACCCGATTAACGTGTGTAAATTATGGCAGAGAAACTCTATCATCATGGAACAGTTAGCCTTTTTTGAGATCCCTAGTCCCTGCATCGGTGTGTGTCAAACCGATGCGCGGGGCTATTGTAAAGGTTGTCTGCGTAGCCGTGATGAACGCTTTAACTGGCTGAGTTTCTCCGATGCACAAAAGTACGATGTGATCCGTCTCTGCAATCAACGTAAGCGTCGTCGCCAACTGGCCGCGATCAAGGCGCAGCAACTGCAAATCGCGCAGGAGAGGGCGGCATTAAATCCACAATTGAATTTTGAACCAGAGAGCAGCACAGATTTAGACTTTGGTAGCTTCGAGCTAGATTGATATGTTGGATAACTTCTAGGTTAGATACCTTGTTGAACTCACAGTTTACATTTTCCCATTCTAGTTATCGCAGGCTGTTACTTGATTAACCTCTTTCCTTATTAGAGCTTGCGCTTTTTCGGCCAAGTTAGGCTAAAGCGTGTTTGTTGCGGATTGCTGGTGACAGTGACATCCCCTTGATGGCGTTGCATAATACGTTTGATAATCGCCAATCCTAATCCATGCCCTTTATTGCCATTTTGTACCGACTGACTTCGGTAAAAAGGTTCAAACACTTTGGGTAAATCAACCTCTGGTATGGGTTCTCCATCATTGCTCACACTTAAGGTGATCTTCTGCTGGGTTTGGGTGACTTCAATGTTAATTCCTGTGCGGGCGAAGCGTTGAGCGTTAGTGAGTAAATTTTGCAGGGCGCGTTCGATTAAGGTGGGCTCACCGATAAGGGCTAAGGTACTGAGCTGTGTTTGCAAGCGAATAGGGAGCGTACTTAAGGTCTCTAGACGTTTAATGGTTTGATTAACAAGCTGGATCAGATCGTATTCATCGAGTTGAATTCCTTCCCGTTGTGATTCTAAGCTGGCGTAGGTCAATAATTCTTGGAGTAGATTTTCCATTTCCTTAATATCGAGTTGCATTTCATTGAGGAAATCTTGGCGCTTTTGTTCGTCAGAGTCCGGCTGACAATACATAGGCATAAGTGCAAGGGCGAATTTGAGCCTTGCCAGTGGTGTACGGATCTCGTGGGATACCGCATTAGAGAGGTGTTTTTGGTTCTCAATTAGGGCGCTGATATGGCGTGCCATTTCATTAAAGGTGTTGGCTAAGGGTTTGACTTGGGAGCGATTGGACAGGGCTATGCGTGTATCCCACTTTGCTTCACCAAATTCTTTTGTGGCCTTACGCAGTATGCTTAAGTCCCGTGAAAGGGGGCCAACCCAAATCAGTGCCACTAGGGCGAGTGATAAATAGAAGAATAATGTGAATAAATTACGTAGGTTAGCCCTAGGATCTATTTCTAAAGGCCCAGCCATCAACACTTGCTCGCCAACCATGATAAATTGAAACTGTTCGTCATCGTTTGTGGTGGTGGTCACAACATGATTTGGGCTGAGCTGTTGATCCTTCCCTAAGGCAATTTGATCTGCATCGAGCAGATTTAAAGGCAGTAGTGGATTACCCGGCAGCGCCTCAAGATACGCTCTACGAGTGTCCTGAGGCAACTGTGCCAATAGCTGCGCGAGTGCAACGAATGGCGCATCGAGTGCATTGTTATCATCTACATTTTTCTGCCATAGGCTGTCGAGTGTCCAACCTATGCCAAGAAAGCTGAGGCTAAGTAACAAATATAAGCTGATAAAGAGACGTTTCACTGTTGTGGCTTAGTTATTCCAGGCTTCGGGGGCAAAGAGATAACCTTGACCCCAAACGGTTTTAATTCTAAACGGCGTTTCAATATTATCGTTGAGTTTTTTGCGAAGTCTTGAGATGCGCACATCAATTTTTCGATCTTTTCCATCAAAATCAATATTAAGCAATAATTGATAGATATATTGGCGGCTGAGCACTTGGCCTGCTTGTGAGGCCAGTAGCCATAGCAGCTCGAACTCATGGCTGGTTAAATCGACTTCTTTTTCATCGAGTCTAATCGCATGGGTGTGGGGATCTATGCTCAGTTTTCCAAAGGTCAAACAATGGGATTCGGCTTGAGGCGGTTGGTTTTGGCGGCGCAGTAAGTTGTTGATCCGTGCGACTAAGAGTGCGGGATCTACGGGTTTCACTACATAGTCGTCGGCACCGAGTTCTAACCCTTTGATTTGATCTTCACTCGAACCTAGTGCGCTCATCAGTAAGATCGGGCCGGCAAAGTAGTCGGGTAATTTTTCACATAGGCTAAGGCCATCCATGCCCGGCAGCATGATGTCTAACAAGATGATATCGGGTTTGTAGTTGAGTAAGCGCGTTAATACTGTATCGCCTCGGCGTTCCACTTCAACGTGCATGCCGTGGGATTTCAAGTAATCAACAATTAAATTCGCAAGACGAACATCGTCTTCAACCAATAACACTCTGTGGGGTGATTGTGGGCTCGTCATTAAAATAAACTCCAAGGGTTACGGTAACGTCTGCGCACCTGAGGCTGCGAGGTTGACGTGATTTTTAGTTTGGCACCTGCCAAGGTTTGATTGCTTTCCTTACTCACCAAGACGAAATGGATATCGGTCAAGGTGCTCACATTTAAGCTGATGCTTTGTTGTTCGGGTGTATCACTACACAACTTAGGGTAGTCGGCATTATCTGACAAGATACAAATCAGTTCGTTGTGGGGTAATTCCCAACGTAATTCGACTCGGATTTCACAGGCTTTCTCATCTGCACCTGTGATGCATATTTCGGGTGTTAACTTAAGGCTGGAAACGTCACTCGAGGCGGCTTGTGCAGAATTAGGGTCCATCAAGCTGAGGCTTAGACCTAATACGCAAAGCGAACTAATACGAGGATGGGCCACTAATGTTAAAACCTATAGGCTGCGCCAACAAAATAGGTGCTGCTATAGTCTTCATCGAGCAAGGGACTGGCGGCAATTTCATCGGCAATTTGAGTGTAGCGAACTGCCAATAGCAGATCCCAGTTGTCTGTTAATATATAGCGTGCCGTGACTTCTGCACCTTGGTTCCAACCCGAATCAGCTTGGTACTGTTCACTCCAGTAGGCGTTTTCGCTTGGGCGTACACTGTAGTAATAGTCCACTACATTTTCACTCTTCCAATCAAACACCAGTGACAGGTCGATAACCCAACGATTGGGATGCCAAACATAGGTCCACTTTATTTGTGCTTCAGAGCCGTTATGCACATTAAACATATCGTGGGTGTATGCCAATCGAATTGTACCTAACTGAGTGTAGACAAAGGCTTCGGCACCACCAAGCATGGTGAAGTTCCGCGACTCGAGTGAATTAAATACGGGATCGGGCTCACTGCTCAAAGAGTTAGCGGTTTTAAAGTTAGCCTGCTCCTGTGTGCTACGGGTAAGAAAGATATTGGAGGGATCCCAACGGTAAAAATAGGCTCTATCTAAGCTATAGCTTGTCACTAAGTTGAGGCTAAAATCGTTTTGTTCGATTAGGTTATAACCGACATTACCATTATCAAAAAACCAATGTTCACCATAGTAAGCCACTGAGGGAATAAAAAAGACGGGAATATCGTCGAAATCCCTTAATGGGTTAGTTTTTTGTCCCCATCCCACGGCAACGCCTAAATCCCAATTTCGCATCTCTATGCATTCATCTTTGGTTGCGCAGGAATCCTTCGCCATTCCAATAGAAGGCAAACAGAGGCTGGTCAATAAGATAACTAAAATACGATACATGATTTTACGTTTGGGATTGAGGTTGTTATCAGAGGGAAATAGATTAGCATTTTATGCTGAATTCGACAGTGCTTTCACCTGGGGGGATGCAAAATGATACAGATATCATATAAATAACTGAGATGTAGATGCTGTAATCATTTGAAAGCCAACTTAAAAAGCGCCAAAGTTTATATTTGCAGGGTGTTGTGCGGTTAACTTCAAATGTTAATTCGATGGCTTTGGATGTGATGAAATGTAATTAAAAAGATATGAAAATGAGGGTTATCGAAGTCAGTAATGCCATTCGATAGGTGAATGGCGTTACAAAAAGCGCTGAAAACCGAGGAAGGAGACTACGCTAAAGGAATGATGCGAATAGTCTTAATTGAGTTCTTTTACGGTTTGGTAACCCATTTCAGTTAACTGGTCATTCACACAATCGAGCACGTATTGCTTTAATTCGGTATTTTCTACTTGGTCCTCAGATGCCATCTGTTGGCAAACTTCAGTCAGTTGAGCTATGTCGCTTGCAGGAGCGGGAGGAAGGGTCGATTCATCGGCAAGGGTTGCAAAGCTCATTAAGGCCGACAGAGTGATAATAGTGGATAACTGCTTCATTTTATTTCCTTTAGTTATTGATTGTTAACATCAGGCTAAGATTTGTTTTCTCAATTTTACTGCGTCAACTGCAGCAATTTATCACTGCTATTATTTTTTGGATATAAATAATTGCAAGTGAGTTTGCTAAGTCTTATTCCCTATAACGGGCAAGGCATTATGAACTTCTGCCTCGGATCCTAATCCCTGATCGCCCGGCACTCATTCAAGTGCGGACACAGATAGATTCTTCGGTGCTGCTGTGGGCCTGCCGCTTGAAACTGCTTGCTAGGATAATGTTGCAGCACGAGGGGATATTGATAAAAATTTGGTTAAAGTGGGATTTATCTCACTCTTCTGTCGATATTGGGATTAAGTTAATAATTTATGCTGTTTTCCTATCGTTTTAGTCTTAGCTTATTTATGGGCAAATAATCGAACTTTGAACTGATGCAAATTTGCTGGCTAAAGCTTGATGTTCCTCACTATTTATTGAGGTTTTTGATAGTTTGTTGAATCTAAAAAGATTAATTTTATGGCAGGTTTTGCTTTTTCTATTTTTTCGAAATTAAATAAACTATCTATTTGAATTTATTGGCTTTTAATTCTAAACTTTAACTTAAGATGTTTTCATTGCTAATATTTTAACTGTTCAATAGAATGCGTCACTTTCTTCTATTTATTGTATTAATATTTTTCTAACATATTGATATTATTTGAGTTAAAAATCTCGCGGAGAACTCTTGTGTCAACAAAACTGGCAAATCCTGCACCATTAGGTCTAATGGGCTTTGGTATGACGACAATGCTGCTAAATATCCATAATGCTGGATATTTTCCCATCGATGCCATGATATTGGCGATGGGCATTTTTTACGGTGGTCTTGGTCAAGTCATTGTGGGTATTATGTGTTTTATGCGTGGTGATACCTTTGGGACAACGGCTTTTACGTCCTATGGTCTGTTTTGGTTGACTTTGGTTGGATTAATTTTGATGCCGAATGCTGGCATTGCCGCCAGCCCAACCTACTTTATGGGTTGGTATTTAACGTTTTGGGGGATCTTTACTGCGTTTATGTTTGTGGGATCATTGCGTTATCCGAGAGCTAAACAATTTGTGTTTGCTTCATTGACCCTGTTATTTTTCTTGCTGGCTGCCCGTGATTTTACCGGCAATGCCTTGATAGGCACTATAGCGGGCTTTGAAGGGATCATTTGTGGTGCGAGTGCGATTTACTTTGCTATGGCGCAAGTGTTGAACAATGAATACGGCCGCACCATTTTACCCGTAGGTGAATTGAAAAAATAAACTCAAGATGTTGTGATTGGTAAAAGGCTGATATTTATCAGCCTTTTTTGTGGGCGGAAGTTAGGGTGTAACAGCTTAACTGATTCGTGGCGGCTACATTTAGTTTGTGACCCAATCTCGACTTTTTGACCTAGACCTAATATAGGCAATAGTGGCCGTATCTAGGCAACTTGAAGAGATGTAACTCGTTCCCGCCCTGTGGGTGAGCAAGAAACCCCTAGCGGTTTCTTTGATCCTATCTATATCAGTCCATCGAATTTGGTTATCCACATACCGAGAGTGAGTGCGAATACCTTGCTCATCCATGCTCAATGTCACTTCATTGCTTGCCGCTTTACTCATCATCTGGCGCATCAGCCACCAAGTCTTGTGGTATTTCACATTGAGGGCTTCGATAACGCCTAGCCCAACGAAGAAGTAAGCTAAATACAGGCTAATGTCGGTGAAGATAAGCGCGATGCCGATGAGTACCAGTCCAATCCCTTTGTAATAGGGCTTGAGCGTGGGATCTGGGATAACGGATTGGGTATAACATTCATCAAAATGCGCTTTATCTAGGATATAAGTCGTGGAATAGGAATAAGGCGTAGGCATAGTGTCATCTAATTAGTAACTCGCTTTGTGGCGGTTAGTGTAGCGATTTCCGTTTTTAAAGTAACGACTTTAAGCACGAGTGCAAATGGCAAAGTGGACCGTAGCTTGAGCGCTTTTATCCACTTATGCCGATAGCCCAACCTTGTGGTTAAGGCATTTATGACTTGAGCCTGGTGTTGATATAAACCTACCGCCGCGGTTCATATTATCAATAGCGATTGCGCTCTGCGGGAATATCACTTAAATACTCCACAAATTCCACTTCAAAGCCATGGGCGTCGAAGAAGTAAATATTGCGGCGATAGGGATCTTCCATGCCCTCTTTGGCAATAGGGAACCCAGCTTGGGTTAATCTGGCGATCACGGCATCTAAGTTATCGGTCACAAAGGCAAAATGTGCTAGGCCTATTTGGTGACCCGTTAAATCACGGTTTTCGCCTTCGCCATTGTCACTAAAAGCAATATATTGATAATCATCGCCAAAATGGATCCAGTTACGGGGTTTGCCGTACCAAGTGCCTTTATCGCCGCCGCGCACGCGCCAGTGGGGAAAAGCCGCTTGATAAAAGCGTAGTGCTGCGGGGATGTCGTCTACTACTAAGTTAATATGCTCTAAATGGATCATAATGCGTTCCTTGTCATGGGGTTTGTCGTTGGTGGTTAAAATTGCAAGCCGCTCACATACCGTAGCAGTACTCCTGCTGCTTGGGGTACGCTTGCGTTGCGTGTCGTTCACGAATGGGGGCCAGTGCTTGGGCGTATTGATGCAGCATATGTAAACTATATTGCACTCTTTCCCTGAGCGCGATATCACGCTCACTCTCGGGAATGGCATTGAGCACATTGCTGACATTGCGAATGATCAAATGATCGGGAATAGGCACTAATTTATTGTTTTTGAGTGCATTCATCTTTACTTCAACGATGGGATAGGTGCCGCTAATACCATCCGATATTGAGACTAATAAGGCTGGTTTATGGGCGGTTTCTTGGCGAGTGCACATCAATAAGAAGTTCTTCAGTAACGGCGATGCCATACCACCCCATTCTGGGGTGATCAGCACTAGCGCATCGGCTTCATCGACTCTTTGCTCTATTTCGGGCCAGTGTTCACCCTTGTTGTCTTCCTCGCCATCCCAAAAGGGCAGGTTAAATTGGCATAACTCTAAGTGGTGTATGCTGTCGTAACCCATAGCATGGGGTGATGAGAAACTACTTTCGGCGATATAACGACCGACTTTAGCACTCTGAGAATCGGATCTTTGGCTGGTACTGATGATGAGTAATTTCATTAAGTAAACCCATTTGTTTATAAATTATTTATAAGGTAATTGCTTTATTTAATCTTGTAAAGGGTAAAGTAAATAAAAAAGTTTATTTAATCTGTTAAAAAGCGGACGATTGGGGGATAATCCGTTGGGAATACTGGAGATTTCAAATGAAAACCACTGATAAGATTATTCAATTGCTCAAATTGCATGGTCCGCTCACAGCTAAAACCTTAGCGGAGGAATTGGCGTTAACGACTATGGGGGTGCGTCAACATCTCCAGGCCTTGGAGGAGGCTGGTGATGTGGATATTGAAGATAGAGTCGAAGGCCGTGGTCGCCCAACGCGTTATTGGGGCTTGACCGAGCAAAGCCGAACCCACTTTGCCGATCGTCATGGGGAGTTGACGGTGCAGTTGCTTGATTCAGTCAAAATGATCTTTGGTGATAGAGGCTTAGATCAGCTTATCGATTACAGGGAGCAAAGTGCGTTGCTCCAATATAGCGCCGCTATGTTGGGGGTGACAGATATTCCGACACGTTTAGCTATACTCGCGCAATTACGCTCAGACGAAGGTTATATGGCGACAATGGAGCAAGTCGATGGGGTGTATTTTCTACTCGAAAATCACTGTCCTATCTGCGCTGCGGCAACTCATTGCTTAAATTTTTGCCGCTCTGAGTTGCAACTTTTTCAGCAGTTATTCGCCGATATCGCCGTCGTGAGCCGTGAAGAACATATTGTCGAAGGTGCTCGCCGCTGTGCATATCGAATACTTCCCCTCGACCAGTAATTTAAGTTGATATTGGGGAGCCACTTTTTATGAATTATTGAGGGTGAATATGTCGAGGTGTTATGCAATCTAAACGTGGTCGGCTCGATAGATATCTTGGTGCAAAGCTGCAAATACCCCGCAAATTGGTGCGAGATTTATTGCTCGCTGGCCGTGTGCGGGTCGACGACCAGATTGCTAAAGAGATGGATAGGCAAGTGGATGAGTTTTCCCATATTCAGCTTGATGGACAAATTTTACAGGCCAACAGCCCCATTTATATTATGTTACATAAACCCATTGGCGTAGTGAGTGCCACTAAAGATGATGGGCATAAAACAGTAATCGAGCTACTCAACTGCGAGCAGCGTGAGGAGCTGCATATTGCGGGTCGATTGGACTTAAACTCTTCCGGATTATTATTGCTAACCAATGACAGTCGCTGGTCAGAGGCATTGATGTCGCCCACGCAGAAGGTTGAAAAAGTGTATCGGGTCACGCTCGCTAATCCCTTAACGGAGGATTATATTGCCGCATTTGCTGAGGGTATGTATTTCGGATTTGAGGATATTAAGACGCAAGCTGCCAAGCTTACGATCCTCGATGACCATGTGGCTGAGGTGACACTGAGGGAAGGTAAGTACCATCAAATTAAACGTATGTTTGGCCGATTTCGTAATCCAGTGGTTGGTCTGCATAGATTATCAATAGGCGATATTGTGTTGGATGAGCAACTGGCACCGGGTGAGAGTCGTCCGCTCACAATCGCTGAAGTGACCTCTATCCGTTAGCATGGATAAAACCCTGAGAGCTCGTCCGCTAATCCCACCATCTTTGTCGTTAGTGTTGGCTATGTTAAGTATAAAATCTAAGCTATAAGCATAAAATCTAAGTATAAAAACGGGCTTGAGAGCCAACTCCCTCAAGCCCGTGATATGCCATTAGAGCCTAAATGCACTGACTTGATTACGCATACTGCTGGCGAGTTTTGTTAAATTAATCACCGACTCACTTAATTCAACAGCGGAAGTTGTAGAATGTTCGGCAATATCACTAATGGCAATAATACTGCGGTTAATGCTTTCGGCTACGCTACTTTGTTCTTCGGCTGCGGTCGCAATATGTGTGTTAAGTTCAGTGATATTATCCACTGAGGTGACGATTTCCTTCAATGCTTGGCCCGCCTGATTAGCTTTATCATTGGCATCGTCAACTTGATTTATCCCCACTTCCATTGCACTGACGGCTTCCTTGACGCCGAGTTGCAGGGTGGCGATCATCGCTTCTATTTCTTGGGTGGACTTTTGAGTTCGCTGGGCGAGTGTTCTCACCTCATCGGCAACCACTGCAAAGCCGCGACCTTGCTCACCGGCGCGAGCCGCCTCAATGGCCGCATTTAGGGCCAATAGGTTGGTTTGCTCGGCAATACTCTTAATTACATCGAGCACGCGGCCAATATTCTGGCTTTCATTGGATAGCACGCCAATCACTTGGGCCGTTTTTTGAATTTGATCTGACAGTTGCGACATACTGTTAATCGACTGCATCACAATATGGTTACCATTGGCGGCATAGGTATCGGCGTCTTTCGCGGAATCAGCCGCGGCAGCAGCGCTCTGGGCGACTTCGGCAACCGTCGCGGTCATTTCATTCATCGCGGTTGCGGTTTGCTCTGTCTCGGCCTGCTGTTGCTGCATACGTTTATTCGTCGCTTGGGTGAAGCCACTGAGATCGTTCGCAGAGTCATTTACTGTGTTTGCTGCCTCAGCAATTGAATTTAGAATACCCCTTAAGTGCTCGATAACTTGGGTGAGACTCGTGGATATTTGACCTAATTCATCATCGTTGAACATCTTAAACTTGACGGTCAGATCTGAGTCTTGGTGGATGGTGTTGAGTTTGGTGACTATATCGCTGATGGGGTTCATCACACTGCGATTAACCCAGAGTCCGATTCCGATACTGATCAGCATGGCGAGCCCAGCCAAGATCATGAAAATAGAGATGGAAGAT
>NZ_PFGL01000060.1 GCF_002783505.1 Shewanella sp. CG12_big_fil_rev_8_21_14_0_65_47_15
GATGGTTCACTCGTTAAGCGGTGAACAGCGCTTCATACGACTTCACGTCGCACGTCCCAAAACGTGCTGAGTTTTTATTTAAAACTTACAGGCTACGCCGATGCTAAACAGGTGAGCTAGGGTGATTGGCGAGACGACCGTCCGCCCCATGGCCGCTTTTTGGCATCCATGCCATCGCGGCATTAGTGAATCCTTTCACATCAGACGGGGCGGCCAAGCATCCATTGAAGGACTGGAACAACATCCCTGTTTAACTGCCAGTTCGCCATCTGATAGGCAGGATGCCTGAATGTCGTGCAATGCAGGGATGCATGAGAACGACCATGGCTCTCGTTCATAAACGTAGAAACCCTAGGTTTCTATTCACCGTGTCGGCGAGCGAATGCCATGGCGATCCTATATAATTGATTAAGTTGACTTTTTATTCAAAATTATTTTTAATTGGGCATGGTTGAGTTAGGCCAATGAACCTAATAAATATCTCTCGCATAAAGCAGACAACCTACTGTTCCACCCTGCAATCTTTATAGCCTGATGCAATCACCAGCCCGATTGCCTGTCGCGATAGGGTTTATCGGGATCTTTTAACTGCCGCACCGCGGCAATAGTGCGATTTTTGCCGAGTAACAGCTTAATTTGGCTTAAGGATTCACGGCTTAATAGGCTGCGCAGCGACGCGGTCCAACTCACGTTAATACTGAGCTTGATCGCCGCCGCAGCATCGGGGGAAGTCTTACTGAACTGCGTGGCTAATTGCTTGGCGGCAAGCATAGGTTGTTCACTTAATTGCGTGATGAGTCCAAGGGATAGGGTCTCTTCACCGCCCAGCACTTTAGCCGTCAGGGTCAACAACATGGCCTGATCCTTGGGCATAATTTGCCTCAGGGTCACTAATCCCGCCATATCGGGTACCAGCCCCCACTTGGCCTCCATAATTGATAACTGGCTGTCATGGTTGGCAATACGTATATCTGCGCCGAGGGCGATTTGCATTCCTCCCCCAAAACAGCAGCCATCGAGCACAGCAATAACAGGCACAGGTAAACGCTGCCAGCCGAGGGAGACACGTTGTGCAAGATTAGCATTGCCCGGTAACCACTTAAAAAGCAGTTTGACCGCTTGCATCGGCGCCGACATCACACTTTTAATATCCAGCCCAGCGCTAAAATTGCCACCAGCACCCGAAAGAATAACCGCACGAATACGGCGATTTTTTTTAATGTTTTTAATAGCCCTATCCAGTTGGCTAAACATTAAATAATTAATTGCATTCATCTTTTCTGGACGATTAAGCAGCACATAGGCAATGCCATCGTCAATTGTCACTTGCACACATTGGTCGCTCATGAAATATTCCGTTACTGGTCAGTCCAGATTGGATGTTAACATATTTGGTTTAATTCACTAAAAGATATAACATGGGCGCAAATTTTGACCTTGGTCAAAATATTGTCATTACAGCCAAATATTGATGCACAACTATGTTAGGCTATAACGATTAAGTTTGAGCACATTAATAGCTCTTTCAGCAAGATAAGCCGTTCGAATTCAAATATTACTGAAACAACGTGAGTTCTATAACACCAATCTCAAATAGTACCTGCAAGAAATTTAGCGACATAAAATCTGCAGCGTACATGTAGAAGAGAAAAACCAGACTTGCCCGAAGCTCACAATTCGTCAGTCAAACTTGAAAAATTAGTGTTATCTTCAATTAATGGGCAAATTAAGGATCACCAGTCAGCATGACAATATCTGTACTCATCTGTGACGATTCCGCCATGGCGCGCAAGCAAATGGCCCGCACTCTGCCCAAAGAGTGGGATGTCGACATTACCTTCGCCGCCAATGGTGCCGAAGGATTAGATGCCATTCGCGCAGGTAAGGGTGAAGTGGTATTTCTCGATCTTAATATGCCCGTGATGGACGGTTATGAAGTGCTGCAGGCCGTGCAACAAAACGATCTGCCCGCGCTGATCATTGTGGTTTCCGGCGATATTCAAATCAAAGCCCATGAGCGAGTAAAAGCGTTAGGCGCCTTAGATTTTATCCAAAAACCCGTCAGCGCCGACGCCATCAGTAACATTTTGCAAGAGTATGGCATCTTGACTCTGACGCAGAAAGATATCGCCGACGAAGTCCCAATGATCAAAGTCGATATGCGCGATGCCTGCCAAGAAATTGCTAACGTCGCCATGGGGCGCGCCGCCGATCTGTTGGCCAAGTTACTCGATGTATTTGTGTTACTCCCCATCCCCAATGTGAACGTGCTTGAGGTGAGTGAATTAACCATGGCGCTCAAAGCCACGGAAGAAAGCTCAACTGTTTCAGCACTTTGCCAAGGCTTTATTGGTGCGGGGATTGCGGGAGAAGCCTTATTGCTATTCCATGATTCTAGCTTCCAAGATATGGCCAAGCTGATGGGATTAGCCAATCCTGAAGATAAAAATACTGAGATTGAAGTCCTGATCGATACTGGAAACGTGCTGATCGGTGCCTTCCTCAATGGCATATCCGAACAACTCGATATGAAATTCAGCCAAGCCCATCCCGTAGTACTTGGCCGCCACTGCACGGTTAACGATCTTATCCATGATAATTCAGAGAAATGGCACCGAACTTTAGCGATGGAGATCAATTATCGGATTGAAGATCATAATATTCAATGCGATTTGTTACTGCTCTTCACCGAGGACTCCATCCCCACTCTGAGCTATAAGCTCGGCTATTTACTCGATTAACCCGTTGGATTTTACTTTATGTCAAACGACCAAAGCGCAATGAACGAACTACACTGGCTTATCGATATGGTGCAAACCATAGAGGTAGGGTTAGTGGTGTTAGATCGCCATTACAATATCCAACTGTGGAACGGTTTTATGGAAAACCATAGCGGCGTTTCCCCAAATTCGATCAAAGGTCAAAATCTGTTTTCTCGCTTCCCCGAGCTACCCGCGACGTGGTTAAAACAGAAAATGGAATCGGTTTTTATGCTTAAAAATCGAGCCTTTATCAGTTGGGAACAAAGGCCCTATGTGTTCCAATTCAAAAATTACCGCCCTATTACTGGCCGCGCCGATTTCATGTATCAAAACGTGACCCTGCTACCACTGGCCTCCTTAACCGGACAAATAACCCATATCAGCGTAATTGTGTATGACGTTACCGATATTGCCGTCAACAAGTTGCAGCTTAAGGCGGCTAATGAACAACTTGAGCACCTCAGTCAAACCGATGGCTTAACCCAACTGCATAATCGACGCCATTGGCAACAATGCTTAGAGCATGAATTTGATTTATATGCCCGTTATTCGGGGGTGGCGAGTTTAGTGATGATAGATATAGACCACTTTAAAAAAATCAACGATACCTATGGCCATCTCGCTGGGGATAAAGTCATTCAGCATATTGCCCATATCCTCAGTCAGTCCCTACGGGAAACCGATTGCCTGGGCCGTTATGGCGGCGAAGAGTTTGCTGTGGTCATGCCCAAAACGAGCGGAGTAGATGCCCTACACTTTACCGAACGCTTACGGGAAAAAATTGCCGCATCTGTCATAGTGTATGAAAGCCTTAAGATTACTGTGACGGTAAGTTTGGGCGTATGTGAAATTGGCTCCCATATCACCAGCAGTTCAGGCTGGATTTCTTGCTCCGACAAAGCGCTATACGAAGCAAAACAAAAAGGCCGTAATTGCAGTATTTTGCATACAAGCAACACGAGCCATACCTAAAACATACACCCAATAAAAATGCCCATTTAGATGGGCATTTTTATTAAAATCTTGTCGTGACAACAATCAAGAGACTGAAGATGAATTAATGTGGGAAACCATCATCTTCGTCGTCTTCATCCTCATCTTCGTCGTCCATATCATCACCAACGAAGTAAGTTCCCCAACCGTCATAATCCACTTTTTGTTTTGCCGCCAGTTGCAGTAATTGCTCGGCGGCTTTATCCAATAATGCAACATCCAGCTTATGGTGAGCAACCGCATCGAAACAGAAGATCACTGAGCCATCTTCGAGTTCCATTTCTTCGGCGTCATTGACTTCGAAACCGAGTTTAAACGCATCCACAGCCGCTTTTTCGAGACGGTCAAAATTGGTAGATGAAAAATGATGCTCAATAATATATTCCGCATCTGGCTCTGAGCCATCGTCAAGCAGGGCTTGCACTATGTCACGATTCTCGGCAAGTTGGGCTTTTAACTGACTTTCAATAGACATGGATTTGTCTCCGTTAAGGTAAATCTGGCTCAAATTGAAGGTATTATACGTCATCATCCGTAAGAGTTTTACCCATAAGTGCTGCCGCTTCTTGATTTATCTCAGCGAATTTTGCCGACATGTTGGCATGGATTTGCGCCGAAAAAGCCTTAACGTCCGCCTTATCTAGCCCTGCCGTAGGAACTGGCGCCATCATTTCAATAATAACGACCCCATTATCCCAACGGTTTAAATTAATATGGCTCTGGCAAGAAGCCAGCACAGGAACCACTGGTACTCCAGCCGCAAGTGCCGTATGAAAGGCGCCCGCTTTAAAGGGTAATAATCCTCGCCCACGCGAACGCGTGCCTTCGGGGAAAATCCACACCGATAAGCTATTTTGCTTAATTTTTTCGACCGTCTTAGCCATAGTATCGAAGGCGCTATGGCGGTTTTTACGATCGATTAAAATATTGCCCGACAGCCAATAAATTTGGCCAAACAATGGCATCCACGCCAGACTCTTCTTACCTAAACTCACAGTTCCCTTAGGTACGGCTTTAGTGTGGGTGAAAAGATCGAAGTTATTTTGATGATTTGCCAGGAAAATATAAGGTCCATCCTGCACGTCTTTATGGCGACGTACTATGACTTTAATCCCTAGGATAGGGGCGACCGATGAGAAGATCTTGGCGAACATATGTACATTGTCACGGTGACGCGGCCTCAGCAAGCACACTAAGCCACCAAAAATAAAGGCAAGCAACAATGACACCGCCAACAACATAGATCTGACGATTAACAGCACGGCATACTCCGACGATAAAAGTGGCGACAGTATAGCCACCATGGCCTAGGGACTCAATATATTGTTTACATCTGTAAGCTGACTTGCTAACACCGCAAACTAACAGTTGAAACACCACAAACAAAAAGCCCATCGATATACTGAACCTCCAGTGTATCGATGGGCTTTTAATTTCCAATTAGAGGTGCTGTTTAGGCAAGACGTCAGCCTCCACTGCCAGGGGTGATACTCGAGTTAACGCCAAGCGGAAGACTAAGGCACTCACGGCTAAAGTGGCGACTATCGCCGCTCCGCTTGGAAGGTCTAACGTCGCCGACAGGATAAGTCCTAACACATAGCCGAATAAACCAACGAGGTAAGCATAAAACAAGCGACCTTTACCGCGGTACTTGTTTAGTGCCAAAGCGGGCAATATTAAGGTACTAAACACTAAGTACACACCGACTAATTCAACCGACAAGGTGATGACTAGTGCAAATAGCAGATAAAACCCAGCTCCATCCAAAATTTTGGGGTGCAAGAATATCGTCAATAGCACGGCAGAATACACCAGTGTCGGCAACACCAATTGCGACCAACTCACCCAGAGGATCTGGCCCGACATCAATTGTTTTAGCAGCTCGGCGCCGTGTGGGTCGTTCGCCAATAGCAGCATAGCTGCCACCGCTGACAACACATAAAAGCAGCCGATCATCGCTTCTAGCTCACCCGCCATTCGCTTAGATAACCAAGCGATAAACCCCGCGCCACCAAGGGCAAACAGGGCTGGCATCCACACATGGGAAAAGGGCATCTCTTCCAATCTGTGGTCCATATGGGCGACGATGGCGCCTAGGGCGGCAACCTGTGCTATGGCTAAATCGATAAAGATAATGCCACGCTTAAGCACTTGCCTACCCAGTACAATATGTGTCGACAACACTAAGATCCCCGCCGCCAGCGCAGGCAAGAGAATCGACATCAGTTCCAGATCAAACATAGGCCTTATTTCACTCCATTTAAGAGGGAAATAACACTGTCGTATAGACTAAAAAGATCTTTGCTGCTGTCATTGCCCCCCACTGACATAGGTAACATCACCACTGGCAAGTTCGCTTTTTCACCGAGCCATTTGGCACCGCGCTCATCTTGATAGGAGGCGACGATAACCGCCAAAATATCACCTTGCTCGGCACGGCTCAGCAAACTAGCCAAATGCCCACTGGTGGGTGCTAGTCCAGGTTTAGGTTCTAAATCAGCCACTTGCTCAATACCAATCCAATTGAATAGATATTTAAAACTAGAATGGTAAGCGATCACTTTTTTACCCTGTAGCCCCTTGGCTTGCTCCTCCCAACGTGGAATTGCCGCTTGCCAACGGGTACTAAAGTCGGCTAATGACTTTTGATAATCGGCCGCACCCGCAGGGTCAAGTTGAACCATCTTAGCCGTTAAGGCTGTCGCGACCTTGAGCAGTCGGGTCGGATCGAAATGGAGATGTGGATTCCCCTTAGCATGCACATCACCCATGCTACGATCGACACTGGCCAATTTATCTAAGGTTTCAATTTGATCGGCGGCGAAAAATAAGCCCTGATCGGTCGAGCGCACGTTAGCGTTTGCCGACTTCATCTGCAGCATAGGCAGCCAACCTATCTCAAGATCGGCGCCGGCACAAACCACTAGGTCCGCCTGACGCATTTTGGCAATCAAGCTTGGTCGCGCCTGTACTTGGTGGGGATCCTGCAAGGCTGTGGTTGCCGAATAGATGCTCGCCGTAGGAGCAAGCTCCTTCGTTAATGCCGCATATTCAGGTTCACAGGCAAATACATTGAGTTCGGCATGGGCCAAACCGGTATAAGCGACAGATAAGGCCACTGCGGCCAATTTAGCTAAATTAGAATTGATGCGCACCGTGGGCCCCCAGAGACATAATGTATTGAATAGTGAAGATGTTATCGTCTTCAATTCCGTCGAAGTTAGTACCCTTTTGATGGGTATACTGGAAACGAACCGTCGAGAAATGGCTTGAATGCCACGCCAGAGTCACCTCAGACTCCTTCAACTTTTGCCCATGAAAATGATCGTCATGGAGTTCCTGGGTATCGACCTCACCGTAGCGCAGCCCCGCGGACCAACTCGGGGTAAATTGATACACACTGCTCAAATACCAACCCTGGTGGTAATCTTGGCTCGGCGCATCCTCAGGATGCAGATCGACAGGGGTAAAATCGCTCACACGATAGTACTCGCCGCTCAGGGTAAGATTTTGGTACTTATAGTTACCATTGGGCGCCCACTTATAAACAAAATCAGCACCATAGGTATTTTTACCTGTGTAAGATGCGGCATGACTATGGCCTGCTTCGCCATCTTCTGTCGCCTCATCGTGCCCATCGCCCTCTTCATGGGCCGTCATTTGGCCATTTTCGTTACGTAGGTAACTTAGGCCCGCCTGCCATGAGCTGTTATCGCCGATATCACCGCCGATTTTTGAATACAAGGTATAAATGCCGACCTTCTTAAACTCACGCTCACCATGTTCATCGGCCGCACGTAAACTGTCGCCCTTAAAGGCTTCGATACCCATGGTCCAATAGAGATCCGTTGGAGCAACATAATTCAAACGCACCCCATCATCAAAATAATGGCCCCCAAGAAACGCGCGGTAAACGATGGGACGATCGGTAAAGGCATCGGTATGTAAATGTTGGTTATTTAGGTAACCAATATCCGACAGGAAACGGCCGCCACGGATTGAAAATCCCGCTGGCATCGCCATAGTTTGAATAAAGGCTTCCTCAAGATTCAGCTCGGTCTCACCGTCATGGCTCTCAACCACCGCAGTCACTTTGCCATAGAACATATCGTCAATATTGGCGCTCATCGCCAGTTCTGTTTCACCTAAGCCAAAACCGTCTGGGCTCTCGGCCAAGGGACGCTCGCCCGTTTGATAATAACCATTCAAAACCGCACTGATCGCAGGATTTGTCAGGCTCGAATCTTCCGCTAAGAGTGTCGGCGAAACTAAAGCGCACGCCAAAGCCACCAAAGACATTCGGGTATTTAACACAGTCATGATATCTCCAAAATACAACTAGCACTCGATGACTGATATAAAGCCATCAAGAAATACAATAAGTTAAAATGTTTTAGTTGATTTAGAGAGTGAAAGGAGGCGCACGGCTGTGATAAACACTAAGGTGTTTTGAAATGGAGGGGGGTAACACAGATTCGACCACATCAAACTGCTGCGCGGCTAAATCGAGTGTCAGTGGCTGGGTCAATAAAATCTTGTTGAGCTGATGCTGATGGAAGCAGAGTGTACAGTGGGTTTTAGCCCCATCATCAAGGTGGGTCACACTATGGGCGGAGGCGGCAAAAGACAGCAATACCAATACGGCAGCAAGCCATATTGAAATTGTGCGTCTTATGTGACGTTGAAGTCTCACCTAGTCGTTCCCATAGTAAAAAAGTGACACAAGTTTATGCTAGGCCCACGGTAAGTTGCAATAAGGTAATGGCCCTACAATAGGTTACAAGATATTTACCTTTAATGCAGTTATAGATAAAACAGATGAAAAACAAGGCGTAGGCTAGCAAAAAGGGGGATTTAAGATTAGCTTAAGTCAGAATAACTATAGTGTGTTGAGTCTTTATGCAGGCGAAAAACCACAAGATTCGCTTGGCATTATTCCCCTGTCCATCTATCAAAAGGCAACCAAAATGCTAGCATTTTTTCGTGAAAACTTAGGGCTAATCTTAGGTATAGTGATTTTCGGCGCATTGATTTTGGGCGGAATTTATTACGTTGAACATTCATTAGAGAGCCAAGAGCAAGTCGTTCAGTAACGACGCTATTAGCTTCCCCTGAGCCCGCTTTCTTGGGCTCAGGATGCCACATATAGTGATTAACGGTATTTCTGCCGCTGTTCACTATCGTCGACCTTTTCCGGCGCTTCTATCGTAATCACTTGATCCATAAAGTGACTCACAAACAACAGCATCAAAGAAAAAATCATCACAGGAATTAAAAAGTGTCTGACCGATGCATCAAAGTAACTGTAAAGCCCAGTGAAGAGACTCAAATAAAAACCGAGTAATTTGAGCTTAGCGAGTATAGGACTACGCCCAAGCCAAGCTGTGCAATGGGGACATTGAACTTGTGCATGAAAGCCCTTTCCACGCTGATGGCTGATTTCACTCACTTTAATATATTGATTGCAATGGGAGCACAACATAAAACTAGGATTCTTAAATAAGGGAGACTAAGTTTACCAGATCCCTGTTCAATCCAAGTGTTCAAATTGATCTCAACCGTTAAAAATGTCGATAAATACACTTAAGGGCATTAGCACCCCGTTCCACAGCGCGAAGTGTGTATCCATCCAACGGTAAAATAATACAAGGTAGGAAGCACGCTAGCCTACCCTGAATGTGAGCTTAGCGACAACGCAGTAAGAGCCGCTAACCTAATCCGATAATCTCACCGTCTTCATCGATATCGATCTTTAAATAACCCGGCTTGATCCCAAGTCCTGGCATAGTCATCACATTGCCCACCAGTGCCGTAATAAATCCCGCCCCCGCATTCAAACTTAGGGCTCGAATAGGCACGATAAAGCCCTTTGGCACGCCTTTTTGCGTAGGATCATGGCTGATCGACAGTGGTGTCTTGGCAATACAGACAGGTAAATGCCCATAACCCAGTGCATTCAGTTGCTGCACTTGTTGCTTGGCCTCAATGGAGAGACTGACGCCCAATGCGCCATAACCGACCTCGGCTAAGGTCGATAACTTAGCCTCTAATGATATTTGCTCTGAATACAACGGCTTGTACTGGATTTCAGTTTCAGCGGCTTGGATCACAGTTTGCGCTAGGGCAATTGCGCCGGCCTCCCCCTTGGCAAAGGCATCACTTATCTCACAACCAAAGGCCTGAGTGCGACTAACAGCCTCAGTCAACCATTGCAGTTCGGCATCGGTATCGGTAGCAAAACGATTAATGGCAACCACTACTGGAATACCATATCGAGCCACATTGTTGATATGCCAGTTTAAATTAGCAAATCCCGCCTCAAGACGAATTTGATCGGGCGCATTGATATCTATATCAGACTCTAAACCACTGTTGGCTTTCAGGGCCTTTAGGGTGGTGACTAACACCGCCGCACTCGGCACCTGCCCCGACTGGCGCACTTTGATATTGCAGAATTTCTCAAAGCCCATATCGGAACCGAACCCGCCTTCGGTAACCACAAAATCGGCCAGTTTTAAGGCGATATCATCGGCAATAATCGATGAATTGCCGTGGGCGATATTGGCAAATGGCCCCGCGTGGATAAGACACGGCGCCCCATTGAGGGTCTGCATTAAGGTCGGTTTAATGGCATCGGCCATAATCGCCGCCATGGCACCCGCCACACCCAAATCATCGGCGCTGATCACCTCCCCCTGCCGATTGAGCGCCAAGACTAAACGGCCAATACGAGCACGCATATCCGCTAAATTTTGACTAAGGGCCAGAATGGCCATCAACTCGGAGGCGGCGCTAATGTCAAAGCGCGATGCATATTCGGGCCCATTGTTTTCACCCAAGCCGACATGGATTTGCCGCAGGCAACGATCATTATGATCGACGACCCTGTGCCAGCGGATCTCACTGGGATCGATATCCAAAAATGCCAGCCCAGATTGTGCCTCAAATTCGGTTTTGCCTAAGTGCGACTCGTGAAAAAGCCGCGCGGCAATGGCCGCAGCACCTAAATTGTGGGCACTGCCTACGGCATGAATGTCCCCAGTGAGGTGCAAATTCAGCTCCTGCATAGGCACCACTTGTGCGTAACCACCACCCGCTGCGCCACCTTTTACCCCAAATACCGGCCCCATACTCGGCTGACGAATACAGGCGCAGGCCCTTTTACCTATGGCCTTAAGCGATTGAGTTAGGCCAATACTGGTCACGGTTTTACCTTCACCATAGGGTGTAGGAGTGACGGCAGTGACGATAATGAGCTTACCCGTACGCTGGCCAGCTAAGCGCCGCTGCACACATAAATCGACCTTAGCTTTTGTGTTACCAAATAAGGTCATTTCTTCGGGTAATAGCCCAAACTCAATACCCAGTTCTGCGATGTTTTTTAAACTTGCACGGCCTGAAATAGCCATATCGGTCAGCATGGGTAATTTCTCCCTCGAAGGTATTCTGGGTTAGTATGAATGTTCGACATCAACATAAGCCGATTGAATACCACAGATATTAGGTGATGAGAAAGTGATAGCAGGGGTTAATGAGCGATTCCTTAATCTGCATCAAACAAATCGGCTTACGGTCTTTACACAACAAAAAACACCTTCCCCAGAGAGGAATGATATGTACGAGCCCCATTTTACTTTTTCTGAATTTGTTGCTGGATTTTGGCGAATGGCAAGCTGGGAGATGACGCCGATACAAGCTCTAAACCTGATTGAGCAATACCTAGATTTAGGCGTCACTACGATGGACCACGCCGATATTTATGGCCAATACCAGTGTGAAACCTTGTTTGGCGAAGCCTTAAGCCTCAAACCTGCACTGCGTGAGCAAATGCAGCTCGTCAGTAAATGCGGGATCAAGCCCGCCTTTGATTGTCGACCGACGCGTTACGTCAACCACTATGACACCTCCTACGCGCATATTGTTGCCAGCGTTGAACAATCCTTGGCGCAACTGAATACCGATTATCTCGATCTGTTACTTATCCATAGACCCGATCCATTGATGGATGCGGATGCGGTCGCCGAAGCCTTTTCACGCTTAAAACAGGCGGGCAAAGTGCGTCACTTTGGGGTTTCTAATTTTACTGTGTCACAGTTTTCATTACTGCAATCGAGACTCGACGCCCCTTTAGTCACCAATCAAGTGGAGATATCACCACTGGAAATGAGACACTTAGCCGATGGCACCTTAGATCTCTGTCAAGAACGACGTATCAGACCTATGGCTTGGTCATGTCTGGGTGGGGGAAACATTTTTAAGAATACCCATCCGCAGGCCGTACGCTTGCAGCAAACATTAGCCATCATAGCCGACGAAGTGAATGCCCAAGACATTAGCCAAGTGATCTATGCTTGGGTACGTATGTTGCCAAGCAGGCCTGTGCCCATTATAGGCAGTGGTAATATTGAACGGATTAAGAGTGCCGTCGCATCGAGCCATATTCGGCTCGATCGCCAGCAGTGGTTTAGCATCTGGCAAGCTGCAACGGGTCACAGCGTACCTTAACAGGGTTTCCACGGGAGTTTAAAACTGCACATCACCACTTAAATGGGGGCGACGGCCTTTGCTATCCCGCAGTTCAAAGACCCAGCGATCGGCGCCCTTTTCATAGGCAAATCCCACTTCGGCTGGCATTAAAAGTGGCAACTTAAAAGCCACATCGACAACGAATGGACGCTCGCCAATCTCGGGCATTAATTCAGCCAAGCAGCGGGCCTTAGACCACATGCCATGGGCCAGCACGCGATCGAAACCAAAGCGCTTGGAGAGCACGGGGTGTAAATGGATCAGGTTATAGTCACCGGAGGCTTTGGCATACCGGCGGCCAAGATCTTCACTGAGTACCCAGCACTGCGGTGCATCCCACGCCATTTCAAGCGCCTTAGGTGGACGCACTCGGCGACCCGCAGTTTCGATACGATATAAATAGGTCGAGAGCGATTCCCACACTAACTCTTCCCCGACAAATACTTTTGAAACAAACTCAAATTCCAAACCCGAATCTGTCTCACGGCTCGTTGTGAGTGCGCATTCTAAGGAGAACTTCTCGTCGACTGTCGTAGGGCGATACACTTGGATGCGGTTTTTAAGGTGGATCATGCCCAGTAATGGAAAGGTAATACCATCGTGGGTAAAAATGACCGCATGTAGGCGAAAGGCCATGATATAAAGGTAAGTCGGCGGAAGGACTTTACCATCAAACTGGAAGCCGCAAACTTGGGCATATTGGCTGACGCTCGCTTCAGACACAGTCACATTAGGCGCAGTGACCTTAATATGAGGTAGAGGCTGTTGGTTCCAACCTGGTTTACGTCCAAAGAAGATCTTGCGATAAAGAGAAAACAGCGACGGCATCGCGTTCAATTCAACACAATATGCATTATTCAAGTCTGAGTACCTTTTAATTAACTATCCCTCGGCGCCGATAGCCAGAAATACCCCGCCCAGATGACTAACATCCGCTAAATCAAACTGATCACGAGTGTAAAACAGGCAAAACTACGTCTTAAAAAGGGCTGATGCTGACTCTCCGAATGGACAACTATACCCAAACAACCTGAAGATGCAGGATTCAGCGGGAATTTAACGCACTTTAGGCAAGGCGGTTATTTGCAGACCTAGTGGACTAAGTTAAAAATAACCAACACAGCATAAAGTGCGTTAAAAACCGCCGGGACGGAGCGCCTAGGGCACTCCACTTCCGTGTTGCATCAATTCAAAAGGTGGCCGACATTCTTTCATTGATGCGCCT
>NZ_PFGL01000065.1 GCF_002783505.1 Shewanella sp. CG12_big_fil_rev_8_21_14_0_65_47_15
CCTTCACGTAGCGCTTGAATGGCAGCATTGATATCAAAAGTAGGTGTGGTCATAAATCATCTCTTTTTGGCATCCATGCCATCGCGGCATTTGTGCATCCTTTCACATCAGACGGGGCGGTCGAGCATCCACGGACGGACTGGCTGCGAGTCGACGAGCGAATGCCATGGCAAGCCTGTGTGAGTGGATATCAGCAAATGCTAAAATCCCAACGACTGAAATAACAGGTCACCCCGTACAGTTTGCCTAAACTATTAGGTCAAAAGGTGAGCTAGGTTCAGTACGATAATCTGTTATTCAAAATAGTAAAAAGCCCTGCTTATACAGTGATGTATAGCATGGCTTTTTGAAGCGAGTTTGCATTCGCTCATCTCTTTACACTAAAACCGCATCATAGATATTCTAGTAACCGATAGCTTCGCTACCCGAGTGGCGTGGATCTGACGCGCCAAAAATCCCTTGTTCGGTCACCATAATTGATTGCGTACTGCCCATAGCGGACTGTACTTTCACTTTGTGGCCTTTGGCTTCGAGCAGGGATATGGTATCGCGGTTTAAGCTGGATTCGACCCGCAGCTCATCGGGCAGCCATTGATGATGCACCCGGGCTGCATTGCTGGCTTCGGCGATGTTTAATCCATGATCAATCACATTCATGATGATCTGCAGTGTGGTGGTGATAATGCGTGAGCCGCCCGGGCTGCCAGTGACGAGGAAAGGTTTGCCACCCTTCATCACGATAGTGGGGCTCATTGAGCTGAGTGGGCGCTTATTGCCTTCGACCGCGTTGGCATCGCCGCCAACTAAACCGTAGCCGTTTGGTACGCCGGGTTTAGCTGAGAAATCGTCCATCTCGTTATTGAGCAAAATGCCAGTTCCCTTTGCCACTAATCCTGAGCCGTAGCTGAAATTTAGGGTGTAAGTGTTTGAAACGGCATTACCCCATTTATCCACCACCGAGAAGTGAGTGGTTTGGTCGCTTTCATAGGGGGTGAGTTTACCTGGCTTGATTTCGGCGCTTGGTGTTGTTTTATTGATGGCAATTTTACTGGCGATTTTTTGGGCGTAGTCCTTACTGGTTAAGGCTTTGACGGGCACCTTATAGAAGTCGGGATCGCCTAAGTATTCGCTGCGATCGCTATAGGCTTGCTTCATGGTTTCCGTCATCAGATGGATCGTTTGGGCGGTGTTGTGGCCGAACTTATCGATGGGGAATTGCTGAAGTACATTGAGCATTTCGATGATGTGTACGCCGCCCGATGAAGGGGGCGGCATAGACACAACCTCGTAGCCACGGTATTCGCCGCGCACGGGTTCGCGTTCGACAACCTTATAATTTTTAAGATCGTCTAAGGTCATAATGCCGCCAGCTTCCTGCACTGCATTGATGAGTTTAGTGGCGGTTTCACCTTCGTAGAATCCTTTGGTGCCTTTTTCAGCGATAAGGCGTAGCGAGTGAGCGAGTTCGGGTTGTTTTAAAATATCGTCGACTTGATAGTCACTGCCGTCGGCTTTATAGAAAATCGCGGCAGTGCTTGGCCATTGGCTCATACGGCGTTTTAGGCCAGAGAGGGACACGGCCAAATCGGGGGTCACACTAATACCTTCCTGAGCCATTTTAATGGCGGGGGCAGTGACCTCAGCAAGTGTCATTGTGCCATATTTTTCAAGGGCTAAGCTCATACCCATTACCGTACCAGGGACGCCTACCGCAAGGCCGTGCTCGCGGCTCAGTTTTTCTACTGCGTCACCATTCTCGTCGAGGAAAATATCTTTTTTCGCCTTGGATGGGGCCATTTCGCGGTAATCGATGGCGATGGTTTTGTTTTCTTTGGCAATATGCACCAACATAAAACCGCCGCCACCAATATTGCCTGCCCGCGGTAAAGTGACCGCCAAGCTGAAGGCGACCGCCACGGCCGCATCGACAGCATTACCACCTTGCTTTAGGATCTCAACACCGGTGCGACTGGCGAGGGCTTCTTGGCTGGCAACCATGCCATGCTTGGCCCACACAGGTTGTGCTGTGGCCATCTGGCTGAAAATTGAAGGTTCATCGGCATAAAGCGTCGGGAAAGATAGCAGTGGTAAAGCCATGGCAATGGCGAGAATAAGAGGTCTAAACGGTCTTGTTGGACGCATATTCAATCCTGAATTTATTTTCTTATGGCTATGCAATGTGCCGAGAATTAGGCTTAATTGCAACCTCATATGTTTGCTTATCACCCTAAGGATGAGAATTTACCTAATGAAGCCGCTGATCTTGGCCTTTGCGAGTTCAATCGCTGATATTGCATCCCATGGGTGGAATGCTGTGATGGGCAAGGCGAACCCCTTCTGTCGCCACGAATTTTTGTTGGCGCTTGAACAGAGTGGCTCTGCCTGCGTTGCAACGGGTTGGATCCCTAAACATCTGTGCGTATTTGATGCCAGTGGGATTGCTAGTCTTGAGTATGCTGAGATTAACGACGATAGCATTAGCTTGAGTTCACAGGGCGCGAAGCATTTTATCGATTTGCCACTTTTAGCCGTGATGCCCCTATACCAAAAGTCCCACTCCTATGGTGAATATGTGTTCGATTGGGCATGGGCAGAGGCTTATGAGCGCCATGGCTTGGATTATTATCCCAAATGGGTGAATGCGATCCCGTTTACCCCTGTGCAAGGACGGCGGCTGGGCATTCAGCCCGAATTAGCCAATGTGGAGCAAATGCGTATAGCCGAACTCTTGCTGCTGACATTGAATCGTCAGCTTATGTTAGGGCGGGATGATATCCAGCTGTCCTCATGGCACAGTTTATTTGTGGCATCGTCACAAGCCCCCTTATTTGAGTGCTTGTCGGCTCCGATCCTTAGGCGCTTAGGCACGCAGTTCCATTGGCATAATCGCGGTTATCGGAATTTTGAGGACTTTCTGGCGGGCTTTAGCTCGCGCAAACGTAAAAATATCTTGAAGGAGCGGGCACAGTTACAGCCTTTTAATCTTAAGTTTCATTTTGTTGAAGGTGAGCAGATTAGCCCTTTGCAATGGCAAACATTTATCCAATGTTATCAATTAACGTATCTTAAGCGCTCGGGCCATCGGGGTTACTTAACCCCGGCATTTTTTCAGCAGTTGGGGGCGCAATTAGCCGAGCACATCCTACTGTTAGTGGTAGAAGATGCAAAGGGCGAGATGATAGCTGGCGCCTTGTACCTCAAAGGCGAGCATACTCAAGGGCAAAAATGCTTATACGGTCGTTATTGGGGCACGAGGGTCGAACTCGACGGCTTACACTTTGAAGCCTGCTATTACCAAGGTATTCAATATTGTATTGAACATGCGTTCCAAATGTTTGATGCGGGCGCACAGGGTGAGCATAAGGTGCTGCGCGGCTTTGAACCTGTAGAGATATATTCCTACCATAACATCGCCCATTCGGGATTTAAGGCGGCGATTGCGGATTTTGTCATACAGGAAACCGAGCAAATGCAGCAATATATAGTGCAGATGCGAGACATTCTGCCCTATAAAAAAGCGATCTAACGGATTTGTAGATCGCTTATCAAGCTATTTAACCGCGGTGCATTTAGCCTGCGGTTGTGTGGTGGATCTGGCCGATTAGCTTATGGCTAACCAAATACCTACGCCTATCATAAGGCTACCCGCAATTCGATTTAGCCAACGGATATTATCACCACGGCTTAGGAAGAGTCGCAGGCTTTTGCCGCCGCTGGCGTAGGCGAGCATGGAAGTAAACTCTGTCACCATGATAATACTCAGCAATGCGATAAGTTGGGGGGCAACGTCGCGTTCGGCATTGATAAAGGGGGGCAGCAGTGACACCATAAATGCCCAACCTTTAGGATTGGCAATGGCGGTAATAAAGCCTTGGGATATTAAGGTCACATTGCTGGCTCTGGGGTTAGTGTCGTCATCGCTTAACATGGCCATCTTGCCGCGAGCACGCCACATCTGTACGCCGATATAGCCTAAATAAATGCCGCCAACCCATTTAAAAATTTGAAATATTTCCGGATAGTTGAGCATGATGCTGGCAACGCCCATCACGGCCGCGGTGGCGACTAATGCCACACCGACGAGTTCCCCTAACATCATCCACAGGGTGCGACGTACGCCTATGCTCATCCCCAGCGTCATGGCAAGCGTCATACACATGCCCGGCGTGATAGCAACAAAGAAAAAGGTCGGGATAAACACTGCGAGTAAGGCAACATCTGGCATGGTTCGGTTCGTCTTGAGTCTGTACTAGAGGGCCGTTAGTGTAATGAAAATAGGCGATTTAGCCAATGCGTGACACTGATGTTTAGGCAAGTAACTGTAACTTAGTGTGTAAATCATGCTACAACAATCATAAGCTCACCCTATTGGATACTCGCCAAGTTGCCAGTGGTATAAATAATTGTAAAGTGATGAAGCCGTTTATACGAAACTGAGTTTTGGCGTCAGGTCTGCTGAGTTTCCCAACTTGGCCTTTCATTCGCTATAGTGATATCGGCACATTAACGGAGTTTATAGACGGATTGAAGACACTTTTATCAAGACACCTTCCTGCAAAGGAGGGTCTGTTATCGCTTATACTCGCGGCGGTTCTGTATTACGGTGTAGGTTTTATGGGGCAAACACTCTTTAGTTTGCAACCGTCAAATATCACCCTTATCTGGTTACCTTCAGGCATTGCATTAGTCATGTTGCTCATTTGGGGTTTTAGAGCCTTGGGGCTGATTTTTATCGGCAGTTTTCTACTCAATATTGAGGGCATGTTACTTCAAAATTCTATGGCCTTATCTGTGCTGCATACATCGGTGGCGGCATTAGTCGATGCCCTGGCGCCAACCTTATCTTTACTGTTACTGCGCCGTTTTTTACCCTATGGTGCCCGTAACGCTAATGATTTACTCAAATTTGTTGTACTGGCTGGGATAGTACCTATTTTATGCTCCAGCGGCCTATTATCGTGGAATTTAGTGCTGGGGCATTACATAGCGCCTTCGGCTTTTTGGGATATGGGGCAAATGTTCTTTTTCGCCGACATACTGGGTATCGTCTTGGTGTATCAGATCTATGCCGGTTGGATGGAAGTTCATGCCCTAAAGATTGAACGCAAGCGCCATATACTGCTACCTCTTATTGGCTTGCCCCTGTTTTGCATTGTGGGCGTATTGTTTGACTTGGGGTGGTTATTCTATGTTGTTCCACCGCTTTTAGTGGTTTTAGCCTTTGAAGTCACTCGCTTTTACCTCGCAATATTTAGCAGCTTATCTATGTTGTTTATGATTTTAGCGACGGCGCAAGGTGTTGGACCATTTATTAACCAAACACAAGTACAGACGAATGCAGAGATGATGGCCTTTGTATTGTCATCGGCATTGACCATTTTTGGGGTTTCACTGCAGCGGGCACAGTTGCGACGTTCTGAAAAAGATAAGCAAACGGCAGAAAAAGAAGCCCAATATGATCCCCTCTCTGGCCTGCTGAACCGACGTGCTTTTATGCCGCAACTCGCACAATTGACGACAGAAAATGCATATCAAGGTCACTGCAGTGTGGCGATGCTGGATTTGGATAACTTTAAAGCGATCAATGATACCTATGGTCACAGTGTGGGTGATAGGGTGATCCAACTGTTGGCGCAGATCATTCATAACCATTGCCGTAGCCAAGATATTGCCGCGCGTTTAGGTGGAGAGGAGTTTGCCTTAGTGTTAAAGGATATCGATGAAGCGCAAGTCTTCCCTTTGCTTGAGCGCATTCGCAGCACGTTGGCGAATATGTCCATTGCCGCAGAGGATAGTACTATTTATTGCACCGTCAGCATTGGTTGGGCGGAGCGTGGTATTGGAGCAGAGGGCGAGGCCCTATTACACTTAGCCGATAAAGCCCTGTATCAAGCAAAGGCGAAGGGAAAAAATTGCATTGTTAAATTCGAAGCGGCAACAGACCTAGTCTGAATATAGGGCTGAATCTAGGATTGCATGGCAGCGTAAGTTGAGACGAATATGCGTCAATGTATAGGGACTGTCCCGACGCTCAGGTTAACTTGCTCGAATGGGTTATGTTATTAATATAAAAAACGGTGCCAATGGCACCGTTTTTTATTTGGGGAGCTTTACAATACGCCGCGGCGCATTTGATCCCGTTCAATCGATTGGAACAGGGCGGTAAAGTTGCCTTCACCAAAACCTAAGTTATTCTTACGCTGAATAATTTCGATGAAAATAGGCCCGAATAGATTCTTAGTGAAGATCTGCAGTAAATAACCGGATTCATCGCCATCCACCAAAATTTGGTGATGTTTGATGCGCTCACGGTCCTCAGTCACCTGTGGCAACTTATCGAATATGGTGTCGTAGTACTCGGGAATAATGTCTAGGCATTGGATTGAACTGCCTTCCATCGCATCTAAGGATTTAACAATATCGCGGCTTCTAAAGGCCAAGTGCTGCACACCTGGACCATTGTATTCCTTGAGGTATTCATCGATTTGGTTCTTATCGTTGCCTTTACCTTCGTTGATGGGGATACAGAAACTACCATCGGGAGAGCGCAGGGCGTAGGACACGAGTGCGGTTTGTACGCCGCTGATATCAAAATAGCGTACCTCGGTAAAACCAAAGATATTTTTATAGAAGTTAGCCCAATGTTCCATTGTGCCTTTGTAGACGTTGTTGGTTAAGTGATCGACTTCAATAAAGCCTTTCTCTTGGGTGATCACTTGCTCATCTAAATCTTCAAAATCAGTGGCATAGATATTATTATCCGCACCGAATGTATCGATAAAATAAATTAAGCTGTCGCCAATGCCGTAGATAGCGGGATAGGGCAGATCCTTATTGGCGTCATCGGCGGGTTTTGCACCGCGCTCAACGGCAACCCGATAGGCAAAACTCGCATCTTCGACACGCCAGCCCATAGAACAAATGGCAGGACCATGGGATTTGGCAAATTTAGCCGAAAATCCTTCGCGCTCAGTATTGAGTAGGAAGTTAATATCATTTTGTTTGTAATAGAGAATGTCTTTATTTTTGGCTTTTTTCAGCAGGGAAAAACCAAAATCAATAAAGACTTTATGCATAAAATCGCTATCGGGGCTGGCGAATTCAGTGAATTCGATACCTAATAAGCCCAGTGGATTGAGTTCGCTTGCCATGATCCTTTCCTCATTTATGTGTGCAACACGCTATCACTCTCATTGCTCCAGAGGGAGCCTTGGTGACTTAGGGCTAGTCTTCTAGCCAAGAGCGGTTGTAGTCTTTGCTCATGCAATTTTGTACATGTTCGGTTAATTTCAGTGGGGCGAAGGTGTCCACCATCACTGCGTATTCATAGGTGTCTTTTTTGCCGATAGAGGCCTCGGTGCGACCCGGTTGCGGCCCGTGGGCCACGCCTTTTTGATGTAAGGTCATGTAACCCGCTTCGATTCCGGTGCGGCTCATAAAATCGCCATCGACGTAATACAAGACTTCGTCGCTATCGATATTGTTATGGTAATAAGGCGCTGGAATCGATTTCGGGTGAAAATCGTAGGGACGCGGCACAAAGTTACATACCACAAAATTGTGGGCGGTAAAGACTAAGTGATCCGACGGCGGCAAATGAATTTTACCCACCTTTGGCGCGTATTCGGTGATATTGAATGCCCAAGGGTAGACACAACCATCCCAACCCACTAAGTCAAAGGGATGCCACTCGAGCGTGGTGAGTTGGTACTTATCACCAAACTTACACACTAAGGGGAAGGCGCCGCGCTCAACCACAGCATCTTGCAATGTGGGTACCCGCAAATCGCGCTCGCAGTAAGGTGCCGATTCTAATAACTGACCATATTCATTACGAAAATGCTTAGGCACTTCCACCATAGAGAATGACTCTATAACGAAAAGTCGCACATTGTTGTAATCGTTGAATTTAAGTTGATAAGTTGTGCCGCGGGGGATGACTAAATAATCCCACTTTTGGACGCTAATCGTGCCGTATTCGCTCAGGAGAGTGCCTTCACCTTGGTGGACAAAAATCACTTCATCGGCGTAGGCGTTACGGTAAAACTCATCGGTATCTGTGGTCACTTTAGCGGTATAGAGGGCCACATCATTGTTATAAAAAATCTTGTTGCGGGCGCTAAAGAAGTTGCCTTCGCGGTCGGCTTCGCGGGAGTCGAGTTTATAGTTTTGCACTAGGGAGTCTTCCCAGTTTGCACCATGACCTAGGCTATAGGGCGCGACTTCCAACGCCTTGGTCGGCATATTGTGGTGATACTTATTGGAATAGATATTGGAAAAACCATGGGTAGAGAAAAGCTCCTCGCGGTATAGCTCGCCGTTTTCCTTTTCAAATGCGATGTGGCGCTTTTGGGGTATTTGGCCTTGTTTCACATAAAATGGCATGGTTATTCCTTCAATGTTGCGTTGCAGGCTTGCCTACATCGCTGGTCGTTATGCTGCAAGTTGCATTAGTGTGATCTTGTTATCAATTTAGTTGCTTGGATGAACAAAAAAAAGAATAATAAATCTGTTATCTCAATCTAAAAATTAGATGGTACTTTTATCTTTACGAATTGTAGTGTTTCCATGACAAGCAAGGAGTGACTATGCGCATCGATATTGATGCTTTTAATGTGCTGCAGGTGCTGGTGGAAGAGGGCAGTTTTGCCAAGGCGGCTGAGCGGTTACACAAGGCACAATCGGCGGTGAGTTATCAAGTTAAAAAGTTAGAGGATCACTTAGGTGTATCGCTTTTTAGCCGTGAGCAATACCGAGCAGAGTTGACGTCAGAAGGGCGGGTGATTTTGGCCGAGGGGCAAAGATTACTGCAACACCTTGCAAATATTGAACATTTAGCCAGCCGCTTTAGTGAAGGCTGGGAACCTAAGCTGGAATTAGTCATAGATGGTGCCCTGCCAATGGAGCCAATAATGACGGCGCTTAAGCGTATGGCGGAGCATCATATCCCCACAAAAATTCAGCTCAATATGGAATTTCTAGGCGGTGTACAGCATAGATTTGAGCGGGATAATGCCGACCTTATGCTGGTGAAGGATTATCGCACTGGCCCCTATTACCATCCGCAGCCGTTGCCCGCAATCACCAGTATTCTGGTGGCGAGTGCATCCCACCCCCTCGCGGTCATTAAAGAAATTAGTTTGCCTGAATTGCAGCAGCATGTGGAATTGACTATCGAAGACTCGTCACCGAATAAAAGCTATCGGGATGAAATGCAGTTTGGTGGTGATAAAGTGTTTTATCTTTCAGGGTTTATTATGAAGAAGAACGCCTTATTAAAAGGGCTGGGTTTTGGTTGGTTGCCGGATTTCTTAGTACAAGAAGAGTTGGCTAAGGGGGAATTAGTTGAAATCGATTTTGTCGGTGGCAGCCGCTACACCTTTATTCCACAGCTAGTCTCGACGTTAGAAAGGCCATTAAGGCGTGCTGGGCAACTCTTTACCGAGTTGATATTAGAAGAATTTGCTAAGGCAGAGCAGTTTAATGGCGTGGGTTTAGGATAAATGAAGGCGCACGCCCATCGGGCGTGCTACCTGTGAGTTCTATCTATCATTAATCGGTAATGATATTGACTATATCGAGAATTTGACGGCTTTTTTCATCTAATTTAATGATAGAACCTTCGACTTGAATGCTGATCCTGCCATCTTTATCTAAAGGAACGACAATACGGCCACGGTCATAGATGTCATAGTCAAGAATATCGCCGCGGTGAAGTTTCTTCTGCCAGCCTGGTGGTAGGGGTTCTCCATGAGCCACTTTTTTCTGTAACCCTGGTGGTAAATCTTTGTCTTTCTTGCCCTGTTCATGGTCATGTTTAGCAAAGGCTAACATGGGGGTCATTAGGCTGAACGCCAGACCTGTGATAATCACTGATGTTAATTTATTCATCCATGCTCCAAAAGGTGTTTAGTTGATATGGTGACAATAGAGTCTCTTAAATGAATCTTAGCTGAACGTGCTATGTCATCGGGTTTATTGACGGGTTAACATGAGTACCGCCTGCCATTGTTCGTTAGTAACAGGTTGAATACTCAACCTTGAACCTTTGGAAACGAGGTACATATCGGCCAATTGCGGCAGGCTTTTAATCAGACTTAAGGGAATAATATGATTAAATTTTTCGACAAAACGAATGTCGACCCTTAGCCACCTTGGCTTCGTCGGATCGGACTTAGGATCGAAATATTTTGATTCGGGATCGAAGGCGCTGCTATCGGGATAGGCCTGTGTCATCACTTCGGCAATCCCTACAATTCCAGGGACTTTGCAGCTTGAGTGGTAAAAAAACACTTTGTCGCCTATGTGCATGGTGTCACGCATAAAATTACGCGCCTGATAGTTGCGAATGCCAAACCAAGCTTCGGTCTGGTTCGGACAAGCCTTAAGATCATCGATGCTGAATTCATCGGGCTCTGATTTCATTAGCCAATAGTTCATCTTGTTTCCTTACTGCTCTTTCTGTTAATCGCTTTAATGTCCTTGAGTTTAACTTAATCTTTCCTCGTACCCTAGTTAACCATATGTATGGCTATTGTTGGCTTGATTAAGTTGCTGTTCAGATAGCACGGCTTACCCTGTGGGCATCAATGATGTTTGGTATGCCTTATGCAGTTTTCAGTGTATTAGGTAAAACGTCAATTTCGAGCTTGTTCACTGGCTCTTTGATAACCCAAATCAATGAGGTGCACTATGGTAACTTCAACAATGACGGTAACTCCAACAATGACGTCTGACTGTGGTTTGTACACTAAATATCTCAAAGATCTCACCGCGGGCGATGTGAGTTTACACCATGATCGCATGTTGGAGTTCATCAACGATTTGACCACCCAAGGCTGGTTATTAGCTAATTTCACCTGGGACTACTGGTATAATAACAGCTACTTAGTCGACAAACCCGCCTATATTCGCGATGCAAGTATTGCCCAATGCAAGTTGCTGCTGACCGCCATGACGCGCTTAGAAGTTTTTAGCCCCGGTGTGTTAGAAAATATGCGTCGCCAAGGTATTCTGCTGGCGATTGTCGAACGACTCCAAAGTTTGAATGTGCCTAAATCGGATACTCATTTTGAATTTATCAATCGTTAACCCCATGGCGAATGGATTGCCATATTCTTTAGTCTAATAAGGCGCTTTTTTACTTGTGACCTAATCCGTGGATTGGTTAGTTTGGATCTCGCTAACCATAATAATAAATGCACGGAGGCCTAAATGTCTGTTTCAACTCAGCAAGCAAGCGATTCTCTCAAGCCCACACCACTCAAATACAGCGAGTTTCACGGTGTAACAACACCCGAACTCGTTGATAAAACGATAGGCCAATATCTGGATGATATTGCTAAAGCTTATCCAGATCAGCTCGCTGTCGTGGTTCATCATCAAGATATTCGTTGGAATTATCGTCAGTATCTCGCGCGAATCGACTCGCTCGCGACGGGGCTGCTCAAGCTTGGGATCAAACCCGGCGATAGGGTGGGGATTTGGTCGCCCAATAATATTGAATGGTGCTTAACCCAATATGCGACCGCTAAAATTGGCGCCATTATGGTGTGTATTAACCCAGCTTATCGTCCTGAAGAACTGCAGTATGCCTTAACCAATGTGGGGTGCCGCGCAGTCATTTGTGCCGATAGGTTTAAATCCAGCAATTACCTTGAGATGTTATATCAATTGGCGCCTGAGCTAACCACTTGCCCAGCGGGAAAATTAACTGCTAACTTGCTGCCAGAATTAGAATTTGTGATCCGCATGGGCGCTGAGAAATCCGTCGGTATGTTGAATTTTGACGACCTGCTCGTCGAGGTGACCGCCGATGATAAGCTAAACCTCGAGCGTATCGGTAAGGAATTAAGTCCCCTCAATGCGATTAATATCCAGTTCACCTCTGGTACCACGGGCAGCCCGAAAGGGGCGACGCTATCCCACCATAACATTTTGAATAATGGTTATTTAGTCGCAGAGGCGATGAAATTTACCTGTCACGATAAACTCTGCATTCCCGTTCCCCTATACCATTGTTTTGGCATGGTGCTTGGCAATTTAGTATGTTTAGCCAAAGGCGCCGCGGCCGTGTTTCCTGGAGAGTCCTTCGATCCGCTCACGACGTTGCAAGTTGTTGAAAATGAGCGTTGTACTGCCTTACATGGTGTTCCTACCATGTTTATTGCCGAGCTTGAACATCCTGAGTTTGCGCGTTTTGATTTGCGTTCTCTACGAACCGGCGTGATGGCGGGGGCGACTTGCCCAGAAGAGGTGATGCGCCGGGTACAAAACCTGATGTATATGCGGGAAGTGCTGATTGGCTACGGTCAAACTGAATGCAGTCCGCTCAATCATATTACTGAGATAGATTCGCCGGTCGAAAAGCGGGTATTGACAGTGGGGCGAGCATTGCCCCATACCGAAGTGAAAATCGTCGATGAATTTGGCGAAGTACTGCCGATTAACCAACCCGGCGAAGTCTGTAGCCGGGGGTATTGCATTATGCAGTGCTATTGGAACGATCCCGGCAAAACGGCGGCAACCATAGACAGTGAGGGTTGGTTGCATTCGGGTGACATTGGTCAAATGGATGAACAAGGTTATGTGCAAATTGTTGGCCGCATTAAAGATATGATCATTCGCGGTGGTGAAAATATCTATCCCCGTGAGATTGAAGAGAAACTCTACACCCATAAGGATGTGCAGGATGCGGCGGTCTTTGGGGTACAAAGCGATAAATACGGTGAGGAAGTCTGTGCTTGGATCAAAGTTCGCTCAGGAGTCACGATTTCAGAGGCGGATATTCGGCATTTCCTCACCGAGAAGTTTGCCTACTTTAAGGTGCCGCGCTATATCAAATTTGTGGATCAGTATCCTATGACTGTGACAGGTAAAATCCAAAAATTCAAAATGCGTGAGCTTATGTACCAAGAACTATATCAAGATATTAATGCATAACTCTACCAGCATGAGATTATCTTGATTATGCCCTTTCAAGCCGCATAGGCGGCTTGAGTTATATAATTTGTCATAATTCTTCACTTTCCCATAGGTGTCGTGAAAGATTATGTGAATACCGATGTGCTCGATAGCATGATCGTATCGGGTGTCCAACCCGTAGAAGCCGTCACTTCGGACGAACATAATATTAAAAAAGTGGCCGCAGGCCGTGTTGATGCGGCGGTAATCGATGTGAATGTGTTGCATTACTTATTGAAACAAAAAAATCTGCAGCCAGTGGCGGATAAGCTGCAAATTAATCGACAGCTTCTTGCAAATAAACAACTTTATATTGCCTTTAGAAACAATGATGAAGGCCGTCGCTGGCGGGACATAGTCGATCGTGGGTTGGCACAAATTGATGTCGAAGCCCTAGCCAATGATCTGCTCTACCATGACGACGCTGTAATGGAATAGTTCCTGTCATACCGCTGTCGTAATTTGCCATTAGCATCGGTTTAACGGTATGAGTCATTGCTCATCTCATTATTCTGGATGATATGGATAAACTTCCCTTTGAGTTAGATACACTGCAACAACTGATCGATACTCATCATCGTCAGTTGCAGTACCAAATCCTCGCCGACATTCCCTTTCGCAATGAACATTTCCCACTCTATAGTGTTGAACTTGGGGTGATTGTCGAGCCATGTCCAACCGTGTTGTTTGTCGGTGGTGTACACGGCGTCGAGCGCATTGGTGCTCAGGTGATGTTGGCGCTGCTGAGCAGTTTGCTGCAACGCCTGGTGTGGGATAAACATTTACAACAATTACTGACGGGAATAAGGCTCGCCTTTGTCCCTGTGGTCAACCCTGTCGGTTTGTTTCTGGAAACCCGAGGTAATGGCAATCAAGTGGATTTGATGCGCAATGCCCCGATAGAATCCACTGAAAAAGTGTCTTTTATGGTTGGAGGTCAGCGTTTATCCCCCCGTCTGCCATGGTTTCGCGGCATTGGCGGAATGGAACTTGAGACAGCTGCTTTAGTTGCCTATGTGCAACAGCTACTCAAGCGTAGTACGAGTTTGATTTCATTAGATGCTCATTCAGGATTCGGCTTGAGCGATCATATTTGGTTTCCCTATGCCCATACCCGCGCCGCCTTTGAGAATGCTCATTTTATCTTTCACCTTAAGCAATTGTTTGAAATGAGCTATCCCCACCACGGTCATTATCGATTAGCACCACAGAGCCAGTTTTATCGTACCCACGGGGATATTTGGGATTATCTCTATCGCCAGCATCTGGGGGAGACGTCGAATGCTAGGGTGCCCTTTTTGCCACTGACACTTGAAATGGGATCTTGGGCATGGATAAAAAAAAATCCAAGGCAGATCTTTAATTTTGCAGGTTTTTTTAATCCACAGAAAACCCATCGTCACCACAGGATTTTGCGCAGGCACACAGTGCTGATGCAATTTTTGATGGAGGTGGCCTATGCTAAGGAATTAGAGCAATTATCACCTGAGCGTTTAGCCGAATTGGCCCATAGCGCACAGCATTTTTGGTATCGGGAGGCTAAGTCATGACGACTTGGGTGTTATTACGCGGTTTAATGCGAGATCAGCGTCATTGGCATGGTTTTGATCAGCGTCTTCGGCTGAAGGGATTGAGAGTCTTAACACCCGATCTTCCCGGAAATGGCCGGCTCACGCATATAAAGAGTCCGCTGAACATCGCCGACTATGCCGCGGCGGTATGGCAGCAAATCGATGAGTACTGCTGTGAAACTGAACCCTTATATCTGCTCGGTTTATCCATGGGGGGAATGTTGGCAATGGAGATGGCACGCCAGCGACCATGGCAGATAAAACAGGTATTTATCCTGAACAGTAGCGCTGCTAATTTATCACCTTGGTATCAAAGATTTAATCTAATTAATGCCCTCAAAGCGGTTTTCTTGAGGAAAAAAGGCAAAGATCTGAACCCGATAGAATCGACTATTGTACGTTTGACCAGTTTTCGTCACTGCAATGATAGGCATCTTATTGTCCATTGGAGCCAATTGCGTAAGACGTCTTGCCCCAGTTTGAGTAACACATGGCGCCAACTTTGGGCGGCATTTATCTATCAATGCCCAAGTACACTTTTTGTCCCGGTTAGCATACTTTGCGGTGACCGTGATGCCCTAGTGAGTATTGAATCCAGTCGAGCCTTGGCAAGGCATTTTCAAACCGCATTAATCGTATTGGCCTATTGTGGCCATGATGCGGCGATCGATGTGCCTGCTAAGTTGACACACTATCTGTTGGCATTGGCACCATCGGTAGCGCTCCCCAAATCCACTTTACTGGCCGAAACAAGCATCAATAATGTTCACATACTGGATGAAGAACTGAGGCAAAAGGAGACCGGGCTGCTGGCATGGGATAAAAAAGCGCTATCCAATGTTGAATGTGAATAGCGCCTATCTTCGGTTAAGCTCCGTTGGTTATTAAGTTTTAGCCACTACGGTTTGACCTATTGGGGTGAGGCTTAACAGTGCCAATTTAATATGCTGGATCCCAAATGGGATCCCGATTATGGTCACAAAGCAGGCGAGGGCATGGACTAAGTGGCCTATGGCTAACCAGATCCCGAAGAGTAAGAACCAAATAATATTGCCTATCATGCCAAAGGCGCCAGTGCCTAAATCTTCACGTCCCGTTAGATGGCGGCGATTCATTTGTTCTTGACCGAAGGGCCAGAAGGTCATCTCACCGATAACAAAGCAGGCGCGTCCAAAGGGAATGCCGATAATACTGATAAAACACAAAATACCGGCGAGCCACCAAGCCAGTCCCATCACAAACCCTCCTAGGACAAACCACGCAATATTGAATACTAAGCGTAAAAGCGCCATGGAAAACTCCTTATTATCTTACAGACTTGTTTTATTGGCCTATGGCTTGGGTACTATGCCATCGCCGAACGTTAATATTGATATAGCGAGAATTGTGCCAGTTATTTTATTACTAATAATCAGCTGCTTAACTTGTTTTTGTTCGGTGCTGATTGTGAGTTTCACCAAAAAGTCGTGAAATTGCTAATTTCTTAAGGACATGTTTTGTAAAGGGACGTTACACTAGCCTATACCTTTGAGAGATCAAGACGTCTATCGTTTGAGTGCCCTGATGTTCGCTAATACCCCCGTAGAAAAGATGTTTTTTGCCGGCCGAGACATTTTTCTAAAACGTGATGATTTATTGCATCCGGACTTTAGTGGTAATAAGGCCCGTAAGTTTGCCTATTTTTTAGCACATGAATTTACCGGTGTTAAAAAAGTGATCTGTCATGGCTCACCACAGGCTAACTCCCTTTATTCACTCTCGGCCCTTGCCAGCATCAAAGGTTGGCAGTGTGATTTTTATGTCGATCATATCGCTAGCCATATCCTTAACAACCCTTCGGGAAATTATGCTGCAGCAGTGGCGAATGGCGCCAATATTATCGATTTGAGTCGGTTAGGGGGCTTGAACCCGGATGTGGGGACTCGGTGCCAAGCGTATATCGAACAGCAGGTATTACCCTATGAGCCCGCAGCGCTTTTTATTCCCGAAGGCGGACGCTGTGGTTACGCCGAATATGGCGTGAGCATACTCGCAAACGAGATAGTCGTGTGGTCAAAAATGCATAATATCTCGGATTTAAAGGTGTTTTTACCCTCGGGAACGGGGACCACTGCGCTGTTTTTAAATCAGTATTTTATTCGGCAACAAACGGATATTCGTGTCGTGACCTGTGCTGTTGTTGGCGGGGATGCCTATCTGAGGCAACAGTTTTCGATGCTGAATTCAGATATCAGAGAACATCCACAGATAGTGAATGTGGGCAAGAAATACCATTTTGGAAAACTTTATCCGGAATTTTATGCCATGTGGCAGCGGGTCTGCGCCTCAGGGGTGCAGTTTGACCTGCTCTACGATCCCTTAGGTTTTATTGTGCTTGAGGATTATTTACAGCGTAGTGAACCAGGTGTTGTGATGTATTTGCATCAAGGCGGATTATTGGGGAACGAAACCATGTTGCCACGTTATCAGCGTAAATTCGCAAGTGATATTTAAGAAAACCGCGCAATAAAACACGTATATTATTAGGGAACGAGGCGATTTCGTTTCAGGATCTTATAGGTTCGAACGCCCATTTTTTCGAGGTTTTTTAAGTCCTTTAAACTAGGGGGAAACTCACTATATTGCCAGTAGCTTATTTCTGCATCGAGCATTTCAAGCATTTTTTTCGAGCAACCTAAACATTCTCCCTGGCACATTTGCGCCTCATCTAAATGAAATGGAATGCTGTCTTTAATTAAGCTAATCATGTCCTGCATAGCGACTTTTGTGTTGGGTTTTGGCATGACTCAGTGTTGAACGGGGGCTTCTAGTACGAATATTAGCGAATGCGGAAATGAAAATAAGTGATCTGGGTCTGATATACACATTTGGTTCGGCAGATATCTGTGTGAGCAAGATATAGCCAGAACCAAATGGGTTTCGTCAAAGAGACGTCGTGGGATAGCAAGTCGTGATATTTCGCTATCGGCTGCTTAAGTTATCGGTACGGTGAGGGAAATGGAAACCGAATTAACCTTGTTTAAGCAAGCGGTATTAAGGTACTAAGGTGACTTATTTGTTTGCTGACAATAACCATTTCATAAAGCTGATGGCTTCTGTACGCTTAGAAAAAGTCTGTCTGTTTTTACCTTGTCTATCGGTAAAAGCAATTGAGGTTTTATTTACTGAGATTGAATCTACAGGGAAGTTCACTGTAATTTCATGTCCATTAATTTTGTATGACATATGCCACACTCCTTTTTTGTTAATTCACCCATAGGTGAGATAGTTGTAACTATAAAATATCCTTAGCAATTGTGCGAAAGATTCGTTCTATTGAGTATCGAGGTTACCCCATCTTTGATTCATTAATCAAGAGATGCTTAATCGATAAATAATACATGCTGTCGATTATGCCAATGGAATAACTTGATTCTGCCAGTTGACCATAGCTTAATGACAATACTATGACAACGTGGAGAACAGTAAGTTCACAGACATAACCACATGATTTTAGTGGTATCGAATGCTTGAGCTTATGGGGTTTTGCTTGTAGTAGGCTTTCTTTATGAGGACCGAACTCTGATTGCTAATGGTCAGGCTGGTTTAAAAAGGTAAACAACAAGGTGTATCTCAAAACGACGTGCAGTATATCAACAAAAACAGCTTATGCAAGTTTAATTTTTATTCAATGTGATTATTTGTTGATTAATATTGAGTTGACGTGAATTGTTTCTGGCTATTTATTTGATTTAAAGAGTGAAGCTTGGTATGGGTCATGTTCTTATCTTGTATTTAGCGGCAATGCTGAGTGTCCATATTGCGGCTTTTTAGGCGAATAGGGTGCGGCTATTTCTTGCAAATTGAATAAAAAATTCTCGAAAATAGAAAAAATCCCACTGAAATAGGTCATTTCAATGGGATCCATGGCTTTAATTCAGTAACTGAAGATTTAATAACGGACTCATTTAAAAAACGGTGTGAATAAGTCATGTTAAAGCACAGGCTAAAGGCTTAATAAATCAGTTCACCTATGGGGTTAAGCAGCTTGCTTAGGCCTTTGGTAAAATACAGGGGAGCGTTTAATACTGTGTAACATAAACAGCCCGTTTTTGTTTTAGGGGCATGATGGGTTTGACTGTTTAATAGAATAAAATCCCCAGGTACATACTCACCATTAAGATCCGAAAACTCTCCCGCTAACAATAGGGTTAACTCATAGCCCTTATGGGTATGTTGAGGTATTTCTCCGAGTGCATCTATGTGTAATAAGCTTGCGCGGGTGTTCATTTCATTGACATCGAAGCGCATGCGACTAACTTTGCCTAAGATTTGCCAAGGACGAGCCAAATGCTGACGAAACACCGACGGCACTGTGTAATGCTGTTGTTTTACTTGGACATCCAGGGGAGCATTACTAGGCACATTCGTTGCCATAGGCTGAGCTATGATTTGCGCCAGCATAGCGTCAATATCCATCATAGGCTCTTGAGTGGATTGAATGTTTTCAGCCTCAATATGTGCGGTGTGAATCGACTCTTGGTCGGTATTATTTGCAGCATGAGCATCATCTGGATTTAATGCCAAATTGGCGGCTTGCTCTGTTAACCGGGCAAGTTGCTCACGACAAGTCTCACACAGCGCGCAATGTGCTGATACCGCGATGGCCATCGACAAAGGTAAGTCCCCATTGGCATGACTCACGAGTAAATTTTGTTGGGGATGATGCTTAATCATTGTGTGTCTCCAAGAAGCTTTTCAACTTTTCTAGCCCGAGTCTTAATCGTGACTTTATGGTCCCAATTGGCACCTTGAGGGCATCGGCTAGCTCTTGTTGAGTGAGTTCTTGCATGTAAATACCTTGCACGACTTGTCGTTGCGCTAAGGGGAGGGCATCAAGATGTTGGAGGAGTTTTGCCGTCAATTTATGATCAGTGAGTGTGTCTTGAGCCATAGTCGTATCGCACAGTGGCCAAATATCATCGCCAAAAACATCTTCTTTATTGTGCTGGACTCGCCTCAACATATCGAAACACTGATTGCGCATTATGGTAAAAATCCAAGTGGTCACTGAGCCTTTGTCAGCATTGTAAAGATGGGCTTTTGTCCATACGCTGGTCATGGTTTCTTGTACCAGATCCATCGCCAGCCCCTGTTGATTTAGGCGCTGTAAGCCAAAGGCTCGGATCTTAGGCATAAAATGAGTGAACAAATAGCTAAAGGCGGCTTTATCTCTTTGATTGGCGATTTGCAACATCGCTGCGGTCAATCGATCCATTTCTACCTGCTGCTCAGCTAAATCTTTAGCATGAGTTTCATTATCCATAGCCGTGCCAATCTGGGATGAGATGGGTCTATGATACCGATTTTGCTCAGGTAGTGATTGAATATTTTCCATTATTATGCCCTTAGTCTAAGGTTTACCCCTGCGCAGATATCGGTGATGGAGCATTATCCCCATTGAGTCTTGAGTGATACGTTAGCAACAAGATAAAAGATCACTGGATAATTATTTGATGACGGCTCGTAGTAAATTCCGCGCCATAGTGTGATCCTGACTGTTGATGCAAGTGTATTTTTCTGCGGCATGCACGGGTAATATTTCTAACCAACGCTGGCAAACCCAAGCGATATCTTCAAATTGCTCCGCTTGGTAATGCTGTAAATGTTGAGGGTATTCCTTAAGAATATTTTGTAGCATTTGGCTAAGATAGCGTTCATCAGTGGCTATAGGGACTGCAGGCCAGTTATCGATGAGGGTGATATCTCCACGTTTTAATCCATCACTTTCAATCTCGATATGATTAAGTTTAAAGCGTTGACTACCTTGAATGCTGATCCCTAGGGTGCCATCGGCTAAGGTTTCGAAATCGATGATATGAACTAAAGTGCCAATCGGTTGAATGGTTTTCCCATCTTCAGTTGTCATACATAAACCAAAGCCTTGCCCGGTTTTTAGTGACTCAGCCACTAAGCGCTTATATCGAGGTTCAAAGATCCGCAGTTGGGTGTATCCCTCGGGCAATAAACAGATAGGCAATGGGAAAAGAGGTAATTTCATAGTGGCCTCGGGTGAACTTATGTCTATATCATTACGTAACATAGCGGAAATTTGATCAGTTATTCATACAAGAGTTTACTCACACTAAGGGGATGATATGAAGCTAAATCCATTTGAGAAGAAGTTAGTTCGACATCCGCTGCGATTTTGGTTACAGAATCATATTGAAGCTCCCTTGTTGACGTCCATGATGCCTAAGCCTATGGCATGTTTCGAACAGGCGCTCGAAATCGGTTGCGGTTTTGGTAATGGTATTCATCTGATCCGTGAGCATTTTGGTGCCGGGCGAGTCACCGCTGTGGATATTGATCCCGAAATGGTGGCTGCGGCAAAGGGACGTTGGCAAGGCTCGCCCCATGGATTAAAGGATATCGATTTTGCCATTGCGGATGCGACTCGGCTCCCCTTTGGCGATGCCCAGTTTGATATAGTGTTTGATTTTGCTGTTTTCCACCATATTCCCGATTGGCAAATGGCTATCGAAGAGGTCGCACGAGTGCTAAAACCCGACGGTTTTTTTGTGATAGAGGACTTGTACCGCGCGGCTATCTGTAATCCACTGAGCCGTAGATTATTTGAGCATCCACAGCAAAATCGCTTTGATCACCGGGAATTTTTGGCAGTATTACGCCAAGCGGGATTTTTGATCCTGTGTGAGCGAAATGTGTTTAATCTTGCGGGTATGGTGCTTGCACAGAAAACACTGCGTCTGTGAGGTTATGTCTCTTGCTGACTTCACTGGGGAAAAGTGAGCGGGTCTATGCCGCTTCTCGGGAGCTGAAATAAGTCACAATGGTTCCCTTATTGTGCGAGAGTGATTGTAATTTTTAGATAAAATAGAGTCTTGGCATAGTTCTCATCCTTAGTTTACCGCTATAATTTAGCTTAATCCTGAGTATGTGAGGAAAGGTTTTCCTCCAGTGTAGAGAAGCAGCATTATGGCAAATGTACTTGCAACCGTAGATCAACGTACCAAACTCGTCGGCGAGAACCGGCTGGAGTTGTTGCTTTTTCGGATTAATTCTACACAGTTGTTTGCCATTAATGTCTTTAAAGTCAAAGAAGTGGTTAAACTACCGCCACTCAATACTATGCCCGGGAGTCATCCACATATTTTTGGTGTGGCGAATATTCGCGGCATGTCTATCCCAGTTATCGACTTACGTTCGGCGATAGGTTTTAAGCCTGTACCTCCCGGGGATGATGCCAACATGATCATCACCGAATATAACCGTAGTGTGCAGGGCTTTTTAGTCGGTAAGGTTGAGCACATTATCAATATGACGTGGAGCGATATCATGCCGCCGCCGAAAACGGCTGGGCGGAATAATTATCTGACGGCAATTACTCGTATCGAACACCAAGGTCAGTCGCAATTAGTATCGATTATTGACGTAGAGAAAGTGTTGGCGGAGATCATTCACTACGATATTAGGCTTTCTGAAGGTGTACTCGATGAAACCTTAGTCCATGAAATGCCAGGTAGAAAAATCTTGATCGTGGACGATTCATCGACCGCTAGACGCCAAGTGCGCGAAACCTTAGGCCAATTGGGTATCGAAATCATCGAAGCCTCGGATGGTTTGCAGGCGCTGACGTTATTGCAGAAATGGCGCGATGAAGGCAAGCAAGTTTCCAAAGAATTATTGATGATGATAACCGACGCCGAAATGCCGGAAATGGACGGTTATAAGCTGACCTCTGAAGTGCGCAGCGATAAGGCCATGGCGGATTTATTTATTACTCTCAATACTTCGCTGAGCGGCAGTTTTAACCATGCCATGGTTGAGAAGGTCGGTTGTGATAAGTTTATTTCTAAATTCCAGCCGGATTTGCTGGTGGAGGTCGTACAGGAAAGACTAAGGCAAGTTATTAATAGCTAAGCTATGCCTAGGTTCAACTGGCTAATTCGGCTTTGATATCGGCTAATACTTGCTGTTTCATTTCCTTGGCGGCGGCAATATGGATACGAGCAAGTCTTAAAGCATAGTTAAATCGCCCCCTACCTAGTAGCCCAATCAGTTCGGCAAAAAAGCGTGGGTCTAGGGTAAATTGAGTACAGTAATAGTGGATGGCTGCGTGTAGCGACGTATAAATTACCCCATCAAATTCAAAGCCTGCGCTATACCCCTGATCATCAATAGCGACGCCTTCGAGCACAATCGGCCAACCGGGCGCATTTATCCTGTCACGGGCGATTTGATACATCATCCAAGCACTTTTCTTAAACCCCTCAAAGACTTTACAGGAGAATTCCGACTCGGCCAGTTCTTCTTCGGTCCAGTTGATCCCTATGGCAAGGTGTTTGGCATAAATTCGCATCAAGGCATCCTTTACCGCCATGCGGCAATCCCAAATGGATGTGAGCCTATGTTGCTTAGCCAGTGTTAAACATTCGCCACAGGCGGGCACGGCAAGGGAAGGATGGGGAGTATGAACTTGACTGTGATATTCAAAATAGCGATCACAGGGCTCACCACAGAACCAACAGGTATGACGTTTGTCGAAGGGGGTATCGATGGGCGTGATAGCTGACATCAAGGTTTGAGAGCCCCAGACCTTGATGTCATATCACTTAAGCTAAAGGGCTTAAACTTCTTCAACATCAACTAAATCTTTGGCTAAAACGATAGGATCTAGCTCTAAACATTCTTCATCGGTTTGCCAATCTACGCCGATTAATACGCCATCATCATTCAGATCAGAAACCCAATACTCTAAGAACTCTTCGAGTGAAATGGAAACGGCTTGGTAATCATGCCATTCCTCACTGCAATGGGACTTTGCCGCCGCTTCACTCGACCATAATGGCATCACATCTGTGTCTTCAAACTCACTGGAGTCACAAACGACCCAGCCTTCACCAGTTTCATCCATTAGACCCCAAAGCGTCTGATGTTGTTTTACATTTTCGATAAAGCCAGCCAAAGCCGCGTTGATTTCAGTCATGATAGGTCTCTTTGAAGTGTGCTGTTAACTTACCCATTATACGGTAACATCGACATAGGCCAAGGGATTCTTTGTTAAGATTTTTCTGGTGTTGGTTAACTGAGCAATAAGTGAGTTTATCCCTGTATTTGTCATCATAAGGATTGTGTTAGCAGGCGCTATGGGTCAGGATTATTGTCGTGTTTAACGCGCGTTTTGCCGTGGGATCAAATATTGGAGTTATTGATTTGATTAAAGTCAAAGGAATTACCTACCTTGTCGCTAGCCTTGCCGCCTGTGTGAGTTTAAGTGCCTGTTCAAGTGCCTCTACATCGAGCCCAAGCAGCAATACCGCCGTTGCCGATGTGAAGTCCCCGAATAGTGAGGTGGATATTAATGCCGCTATCCAAGCGAATGCCGATGCCTTTGCGGCTTGCATTATCACTTTGCAGGCGAGGGCACGCAGCGAAGGCCTATCGGACGATACGATTAATTCCACCGTCGCCAACCTGCAATTTGTACCCAAGGTGATTGAGCTTGATCAGCAGCAGCCGGAATTTAGCCAAACCTTTGCCAATTATTTTAACAAACGCGCCACCGATTGGCGGGTTAACGAAGGTCGGCGTTTACTGCAAAAACATCGGCTATTACTGGATAAACTCGCCAAGGAATACGGCGTACCGCCGCAGTATATTTTGTCGTTTTGGGGTTTAGAGACAAACTATGGTTCCTACAAGGGTAAAATGTCGGTACTCGATTCCCTTGCAACCTTGGCCTGTGAGCCGCGCCGTAGCAGTTATTTTACTACTGAGTTGATGCAATCTCTTAAATTAAAAGAAAAATATAATTTTGATAAAGAAACTATGGTGGGGTCATGGGCGGGGGCTATGGGGCATACGCAATTTATGCCATCCGCCTATGCCAAATATGCCGTTGACGGTGATGGCGATGGCAAAGCCGATCTCTGGAATAGCACCGCAGATGCCTTAACATCGGCGGCTAATTTTTTGCAGCACTTAGGTTGGCAACGCAATCAGCGTTGGGGGCGAGAAGTCTTGCTACCAAAGGATTTTAGTTACGATCATTTAGGGGCTAAGCAGGCGGTACCACTCTCAACATGGGCGGCACAGGCGGTTGTTCAGAGTAATGGCCAACCTTTGCCCGGCGTGGATATTCAAGCCGCGCTGTATTTGCCCGCAGGTCATACAGGACCTGCGTTTTTAGGCTATGAAAACTTTAATGTGATCATGCGTTGGAATCGCTCGGAGTTCTATGCCATTACCGTGGGGCATTTAGCCGATCGTATTATTGGCGGGCAGCCACTGAAGGTAAGTCCTCCGGAGCAGCCGCGTTTAAGCCGTGAGCAAGTTAAGCAATTGCAAGCCAAACTGAACGAGGCGGGTTTTGATGTGGGTAAGCCTGACGGTGTATTAGGCCGCAATTCTATCGCTGGGATCCAAGCCTTCCAACGCAGCCAAAATATGGTTGCCGATGGTTTTCCAAGTCCTGAGGTCTTTATCGCCCTAGGTATCACGCTTTAAGCGGGGCATCAAACTGCTGGTGGGATAAAAAAGTGGAGTGAATAGGTCAGTTTTGTTAAGCTCGGCCGACATTTGAAATCGAAGTAAATCAAAGGATATTCGATGAGCATTAAAGACGATATGGTGGTGCAGTTTAATTACACTCTGCGCGACGAAAAAGGCGAAGTGATCGAGACCAACGAAGGCCGTGAGCCTATCGCCTATTTACATGGTCATGACAACATGATGCCAGGCGTTGAAAACGCCATTAATGGTAAAGCCATCGGTGAAAAATTCACTGTGACTTTGCCCGCCGCCGAAACCTATGGTGAGCGCGTAGCCGATGCCGATGCGCACCAACGCGTGTCAGTAAAGCACTTATTGGGCGCGACTGTGTGGAAACCGGGTATGACTGCCGTGGTGAATACCGACCATGGCCAACGCCAAGTGACTATCGTTAAAGTGGGTAAGTTTATGGCGACTGTGGATGTAAACCATCCATTAGCTGGCCGCGAACTGACCTTCGATATTGAAGTCGTCGGTGCCCGTGATGCGAGTGATGAAGAAATCGCCCATGGTCACGCCCATGGCGCCGGTGGTCATCACCACTAATCTCTTTACTTCTGACTTGGCTTCTATCTGACTTAATGTGAGTGGAATATCAGTTCAGTATAAGTTGAATGAATCGAGTTTGAAGATTGAATAGCAAAAGCCCAAACCTAGGTTTGGGCTTTTTGTTTTTATGGCGCTAACGGCTATGTTGATGCTCGAGTGGTTTGTCGGCAAACATCATATCTAGGCTTGATTGGGTTTGTGGATGGTAACCGCTGCGAGCCTTAAGATAGGCACTCTTGGCCCAGTCGTAATGCTCTGTGCTGGCGAGTGTTTGGTATAAGGGAAGGATTAAGCGCAGGCGGCCAATATGGGTTAAGTGCTGTTTTAATGCGGGTAATACCGCGTAATAGCCGTTGTCTAGGGCGAGTGAATACCATGCAAAAGCGATTTCACTGTTGCCTGTGCCCGTAAAATGGAACGCCTTATCCAGCTCGGCAAGCTTAGCTTGGTTCAGATTGACTCTTGGCATTTCATTGATAAATCTTAACCACTGGTGGACTGTCCAAGTGCCGGTTTTTAAATCGCTTGCGCTAAGTTTACCCTCGAGCCAAGTTTGTCTTTGGGCATCGACATCATCGAAGGCGTGGGAATTGGGTGGCACTAAAAATGACGGCAAACCTTGCCCTTCAATCCAAGTATCCACTTCGGCCTCAGTGACCACATTGGGATATTTATTTAAGAGGTTCAAAGACAAATACTCACGGAACTGCGCCGTGGTAATGCTTTGAAATGCAAAATGATTGAAGTAGCCTTTTACAAAGGCATCGAAGCGCTCGCGGCCAAATTTCTGCTCTAAAAAAATCAACAACAACTGGCCTTTAACATAGGGCACACCGCTGAAGGCGTCGTCTGGCGAGCGCTTACCGAGATCCACATGTAGCACTGAATCGCCAGGCGTGAGTTCTGCAAGCTCGGCAAGTAATTCTGAGTAGCCAATGGTTTGCTCCATCAGCGCTCGGTCATGGCCGTAGAGATCCTCCATAATGCGGTTCTCAACATAGGTGGTAAAACCTTCATTAAGCCAGAGATCGCGCCAAGTCGCGTTGGTGACTAGATTACCCGACCAAGAATGGGCAAGTTCATGGGCAATCAGACTCACTAGGCTTTTATCACCTGCGATCACCGTTGGCGTAATGAAGGAAAGCCGTGGGTTTTCCATTCCGCCATAGGGAAAGCTTGGCGGCAAGATAAGCAAGTCATATCGTCCCCAGCGATAATCACCGTAACGTTTTGCCGCGATGTTGATCATCTCCGGCGTGTCGGCAAATTCCTTGCTCGCTTTATCGAGGAGTTCTGGCTCAGCCCAAATGCCAGAGATGGTATCTAAGGGCACAAACTGTAAATGTCCGGCCGCAATGGCAATCAAATAAGCTGGAATAGCCTGCGGCATAGTGAACTGGGTCTGCGTGCTCGACAGGGTTTTACGATCGGCACTCATGACCACAGTAATGGCTTTATCGGCGGTGATCGTTGCGCTATAGGTTTGGCGCACCGCTGGCGTATCTTGCAGTGGGATCCAGCTGCGGGCATGAATCGCCTGACTCTGGCTGAACATAAAAGGCAACTGCTTACCTTGGGTTTGTTCAGGGGGTAACCATTGAATACCGGACGGATTATTCGATGTGTGGTAATTAATTTTAACTTTTTGGGTATCTTCATCGGCAAGTTTGATGGTCAGTGCCGCGCCTTTTACAGCGTCAGCGTTGGCTAAGGTGAAGGGCACGCTTTGCCATTTCCCATTTGTATTCAAAGCACTCACGTTGTTAATCGTTAGATCTCGAGTATCTAAGATGAGTTCTTTCCCCGGCTTATGCCAAGCCAAATCGAGGGTGGCTTCGCCGGATAAGCGGCTTTGTTTAAAATCGATGGCAAGGACAAGCGCCACATGACTCACGCTGACTTCAGTGTAATTAGCATAGGTCAGTGCATCTAGATTCTGCTGCGTCTCTGCTTGTGCAGGAGTGCTATTGGCATCAGTGCTATTGGCATAGGTGCAAGGAAGGAATTGCAGCGCAAACAGTAGGGCGCTGCAAAGGACTGTACGGCGAAGTGAAAGCATTATTTAACAGCCTAATGATGAAGTATTTTCGTTCGAGTTTTGGCCGATAACAGCAGCAGTTTTGCTTGGTGTTCTATCGACCCATTCTATATCGGGCAAAAGTTTACCTGATAATCCACTGGATTTGTGATCTCACTGTTAGCTCAAATGTAATCAAACTTTAATGGCTTGGATGCTGGCAAGGAAATGCCATCGGTAAAAGACCACAAGTTTGCTATGATGACGGCGTTTTCACATAGGGCGGTTATCAAAATGGTGTTAGATTTTTCGCAGGGTAAGCTCATCGTCACTGAGTTCGAGGTGCAAGTGCGGCTCAATGTTGCCAGTATCGTACTGCAAGCGAGTGCGGAGGATATAGGTTTGCGACGTCAGCCACCTATGTTGATCGCCGATGGTGGCGGTGTGCGTTGGAGCTTAGTATTGGACTCAAATACCCAGTTACGTGCGATTCAAGCTGTGCTGGGAATGGATGCGGAATAAAGTACGCCTGCGTAGCGTGTCTAACGTATAGATTTATCATCATTTTTAGTTGATGAGTGTTTAATATCGAATTAGGGATTTTTTAGTATGTCAGTTTCTCTTGAGCGTATTGTCGTTGAGCCTAAGACGCCTGCTACGGCCGTGGTCATTTGGTTACATGGATTAGGGGATTCGGGTGCCGGGTTTGCCCCCGTTGTGCCTGCATTAGGTTTGCCTGCCGATCATGCTATCCGGTTTATTTTCCCCCATGCACCGGAGCAAGCCGTGACCATCAATGGCGGCTACGTCATGCGCGCTTGGTACGATATTAAAAGCATGGATTTACACGACAGAGCCGATATGCAAGGGGTGCTTGAGTCGGAAAAAAGGGTTGTGGCATTAATTAATGAGCAAATCGCGGCGGGTATTGCGAGCGATCGTATCGTATTAGCGGGATTCAGCCAGGGCGGGGTTATGAGTTTATTCTCTGGACTGCGTTTCCCGCTGCAGCTTGCTGGGATTATGGCGCTATCTTGTTATTTACCGACGGGCGATGTGTTACCCGCTGAATTAAGCGTGGCGAATCGCAATACACCGATATTACAGCAACACGGTCTACAGGATGATGTGGTGCCATTATCCGCAGGTATATTAGCGAAAGAAGCATTAATGGCGGGCGGCTATAATGTTACGTGGCAGACTTATCCTATGCCACATTCTGTGATCCCTGCGCAGTTAAAAGAGATTAGTCAGTGGTTATTACAGTGTTTTGAAATGTAGCTAAGTCTAATTGCTGATAAAAACGGCATGCGGTAAATAAAATGTCGCCCATGCCTGTTTTTTATCGTGAACAATCATAATTTCTTTCAGCTAAATCTAAGTTGTTTATATTGAATGGTTTAACCCTCTTTTTTTTATCAGTAATGACCTATGTTTCAATATTTAAAAATCGGTCTTTTAGCTTATTTTTTATTTGAAACAAAAGTGTCTTAAACAATGCTAAAATTCCACATTAAAATCACGTTTATTAATAAAATTGACACAATTCGTCTTTATTCTTTGATATTATGCATGGCGTGAACTTGATGGAGTTCGCGCCAATTTATCTATGATAAAATAATTAAAATCAAGGGGTTGATGTAATGAGAAATAAGCTTATTAAAGGATTAGTTGCCACTGCTGTTCTCGCAGCTCTCGCAGGTTGTAATAGTGATGATGACAACACTAAAGTTCCAACAAGTTGCGCCGAAGCGGGCAGTGCTTGCACAACATTTACCGTATTACATACCAATGATAACCATGGTCGTTTCTGGGAAAACAGTGATGGCGAATATGGTATGGCTGCTCGTAAAACGTTAATTGACCAAATTCGTGCCGAAGTGAATAAGAATGGCGGTCAAACTTTATTACTCTCTGGCGGTGATATTAATACAGGTGTGCCAGAATCGGATTTACAGGATGCTATTCCTGATTTTACGGGTATGAATAAAATTGGCTATGATGCTATGGCGGTCGGTAACCATGAATTTGATAACCCATTATCTGTCGTAGATATGCAACGTCGTCTTGCTGAATTCCCTATGCTGGCAGCAAACATTTATCGTAAAAATGCTGATGGTACTCAAGGCGAGCGTTATTTTGACGCCTATAAAATTTTTGATATTAACGGTCTAAAAGTGGCTGTGATTGGTTTAACCACGGAAGATACCGCTAAGATTGGTAACCCAGAGTTTATTAGCGATTTGATCTTCACCGATCCAAAGACTGAAGTGGCGAAAGTCATCAAAGAAATTAAAGACGCAAAATCTGCCGATATTATTTTCGCAACGACACACATGGGTCACTATGCCGATGGTCAGAATGGTAGCAACGCCCCAGGCGATGTGGCTATGGCTCGCGCGCTAAACAAAGGTGATTTACAGGTTGTGATTGGTGGTCATTCACAAAACCCTGTCTGTATGGAACCGGGGACTGACAACAAAGCCTATGCTGCTTTCAAACCTGGCGATGATTGCGCACCGGATCAGCAAAATGGCACTTACATTATGCAAGCCCATGAATGGGGCAAGTATGTAGGCCGTGCGGATTTTGAATACTTCAATGGTGAACTCCATTTAGCCAGCTACAAGCTTGTGCCTGTTAACATGCGTAAACTGGATGATGCAGGCAAGAAGACCACGGATTTAGCTGGCACTAAGATTGAACCGGATGCTGAGTTAAAAGAGCTGCTGTCCTACTACCAAGAAAAAGGTCAAGCTAAGTTAGACGAAGTGATCGCCACCACAGATGCATTACTCGATGGTGAGCGTGCAAATGTGCGTAATAAGCAAACTAACTTAGGCCGTATGTTAGCCATGGCGCAAAGTGGCAAAGTGTCCGCCGATTTTGGCGTGATGAACTCAGGTGGTGTGCGAGCATCAATTCAGCCTGGCAACATTACCTACCGTGACGTGCTGACTGTTCAGCCATTCGGTAACATGGTTACCCTGAACGAAATGACCGGTACTGAAGTGGCGGCTTATTTAGGTGCTGTTGGCAGTATCCAAATTGGCTCCGGCGGTTATGCTCAGATCACAGGTGTGAAAATGACCATTGACTGTGTGGCCAAGACAGCCAATATCAGTGAGATCAATGGCCAAGATTTTAGCCCTGCAGGAAACTACAAATTCACTGTACCTAGCTTCAATGCAGCGGGCGGTGACGGTTATCCAAAACTGGCAAGCCCAATTCAAACGGGTTATGTGGACGCTGACTTGTTGTATTCTTTCTTGAAAGAGAAGCAAGCGATTGTTGCCGCTGATTATAACCCAGTCGGTGATATAGTTTACGAGAACTCTTCTAGTGTTGAAGGTTGTCAGCTCTAACGCTGAATTTATATTGCATAGGTAAACCTCAATGCCACTCACTCGAGTGGCATTTTTATTTCCGCTGTTAAATTTTCTGCTACTTCACACTTTAATGATACATATTAAATTATTTGTTTATTAAAATGAATATTTATTAAGTATTTAAAGTGTTAATAACAAATAACTTATTGTGTATCGAGTTTTAACATGGCTATGTATCAAATTGTTTTAATTGTATTGTTTGTTGTTTTTAGTTGTTGACTAAAAATTTCTTAATTAACACTATCTCTACAGCAAGAGGATACTTGCTATATCAATTATAAAAATAACAACTATAGGTTTTTAATATAAACCTCAAGGAGAGATAATGCGTTATTTAACCCTTACAGCAAAAGCTGTTCGCACTAGTTTAATGACAATTGCAACAACGGCTGTGGTTTTTTCTGGCTCAGGCTTTGCTGCAGAAGGAAATACAGCTGAAGAAAGTGCTAAAGTCGAGCGTATTGAAGTCACAGGTTCGCGTATTAAACAAGTCGATATGGAAACCGTTTCACCCGTTACTGTAATTAATGCTGCCGATATTGCCATGACGGGTGAAAAAACCGTTGCGGATGTTTTGAATAACTCTGCGATAAACAGTTTTGGTTCTTGGCGTGGTATTTCAGGATATGGTTCGGGTGCGAGTTCCACTAGTAATGTCAATTTACGCGGTTTAGGTTCATCGGCCACCTTAGTCTTACTCGATGGACGGCGTATGCCTGGCACCAGTTCAAGCTCTGGCTCGGTAGCGGATACCTCTTCAATCCCTATGGCCATAGTTGAGCGCATTGAAATTCTGCGGGATGGCGCCTCGGCGGTATATGGCTCCGATGCGGTTGCGGGGGTGATAAACATTATCACCAAGAAAGAATTTGAGGGTTTACAATTAGATTACAGCACTGAGCAGCCAAGTGTTGAAGGTGGCGATGCCAACCGTTTGTCGATTGCCACTGGCTATAATACCGATAAAGGCAATATCACGTTAACCTATGAGTATTATGATACTAAAGCTGTGATGGACCGTGATATTTGGAATATGGATGATCCTAGCTATTCGGCTTATAGTGGTTTTAGTTCGGTGCCAAATGGTAAATATGGAACGGGCAATGGTAGTTGGTATAGCAATTCAGACATGTGTGAGCAAACCGAAAACACGGTAGACAGCACAGATGGCAATAATAATGGTCGCTGTTTATACAATCATGGCAATGTCACTAAATTATTTGGCGATCAAACTCGTAATTCGGTGTTATCTAATTTCTCCTATGAGATTTCAGATGATATTAAGTTTCGCGGTCGAGCTTCTGCTTCACTCGCTGAAACTGAAACCCGTTATGCCGGTACACCAGTATCTACTAATTACCCTGTTATGAGTGCCGACAATAAATTTAATCCAGTCGGTGAAGATTTAACGCTCTCGATGCGAGGTGCGCAACTCGGCGAGCGCGATACGTTAACTGAAACCAATAATTTTGATATTTTAGCGGGCTTTGTTGGCACCATTGATTACGGCAATGGTATCGACTGGGAATTAAATGCCCAGCATGCAACCTCGACGACAAATAGTTTTAATTATAATTTACTCAACGATGAGATTATTCAGCAGGAAATTGATTCTGAGCAATATGATATTTTCAATACTTCTGGCATGAGTTATGAGCAGTGGAACCAACAGATGACAGATCTGTATCGTAAAGCTGCCCACACTGGGGTGTATCAAGGTAAATTTGAAAGCACTCAACTAGATGGTTTGGCGTCTACTCTACTTGTCGACAACGGTGATTTTTCGGTCGCTATGGTCGGTGGTCTTGAATATGAGATGATCAAATTCAAGCAAACCAGCGATCCAGAATCAGCGGCAGGGATTATTTCCGGTGGCTCGGGTGGTGATGATGTCGATGCCACGCGTGACCGCAGCGCCGCGTATCTCGAGTTTCAAGTGGGTTTACCTGCCAATGTTGAGTTCTCTGCCGCGGTTCGTTACGAGCGCTATGAGCAGGAAGGCTCTCTGACTGGACCTCAAGGTGAAGTGGTCAACTCATCGACCTTCGATGCCGTGGTGCCTAAATTTGGTTTGAGCTGGCGCCCAGTGGATAGCTTGCTACTGCGTGCTAGCTATGGTGATTCGTTCCGTGCGCCGAATATGAGTGAAATGTTCTCCTCTCAATCCTTGAGTTTTGAGAAGGCGGTTGATTCCCTATGGTGCAATGAACCCGGAAATGTGGATGCCATATATTGCGCCACCAATAACCAACATAAAACCTGGTACGGTGGTAACCCGAACTTAGAGGCTGAAGAGGGCAACTCGTTAACCTTAGGTGGTGTGTGGAATGTTACTGATGCTTGGAACCTAGAGTTATCTTATTATTCAATCACCTACGACAATAAAATTGAGTCGATTGATGTAGATGATATCCTGCGAGATGAAATCAAGAATGGGTCATCTCCCTATGTGACTCGCGGATCGGATGGCAAAATTGAGTATATCGAGGCGGGGGTTCGCAACTTAGCGACCGTAGAAACCTCGGGTATCGATTTTGTGACTGCCTATAACTTAGAGACAAGCCTTGGCGACTTCAATTTTAAATTGGACTTGACTCATGTGCTCGACTTTAAGAAGCAAGATAATGCCGAAGCAGAGATGATCGACTATGCGGGAACGACAGACTCACCCGATTGGCGCGGTAATTTCGCGACGAGTTGGAAATATGATGACTTCTCTGCGGCATGGACAGTTGTCTATATTGGTAGTCAATCAGCAAGTTATTTCAATGAGTTAGAAGAAACTGACCGTTATGTTGATTACGATAATTACTTTAAACATAACATTCAATTTGCCTATAACCATGCCTACAACGGCTCTATTACCGTTGGGGTGAATAATGTGTTTGATGCCGATGCGCCCAATTATTACACCTATGCGGATTATCGTGATGTGAATGTGGGTTTATATGATGTGTTAGGTCGTACTTACTACCTGAGAATAAACCAGAAGTTTTAAGTTATCCCCTCCCTGGATAACTCAAACCTCCGCTTGCGGAGGTTTTTTTGCTTTATGGATAAAAAATTGTGCTAATTGCCGAAACAGGACTCACTCAATGGGTGAGGCGTAATTCATGGCGGTGCTCATGTAAGTAGTGCTCGGCGCACGCACTGCAGCGCTGTTCGGTCGGATCTTGGTTTAAACGCCCAGATTCAATTTCAGCCTCACAGTCTGAACAGAGACCGTAGAGTCCTAAGTCAAGTTGGCAGAAGGCGGCATCGAGTTTATTTAAACGGCAAAAAAGTGGCTGCTCAGCCAAAGGGGTTAGGGCTAACTTATCGATCAACTCACCCAAACTTAGGTTGGCAAAATGTGCCCCTAACACTTCGAGATACTCTGGGTGTGCGCCGATTTCTTTCCTTAGACTTGCTTCAAGCTCTGACAATTCTTGTCTGATATGGATGGTGCTCACGTAAAATCGCCTGTTTTATCTGACTCTAGGCGTTTAGTCTAATAGTTTCACTACCAACGACTATGATGAAGATCAAGTATCGGCACGATTTTTCGTGTTGTTGAGCCGTTTAAAATAAAAAAGTAGTTCATTTCTATTGCATTATTGCTGCAGCATCTCCTGGGTCTTTTCTAGCACTCGCACAATTTCTTCGGTTGTTTTATAGATCCTCAGTTCCCTAAAGAGGGTATCAGCTTCGGGATATTGGCGATTGAGATAGCTAAACCATTGTTTAATTCGGGCGGGATAATAGTCACTCTTACGGCCACTTAGCTCCCTCTGGGTATAACTTAGCATTAACCCTAAGGTTTGCGCCCAAGTGTAAGGCGTCGCACCGGTTTTGATGGTATCGGCTAAATTGGGCAGTGAAATTGCGCCGCGGCCTACCATGATACTGTCGCAGCCCGTGACCTCGATACAGCGTTTGGCATCGTCGCTATTCCAAATTTCCCCGTTAGCAATCACGGGGATAGGTAGGCGTTTTCTCACCTCGGTAATGTATTCCCAATAGGCTGGCGGTTTATAACCATCGACTTTGCTGCGCGCGTGGATAGCCAGTTCCGTCGCACCGGCCTCATAAACGGCGAGGGCATTTTCCATAAACAGCGACTTATCTTCATAGCCTAAACGTATCTTAGCCGTAACTGGTTGCTCGCTTGGGACGGCTTGGCGCATGGCGCGGACAATATCGTGAATACTATCGGGGTATTGTAATAAGACGGCGCCTCCTTTACTGCGGTTAACCATTTTGGCAGGGCAGCCAAAATTTGCATCGACGCCGTGGGAGCCGAGTTCAATCGCACGCAGGGCATTGTCACCCATGCATTGGGGCTCTTGCCCAAGCAATTGTACCCGCACTGGGGTGCCCGAAGGCGTTTTACCACCATTGAGCAGTTCAGGGCAGAGTTTGAGAAAGACTTTCTCTGGCAGCAGTTGGTCAACCACTCGAACGAATTCAGTGACCAGCAAATCGTAGGGATTGATAGTCGATAGGATGTCACGCATCAGATCGTCTACTACGCCTTCCATTGGAGCCAAAATCACACGCACAGCCGTTAACCCGCATAAGTTCTCAAAGGGCGTGCATTCTATCCTATTGGTCTCCTGTTACAAAGCGTTGAGATAAGTGCTTGAAGACTGAACATGACGATTTGATCAGGTAAATTAAGTCTCCTAGCAGGATGTTTTGATTATTTCTGTGATTTGGTGATATTTTTTGAAATAGAATCGAAGCAGGGCGGGTCTTTTGCAGTAAGCCAGCGACTCAAACAGTTGTTGGTCACCATTAATCAATAAAAGGAAGCAATAATATGAAATCAGTTAAGCAAACAGCGGTTGCAGTTGCATTAGGTACAGTGGTGGTCGGTGCTGCATTCGCGGTAAATGCCCAAACCAATCCGTTTGGATTTGAAGCCATGGATGCGGGTTATCAAATTGTCGGCTCAGAAGGTAAGTGTGGTGAAGCTAAGTGCGGTGCCGATATGAAGAAAGCCGCGGCAGAAAAAGCCAAAGAAGGTAAATGTGGTGAAGCTAAATGTGGCGCCGATATGAAAAAAGCGGCCACCGATAAAGCCCACGAAGGCAAATGTGGTGAAGCTAAATGCGGCGCGGATATGAAAAAAACCGCCGATAAAGTAGAAGCAAAGACTGAAACCGTTAAAAAAGAAGTGAAAGAAATAAAAGAAGTGAAATAAGCGCTCAAGTAGTGCTTATTGGTTTTGCGCTTGAGCGATATGGCCAGCCTATGCTGGCCTTTGTTTAGCGGTTTCCCCTTAAGGCGCATCTAAGTGAAAGGTGGTGCAGATGCAATATCAAGGATTAGTAGGGCTGGGTCTACGACGAGAAATGCTCGATGAGTTTTGCCAGCAGGTGCCCAGTGAGATCCAGTTTTTTGAGGTCGCCCCAGAAAACTGGATGACCCTCGGCGGCAAATACGGTCGGCAATTTCGCCAGTTAACGGAGCAGTATGAGTTTTATTGCCATGGTCTGAGTTTATCCATAGGTAGCCCTGCGCCTTTAGATGTTGATTTTGTCCGCCGTATCAAAGCCTTTATGGACTTACATCAAATTCAACTCTATTCCGAACACTTAAGTTACTGCTCTGGCCAAGGGCATATGTACGATCTGATGCCGATCCCCTTTAGCGACGCGGCGGTCAAGCATGTGGCCTCGCGGGTTAAACAAGTGGAGGATATTTTAGAGCGGCCGCTTATCCTCGAAAATGTCTCCTTTTACGCGGCGCCGAGTGCACAGATGACAGAGCGGGAATTTGTCACGGCAGTGCTCGAAGAGGCTAACTGTAAGTTACTGTTAGATGTGAATAATATTTACGTGAATTCAATCAACCACAGCTACGATGCCAGTGCCTTTTTAAGCGCCATGCCAACCGAACGTATTGCTTATTTGCATATTGCAGGACATTACCAACAGGCCGAAGATCTGCTGATCGACACCCATGGTGCAGACATCAATGACCCTGTATGGGCGTTACTTAAAGCGTGTTACGCCCAGCATGGTGTATTACCCACCTTACTCGAGCGGGACTTTAATTTGCCAAGCACGGCACAGTTGCTCGGGGAAATAACCCAAATCCATGATCATCAAACAGAAGCGCTTAAGCTGATGGCATCTCGGAGGATGGCCTAATGGATTTTAAACAAGTACAGCAATCCTTTATCGATTATATCCGTGATCCCGAAAAGCCATTGCCCGCAGGCGTCCCCCTTGAGCGGATGCAGGTTTACCGTGAACTGTTTTTCAATAATGTGATGGGTTTTGTCTCCAATGCATTCCCGGTGCTTAAGAGTTTGTACTCAGAGGCTGATTGGCAGGCATTAGTACAGGCCTTTTTTAGTCAGCATGACTGCCAATCGCCAATTTTTATTGATATTGCCGGGGAGTTTTTGCATTTCCTGCAACAGGAATACCAATCCAAGGATAACGATCCACCGTTTATGCTGGAACTGGCCCACTATGAATGGCTCGAACTGGTGGTGGCCGTTGCCCAGCAAAAGAGCGATGAACAGGCGATCCAAGCTGAGCAGCTCCCCCATATTTTTCTGTGCTTAGCGGCGACGGCGAGGGTGGCGCAGTATCATTTTCCCGTACAACATATACGCCAAGATTATCGCCCTGAGCAGGAGCTTGATACGCCGATATTTTTTTGCCTCTATCAGGACGATGATGGTGAAGTGTGTTTTCTGCAATTAACGCCCCTGAGTGCCCAGGTCTTGGCCTATGTGGTTGAGCGAGGGAAGGTGACATTTAGTGAAATACTCACATGGTTAACAACAACTTACCCGCAGATGGCGCAGGAGGTACTCGCGAAGGGATGTTTAGCACTACTCGAGCAATTGGCAGTGAAAGGAATAGTGCGTGGTCTGCACTAATAAGGTTGCATAAATCATCAAAATAAATGCAATAACCTTACATAAAAAGGGTTTTTGTTGATTTGACAAACCGCTACAATGTCGCCCGTTTTGTGATCTTCATCACCATTAGATCCCGCGCACTTACTTGCATATACTTGAGGAGCTGTAATGAGTAGTCAGCCATTTAAAGACCCATTTAACTTTATGTATTTTATTGGTTTTATTTTAGTCTTATTGTTGCCGACACTGCCAGCAAGCCTGACTTGGTTAAAACATCTAGGTTTAATTTAAGCAGGTTTTAAGCTCGAGTTGATATACAATTGCCACTCTTTGAGTGGCTTTTGTTTTTTAGAGAAGGGCATTATCAGCTTATGGTATTGAAGCGCGGATTCTTTTTAGTCGTGGGATTAACGGCGTTAGTCCTAGGGCTACTCGGTATTGTGTTGCCCCTATTACCGACTGTGCCCTTTATTTTGCTGGCCGCTTTTTGTTTTGCTCGCTCGAGTGAACGTCTACACAACTGGCTGATGGCGCATCCATGGTTTGCCGATGCATTAACCCAATGGCAGCAGCAAGGAGCAATACGTAAAGGATTGAAGCGAAAAGCAATGATGCTAAGCGCCCTTAGCTTTAGTCTCAGTATTGTGCTGGTGCCACTCCTGTGGGTGAAAGGGCTATTATTCACTATGGCCCTGTGTTTGCTCTGGTATCTTAGCCGTATTCCCGAAATTGAATAATGGTCCTTGTATGGTCCTTTTGTGATGGGTTTGACCTTGTGTGAATAGGGTTTGATCTAAGGCACAAATTGATAACCAATTCATCACTTGAGCGCAGTGCCTGTTGCAACTCAAACCAAAGCGGCATAAGCTTTGTGCGACTTTTCTACGCTCGTCCACACTCGATGTGGACGTTTTGTTTTTACCGTCAGTATTGGCGAACAGATTAAGTAACTTATTAAGTAAATATGATGGCTATGAATACAGAAACCTTATCCTTGATAAAGCAAAGCATTAAAACGATTCCGAATTACCCTAAGGAAGGGATCCTATTTCGCGATGTCACCAGTTTGCTTGAGAATGCCACGGCCTATAAGGCGACTATCGATCTGTTGGTTGAACATTACCGTGGTAAAGGCTTTACCAAGATTGTCGGTACCGAAGCCCGCGGTTTCTTATTTGGCGCGCCCTTAGCCCTAGAGTTAGGGGTGGGTTTTGTGCCAGTTCGTAAACCGGGTAAATTACCCCGTGAAACCATTAGCCAAAGCTATGAGCTTGAATATGGCCACGATAGCCTCGAAATCCACATTGATGCCATTGTTGCCAATGATAAAGTCTTGGTCGTTGACGATTTACTGGCGACGGGCGGCACAATCGAAGCGACGGTTAAACTTATCCGTCAACTGGGGGGCGAAGTGAAGGATGCGGCCTTTGTGATCTCTCTGCCCGATTTAGGTGGTGAGCAGCGTTTAACGGCATTAGGGCTTGAACTCGTTAAACTTTGTGAGTTTGAAGGCGAATAATTCTTCAGCCAAAGGCGCCTTGGGATAGTTTAATGGCATGTCACACCCTGACATGTTATCTTTCAACGTTCCCGGGGCGCATGCTCCCATTTTTGTATCACACACTCTGGGGAGTTCCATGTCATATCAGGTGTTAGCCAGAAAATGGCGCCCTGCCACATTTGAACAAATGGTTGGTCAAAGCCATGTTTTGCATGCTTTAACCAATGCGTTAAGTCAGCAGCGTTTACACCATGCCTACCTGTTCACGGGGACGCGAGGCGTGGGCAAAACCAGCTTAGCGCGACTCTTTGCCAAAGGCTTAAATTGCGAACAAGGTGTCACTGCATCGCCCTGCGGCGTCTGTGGTAGTTGTGTTGAAATTGCCCAGGGGCGATTTGTCGATCTAATTGAAGTCGATGCCGCCTCCCGCACTAAGGTCGATGATACCCGCGAGTTGTTGGACAATGTGCAATATCGCCCGACCCGTGGCCGTTTTAAGGTTTATCTTATCGACGAAGTGCATATGCTGTCGCGCAGCAGTTTTAACGCACTGCTAAAAACCTTAGAAGAACCCCCCGAGCACGTTAAATTTCTGCTAGCAACCACCGATCCACAGAAACTGCCCGTGACTGTGCTATCCCGTTGTTTGCAGTTCAATTTAAAAAGTTTGACTCAGCAGGAAATTGGCACTCAGCTCAATCATATCTTGACCCAAGAGCAGCTTCCCTTCGAGTCTGAAGCGTTAACACTCCTTGCCAAAGCCGCCAATGGCAGTATGAGGGATGCCTTGAGTCTAACGGATCAGGCCATTGCCTTTGGCGGTGGCACTGTGATGCTCACCCAAGTGCAGACCATGCTCGGCAGTATCGATGAACAGCATGTGGTGGCCTTACTGAAAGCCTTAACCGATGCCGACATTGGCGTGTTAATGCAAACCTGTAATCAAGTGCTGGCCTATGGCGCCGATGCCCAAGAAGTGCTGCGCAGTTTGCTGGAGTTATTACACCAGATCACCCTAACGCAATTTGCCCCGGCTGCGGCTCAGCAATCCTTATACTGTGCGCAAATTCGCGCCTTTGCCGAGCAGCTCGCCCCAGAGCAAGTGCAGTTGTATTACCAAATTCTATTAACTGGACGTAAGGACTTGCCCTACGCCGCGGATCCTAAATCGGGTCTGGAAATGGCATTACTGCGCGCCGTTGCCTTTGTGCCAGAAAAAACGGTTAAACGCTGGCAAGTCGATGCACCGGCCGAGGTGAGTCTGCCTTCGGGGCAAACTCCGCTATCGACTGTGGCTGTCGCCCCAATGGCAGAAAGAGTGGTTGAAAAAGAGGCTGAAAAAAAAACAGTATTAATTGAGCCTGCTGTTTCTGAACCCGCAGTAGCCGAGCCTATGGTCTCTCAAGCTGAAGTAGCCCTAAAAACTGACCTTGCCACCGATGAAACGCTGTCCGATGCCGCCCTCAATGCGGCATTAGTGGCGGAGCAAAAGCTGATCATCAGCCAAGCGCAGAGTCAGGGATTTAGCCCACAAACCGAACGGTCTGATGTGGCTACTACGCTGACATTTGACACCCAACATTTATCTATCAATGCCTTAGCTACGCCTCGCGTCGATACCGATAGTGCGAATGCCGATAGCGTTGATATTGCCGATGCAGATAGCGCTGGTAGTGATAATGCGGCAAGCCATGGTGCTGGCCGTGATGCTAGTGATGATACTGGTAGCATTCGCACCGTGAGCTCTCAGACGCCTATTTCTGCTGAGCAAGGCGTTCAAGGGCCTGATATTGCAGACCACGGCCCGCTCGATTATGCCTACGGTGAATATGCTCATTATGCGGAAGATCCCGTATCACTCGATGCCTACCAAGATGCCTATCAAATTGATAACGCTTACTTTTTTAATGACGATGGCGCAGCGTTAGGGCAGGAAAGCACGCCAGTACAAGGGGCGAGTTCAATCTCTGAAACGCCGCTATCCGCTGCATCTAACTCGGCAAGTCAGCCATTAAGGGCGCAAAATCCCACCAATCCAGTCGTGACAACGCCCCTAGAGGATGACGATATTTTATCGGCGGTGCTGGCTGCACGGGAATCGCTGCTGTCAGATCTCGAGGCCTTGAGTGCTAAGGACGGTGATGAAAAAAAGCCATCACTGGATCCAAAGCTGAAAGTACCCGCCCTCGGTAAGAGTGCTGCTGAGCCCAGTGTCAGTTCTCGGCCCGTATTGAACACCCTGCCAACACCATCGGTAATGCCAGCGGCTAAAGTGACTGCGGGCTTTGATAAGGCTGATTTGGATGAAGCTGATTTTGATAAGCTTAGTATCGATAAGCGTGGGTTTGATGGGGCAGGTTATGATGATAGGCCGAGTGCGCCAGTTAAAGCCCAGTTAGAGAGTAACGATCGTCCGCCCTGGGAAGAGGCGCCTACAGCGGCGGCCAGTACTGAGTTTGTGGCGGTCAGCGAGCTGAGTGTTGAAGTGAGTGTTTCGCAGCCATTACCAAGGGCGAGTGAAGTCAAAACCACGCCAGTTCAAGCCCTTGTTGTAGAAACTAGCGCCGCTGGCCACCGTGAAACAGGGCTTTGTGTGGCTGAGCCTATTAGCGGCGATCCGCTGGATTTGCACTGGTATAAATTAATGGCGAGTTTAGAGGTTGGCGGCCGCGTACGCCAACTGGCCGTGAATTCTGTGTGTCAGGCACTCGAAGATCCCTTGCCATTATTATTAAAACCCGATCAGAAGCACTTAGCGGCCGATATCGCCATTGAACAACTTGAACAGGCTCTGACCACGACGCTTGGGAACCCCAGGCGGGTAAAAGTGGTCATAGGAAGCGATCCAAAGCGGGAAACGCCACTCGAACTGCGTAAGCGTTTCCACCAAGAATTATTGCAGCAGGCGCAGCAATCCTTAATTAAAGACGATAATGTTCAATGGCTTATTCAGCGTCTTGGGGCAGAGCTTGACACCGATACCTTAGTGTATCCACCAGAACTGTTAAACCAACGCAGCCAGCAAATTCAAGCGTTGCCTGAGCCTAAGTGATCCAGGTTATATGGCTTCATCCGTCAAGCGAATGCTATCGCGTGTGACTGGCTTGGATAATGCCTAAAACTGCGTATCGAGATCATAAGTTTATTAACGGGATAACGGCATAGATTGCCAATCCGATTTATTTCAGTAAGATTAGCCAGCTTAAAAGCTTGCGACTCACCCTAATAGAAGAGAAATGACTATGTTTGGAAAAGGCGGTATGGGCAATTTGATGAAACAAGCCCAGATGATGCAAGAAAAAATGGCAAAAATGCAGGAAGAAATTGCTCGCATGGAAATGGTGGGCGAATCGGGTGCCGGTCTGGTCAAGGTCACTATGACGGGCGCGCACACAGTGCGTAAAGTCGAAATTGACCCAAGTCTGATGGAAGATGATAAAGAAATGCTAGAAGATTTGATTGCTGCGGCCTGTAACGATGCCGCCCGTCGCATCGAAGAGAATCAAAAAACGAAAATGGCTGAAGTCACTGGCGGTATGCAATTACCTCCAGGCATGAAAATGCCGTTTTAATTGAGATAAACAATGAAATTTAGTCCACTGCTTGATGAGCTAATTCAGTCCCTGCGTTGTTTACCTGGGGTTGGGCCTAAGTCGGCACAACGTATGGCGTTTCAGTTGCTTGAACGGGACAGAAAGGCGGGGCTTAAATTAGCCAGTGCCCTGTCCAGTGCCATGAGCGATATCGGCCATTGTCAGTCCTGCCGAACCTATACTGAAGAGACTCTGTGCCCCATTTGTGCTAGCCATAAGCGCGGTTCATCCACCACTATCTGTGTGGTTGAAACCCCGGCGGATGTGTTAGCCATTGAGGCGGGTGGACATTTCAGTGGTCGCTATTTTGTACTGCTAGGCCATTTGTCTCCCCTCGATGGGGTTGGGCCAGATGAGTTAGGGCTTGCCTTACTCGAACGTCACTTAGCCTCGGGGGATGTTTCTGAGCTGATCCTCGCCACCAACCCCACGGTTGAAGGGGAGGCAACGGCGCATTTTATCGCCGATATGGCCAGGCGCCATAGGGTGATGATCAGCCGTATCGCCCATGGCGTTCCCGTGGGTGGTGAGCTTGAATATGTCGATAGCACCACTTTGGCATTGTCCTTTAATGGCCGTTTACCTTTATAGCGGACGGCTTCTCAAAAGATCATTGTCTATGAAACCCGCCCAGTGACTGCTTGTGCGGGTTTTTTATTGGCCTTTATCCCCTCAAAATGCCTTATTTTTCACCATTCACGACTCGTTTTATTCCTTGCCCTTGAAAAGCCAATTTGCAGCCCCATTTAAGTAAACACTGAGCGTTATTTTTAGTAAATTGCGTAACAAATAAGGAAAATTTCATGTCACAACAAGAAACTCATGGTTTTCAAACTGAAGTCAAACAGCTGTTGCATTTGATGATCCATTCTTTGTATTCCAACAAAGAAATTTTCTTGCGTGAACTGGTCTCCAACGCTGCGGATGCGGCCGATAAGCTGCGTTACCTCGCGTTGACCAATGACGCATTATACGAAGGTGACGGTGAACTGCGGGTGCGTATTAGCGCAGACAAAGATAAAGGTACTGTAACCATTGAAGATAATGGTGTGGGTATGACCCGTGATGGCGTGATTGAGCATTTAGGCACTATCGCAAAATCGGGCACCGCGGAATTCTTCAAAAACCTCTCTGGCGAAGCCTCAAAAGACTCGCAGCTAATCGGCCAGTTCGGTGTGGGCTTTTACTCAGCCTTTATCGTCGCGAAAAAAGTCACAGTCCGCACCCGCGCTGCAGGCCATCAGGCCAGTGAAGCCGTGTTGTGGGAATCGGAAGGCGAGGGCAACTTCACCGTCGAAACCATCACTAAGGCGAGCCGTGGTACCGAAATCACCCTGCACCTACGTGATGACGAAAAAGAATTTGCCGACGATTGGCGCCTGCGCTCAATTATCACTAAGTACTCAGATCATATCTCTGTGCCAGTAGAAATGTGGCAGGAGGGCACCCCTGAGCGTGATGGTCCAGATGGCGAAAAAATTCCCGCGACCGAAGGTTACTGGAAAGTCATGAACAAGGCGACCGCCCTGTGGATGCGCAATAAGTCTGAGATCAGCGACGAAGAATATCAAGAGTTTTATAAGCACATTTCCCACGACTATACAGACGCATTGCTCTGGAGTCACAACCGCGTAGAAGGTAAACAGGAATATACTAACCTATTGTATATACCAGCAAAAGCACCATGGGATATGTGGAACCGCGACCGTAAGCATGGTCTGAAACTGTTTGTCCAGCGCGTGTTTATTATGGATGACGCCGAGCAGTTTATGCCGTCTTACCTGCGCTTCGTGCAGGGCTTAATTGACTCGAACGATCTACCGCTGAACGTGTCCCGCGAGATTTTGCAAGACAACCACATCACCAAAGCGATGCGTACGGGTATCACCAAACGTGTGCTCGGTATGCTGGAAAAACTGGCCAAGGATGATGTGGAAAAATACCAGACCTTCTGGGCTGAATTTGGCCAAGTGTTGAAGGAAGGGCCTGCGGAAGACTTTGCTAACCGTGAGCGTATCGCTGGCTTACTGCGTTTTGCATCGACCCATACGGGCAGCGGGGCACCGACTGTGTCACTCGATGACTACATCAGCCGCATGAAAGAAGGTCAAAGCAAGATTTACTATATCGTTGCCGACAGCCACGAAGCGGCCGCCAACAGCCCGCACTTAGAACTGTTGTGTAAGAAAGACATCGAAGTATTGCTGATGTCAGAGCGTATCGACGAGTGGTTAATCAACCACTTAACTGAGTACAAAGAGAAACAACTGCATTCAGTGACCCGTGGCGAGCTGGAATTAGGTGAGCTTGAAGATGCGACCGAGAAGGAAGCGCAGGAGAAACTTGCCGAGGAAGCTGCACCTCTCCTTGAGCGTATCAAAACGGCGTTGGGCGCAAGTGTGGCCGATGTTAAGGTGACCTCACGTTTAACCGACACCCCAGCCTGTGTGGTGACGGGAGAAGGTGAAATGTCGACCCAAATGATCAAACTGATGCAGGCGGCTGGGCAGCCTGTACCTGAGGTTAAGCCGACATTCGAGATCAACCCAGCGCACCCATTAGTGTCGCACCTTAATGATCTTCAGGATGAAGCCGCCTTTGCAGATTGGTCAAACTTACTGCTACAACAGGCGCAGTTATCGGAAAAGGGCAGCCTTGCCGATCCATCGGCCTTTATTAAGCTGATGAACCAAATGTTACTGGCGAATCTGAAGTAAGAAACGTTTGGGCCCATAGATCTCTATACTATGGGCCTTATTTTTTAGCACTTATTTCAACGTTAGATGCTTTTGATATTAAGGGAACACCATGGACAATATCCTCGATCTGACTAAAGACAATATTCAGCAAGTGGTTGATGCTTCGATGCAACAGATCGTGGTATTAGCATTTTGGGCACAGCCTCAAGCGCAAAGTGTGGCCCTAGTGCAGATGCTAGAGCAATTGGCGTTGCAACATGCTGGGCGTTTTGTGCTTGCTAAAGTGAACTGCGAAGCTGAACTGGAAATCGCTAACTATTTCCGCATACAAAGCTTACCTACCACCTTAGTGCTGGATAAGGGCCAACCGATCGACGGTTTTGCCGGAATGCAGGAGGCGGTGCAGCTTAGCGCTATGCTCGAGAAGTATTTACCACCCCTGTGGCAATTACAGCTTGAGCAAGCTAAAGCCTTACTCGCCTTAAGCCAAGTTTCCAATGACGATTTAGCCACGGCTGCTGTGTTACTGAAGGAGGCCTATAGCGCCTCAAACCATGTGGGTGAAGTGAGTTTAGTGCTCGCCGATGTGTATCTAATGCAGGGCGAACTTGCCCAAGCCCAAGCTTTACTCGAGCAGATCGGACTCGCGGATCAAGACGGTTATTACCAGAGCTTAAAGGCGAAATTAACGCTGGCTTTAGATGCGGCGGATACGCCAGAAATCCGCGATCTACAGCATAAATTTGAGCAACATCCGCAGAATTTAGTGCTATTACTCGAGCTAAGCAAGGCACTCCATTCGGCTCACCGCGATGATGAGGCATTAGCGCTGTTATTCGGTGTACTCAGTCAGGATCTTGGTGCTGAAAATGGCACAATAAAACAAGTGTTTATGGATATATTAACCGCACTTGGCCAAGGCAATAGTCTGGCAAATCAATATCGCCGTAAGCTCTATACCTTGCTCTATTAATGCGTAAAATTGCCCTGGATCCGCGGTTTATTTGTATTTTCTGAGGCTAAAGTCGAAGCTAAAACCCTTCTCAATAGCGGCCAGATGTGCGAAGATCGCCGCCCTAAGAAGAATATCAATGCGAAAAAGAGGACTCTTGAGATGCGCATTATCCTATTGGGCGCCCCCGGTGCCGGTAAAGGTACCCAAGCCCAGTTCATTATGGAACAGTATGGTATCCCACAAATTTCTACTGGCGATATGTTACGCGCCGCCGTTAAAGCCGGTACTCCGCTGGGGTTAGAAGCGAAGAAAGTGATGGATGCTGGTCAACTGGTTTCTGATGATCTGATCATTGGACTGGTTAAAGAGCGTATCGCACAGGACGACTGTGCTAAAGGTTTCCTGTTAGACGGTTTCCCACGTACCATCCCACAGGCGGATGCGATGGCGGCAAACGGTATTAGCATTGATCACGTGATTGAAATCGATGTGCCAGATGAAGAAATCGTTAAGCGCATGAGTGGTCGCCGTGTTCACCCAGGTTCTGGCCGTGTTTACCATGTGGTATTCAATCCACCAAAAGTGGAAGGTAAGGACGATGTGACGGGTGAAGATTTAGCTATTCGTCCTGACGACGAAGAAAGCACAGTGCGTAAGCGCCTCGCGATTTACCACGAGCAAACTAAGCCGCTCGTTGAATACTACGGTAAAGTGGCTGCGGCGGGTAACACTCAATACCACAAATTTGATGGTACTCAGTCAGTTGCTGCGGTGAGTGAGCAACTTGCCAGCGTGCTGAAATAAACACATAGCTTAAATTCGAGAACAAGTTCTCATATTAAGAAAAAGCCTGCCTGAGCAGGCTTTTTTTATGGGCGACTGAATGTTAGCCTGCCGAGGTAATTGGCTGATAAAAGGTAGCACATTGACTTCTCCCTCTCCTGCGTTTGGCGTGTTATTAGTAAATCTTGGTACGCCCGATGAACCCACTCCGAAAGCGGTTAAGCGATTTCTCAAGCAGTTTTTAAGTGATCCTCGTGTCGTCGATTTATCCCCTTGGCTGTGGCAGCCCATTTTACAGGGGATTATCCTTAACACCCGACCTAAGAAGGTCGCCAAACTTTATCAAAGTGTGTGGACTGAGCAGGGCTCACCGTTAATGGTCATAAGTCGACGCCAGGCGCAAAAGTTAGCCACGGATTTAAGTGCGACCTTTAATCAAACCATTCCGGTGGAGCTGGGTATGAGCTATGGCAATCCTTCGATTGATAGCGGCTTTACCAAACTCAAAGCCCAAGGCGCCGAGCGCATCGTGGTATTGCCGCTGTATCCGCAGTATTCCTGCTCGACGGTGGCCAGTGTGTTCGATGCTGTTGCCTGTTATGTTAAAGCCGTACGTGATATGCCAGAGCTGCGTTTTAACAAACAGTATTTCGACCATGGCGCCTATATTGCGGCGCTGGCGCATTCGGTAAAACGTCATTGGAAAACCCATGGGCAGGCCGATAAGCTGATTTTATCCTTCCACGGTATTCCGCTGCGTTATGCGACCGAAGGTGATCCTTATCCTAAGCAGTGCCACGCAACGGCCAAGTTATTAGCACAGGCATTAGGGCTCGGTGAAGGACAATGGCAGGTGTGTTTCCAATCCCGCTTCGGTAAAGAAGAATGGCTAACCCCCTATGCCGACCAATTACTAGCCGATTTACCCCGCCAAGGGGTGAAAAGTGTCGATGTAATTTGCCCTGCCTTTGCCACCGATTGCCTCGAAACCCTAGAGGAAATCTCCATTGGCGGTAAAGAAACCTTCTTACATGCAGGTGGTGAGAAATACCGATTTATTCCCTGCTTAAATGATGATGAGCTGCATATAGAGCTACTGAGACTACTAGTACAAGAGCAAGCCCTATCTTGGGATTGACGTAGGATGACCTCTTAAACATCTGCACTTGAAACGCTAACACGCCCCTAGTTTCATGCTGATTTTATGGTAGAATCTGCGCCCTTGTGGCTAGGGAGTGGATTTTTTGTCTCGCTAGCCTAGACTCATTATTTTTAGGACGCTGGCGAGTATATGCTCGTCATAATGCCAATTAGCATGGATGCCAGGAAAAGAGAACCACTATGAAGTTTCCCGGTCAGCGCAAGTCGAAACATTATTTCCCGGTCAAAACCCGAGACCCACTGCTTGAGCAGCTGACTCAACAGCCTCAACCCTTTGCCACTTACATCAGTGGTATAGATCAAACCCTAGTGGATATCGAAGCCAAGGTGGAAGATGAACTGCTCAGTCGTTATGGATTGCCTAAGGGAAATTCGACCCTGATCGATGATGAGCAAGCCCATCAACTCTATACCGAGCTGAAACAAAACGGTTTGATCAGTGATGAATTTGCCGGTGGCACTATAGGTAATACAGTGCACAATTATTCTATTTTGGCCGATGACCGCTCTGTGTTATTCGGGGTGATGAGCCAAAATATTGAGGTGGGCAGTTACGCCTACCGTTACCTTTGTAATACCTCCTCTAAAGTGGATCTTAACTTCCTGCAACCCGTCGATGGGCCTATTGGCCGCTGTTTTACCCTGATTTCTGAGTGTGGTGAGCGAACGTTTGCGATTAGCAAAGGCGCCATGGATAAATTGACACCGGAATTTATCGATAAAAAAGTAGTGCAGGGCAGTTCGGCCTTAGTGTTAACCGCCTACTTAATGCGCGCCAGCGGCGGCGACAGGATCACCGATGCGGCTATGTGCGCGATTGAATACGCAAAAGAAGCCGAAGTGCCAGTGGTATTGACTCTGGGCACCCGTTTCTTGATCGAGGAAGATCCACTCTGGTGGCAAAACTTCATCAAAGAACACGTGACTATCCTTGCGATGAATGAGGATGAAGGCGAGGCCCTAACGGGGTTTCGTGACCCTCTATTGGCCAGTGAAACGGCATTAGAGTGGTGCGATATGGTGTTAACTACCGCTGGCCCTATTGGTTTGTATACTGCGGGTTATGCCGAAGAGTCAGAAAAGCGCGAAACCACGCACACCTTATTACCTGGCGCAATCCCTGAATTTAACCGTTATGAATTCTCGCGGCCTAAATTGAAAAGTGACTGCGAAACGCCGATTAAAGTGTATGCCCATATTTCCCCTTATATGGGTGGGCCTGAAAAAATCGGTAACACTAACGGTGCGGGGGATGGTGCGCTCTCAGCGTTATTGCACGATCTGGCGGCCAATACGTTCCATAAAGCCAATGTGCCCGGTTCAAGCAAACATAAGCGTGATGGGCTCTGTTATTCCTCATTCTCGCAAATTTGCAAGTACGCTAACCGCGTGGCTTACGAGGTGTTGGCCCAGCACAGTCCACGTTTATCCCGTGGCTTACCCGAACGGGAAGACAGCTTAGAAGAGTCCTACTGGGAAAGATAAGCCAGTACTGGCTGAGTTAACAGGGGCAATAGCGGCAAACCGTTATTGCCCTTGTTGTTTTATGGGCGCAATGTTTTTGGTGCTGGCGTGATGACGTTTTCCTCAACAATTAGCCCAATGGGCGATATTTTTCGCTACAGACAAGGTCGAATAAATGTTACCGTTAGTGGGTTCGAATCGACCCAAATCACAGTGATTGTTTAAGGTGGAATTTTCGGTGAAAGCGCAAATCTTAAAAGAAATGAAGGTGCTCAAGACGATTGAGCCAGAATTTGAAGTGCAGCGCCGTGTGGCGTTTATCAAGGCAAAACTGAAAGAAGCCCGCAGCAAAGCATTAGTGTTGGGGATCAGTGGTGGTGTTGATTCCTCCACCGCCGGGCGTTTATGTCAGCTCGCTGTGGATAGCCTCAATAGTGAGCATCCTGATGGTGGCTATCAATTTATTGCGGTGCGTTTACCCTATCAAATTCAAAAAGATGAGCACGAAGCCCAACAAGCTTGTCAATTTATTCAACCGACTAAATTAGTCACAATCAATGTGCATCAAGGGGTTGATGGCGTGCATCAAGCGACCTTAACCGCCTTTGTCGAAGCGGGACTGCACTCACCGGATGCGGCCAAAGTTGATTTTATTAAGGGTAACGTGAAAGCGCGGATGCGGATGATCGCCCAGTATGAGTTAGCCGGTTTGGTCGGCGGTTTAGTGGTGGGCACTGATCACAGCGCCGAAAATATTACCGGTTTTTACACTAAGTGGGGTGACGGTGCCTGCGATTTAGCCCCTTTATTTGGTCTTAATAAACGTCAAGTACGCCAGCTAGCCGCCTACCTTGGGGCGCCGGAATCCTTAGTCTATAAGGCGCCCACTGCAGATTTAGAAGATAATCAACCGCTATTGGAAGATGAAGTCGCGCTTGGACTGACCTACGAGCAAATTGATGATTTCCTCGAGGGGAAAGCCGTCGACAAAGCCGTTGAAGAAAAGCTGATTAATATCTACAAGGCAACGCAACATAAGCGTCAGCCAATCCCGACTATCTACGACTAAGCTTGACCCTTTACTGATGGCTTAATCACTAAGTTGTCCACTGTCTAAATATTAGCTAAAAAGCACCCTAATTCGGGTGCTTTTTTATGCGCAAAAGCTTGTCGAATCCAGCCTAGTCGTTTTCAGTTTAGTTGTGCCCAGCTTGGAGGTGTGCGCGCGTAAGTGTAATTAAGGCATTCGAGTATTGGCGATAGTCTAAGTAGGGCGTCAGCAGTACAAAGCTTGAGTGTGGAGATTGTGTCAGTACTTTCGTCGTTATGTCTTGCAGCTTACCTTGAGACGCTTGCAGTAAGTGCTGCGCCGCTTGCTGGCCTGTTGAGGCAATATCGCTATCGATAGCAATCCCTAATGATGTGGCGGCCGTTTGACCACAGATAAGATGAATACTGGCGTGGGGCGAGAGGCTATCGGCGCCTATCAATAGCATTTGGTGCTTTTTGAGCAATAAGTTGTCGCGATAATGGCGCCAATCCTCACCGTAAGCACAAATTTTTGCCATAATTGTGAATATCTTGCGCCAGTGGTTACCATTTAAGGCGATAAGTTCTGCTATCGCGTTATCTTGCTCGATATGCCAATTGTCGGGGAACAGTGGCACATTGGGGAGATAAAACGCATAGGGCGCAGCGGTCGGGCCAATGTGCATATCAATGGAATTCGCGAATATAAAGTGGGGCGGATCTTAACCTAAGTCGAGCAAACCGTTGAAGCTAAATTGTCGTCAGATCAAATATTAAACATGAAAGTTGAGGTTTATTTTTATCTAACCTTATAATTAGCTTGCGTATTTTAAGGGATTCAAAGGACTAGAATGAAAGCGATTATCATAGGCTCAACCAAGCATTTATTTTTCGCAACATTTTATGCCTGTTTGGGGATTACCGTTGCCCTGTTATTGACAGGGATACACTTTCTCAATGCCAGACCCGATCTGTCCCTTTGGCATACCACCGAACTTAAAAACGAGTTCCATTACAATACCAAACTTGACAATTTTAGTGATTACATCGCCTTAGAAGATAAGTTATTTGCCGAAGTGGACAATAAGGTCCTCAAAAAAGTTTCGACGACGGATGCTTCGCCCGTGAATCGTTATGTGAAAAACAGTCTCTCGGATCCTACCCATTGGCCACAGAACTGGAATCGTAGCTTCGAGTGGCCCAAGGCCTATGCCCCCTTTGGTGTATTACTGCTCCACGGCATGTCTGATTCACCCTATGCCATGTCCAATGTGGCCACGCACTTTAAGGGGAAGGCCCATGTGCTTGGACTGCGTTTTCCTGGACACGGTACCCTCCCAAGTGGGCTGACTGAACTCTATTGGCAGGATTTAGCCGCGGCGGTCAACTTAGCTACCGCCCATATGAAGCAGGAGCTTAAGGGTAAACCCTTATTTGTGATTGGTTTTTCGACGGGCGCTGCCGCAGCTCTCAACCATGAACTTGAACTTATCAACCGAAATAGGTCCCCAGATTATGCGGGGATGATTTTTATCTCACCGGCAATCGGCCTGGCGCCCAGTGCTGCTGCAGCACGTTGGCAGAACTGGATTGGTCAGTTGTTAGGGTTGGATAAATTGCAGTGGAACAGTATTCAAGTGGAGTATGATCCCTTTAAATACATGTCTTTTGCGGTGAATGCGGGGGATGTGGTATATCAATTGGCATTGCGCAATCAGGGATTGCTGGCGGGATTAACGGCTTTACAGCGAGAAAAGCTCCCGTCGATACTCACCTTTCAATCCGTAGTGGATGCAACCGTCTCAAGTAATGCAGTGGTCAATACTCTCTATCAAGTACTGCCTGCAAAGGGTCACGAATTGGTTTTGTTTGATATGAATCGCACCTCAATTAATCGCAATATGATGCTCAATGACCCTCTACCCCAGCTGTTACCGACTAATCCTAGCCGTGTGCATTATCGTGGCACTTTGATCGAAAATATCAACGCTGAGACCACACAGGTACAGGCTCGGGAATTTGGTGTTTTACCTCGTCAACAAGCATCATCGACTATTGCGCCCTTAACCCTGTACTGGCCAGCGGGAGTGTATTCCTTATCCCATGTGGCAATACTCTTTGCCGAGGATGATGGACTCTATGGTCTAAGAAACGATACCGACAAGCGCCGCATTCAGATTGGTGGCGCGGCCGCCCGTGGTGAGCGTGGTGTGCTGAGTGTCTCGGCGGCTGAAATGCTTAGGCAGAAATGGAATCCATTTTTCCCCTATGTGTTGTCACGGATTGACCAATATCAAGCGGCCCATATCAAGCCATAATATGCAATTGATCTTCTAGGTGGGTTCGATAATATGAGTGCAGACTATGCAGTTGCGACCCCGATCTTTTGCCCTATAGAGATTTTCATCGGCTTGTTTTAGCCAAACGTCCAGGGAAGCATTGTAGGAGGCATCAGCGATCAGCGCGCCAATACTGACAGTGACACTGAAGCTTTTTTGGGTTGCTGGATCGGTAATGATTTGTTTTGCGAGCCGTTCGCGGAATTGATTCAGATGCTCCTCGACATTTAAGGCATTGCACATAGGCAACACTAATACAAACTCTTCACCACCATAGCGGCAAAGCAAGTCGACATCCCGTTTAAAATGACTCGATAGCACTTGAGCCATGACTCTTAAACATTCATCCCCCGCTAAATGGCCATAGGTATCGTTCACTTTTTTAAAGAAATCGAGGTCTAACAGTACGACGGCAATGGCATTCTCTGCGCGCTCGCACAGCTCTTGGATAGATAAGAACTGTTGTTCAGTGTAACGACGGTTATAGAGATTGGTGAGGGGATCGCGTTCGGCCATTTCTTGCAATTTCTGATTGGCGATCTCTAAATCTATGGTGCGTTGTTGTACTTTCTCTTCTAATTCTGATTGATAGCTAAGGAGTGCTTGCTGGTTCGCTTCGAGGCTCTTATATAAGCTATAGATCTCTTTAGGGGTACTCTTGCCGAACAACGGGTGCTCAAATTTTTCACCATTCATCTTGCCATCTTTTGCTTGGTTAAAATGCTGGGCGAGCAGTGCTAGGGGGGTTGTGGTTAAGCGACTGATGGCTTTGGCGACGAGAATGGCAATAAACATACCGATTAAGAGCAAAATCATGGTGTTGGCATATTGTTTTTGAGCCAGCTTAAGCAAAGGGAGAAAGGGCTCAACGACATAGATCTGCCAGCCATTATTCAAGGTGTTGTGGGTATAAATATATTCGGGTATCTTTGCATTAATTTGCTTAATATTCATCAGATTAAGCCTCGTGTTATATTCCGCGCTACCCGTCGTATAGGTAAAAGGTGTCAGAGGTTTGAGTCCCAATCTTTCCGATGCATAAACAATATTATTTTTATCATCAAGTAGAACAATGGATTGAGTCTGATGGTGCCGGTTTTGCTTATCGATACTTGAGAAATAACTTAAATCTAAGCTTCCTCCCACAATTCCGATTGGGATGTTTGTATGTCCCTTCAAGATGGGGGCGCTGATCACTATGACAATCTCGTTACCTAGGCTTTGCCCGATAAATGCGGGTGAGACGTAGGTGTTGTGGTAGTCGAATGACTGCGTAAAGTAATCCCTATTGTTTATGGTGAATTTGGGGAACTGTTGATTCAAATACTGTAGCTTTTCGGGTGGGCTGGCCGCCGTAATTTCCCCTTTTTCATTCGCAATGAATAGGGTGCTAAAACTGAGACTCAAGCTCTCGACACTGGAAAGTAAATCCTGCCAATTGTTGAATGGCGCATCTACGATGCTGACGAGTTTAGCGATACTGGCGATAGTGTTAGTGTTAGTGTTAGTTCTGATATAAGTTTCAGTCGCGTGGCTAAGGGATATCCCAGTGTCATCAAGATTACGGGTAAACAACATTTGTTGTTTATCCATAAAATAGTGATTAAACATTAGGGATGAGATCAACAAACTAATGGTAGTGAACAGGATAAACAGATAACTCAACTGCACACTAAAGGTGCGGCGAGTATGATTAACCAATTTGCCTTTCAGGTGCCACAGACTCGGCAGTGCAACGACACAAAGCTCTCCGAGAGTGGTATATAAAATACCATTAAATGCTTGTTTAACCGTGATAAAAGTAATATGACTGAGTGGTATACCTGTCATTAACCAAAGGTATAACCCCATTAACTAAAAGCCAATAACTGATACTGGCATAGAGAATATGAGCATCCTTACGGCGAACGAAACCTAGCCAAAGTGCTTCGAGTAAAAAGACGATATACACATGGGGACTCGACCAGATCAGCATTAACCCTGTCGCAGTGAAAAAAGCCGTAAATAGGGCGTACCAAGGACCCAATAAAATCGCCACGATAACGACCGCTGTATTCCCGAGAATTAATTGCACATTGGCACTGAGGGGAATAGGGTACAGATTGATAATAAGGCCAATCAGTCCAAGGAGAGTGGCTAGTTTGAGGTGCGCAGGATTAAATGCCGGTAGACGCAAAGAAAGGTTCCTTGAAATTAATTATCCCAACCAAGTTTAATCATCGCTAAGTTTGAATAAGTGATATAAATCACTGCATAAAGTGACTTAGCCATCTTAGCTTAGCAGATGTTTCGCCATTTGATTTTGCAAAATGCGCTGCATTTTTTTGCAAAGACAGGGAGGTCGATAATGCGGACCTCAATTCACTTTCCTAGAGGGTTAATATCGCGAACGGTTATAAATTTAATCATTCAGACTAGAAACTAAGCAGTTGATCAAAGAGATGTCACTAAGCACTTGCGTAGGCGCGAGGCAATTGCTAAAGTCTGGCTCACTTAAGGCGAACCCCAGCAAAAAGCGCCTTAAGTACAGAGTGATTTAGGCTTATCTCGAATAATGTCATGGATCACTTAAATTTCGGTATGTAGCGCAGCCCGGTAGCGCACTGTCATGGGGTGTCAGGGGTCGGAGGTTCGAATCCTCTCATACCGACCAAATTTCTCTTTTTAAGAGTATAAAAAGCCTCACTTTTTAAGTGAGGCTTTTTAGTTTCTAGCTTTTTAAGTACACCCCCACAAAACGTCTTCTTAGCACAGATAGTTCCCAGATCGACATAAGCATGGCTTTTTGTCGCTCGACTGCATTGATAGCGCAACTGCAAAAGTGAGAAAGTCCGACATCGATTATATGGCGCTTGTTTGAGAGATGAGACAGGACATGTCCCGGGGAGGGGCTAATCATGATCATAGACGGATGGATAATGTCAGTTGTGATTTGGCCACCTGTGGGGTTGTACTTCACTCCTATAACTAGCTAATCTAGTTCTTAATTGAGTGCATGGGAGATCATTATGCCATTACCGTTACTTTGGCTTGGCGGTGCTGCCATTGGTGCGGCGTTCTTAGCGGATGAACGGCAAAAGCGTCTGCAGCTTGAGCGTGATAGATTGCTCGGCCGGGCTCCCAAGCAAGCCCCCACCAATCGCGCTATGTTGGCGGCGCCGAGCCAATGGCAGAAGGGCTTTAAACAAGTGCTCCCTGAGCCTGGCAGTATTGTTTGTTGTTATGTCTTTGGAATGATAGAGCATACGGCTATTTGGCTCGGTGATGATTGTTTGGTCGAGCTTCATGGCTCTGGTTTGGTTCGAGCCGTATCGATAAAACGCTTTTTAGCGGGACGTACGGGGAGCCAGATCTATCTTGCCTGCAATCATCAACATCAACCTTTGGTCTCTGAAGCTGTGCTGGATCGTGCCCAGCAGGCGATTTATCAATACCGCGAATACGATCTATTCGACAATAATTGCCATCGTTTTGTTTGGTCATGTATGAGTGGGTATGAGATTTCAATCAAGAGCTTTAACGAGTTAAATCAGAAGCTGGCTGTGCATTTTAATCAAGGGATTTATTGGGATGAAATGCAGTTACCACAGCTGAGTGATTAACTTTGGAAACTAAAAAGCCATCCGAAGATGGCTATGTCGCGAGTGTTGCACCAGGATTATTGGCAGAACCCAATTATTTGCAGAAATAGTCCACCGCAGGCTTAACTAATTCAATGCCAGTTTTATCGCAAGGTGGCAATTGGGCATCACTCAGGGTAATTGGTGTGACTCGCTCGCCCCATTTGAATAGCAGCGCCGCAGAAGTTAACCCTGCACCGAATGCACAAGAGAGTATTGTTTGATGCGGTTTGATAAGACCTTTTTCCAACGCATCACAAATCGCAATAGGAATCGTCGCCGCCGAGGTATTGCCATAGTTAGCAATATTCACAAAGGCTTTTTCTTTCGGAATTTTCATTCGGCTAACGAGGGTATCGATAATGCGCTCATTCGCTTGATGTGGAATAACTAAATCCACTTCATCCTTATTCACCCCGCATTTTTCAAGCACTTGCGTGCTCAATTTGTTCATGCCGTTAATGGCGCGCTTGAAGATTTCTTGGCCATCAAATTGAATATAAAAATCCAACGATTCGGCAGAGAATCTATCCATCGCAGTGCCAAAGCCAGCTTTAAGAATATCACGGCCATCTGGGTCGTTATTGAGCTCGTAGCCCAATATGCCGCCCGGAATATCAGTGGCTTCAATCACGACTGCCCCCGCACCATCACCGAAGAGTACCGCCGTTTCGCGGCGTGACCAATCGAGATAAAAAGAGAGGCGCTCGGCACCGATAACTAATACTTTTTTGCACTGGCCGCTCTTAATTTGCGAACTGGCTAAACCTACGCCGTAGAGGAAGCCACTACAGGCGGCGTTAATATCAAACGCGGCGCAGCTGGCACCAATATTGGCTTGTACCGTTGAGGCGATATTTGGGATCAAAGTATCTGGACTGGCGGTGGCCAGAATGATCATGTCTATTTCGCTGCCATCAATGCCCGCAGCTGCGAGGGCGTGTTTAGCGGCGACGGATGCCAATTCTGAAGTATTCACATGGCTGATATGACGCTGACTGATCCCGGTGCGTGACTTAATCCATTCATCGGAGGTTTCTATAAAGGTTGCAAGATCATCGTTAGTCAGTGTGGCGGGTGGAACGCATTTCCCCCAACCAGTGATAGTGGCGTACTGCATGGTATTTTCTCTCAAATAAAAAAGGCAGAACCTGAAGTGCTGCCTTGAATCGACAACAAAGCTTATCGGTATAACGAATGGCTTTCCGTGATCTACACCACCTGTTTGGCGACGAGATCGCGAATAGTCATTGCGGCATGCAAAATATGATGTCGCAGTAACGCCGTGGCTTTTTCTGTTTCTCTTTGCTTGCAATAATTCAATAGAGCGCGGTGCTCATGTTCAGCGGCGGGGATGCCCCCAGCTAACAGTAATTGCAAACGTATATATCTATCACAGTTTGTATTGAGGCCATGAACAACCTCAAGCGTATGTGGACGATTAGCAGCCTGGTATAAACAGGTATGGAATTGAGTATTTAGCTCACTCCAACTGGCAACGGCATCTTCATGTTTAAAGGCCGACTCTAATTGCTCCAGTACCCGTTCTGCTTTAATTAAATCCTCTTCAGCGAGCAGAGGGATCGCTTTGGCGAGCAGATCGGTTTCTATCATCGCACGTAATTCAAAAAGTTCGGTAACCTGTTCGACGGATAACACGGTCGCAGTCGCCCCCTTATGGGGTTCAAACTTGACTAAACCTTCAGCCTCAAGTTGCAATAACGCTTCTCTTACCGGGATCCGGCTGACATTTAAGGCTTCGGCCAAAGCACTTTGTCTGAGTGGTTCTCCTGCGGCTATGTCACCTGAAAGAATTTTCTCTCTGAGCACTTCTACAACGAGCTGAGTGCGGGTTTTATGGACTATAGGCGTAGTTCGACTCATTATTTCCGTCTATTTCGGGTGTTTTATCGTTATCCGCACAAGATTACCGTTAAAAACACCACAAATAAAGGGGAATGCTTGATTGAATGCCGTCGTTTACCCGCTAAAAGACCGATTAGCAGTGGCTTTAGTGCTGTAAAAAGCCCTCTTCACCGTTGGTAATTTCAAATCGAGGTGTGACCTAGTCTCATTCACCATAGGCAAATGAACACTAGCACTATGCTTAAATCAATTGTCTTTAACGGCGCTGTTGGATCTGAAGTCTGATCTGAAGTCTTAAGTGGGATGCAGTAAACCCGTCAAAGATAAACTTCGCGGTGCAATTTATGACAATGAATGAAATAATACTCGCCATAACGCCTTAGGCGATATTTTAAGTGAGTTTTTGAGTGAGTGGAGTAAGTACTGTGATTGCAGTCAATCGAGCTGTTTTTTTAGATCGTGATGGTGTCATTAATAAAGACCATGGTTATGTACATCAAGTCGATGACTTTGAATATATCGAAGGCGTGTTTGAGGCGTGCCTCGCATTAAAACAAATGGGCTATAAGTTGGTTGTAGTAACCAATCAATCGGGCATCGCCCGTGGTATGTACAGCGAAGACCAATTTCATAGTCTGACCGAATGGATGGATTGGAACTTTGCCGATAAAGGTGTTGAGCTTGACGGCATTTACTATTGTCCACACCATGCAGAAAAGGGCATAGGTGAATATAAAGTCGATTGTGATTGCCGCAAACCAAAACCAGGCATGCTTAATGATGCCGCTAAATTCTTAAAGATCGACCTACCGCAGTCTGTGATGGTGGGCGATAAAGCCGAAGATATGCAGGCGGCAAAAGCGGCTGGTGTGTCTACTCGCATATTAGTACGTAGCGGTAAGGTTATTGCTGACAGCAGTGATGCGACCAAAGTGCTCGATAGTATTGCCGACGTACCTGATTACTTGAAGAGTTTGGGTTAGCACTCACGCCAAACTTAGCAATAGGGTTGGTTAAATATACATTTAGTTTAAAAAGTGTGCGTTTGAATCGTTTTTTACCATTATTCGATAAAAAGGGGTTGCGGTAAAATCTGACATCCCTATAATGCGCATCCACTGACCCAGCGGGGTCAAGGGTTAAACGCTGAATAAGCCGTTAACCATGCTCTTTAACAATATATCAAGCAAATCTGTGTGGACACTCACAGGTGTTGAGTTAATCGAAATTACTTTACTTTCGAGTGAGTAATCAAAGAATTAAATCAACCA
>NZ_PFGL01000006.1:0-11326 GCF_002783505.1 Shewanella sp. CG12_big_fil_rev_8_21_14_0_65_47_15
CATTCTGGCGGGGATAAGCTTGACGGTATGGCCGAGCTTTTCGATAGCCCGCCCCCAGTAATTAGCACTGTAACAGGCTTCCATCACCACTAATGTCGGTTCACATTGCCTAAGGGTATTGAGCAATGCAGAACGGTTGATTTTACGGTTAAAAGCAATCGTGCCATCTGGGTTAAATGCTGCTACTTGGAAGACAGTTTTTGCCAAATCAATGCTGATGAGTTTATAGTCCATATCGGTCACCTCGAGTCAGATTTTGTGCACCTAAATCATGGCACATTGCGATGCCGAGACCGAGGTGACCATCTCAGCAGGCGTAACATTTATCAGGTATACGCTGGACTTAAAAAGAATTAAGCACGGCCATGGAAGTGACCGTTGACGGCATGGATGCCGTCGTCGAGCCCTCAGGGATGAGTTCATGGCGAGTCACTGGAATGACTGTGCTTAATCAGTTACTGCGCACTACTCTCTCAAAATCTGAGCATTCAACCGAATATAAAAAAGCCCCGCTAGTGTTAAACACTGCGGGGCTTTATTTATCTAGTGCGCCGCTAACATAACAGCAGCGCCACTAGACCAAGTTAGCTATTCAGATCTTGAAAGAACTTCTTCACGCCATCGAAAAAACCCTCAGCCTTTGGGCTGTGCTTCTTTGACTCACCGGTTAAGGTGGCTTCAAATTCGCGTAACAGTTCTTTTTGACGATCGTTTAGGTTGACTGGGGTTTCCATCACCACTTTGCAGAGCAAGTCGCCTACCGCATGGCTGCGAACCGACTTGACGCCTTTGCCGCGTAAACGGAACATACGGCCCGTTTGCGTTTCGGCTGGGATCTTCAGGCTGACTTTGCCATCCAGTGTTGGCACTTCAATCTCGCCGCCTAGGGCCGCTTTACTGAAGGAAATCGGCACTTCGCAGTACAAATTGTTGCCATCACGGACGAAAATCGCATGCTCACGCACACTGACCTGCACATATAAATCCCCTGGAGGGGCGCCAAACTCACCCGCTTCGCCTTCACCCGCTAAACGAATACGGTCGCCCGTATCGACGCCGGCTGGGATCTTAACCGATAAGGTTTTGCTCTTTTCAACACGGCCATCGCCATGACACTTAGTGCAAGGATCTTTGATGATCTTGCCGCGACCATGACAGGTTGGACAGGGCTGCTGCACCGCGAAGAAACCTTGGCGCATTTGGACTTGGCCTTGGCCATGACAGGTGCCACAGGTGGTTGCTGAGGTGCCTTTTTTAGCGCCGCTACCGTCACACAGATCGCAGGTCGCCAATGTTGGGATGCGCAGTTCTTTGGTTAAACCTTTTACGGCTTCTTCCAGTGATAATTCTAGGTTGTAACGTAAATCTGAGCCGCGGGCCGCTTGGCGTTGACCGCCGCCACGACGTCCACCGCCGAAAATATCGCCAAAGACATCACCGAAAATATCGCCGAAATCGCCCTGCCCACCACCGTAACCACCGCCGCCACGATTAGGATCCACACCCGCATGACCAAATTGGTCGTAGGCCGCTTTTTTGTCGGCATCGGTGAGGATTTCATAGGCTTCCTTCACTTCTTTGAAGCTGGCCTCTGCGGCTTTGTCGCCTGGGTTGCGATCGGGGTGAAACTTCATGGCCAGACGTTTGTAGGCCTTTTTAATTTCACGTTCGCTGGTGTCTCGACTCACACCTAATACTTCGTAATAATCTCGCTTTGACATAATCTCATGCTTCTGGCTTAAGTTGAACGAACGGGCGTTAGGGTTCCCCCATAACGCCCGCCTAGAAATTAACGCTTTGAAATCAATCTATTTGATTGAAAACAAATCATTACTTCTTGTCGTCTTTCACTTCTTCAAATTCAGCATCGACAACATCATCGGCAGTAGCGTTAGACTGCTTGCCCGCATTGGCCTCTGCACCACCTTGGGTTTGAGCCTTAGCTTGGGCAATTTCCATCAGCTTAGCAGACGCTTCGATTAGCTCTTGAGTCGCCTTTTCGATGGCGTCTTTGTCGTTGCCTTTGCTGGCAGTGTCAACGGCGGCCATGGCAGCTTCGATCTTAGCCTTATCGTCTGCTGGCAGTGCATCGCCCGCTTCTTCAACTTGTTTCTTAGTTGCGTGAACTAAGCCGTCAGCTTGGTTGCGAGTTTGCACTAGCTCTTCAAACTTCTTGTCTTCTTCCGCGTGCGCTTCTGCGTCACGTACCATTTGTGCCACTTCTTCTTCGCTTAAACCAGAAGAAGCCTTGATGGTGATGTTTTGTTTCTTACCGGTTTTCTTGTCGGTCGCTGACACGTGCAGAATACCGTCGGCGTCGATATCGAACATCACTTCAATTTGTGGCATGCCACGTGGTGCGGCCTCAATACCGTCTAAGTTGAACTGACCTAATGACTTGTTCGCACTCGCTTGCTTACGCTCACCTTGCAACACGTGAATGGTCACGGCGCTTTGGTTGTCATCGGCGGTTGAGAACACTTGCTGTGCCTTAGTCGGAATAGTCGTGTTTTTCTCAATCAACTTAGTCATGACGCTGCCCATGGTTTCGATACCCAGAGACAGTGGTGTGACGTCTAACAGCAGAACGTCTTTCACATCGCCTGACAGTACGCCCGCTTGAATCGCAGCACCTACGGCGACCGCTTCGTCTGGGTTAACGTCTTTACGTGGTTCTTTACCGAAGAAGTTTGTTACCGCTTCTTGAACCTTAGGCATACGGGTTTGACCACCGACCAGAATCACTTCATTGATGTCTGATACGGATAAATCAGCGTCAGCCAGGGCGACTTTTAGTGGCTCTAATGTACGAACGATCAAGTCTTCAACCAGTGATTCCAACTTAGCACGGGTGATTTTAACCACTAAGTGCTTAGGACCAGTCGCATCTGCCGTGATGTATGGCAGGTTAACTTCTGTTTGGTTAGTGCTTGAAAGCTCGATTTTCGCCTTTTCAGCCGATTCCTTTAGACGTTGCATTGCTAATGGATCTTTACGCAGATCTAAGCCTTGCTCTTTCTTGAACTCATCGGCTAAGTAGTTGATTAAACGGTTGTCAAAGTCTTCACCACCTAAGTGGGTGTCACCGTTAGTCGCCAATACTTCGAAGGTTTGATCGCCGTCGTTGCTGTCGATTTCGATGATAGAGATATCGAATGTACCGCCACCTAAGTCATATACTGCAACGACGTTGTCGCCTTGTTTCTTGTCGATACCGTAGGCTAATGCTGCAGCCGTCGGTTCGTTGATAATACGTTTAACTTCAAGACCCGCGATACGACCCGCATCTTTGGTGGCTTGACGTTGTGAATCGTTAAAGTAGGCAGGCACGGTAATTACCGCTTCTGTCACTTCTTCACCTAAAAAGTCTTCCGCTGTTTTCTTCATCTTTTTCAAGATTTCAGCAGAAACCTGTGGTGGTGCCATTTTGTTGCCACGGGATTCAACCCATGCGTCGCCGTTGTCGGCCGCAATGATTTTGAATGGCATGATGTTCACGTCACGTTGAACTTCGTCATCTTTAAAACGACGACCGATCAAACGCTTAATCGCGAAGAAAGTGTTGTTTGGGTTAGTCACAGCTTGGCGTTTTGCTGGTTGACCCACGATAGTTTCATCATCGGTATAAGCGATGATTGACGGGGTTGTACGATCGCCTTCAGCGTTCTCTAGTACGCGTGCTTTGCCACCATCGAGGACAGCTACACAAGAGTTTGTTGTGCCTAAGTCGATACCAATAATTTTACCCATGAGGTCCTCCGAAAAATTTCATTCAATCTAAATTTGTTAGTTGGTTGGTTTTGATATGGGGCCGGACGCATTGTTTATCAAGTCCATTGTTCGCCACCTTCTCTGCCTTAACACCTATATTGGGACAGGGAATTTAATTACAAGGGTGAACAAAAAAATTTTCTGATTTTATCTTTCACCCCTCTTGATTGTATAAAATATTCAAACAGACAAAATACACTTGCTTATCTGCCAAAGCTGTTATTCAATCTGCCCATATTCGGGCAGTGATTTCAGTGGGTAAGGTAATTAACAGTGCAGTCTTCAAATTTAGCGTACCTGTATGGCATGGGGGCGGTATTCCTTTGGTCGACAGTCGCCACCGCCTTTAAAATTGCCCTTGGATATTACAGTCCGTTGCAATTAGTATTTGTTGCCGTGCTCACTTCGATTGTTGCCCTTGGTGGTATCCTCGCCTGGCAAAAGAAGCTCGCTTTACTTAAACAACAGTTTTTACGCCGTCCCACCTTTTACCTCATCACAGGGCTAATCAATCCCTTTCTCTATTATGTGGTGCTGTTTAAGGCGTATTCTTTACTGCCCGCACAGCAGGCTCTGTCACTCAATTACACTTGGGCGGTGTTACTGCCACTGCTCGCCGCACCTTTGCTAAAACAACATTTGCGTAAGAGCGACATTGCGGCGGTGCTGATTGCCTACACTGGGGTGTTTATTATTGCTACTGGCGGAGATATCAGCGGTTTTCGCTTCGATAGTCCACTCGGGATTGGTCTTGCGCTGACCAGCACGCTACTTTGGTGCCTATATTGGATTGTGAATACTAAAGATCAAGGCGATCCCATCGTCAGCCTGCTACTGAGTTTTCTGATCGGTTTGCCCTTTATTGTGGTGACTCTGCTACTGACCGATACTTTGCCAAGTTTCAGCCCTAAAGCAGCAATGGCCGGGATATATGTGGGATTATTTGAGATGGGTATTACCTTTGTGCTCTGGCTAATGGCCCTAAAGACCGCCACACGCACGGCAAATATCAGCACCTTAGTCTTTCTATCCCCAGTCATGTCGATTGGTTTTATCGCGTGGATTTTACAGGAAACCATTGCGATAACGACCTATATCGGCCTTGGGTTTATTCTCTCGGGGATGATGTTGCAACAGCTGTTACCTAGGTATAGGGAGCGAAAGTCAAAAATAAACCCAAAACTTGCTGACTAGGGTTTAACTTTGGACCCAAGCGGCACAAAAAATGAAGCGGCTAACATTTTTACGCCGAATTAGCGGCTAATATCCCCATTTTTGCGAAGGAATATTGCATGACGCCTGCCGTCCGACTGGCTAAAAAAGCCAAGATTACATTTGAAATTTTAGAATACAGTCACGATCCCCATTGCGCCGCCTACGGTGAAGAGGCCGCCAATACCTTAGGGCTCGAACCTGCACAGGTATTTAAGACATTATTAGTTGCCGCGGATAAGGCCCACGCGCCACTCGCCGTTGCGTTAATCCCCGTCGATCATCAGCTTAATCTTAAAGCCGTGGCCAAAGCCTTAGGCCAGAAAAAGCTACAGATGGCCGATCCAGACCTTGCCCAAAAATCCTCAGGCTACCTTGTGGGCGGTATCAGTCCCTTAGCGCAAAAAAAACGGCTCCCGACTTTAATAGATCAAAGCGCGCTCACATTTGAAAAAATCTATGTCAGTGCTGGACGTCGCGGGTTGGAGATCTGTCTGCATGCCAATGATCTAGCCCAGCTATGTAAAGGCTCATTTGCCGATATCAAAACACTTTAAAAACGTTCGGAAAACCACCCAGCAATAGCCCTTTGAATCTATGTCTAGAAAGCGTTTGTAAAAGTGGATATTTCCATCTATAAATGGTATTGCCCAACAAAAAAGGCTAAGGACAGTCAGATGGAAAAATCAACGCAGTGGAGCCAAGAGGATAGTATAGGACCTATAGGCTGGGTCGCCATGTTGCTTTGCATTGCACTCTTTATCTATGAACATTTTTGGGGGAATGGTTTTACTACTATGGTAGTCATGCTCTACTGCACTTTTTTACTCCCCTCGGTATTACTCACCCGCAGAGTGCAAGAGAAGTACTTTATTTATACCTTGGAATACATTAAGGCCTTTCGTAAATTCACTATTGTTATGTCGGCGCTATTCTTCTGTCTTTGGTTGCTTGCCACCTATACGCCGCTTATCCATTGATAAAAACCTAAACTGGCGAACTACACAATTTATTGTCTAGTTATTCAGTTAGATAGCGCAAATAAAAAAGCCGTCGACACAATGCGTTAACGGCTTTTCTCTATTGGTTTTTGACTTTGAGCTTTTAATCGCTAAGTACGGCTAGTGTAATCGCCCCATGCTAACCATTTATACGTGGTTAACGCCTCAAGGCCCATTGGGCCGCGGGCGTGGAGCTTTTGCGTACTCACAGCCACTTCGGCGCCAAGGCCAAACTGACCGCCATCGGTAAAACGCGTGCTGGCATTGACATACACGGCCGCTGAGTTCACTTGGTTCATAAAGTGCGCCGCGGCGTGAATGTCATCGGTCAAAATCGCTTCCGAATGGCCACTCGAATATTGACGAATATGGCCAACGGCGGCGTCGATATCGCCCACCACTTTGATACCTAAGGTTAACGACAACCATTCGATGCCAAAATCCTCAGCCTTAGCGAGCGTCACATCGAAGCCTAAACCATCTAACAGAGCGAAACTTTGCTCACAGACTGAAAAACGCACGCCTAAACGATGCAGATACTCGGCAATTTGCGGCACAAAGGTGCTCGCCACATGCTCGTCCACCAACAAGGTATCGAGGGCATTACAGACGGTTGGACGTTGCACTTTAGCGTTAGCGATCACCTCTAAAGCCCGCTCAAGATCGGCATTTTTATCCACATATAAATGGCAAATACCTATGCCGCCTAAGATCACTGGAATCGTCGCCTGCTCGGCACATAGGCGCTGCAAGGCTTGGCCGCCACGGGGCACTATCATATCGACATATTGATCGAGCTTAAGCAGACCCGCCACCAGCGCTCTATCCGGTGAATCAATAAATTGCACCGCATCTATCGGTAAACCTTGGGCGACAATAGCACCGCGGATCACTTCGCTAATAAGCTTATTCGATTCAAGGGTTTCTTTACCGCCACGCAGGATCACCGCATTACCAGTTTTAAGGGCAAGCACCGCAATATCGACGGTCACATTAGGCCGAGCTTCATAGATAACACCGATCACCCCAAGCGGTACGCGGCGGCGAGTCAGCCTTAAACCGTTATCTAATAATTGACTGCCAAACTCTTCACCGACAGGATCGGCAAGGCGTACTACATCGCTGATATCACCAATAATACCTGCCAGACGCGCACCATCGAGTAACAATCTGTCGATCATCGCCTCCGTTAATCCATCGGCCTTAGCAGCGGCAACATCTTTAGCATTCGCGGCTAAAATCGCGGCGGTATTTTCCGTCAGCGCATCGGCGATGGCTTCGAGCAAATCAGCCTTTTGACTCGCCGTTAAGTTGGCCAAAGCATAACTTGCCTGTTTAGCATTTTGGCCAAGTTGCTGTAAATATTGCGCTTGATTAATTTGATTCAAAACAGACCTCGCTTATAAGACCACCATGTCGTTGCGGTGCACTATGGCATCACCATAATCGTAACCGAGCACAGACTCGATCTCGTCGGAATGTTTACCCGCAATCAAACCTAGGGCTTGACCACAATACCTCGTCATCCCCTTAGCAATCACTTTACCCTGTTGGTCGACCAATTGCAGCGTCGCACCGCGCTCAAATTCGCCTTTAACACTTACTATACCTTTAGATAATAGGCTACGACCCTTATCAGTCACGGCTTTTACCGCGCCCTCATCCAGCACTAGAGAACCTTGAGTCGCAGGGCCTGCTAGAATCCACTGTTTGCGGCTTTCGAGCGGGTTTTCAATCGCACTAAAATGAGTACCGACAGACTCTTTACCGACGACTTTCTTGATCACATCGGGATGATGGCCCGAGGCGATCACCACTTCGATGCCTGCACGGCGAGCAATATCGGCTGCCTCCAGTTTAGTCGACATTCCGCCCGTCCCTAAACCAGACACAGACCCGCCAGCCAGCATCCGCAGACTGTCGTCAATTTTAACAACTTGGGAGATCAATTTAGCATTGGGATTGGTGCGCGGATCGGCATCGAATAGTCCCTTCTGATCCGTCAATAAAATCAATAAGTCGGCATCGCACAACAGCGCGGCACGGGCCGATAAATTGTCGTTATCACCGACTTTGATCTCGTTGGTGGCGACGGCATCATTCTCGTTGATGATGGGAATGATGTTATTTGCCAACAAGGCATTGAGCGTATCGCGGGCATTGAGATAACGTTCCCTGTCCTGCAAGTCGGCACGGGTTAACAGGAGTTGCCCCACATGCAGCCCATAAATACTAAAGAGTTGTGACCAAGCGAGGATCAACTGACTTTGCCCGACAGCGGCTAACAATTGCTTGTTGGCCATAGTGTCGGGCAGTATCGGGTATTGGAGATGTTCACGTCCGGCGGCGATGGCGCCAGAGGTGCATAATACGACTTCGACCCCTGACTTCATCAGTGCGGCCATTTGACGGGCAAGTTCAACCATATGGGCTTTATCTAGCTGTTTACTGCCAGAGGTCAGCACACTCGTCCCCAATTTCACTACTACGCGGCGATACGCAATCTCACTTAAGTTCATTATTCATTTGTAAAAAATAACCGAACAATCCTTATACCTAATCCATTAGCCAATTGGTAGCGAGGAGCCCTTAAGTCACCATAAATTTTCTATTTGCTTGGGATAGCACATTAAAAAGGGTCATCCATTAGATGACCCTCAAAAATTAACCCCGCAACAGGCTATCTCGCTAACGGTTATTTATTAGCCATAAATGAATTTGGCCACAAATAATGCCGCCAAGACTATGATACCTAGGTTCAAATCACTAAAACGTCCCGTCAGTAACTTGATCGCTGCATAGGAGATAATGCCAAAGGCAATGCCAGTCGCAATTGAAAAGGTCAGCGGCATTAAAATACACACCACCACCACAGGGGCGGCTTCGGTCAAATCTTCCCATTCGACATGCACGAGTCCCGACATCATCAGAATCGCCACATAAAACAAGGTTCCCGCAGTCGCGTAGGCGGGGATCATGCCGGCAAGGGGTGATAAAAATAATGCCAAGACGAATAGCAATCCAACGATCACAGCGGTTAACCCCGTGCGGCCGCCCGCACTGACGCCTGCGGTACTCTCGATATAACTTGTCGTGGTTGATGTCCCCAACGCGGCGCCCGCAATAGTCGCTAAACTGTCAGCGGTTAAGGCACGATTTAAGCGTGGTAAACGCCCCTTCTCATCGAGAAAACCCCCGCGCTGCGCCACCGCAACTAAGGTGCCAGAGGTATCGAAGAGATCCACGAATAAGAAGGCAAACACCACAGATAACATGCTGACTTCAAAGACTTGGGATAAATCCATCGCCATAAATGTAGGTGCGATGGAGGGTGGCATAGATACAACGCCGTTGTAATGCACATCGCCAAATACCCATCCCAGCCCGGTGATAATCAGGATGCTTAAAATCACCGCCGATTTCATTCCCCTTTGCACCATGGCAATGATCAGGAAAAAGCCCAATACCGCCATCACTGCGGGAAAGGCGGTGATATCCCCCATAGTCACTAAGGTTGCAGGGCTTGCCACCACAATGCCCGCACTCTTAAGGCCAATTAGTGCGAGGAACAACCCAATACCCGCGGCGATACCTAAGCGTAATGACATGGGTATGCTATTCACAATCCATTCCCGTATACGAACTAAGGATAAGATTAAAAAGCAAATTCCCGAGAGGAAAACTGCGCCTAGAGCCGTCTCCCAGCTATACCCCATTTCCCCCACAACTGTGTAGGTAAAAAAGGCGTTAAGCCCCATGCCGGGCGCGAGGGCGATGGGATAATTCGCCATTAATCCCATCACTAAACAACCTACGGCGGCAGCTAAACAGGTCGCCACAAACACGGCACCATGGTCCATGCCCGCATCGGCCAACATCATTGGATTGACAAAAATGATGTAAGCCATAGTCATAAATGTTGTCAAGCCTGCTATCGCTTCCTGCTTGAGGCTCGTTTGATTTTGTTTAAGTTTGAACAGCTTTTCTAACATGGAACTGGGTTCCTTTTTATTTTGAGTAGGTAGGGTATAAAAATGTAAATGCTATGTAGCCGTGTTTTATTCGCAGGCGATTATAGGGAGTTTAGGCTGGTCAGGCCAGAAAATTGGCTGTGGGAAACACAAGTAACCATAAATCATTCGGTAAACGGCCGAGTGATCTATTCTGAACGCAAATGATGGAGAACCTTGCCATGACTACGCGGCCCAATAAAATTGATAAATATGCAAGGCCCACCTGATAATGTGCTAAAAATTGACTCAATACTTGTTTTCTCACCATTTCTGTCGCTTTGGAATGTTTCTGAGGATTGCCCAGTGCATACCAATAATCCCTGAGTGGCGCAGGCTCAACATACACTTCAACTTCTTCTCCTTTAAGCTCAATGTCACATTTATTAAAGAAGAAATCCCTCACCTCTGAGGAGCCGATTAACGCATGGGCAAATAAAAGAGCAATAAGCCTGCTCTTCACGATTTACATCACGAAAACTGAGTTCAGGAAACATACAAAACCACATCGCATTGATCATTTTAATGCGAAGTAAACTATACATCCCATGTTGAGATAGCAAGTGACAAAGCCATTTCCCCTTGATAAGGGCATCAATAGCAATTAATGATATTAATCAAAGGTATTTTCTAGCGGGGAGATTAAGAATGAGGACTGGCAATAGGCGCTTTATCACTTCTGATACGAACCGTTTATGCTCATTACCACAAGGCAAAACCGTTAAACGCTTAAGCAAAAAAAAAAGCCTGCTCAATGAGCAGGCAAAGACATATTTCAAGCGTCCCTTTCGGGGAAGTACATTACCGCGCTAGCGGGAAAAACCTGGCATACCCATGCAAAAACACCGATATGCTACTTGAGTCTAAACACGCCAAAAAAGGCGATACAAAGGTTGATGGATGATGGAAACTAAACGTTAAGGAGGGTTAGGCCTTAAAGCTCATGGCGAATAAACCGCCACGCAAAACATCAGTGTTGAACCAAGTGTTCTGCCAATAAAATGGGTTGTTGCCTGTATAAGACATAGTCAATACTCCTAAATAAGTTGTGATTAAGTGCTCTAGTGAAGCTTGGCTCGGTTCCTTGGAACTAGAGATTCTCAAATCCGTTGAGACGACTTGTCACTCGGGTCCTTGGAGAAAAATATCCATCCTGGATAGACTAGAGAGGAAAGGCTCAGTGCCTAATCCACGAAAGCTATTATATGGATTTGTAGTTTTATTACAACCTTTATTTGTATTTTTTTTAATTAATGCTTTTTAATGTAATTAAATTACATAATTACAGTGGGGTTAATGGCGATCCGCTTCACAAAAAAACAGAAATAATCC
>NZ_PFGL01000006.1:11360-71094 GCF_002783505.1 Shewanella sp. CG12_big_fil_rev_8_21_14_0_65_47_15
ACAGCGGATCTCCTTCGGTGGCACTGCCGGCAATATCTAAGTGGGTATAAGCTAAGGGGATAGGAGCATTTATCCCATGGTCAAATAGCCCTGACGCCTTCAGTAAAAACGCCGCAGGATATTGATGTCCACGGGCAGTCACCGATGACGGCGCATTATTTGAGGATAATATTTCAGCAGCACCCGAGACATCACGGATCTTGGCAAAATCTTCGCGACGCAGGCTCGACACTTCAAAGGGTTCACCCCATTGGCTCGCCTGCCGCTGTAAAGTCACGGCACATTGCTGTGCACTCGCTACCGAGTTTTCCACCGCCGCGGGATAACCGCCATAACAACGCACAACATGTCCAGTAAGCGTTGCCACCGAAAATAGTTCAGGCTTTACCGCCGACACGGCTTTAATACGCAGATGGCTCAGTAAATCCGCCAATACTAAGCGTCCTTCGGCATCGGTATTACCAATTCGTACCCGCACGCCCGCATGGCTGGTAATGATTTCATCGGTGACGAAGGCTTCGCTGCCAATGCTGTTACGCACTAAACCCAACTCGGCAATCACGCGAATCCCCTTAGGCTTGAGCATTGATAGGGTTTTAAATAACCCCGCCACGGCAGAGGCACCGCCCTTATCACGGCTCATGCCCGCCATAGCACCGCCAACTTTCAGATCGGCGCCGCCGGTATCGTAAATCACGCCCTTACCCGCAAACAGGAAAGTACGAGTCACTTCACCTTCTGGCAGATATTCTAATTTCACCACCCGAGGCTGATGACGACCGACGGCAAAGGAGGAACGCGCTACCGCGCTGAGCAGCGGATAATCTCGCTCTAAAATATCTCTGTCTTCCACTACCGCAGTTTTGATCACGCTGCCCTTAAAGGATTGCAGACAATAATCGGCAAAGGCTTTAGCCGACATGCGCTCGGGCTCTGTACCACATAAATCCCGCGCTAATACTCGGCCCGCTTCTAAGGCATTGAGTAAATTGCTGTTATGGGTTGCTAAAGATAATAACCCAATGGCCTCAAATGCAGGTGCAAGATCCGTCGCCTCACGCAGTTCTAAGGTTTGCCACAGTTCTTGACCACAGGCTAATGCCGCGACGTCAGCGGCAAAACCAAAGCGTAGATCCTTCGATGGCACTACATATAACAGCGGACGTTTGGCGCCCGCCTCTTTGGCAATGGCAATCGCCGCCCTTGCGGCATCGGCATACACACGCACGTCTACATACTCGTCGTTCACTTGGGTGACAGGCGCGATAATCAAGCGCCCCCCCGCAAGACCCGGGGCAAACAGTAATGTCGGGCTCTTACCGACACGTTTATCCACGTGGGCACCGTGCTGAGCCAATAAACCTATCTCATCAAAATCGATGGCATCCAGATCGGGTGTCACCACCACAACCGCATCCCAACCTTCACCATCAAAAATGGCACTTTCTGCTTTTACATCAACGAAGTTAACTTGAAACATGACCCATCCTTTTTCATTATTGTGCCTGCATTATTCCCGCTCTATCGCCTAATTACCAATCTAAAAGTGGTATCGACACCTTCGAAAAAACTCGAACTGGAAACTTTGGCTGCCAGCGTAACAAAAGCCTATGATACCAAGATTAATGGGTTGCCCAGAATGTGCTAGAATGGCCGCAAATTTGCCCTATACCCACAAGACCTTATGAGGGACACACCAGTGACAGCGTTAAGTCAGTTATACCCACAGCCATTATGGCAATGGTTTGAACAAATTTGTGCTATTCCCCACCCTTCTAAACACGAGCGAGCCTTAAGCCAGTACATCCAAGCATGGGCTAAAGATAAGCAACTCGCCGTAGTCGAAGATGCCGTTGGAAACTTGATCATCCGCAAACCTGCTACGCCGGGAATGGAAGATCGTAAAATTGTGGTGATCCAAGCTCATATCGATATGGTGCCACAGAAGAATGCCGATAAAGTCCATGATTTTACTAAAGATCCTATCGAAGCCTATGTCGATGGCGATTGGGTTAAAGCCAAAGGCACCACCTTAGGTTCAGATAACGGTATCGGCATGGCATCGGCGCTGGCCATTTTGGGCTCAGATGACATCAAGCACGGTCCATTAGAAGTGCTGCTGACGATCGATGAAGAAGCCGGCATGACGGGCGCCTTCGGTTTACAAGCGGGCATGCTCGATGCTGAGATCCTGATCAACACAGATTCTGAGCAAGAAGGTGAAATTTACATGGGCTGCGCCGGTGGCGTCGATGCTCAAATTACCCTGCCTATGGTGTGGCAGGCCTCTGAGCAAAGTTACTCGGCCTTTAGCCTGCATTTATCTGGCTTAAAGGGCGGTCACTCTGGAGTGAACATTCACTTAGGTCGTGGCAACGCCAACAAGTTATTGGCGCGTTTCCTTTTTGAAAATGCCGATGAGTTAGCCCTTGAACTCACTCAATTTACCGGCGGTTCACTGCGTAATGCGATCCCACGTGAAGCCAACATCAGCTTTATGTTGCCAGAAGAAAACGTCGCTGCATTAAACGAAAAAGTCGCCGAGTTTGAAGCGCTTATCCGCACTGAACTCGCCATTGCCGATCCCGATATGCGTTTAGTGTTAAACACTATCCCAACGCCAAAACGGGTGATGAGCGAAAACAGCCAAAATACCCTGATCGATTTGCTGCATGTGTGCCCGAACGGCGTGATCCGCATGAGCGATGAAGTCGAAGGTGTCACTGAAACCTCACTCAACGTAGGCGTTATCAGCACTGACGATGAACAAGTCACTATCCTGTGCCTTATCCGCTCGCTGATCGATTCTGGTCGCTCTCAAGTCGAAGGCATGTTAACGGCACTGAGCAACCTAGCCGGAGCCGATATCGATTTAAGCGGCGCTTACCCAGGCTGGATGCCAGATAACAGCTCGCCTGTGATGGCGATAGTGCGTGAAACCTACCAAGACATTTACCACAAAGAGCCTGTGATCATGGTGATCCATGCGGGCCTCGAATGCGGTCTATTCAAGAAACCTTATCCAGATATGGATATGGTCTCGATTGGCCCCACCATTCGCTATCCCCACGGACCAGACGAGATGGTGAACATCACCACAGTCGGCCAATATTGGACATTATTGCTGGCGGTACTCGAACGTATTCCAGTTAAAGCCTAACGGTTATTATTAATCGATCCCCCAATCCAAGGCCATATCTGCAAAATTCAGATATGGCCTTATTTTTATTGCCACCCAATCTACACAACAATACCCTCGATAAAAGTTTAAGGCCGAGCAGAATAACTTGAATTTTCTACTATAGTTGTTCTGTCTAACCCTAATGTATTTTTGCTTATCACGCTTGTAGAGACAACCGCTTTTCCCCCTTCAACCCTGTGACCTTAAGGAATAGAGATCATGAAATTTGCTAAAATCTTGTCAGCCGCCGCACTGCTGCTCAGCAGTAACCTCAGTTTCGCCGAAGAAGTGCCCCAAGCCGTGATCGATCTCGCCGATTCACTGATGCCATTAGGCAGAGAAGTGGTACTAGTAGATGCCGTTAAAGCACAAAATGCCCAAGGAAAGAGTTTAGATTCGATCAAAACATTAGATGAAAAATGGATCGCCACCGCAGGGATTGATGACTTTATGTCGTCCTTGATGAACAACGCAGCGGCCAAGTTTCTTGTCACCTTCGAGGCGAGCAAACCTTACTATCAAGAAATATTCCTCATGGACAATCAAGGCGCCAACGTCGCCATGACAGCTAAAACGTCGGATTACTGGCAGGGTGATGAGGATAAATGGCAAAAATCCTTCGCCAATGGTAAAGGTGATAAACACATAGGTCCGGTCAAATTTGACGAGAGTTCACAAGCCTACCTAGTACAAATTTCTATCCCAGTAATGGATGGCGATGCTGCAGTTGGTGCCATCACAATTGGGATCAATCTAGATCAATTTGGACTCTAATCGCCAGAGAACGCCAGTGATGAACCACATTGTTTTTGCATCTGAGGTTATCGCGGCCCTCACATTTCAGAGCACCCATTAAGAAGGGCGTTATTATGGAATGGTATAAAGATCTTTCCGTTAACCAGAAACTGATTTATCCGAGCCTGCTACTCGCGGGTGTCGTCATTTTCGCCTCTTCAACGGGTATCTTAGGACTCAAAGCACTGAATAGCAGTGCCAACACGCTCGCACTGGAATACTTGCCGAGCCAATCTGAGCTGCTTCAAGCCGATAAAGAGCTGTATCAGGCTCAAGTCGCCGAACGTAGCCTGATGTTTGTTAACGTAGGCACAGATTCTTACAATAGCCTTCTAAAACAGCACACTAACAGTATTTCACTCGTTAAAGAACACCTAAATAGATTTGCCGATGTGACCACAAGTCCCCTCGCAAAAGATAAACTCAACGAATTAAACCGCAGTTTCGAGGCATGGCGAGCAAGCACCACGGAAATCAGTCATCAGCGTACCCAAAATGGTCGCAATGGCCGTACCACAGCAATTGATCTGAGCTTCGGCCAAGCCGAAGTTCAATTCGAGCAATTGCATCAAAATATCAATCAGCTTATTGAAGACTTAAACAGCAACACAGCCGCTGCGGTAACCCAAGTGGACTATGATGCTAATCATGGGCAACAGATGCAGCTAATAGCCTTAACGATCAGTATCCTGATCTGCATTATCTTTATCGTTGCGCTGCCTAAACTCATCAGCAAACCACTCGCTGTGCTACTGGCAAAAATCCACGATATTACCGATGGCGATGGCGATCTGACCGAGCGGGTTCACTTGTTCTCTAAGGACGAACTGGGCGACCTTGCCAATGCCTTTAATCATTTTCTCGATAACTTACATGGCATTATCTCGCAATTTAAACAATCCACTTCAGAGCTTAATATCGCCGCCGAAGGATTGGCCAAAACCAGTGCAACGGCAAAACATACCTTGATGGATCAACAGGCTGCCACCCATAGGATCGCCGATGCTAGCGATCACATTACCGCCTCGGTGCAAGAGGTATCGATCAGCGCCAGCCATGCCGCCGATGCCGCCAAACAAGCCGATATATTTACCGCCGATGGTCAAGCAAGAGTGAAAAAAACCATCGATGTGATCCGAGAACTCGCCGTGGATGTAGGTACGGCAGAAATACAAATCAATAAACTCGAACAGGAAGGCCAGCATATAGGCCGCGTACTGGAGGTGATCCAAGCCATTGCCGAACAGACGAATCTATTAGCCCTTAATGCAGCAATCGAAGCGGCGCGGGCGGGCGAGCAAGGTCGCGGCTTTGCCGTGGTGGCCGACGAAGTTCGCTCCCTCGCCTCCAAAACGCATCAATCCACCGAAGAAATTAAGTTGATGATCGCCAATGTTCAAAATGGCACCCAAAGTGCTGTAAAGGCGATTAACATTGGTAATGAAAAAGCGATTTCGAGCGTCGAAGCCGCCAGTAATGCCGGTGAAGCCCTAGCGCATATTGCCGAAAGAGTCAGTCAGATCAACGAGATGAATAATCAAATCGCCCTCGCTGCCAAAGCGCAAACCACTATGGCCAATGAGAGCCATCAAAATATTCAGCATATTGCCGAGCAATCGGAGGACAGCTTGCGTACCACTGATGAAATCTATGCCGCGAGCGTACAACTCTCATCAATGGCGAGTAACCTCACGGCTCTGGTCAGTCGTTTTAAACTGTAAGTTGTTGAAAGTGAAAGCTTGCAAATAAGTGACCTTTTGCAAATCAGTGATGTTTGAGAAGTGCCCTCCAACGAATAAGGGAGCATAAACCCGTCGCAGTGATTATCTGAATTCAGGTGCTCCCTAGCAGCGCTTAACCACTAAGCCTCTTGCCGCACGTAGGTTGACTAACATAGGTAACATCAGCGCGAGGATCACTATGACCATCCCCACCAGCTGAATTTCCGTCACCGCCTGCCCCATGGCTAACGCCGTTAATGCCGCAAAAACGGGCACGAGATTAAAAAAGAGCGATGCCTTAGCAGGGCCAAACTCCTTAACGCCATTAATCCAAAACAAATAACCGAGCACAGTGGCGAATAGACCTATGTAGAGCACGCTAGAAAAGGCGATTGTCGACAGTCCCATCAGCTCCTGCCAAGGGTGAAACTCACCACGACCAAGTCCTATTACGGACATAGACACACTGGCAGCGACCATGCTCAGCAAGGTAAAGGGCAACACTGGCAACCAATGGCCGACCCGTTGCGAACAAATGGTATAACCACTCCACGCCAACATTCCGGCGGTAATCATCACATCACCTTGGTTAAAACTAAAATGGAGTAATTGCTGCACACTGCCGTTGGTGATCACTAGCAGCACACCCGCTAAACCGCCCACTAAGCTAAACATTTGTTGCCTGCTGAGCCATTCACGCTGTAATAGCGCATTGACGATTGAAGTCACCAGTGGGCTGAGCGCCATAATCAAGGCGCCATTGGCGGCAGAGGTATGCTGCAGGCCATTGAATAACGCCAGATTTAAGCCGCCAACACCAACCACGCCTACCAGTGCTATGACAGTGTATTGCGCCAAACTCAATTTTGGCCAAGCCTGACGAGTAAAAACGATATATATCGCCAGAGTGACTGCCGCAATGGTAAACCGCCAGAATACGAGGGATTCCCCTGACATCTCCTCCAGCACTCGCTTAGCAAGCGGAAACACACTACCCCAGCTAAAAACACAAATCAGTAGACAAACCAATGTCATGTAAGCTGTATAGGATTTCATATCGGCCTCTGGGGAGGTAATTGGGATTGAGCTTAGTTTATAAGTTTCATATATTATTAAAACTAACAAGATTGAGAGCTTAAATTCCAAATATGAAACTTAATTATTCACTCGATGATATGCGCTACTTTTGTGCGGTTGCTCAACATGGCAGCTTTAAACAGGCTGCCGTAGCATTGGATATCCCGCTTTCAACCTTGAGTCGACGAGTTGCCAAACTAGAAGAAGACTTGTCGATACGGCTACTCAATCGCGATGCTCATCGTGTGCAACTCACCCATTCAGGGCAAAAATATTACGAAAGGAGCTTGCCCCTTTTTGAAGAATTAAACGATGTGGCGGTATGTCTTCTACAAGATAAAACACAAGCAAAAGGCACCATTAGGATCTCTGCGCCAGTGAATTTTGGCGTGCTAGTATTAGCGCAGCATTTTAATGCTTTTTTGAACCAATACCCCGACATCCACTTGGATGTACGCCTGTCAAACCAAACCATAGATATTGAAGAAGAGGCCATCGACATAGCATTTCGCGTCGGTGATCATAATGCGGCTCATTGGATTGGTCGGCACTTAACAAATATTCACTTTGTCATTTGTGGTGCCGTCAATTTAGACATGTTTCAACTAAAATCTCCCGCTGATTTGGAAGGCTTTCCCACAGTCGTCTGTGCTCCAATGTCTACCTGGAAACTGCAACACAATACCTCTGGCGAGATGCAAACTTATACACCAAGCAACAACATTCGGCTCAAAGTAGACGATATCAGCTTGCTCACTCGCGCCATACAAGACGGCATAGGTATCGGCTTTATACCCGATTATCACGCCCAGCCGCTGATTGATTCTGGTGAGCTGAGGCAAGTGTTACCCGAATGGCGCAACCAGCCAAGGGGCTGTCAAATGCTGTATCGTGATCGTGACAACATGCCCTTTCGATTGCGCTTATTGATTGACTTTATGCTCAAGCGTTTTAACGACAATCCACTGCAAAAATGCCTTATTCTGACTGGCCAGATTGATTAGGGTATTCAACTCGTCTTGCAAAGTAACAAAGCCGTGTACCTGCACTGTTTTTTATTGCAATCGTTTATACCAAAAAGACAATATAAACGTTATATATCAATCACTTTTATAACTAACAAGTATATTTATCAATTCCTCCAGCACGGTAAACCTCACCCAGCCTTGCAGCCAGATAAGCTTTCTTTTAGCTGTTTGCTGTAGGTGCGACTGACTTTCAGCGATTTACTATTGGTTAAAATAACCTTGTACTCCGAGTTAATGAGTGGTTCGAGTTTTACGACATGTTGCAGATTAACGATGGTTGATTTGTGAATACGCAAGAAGCCGCCTGGCAACACCTCGTTGATCAAACTCTTCATTCTGGCGCGCATCACAGCGGTGTCCTCTTGAGTGTGTACACACATATAGTCGCCTGCGGCATCTATCCAGAGGATATCCGGGTAGGGGATCAATTGCGCCGGGTGATGCCCGTCTTGGATCACCAATTTTTCCTGCTCAATCCGATATGCCGCACTAGGTTCAGCTTGGCGAGTGGCATTTAGCAAGATGTCTCTAACTTCCAATATTTCCTGCTTGCTCGAAGCGCTATCGAGCCTAGATGACACTCTGGCGATTGCCTCGGCCAGACGTTCTCTTTTCACTGGTTTAAGTAAATAATCCAGTGCCCGTACTTCAAATGCCTGCACTGCATACTGATGAAAAGCGGTTACAAAGATGATGGCCGGACATGATTCCGGTTGAAGCTGTTTTATCAGCTCAAAACCAGACTCGCCGGGCATTTCTATGTCGAGAAAAATTAAATCCGGCGCAGATGCACTAATGAGCGTCATGGCATCGGCAACATTACAGGCATGGCCAAGGATATCTATCTGCGAAAACGATTTCAGCCTAATTGTCAGCCCTTCGATGGCGCTGTATTCATCGTCTACCAATAAGGTCTTCAACTGCTTCATTGAGTATTCTCTGACAATTCAAGCGGGATAGTGATGCTAACCCAGGCACCACCATTTTCACCATTTCCGGCGTCAAAATGGCTGGCATCTGGATAAATCAGTTGTAGCCTGTCCTGACAATTTTTCATTCCTATACCCGCGGGGGTCTGCGCCGACAAGTTAAAGCCGCTACCGGTATCGCTCACCCTAATATGCAACCGGCTGGCATCACACCTAAAGTTGACTGAAATTGCGATATTGTTTTTTTGACCTAGGCCATGTTTCAAGGCGTTCTCAATCAAAGGCTGCACTAACAAAGATGGCATTAGCGCAGTGTTACAGTCCGTGTCTGCGCTGAGCTGTACATTGAGCCCACTCTGAAACCGACACTGTTCTATATCGAGATAAGTCTGCAGTATCGCTATTTCATCTTGCACCGTTATTTTCGCCAGAGGATCTGTGTACAAGCTATAGCGTAAGAAATCACAGAGCTTCTCCAGCATAGCCACAGCATTGTCGTTGTGCTGCTTGAGAATAAGCGTACAGATAGCATTGATACTATTGAACATAAAATGCGGATTGAGCTGGTAGCGCAACATTTTAAGCTGCGACTCTTTGGCTAAGTTAAGCGCTTCGGCCGCTTTATGCTTTTGCTCGGCATTATCCAGATAGATTTTGATGCCATAGTAGCCAGCGGTCCAGGTCGCCAGCACCGTCAAGGAGGCGGATGTCCAAGTACCGAAGTCAAACCAGGTCATCGGCAGCCACCAAGTGCCATACAACCACTGCAGAGTATGCCATTTAAACAGGGTCCACAGCAGTGAAGCCGTCAGTACACAGGCAATGTGTAAGCTGATACTGACACTCGCGGGTTGCAACCTGAACTGCGCATAAAGTTTTCTTAGCAATAAGGTAATACAAAAACCACAGCAGGTATCCAGCAGTAGATGAGGAAGGTGAATTCCCCAAGGTTCCTGCCCCGCTATTTTTATCATCAGCTCGGTAAACACGGCGTAAGCCAACCAGCCACAGCACTGGGATAACCAAAACAGCTGTTTTTTCGATTCTAACTTTATCACTTCACTACCTTAGCGCCGAAACTCGTGTCGGATGCATTTACGCCCGACACGATATCACTGTTTTTACTGCCCGCAGTCAAGCACCAGCGCTGAGGGCGCCGCCGTTTTAACCAGGGCTATGTCGGCAACTGCCAGGCTAAACTGCTGTTTTGTGGTTAGCCGCAGGGCATCCTCCGCAACCTGTGGCCGGTTTGGTGCGCCATCGCAGTGCAGCGGTATTGCCAGCGTATGCCATTGGCCCAAAGCGAGACCACTAACCAGCGGCAGGATAGATCCCGAGCGCAAGCAAGACGTTTGCTGACACATCAGCTCGATACTGACATCCGCAGCGGCCGCCTGATCGAGCCGGACTTTCAGTTGCAAAAACTTATCGCGGATGGCCGGCGATAATGCCTGTGCTCTGATGTATTTCAAGCTGGCAGTGGCATTGGCGCCGCGGCTTTGCCAAACAAATTTACGGCCATCTTCCTGATAGGCCAGATTGACTGATTGCATCGATAAACTTTCACCATCGCCGCTGACGGCTGAAGGCGCATTAATGGCTTGCTGCTTTGTGCTGCTGTCCGATAATGCCCACACCATACCCTCGGCCAGATTTCTGACAAACAAAGGTAACTGTTCGCCACTGTCGTGCGGCGGCACTGCCCGAGTCATTTCAGACAGTGGCGCCAGTGCCTGACTCTCTGCATTATGGTCTGCATAGCTAAGGCCAAAACCATAGGCGAACAAGGGATCATAGAGTTTATCGTTAATATTAAGCAGGTATTGATCATCATATTTTGGCCAAGAAAAACTAAGCTTGCCGGTGAAATCATACTGAATGGCGCCACCGCTGTCGGTCAGTAACACGTCGGCAATGCCCTGCCCCTCTGAGCCGGGGAGCCAGGCAGCCACGAAAGCATCAGACGCATTGAGTTCTTTATTCACCCATAGCGGGCGGCCACTTAAAAACACTGTCACGACCGGGATATTCTGCTGCTTTAATCTTTGCAGCAGCACTAAATCACGCTTGTCGGCATGCTGATATTCTAACTGCTGAATATCACCAAACCATTCGGCGTAAGGCGCTTCGCCGATAACCACAATGGCAACATCGGGTTTGTCGATGTACCGCCCATCCTCGCTGAGTTCGGCGCTACCGCCTGCGGCTTCAATCTGCTGACGTAAGCCTGCATATATTGAGGTCGCATTGGGAAAGTCGGCATTGGTATTGTCAGTGCCCTGCCAGGAAACGCTCCAGCCTCCTGCCTGCTTGGCAATATTGTCAGCGCCGTCACCGGCAATCAGCACTCGGCTTTTGGCCGAGATGGGTAGAATATGATTGTTGTTTTTCAACAGTACCAGTGATTTTCTCACCGCCTCTCTGGCAAGCTCGCGATGCTCTGGCGCATTAAACCACTCGGGATGTCTGGATTCCGGCCGGGCGGATGGCTTGCCACGCTCGAATACTCCCCAACGTATTTTGGCACGCAAGAAACGCCTGACGGCATCGTCGAGCCGTGCGGTAGGAATCACGCCCTCTTTCACCTGACGCAGCGTGTTGTGGTAAAACGCCTCGAAGTGCTCCGGCACCATCATCACATCGACACCCGCATTAAAGGCCGCGGCGCATTGCTCCAAATCACAACCATCGACAAACTTATGGGCATTCCAGTCACTGATGACAAAGCCATCGAAGCCCATTTGTTGTTTCAGCACTTCTGTTAACAGGTAATGGTCACCATGCACGCGTTTGCCGTTCCAACTGTTAAACGATGCCATCACAGATTGCACTCCCGCAGCGATAGCCTTGTAATAACCGGCGGCGTGGATATCCCGCAGGCTTTGTTCATCGGTTACGGTATCGCCGCGGTCAATGCCATTTCCGGTGCCACCATCGCCGATAAAGTGCTTGGCAGTGGCGATGCGATGATAAAAACGTAAAAAATCATCGCCATTCTCGCCTTGTATTCCTGTCACCATAGGGCCGGCGTAGGCCGCCACTATCTCAGGATCTTCGGCGTAACTTTCAAAGGTGCGGCCCCAACGGTCATCTCTGGCCACGGCAACGGTGGGCGCGAACATCCACTCGATACCCGTTGCCGCCACTTCCTTAGCGGTCGCTTGGCCAATTCTGTGGATTAAATACGCATCTCTGGCGGCGCCCAGACCGATATTATGCGGAAATAAGGTGGCGCCGAAGACGTTGCTGTGGCCGTGCATAGCGTCAGTCCCCCACAGAGTTGGAATGCTGCTACCATCCAGGCTGCTGTCAACGGATGCGGCATACATTTCATCGGCATACTTAAGCCAGGTTTTTGCATCGGCTTGTTTCTGACCATAAGGGGCAGTATTGCCGCCATTCAGATAAGAGCCAAAGCCGTATTGACGCATTTGCTCGACACTCAGGTAGCCAATCTCGGGTTGGACTATTTGTGCAACCTTCTGCTCTAGCGTCATCTTTGCCAGTAAAGCATCGAGCTGCCGCTCTATTGCGGCATCGGGTTGCCGTGCAGAGTGGGCTTTAGGCCAGCTAACCTGGGGAATATCGGCGGCAATGCCGCGGGCAGGCAACAACACAGAACATAAAAAAAGTGTTTTGCCGATAGCGAAATGTGGAACAAAAGACATAGTTGGATCCTTTACGTCTGCAGCGGCAATGCTATGGCATTACCGCCGCCAACACGTGCGCACTAATGGGGGATGTATTCAATAAAATCGTAATAAGCCCAGCCGTTGCCACCGAAGTACTGGCCGGGGAAGTAAAAGCCATCTTGGGAGTTGTCGCCGTGCCAATGGTTAATCATGATCTTGGTGTTATCTACCGGCCAGGCATAAGCGGGGATTTCATCGGACGCCAGATAACTATCGCCATTATCTTTATAAACTGTCCTGAGGGTTTGCTCATTACCGCTGGCGTCAAACACATACCAGCGAATGTAGTTCTGGCGCCAGTCAAAACCGATAGTCAGCAAGTTTTGCTGAATATTCAGCCCGTACTGGCCAAGATCTATGTCCTGCTCCCAGCTTTGATAGGTGCCGCCCTGAGGCTGGTAAATGACATTGGTATGCACCACATTACCAAGTGAAGGTAAAAACTCGATATCAATTTCCTGCCATGCTCGGCCGGGCGCATCCCACCATGAGGTATAGGTAAAAATGGATGCGACCGTGCCTGGGGTATTACCGGTTTTCAATGCGCCCTGCACCTTGCCGTAGTGATAACTGCTGCGACTTTGCAGCTCGGAGCAACTGCCTTGACTTAGCGCCAGCGTAATACCGTGGGAGCTTGGTGAGATCATACCCGGCGCGAAGGTACAGCCAAACGGTGAGCCATTGTCCCCACTTCTGGCAGACCACAAATTAGCGTTAAATCCCCAACTGAAGTCATCTTTAAAGTATGCCGCCTGCACCTTTGTTACTGTGCACAGGCTGCAGGCCACTAACATAATGGTCAAAAATGTATTTCTCATAACGATGTCCTGTGATTGCAAAAGAGCTTGGTCCTGTGATTGCAAAAGAGCCTGCGCCCGGACCGTATTACAGCCAGCTCAGGGCGCAAGACTAACGGGGTCCGAGCTTAGAAACTAAAGCCCGCTCTGACGCCATAGTAACGTGGCATCCCAAAGCTGCCTTTGTTAATGCCTTTGCTGGTGTTGTTCCAGTACTGCACCACTTCATCGGTAGCATTATTAACAAACACTTCGGCATACCAGCCCTGGCTTTGCGGTTCATATTTTAATGAGGCATTAACCATGGTATAGGCGTCACGTTTATCCGTGATGTAGAGCGCGGCTTCGTCACTGACAGTGAAGTCCATGTCATCCAGATGTTTATCCAGATTCCAGATAGTGGTGTAGGACTCATCTTTCCAGCTCAGGTTAAACCAACCGTGCAGATAGCCAAACCGGCCTAAATCCAGGCTATGGGTATAACTGATATTGGCGGTAAACCTCGGGGTCATTGCCAGATCGTTGCCTTTAAGATTGGTTGTCAGCTGCGTATTTTCAGGATCGATTGATTCTTCATGAGACAAGCCAAACAGATATTGAGGATCGTAATCCCACTTAGTGATCCAATCATCGCTGACACGGGCTTGAGTCCAGGTCGCATAACCTGTGATGCGTCCATTCTCATAAGGCTTCCAGTCAAATTCAAACTCGATCCCTTTGATGGCTGAGGCCGGTACGTTCTGGGTGAAATACGCAATCACAGCTTGGTTCTGGTAATCGAGTACTGGCATGCCATTTTCATCGAGAATTGGCGCCCCGTCTTCGTCTTTAACCGGCGACAGACGTTCAACATTGCCAATTGAGCCGACAGAGGCGTACTGCATATTGGTATAGTCAGTGTAAAAAAACGCGGCTTGTAGATTGAGTGAATTATCCAGAAAGCTTGATTTTGCGCCCAGCTCTAAGGTCAAGACCTCTTCAGGATCAAACTGGGTTTCGATGCGGCTTACTTCTCCGGTTCTGTCATTAACCACTTCAAAGACATCACCAATACCACCGGCCTTAAAACCCGAGGCCAGATAGCTGTACAGCATAGTGTCCTGGCTCAGGTTGTAATCCAGCCCAATTCTGAAGTCATTATTTTGCCACTGGCCTTTATTGTCATTTTCAAAATAGGAGGCATACAAAGCGGGGTCATTAAAATAATCCGCCGGCAACTCGCTCAGTGTGGTCCGGTTCAGCCAGCCTGGCGCACAGCCATCGGCATTAGAGCAACGATAAGTGCGGCCGCCTTTATCCTGTTTGGTCTCGTGGCTGTAACGGTAGCCCAAGGTAAGATGCAGATCATCGGTTAGATTGTAGGTTGCCTGGCCAAACAGCGCATAGGCATCGGTTGAACGATCCGGCTGATCCCAGAACGCTTTGTCATCCATTGGGTTGTCGTAATAACCCAGTGTCGTGGTCTTTTCATGGAAGTAATTAATCCCCGCTATCCAAATCAGATCGCCGAATTCGTCAGACTGCAGCTGAAGCTCACTCGAGTAAGACTCGGCACCGGTACCGTCAAGGAAATAGATAGCGCCGTCCCACGGGTCCAGTCCGACTTCACTGTCCTGAGCGGACGATCTGTCCATTTTTTCATAACCGAGCAGCCATACTAGGCTCAACTCATCACTCAGGCTGTAATTCAAGGTATTACGCAGATAGGTAATATCCAGGTTCAGTTCACCCGGCAGGTTAACAACGGCCTGATAGGTATTATCACTGGGCAAAAACGACGAACAATCGCCACCATATTCGGCTGGCCGATCACGCAATTGATCACAGTTAACCAAATCTAACGAACCGGCGCTGTGGTTTACATATTGCTGAAAAACGGTGTGGTTGCTAAACATCCCATGCGCGGGTTGCCACAGGGTGCTGATACGAAACGAATATTCGTTGGCATTGTTGTAAAAATCGGCCTTGTCAGCCGATGTCAGCGCACGCACACGTTGAGCCTCAGGATCTGTGCCAGCGTTGTCTATCCACCAGTTCTCCTTCTGTGTCACGGTAGAGCCAATCCCTTGGTATGAATCTTCAGAGATCACCGGAGCGTTCAGAACTTGATCACTAAGGTGGCGGGTGTCGTACTGATTCGGATCCCAATATCCTTCTAGGTAAGAATCCCGCTTTACACCTTTTGCGGCTATGCGCACGGCAAAATCGTCATTCAGTGGGATATTGACAAAGCCGTCCAGATTCTTGCTATTGAAATTACCGGCTTCGGCATTCAAATTGCCGGAAAAACCACTAAAATCAGGCTTCGCCGAGAGGACATTAATACTACCGACAGTCGAGTTTCGACCAAACAAGGTCCCCTGCGGTCCACGCAATACTTCAACCCGCTCGACATCGTACATCAGCGCCAATGCCCCCTGCATGCGGGGCGAGTAAATGCCATCTAAATGCACGCCAACGGCAGGATCGCCCAGTTCGGTGATATTGGTAGAGCGTATACCGCGCATGGAAATAACGGGGGCGGCCTGATCCGTCGCGGTAGAAATATCGAGTCCCGGCACTAAATCGGCGATGTCTTTAATATTATTCGCCCCGTTTTGCCTCAGTTGCGCCTCGCTCAGCGCTGAGATGGCAACGGGTGTTTCCATCAAGCGGGTTTTACGTTTTGTGGCCGTTACCGAAATCACTTCGATTGCAGTGTCATTTTCTACTGTGCTTGGTGTTGTTGACGTCTCCTCGCCCTTTTCCTGCTGGGCTTCCTGGCCGATAACCGGCAACGAAAACGCCATGATCATCGCCAATGTGATGCTATTAAGCTTCTGCATGTATCCATTTCCCCAAAAATGTAGGTGTGCTTAGTTGTTGCAGGTACCACTATCCTGCAGCTGTTGTTTTTTTCACCACACTAGGTGTCACTGGCCACGAAGACTATAGCGATTCGATAAAGCGAATCGCTGATAATACAAACCGATAATTGTTAGCCGCAGGAGGAATGTTTAATCTCAAAAGGAAGGGCTATGACTGTCAGTGGCGTTTGGGTTTTTATCATCATAAACACGCTGCATTATTCATGAGTGTCAATGATCAAGACATCCCGCAGTCTAGCTCGTGTATCTGACACCCGGCTGCAACTTTGCGTGAGTTGGACCTCAGTGCAATTTGCGGATTAAATCGGCGCGTTCAAAAGTCCAGTGAAGCAAGCTTAGAGCACCCCAACGCCACTCTCCAACTCAACACTCTCCAATTCAACACTCCGAGCCAACTTGGTCAACAAAGCAACCAATTGCTCCTGCTCTTTCTCTGTCAGAGCATCAACGATTTGATTCTCTAGCGCCATGTCTTCAGCAAAGGCGACTTCGATGACGGCTCTACCTTCATCGGTTAGCTGTACCAGGGAACTGCGCTTGTCATTGGGGTCCGCTTGTCGGCTGACATAACCCAATTTGGTCAGCCGGTGCAATCTATCTGTAAGACCGCTTGAAGTGATCATCAAAGTTTGAAACAACTCGGTCGGACGCAGCGAAAAAGGCGCGCCGGAACGACGCAACGTTGCCAGAACATCGAACTGTCCCGTATCCAATCCGTGCTTGCTGAAAATGGCCTCGATCTGCGGACGAGCGGCCAGAGTGATACGTCGCGCACGAGCCAGTATGCACATGCCGCGCAGCGATAGCTCAGGAATTTCTTTACTCCATTGGTGTTCAACTCGTCTTACATGGTCTTCCATCGAAAATCCTATATCTGAACTTCTGTTGCGATTATATGGCGTTACAGTATACCCACATTTACCTCGACAGCGAGACAAATTACTTCTAACATGTCTCGGTGGCGAGATAAATTACAAGCAATGGAACCCATTTTTTAAAAAGGAGATCACCATGGATCACACTTCAAAACCTATTCAAACCCATAAGATGCCCTGGATGCCGCTGACCGAGGGGCTTTGGGTAAGGCCATTACGACTTGTGGGCGAAGAGCGAACACTGCAACTGAGGGTTGATCCTGGAGTAACCATTCCACCACATAGGCATACAGGCTTCGTGCATGCGTTGAATTTAAGCGGTCATCGTCAACTTTCAAACGGTCATATCGCCGGTCCCGGTGATTATGTTTATGAACCCCCGAGTAACCTGGATACTTGGTCTTGTATCGGCGATGAGCCCTGCGTGATCCAAATCACCATGTCCGGTCGAGTGGAAAATATCGATGAAGACGGTAATCTGCTGAGCTATACGGATACGGCGAAACTGCGGGAAAAGTACCTGGAGTGGTGTAAGCAGGAAAGTCATGTACCAGTGGCAATTGGCGCATGTGACTAGAGAAAGCCGCTGCAAGCATTAGTTTCTGTCGTGATCAGCTCAGACTGGCCACGGCTTTATTGTTACGCAGTCGACTCGTTCGGACCATGATCCCAATGTGGACGCCCCTAATGCGGACCGCGTTAATAGCGGCCCAGGTTTTATAGGCCTATATGCACAAGGGTGACACACCAATACTTGGTAATCATCCTGAAGCGCATCATCTTGATGTTTTGTAATGGGTGGCCTGATTCTCGTGTGATTCTCCGTGCTGACAGAAAAGCATCAGCTTCTGTCACTCAGAGCCAACTTGATACCGAAAGACACGAACACCAGGCCAACGGTACGATTCAGCCAGTGACCTATGACGGCACTGGCCTTGAGCTTCCGGCTGGCGAAGGCCGATGACAGCGCCAGGAAGTGGCACCAGAGCATGCCATTGAGATTGAAGATGGCGCCGAGGAGGATGAAGGCCAGCGCCTTGTCCGGCGCTTCGGGGGCGATGAACTGGGGCACGAATGCCAGGAAAAACAACGCTACCTTAGGATTCAGCACATTGCTGAAGAAACCCTGCACAAAGATGCGCCGATAGGAAAGCCCCGGCAGATGAACAGGCGCTTCGGCGGCGCCGGGCTTGCGCTTGCTGAGCAGCAAGGCAACCCCGACATAGAGCAGATAGGCGGCGCCTATGAATTTAACCAGAGTGAAGGCCCAGGTAGAAGTCGCGAGGATGGCAGACAGGCCCAGGGCCGCCGCCAGAATATGAATACAGGTACCGGCACCTATGCCGAGTGCGGCGGCCGAACCCGCTCGCCAGCCCTGGCTTGCGCTGCGCGCCATGATGAGCAGGGAGTCGGGACCGGGCGTCATGTTGAGCAACAGGCCTGAGACGATAAACAGCAGCAGATCTTGGGTTCCGAACATCACATATTCCTTGGGTAGTAAATCCATTTCTGAATGGACCAAGGGCGATAATTTACTCTTAAAATCGTCCCGAGGCACGCCGAATTTGCTCATCGATTACATGCGATCTGCTGCCGCATCCAACTGTTACTCTTGCATGGCCTCGCTGTCGGTTATTCTTGGAATCTAGGGAGTACATAACAAGAATGGCCCTAATCTCCATTCAAACTCTAAATGGTTGTTCCGAATTGTAGATCACTTAATAGGATGGCAGGGCATCACTTAGCAGGCCCTCTGCGCCAAGGATGGCGCGGTGGAGCCCTCAGGGAAGAGTTCGTGGCGTGCCTGTGTGCGATGCCATGCCATAGGGCATAATTAGGACCAATTGTTTAGTGTCAAATTGATACTCCCCAACAGCACTGTTGCGCCAGTGACCTTCGGCGGCAGGGTGAGCATTGCATAGCGATTGCCGCGAACGAAAGCCATAGGCTCATGAGCGAGAGGAATGGAAGCCGAGCTGACCTTGTATATGGACATATTTGCGAACTGGCTGTTGTGCATGGACGCATTTACCGCCGGGTAAAATAGCCAGAGGCCATTTCAACAGGGTTTGCCTATTCAGGCATTAAGCTTGCGGCTAATAAAAAGGGCGGGCAATGCTCAAAGATGCAATGCCCGCCCCTCATCTGCTGCGGCGAGTCTGTCAACCCGCCTGACGAGGGCCGCCGTTGTTTTCGGCTTGCAGCTCCCGAACTGGGCGCACTTCCACGCAGCCATAGCGAGCAGGTGGGATCTTGGCCACTAGGGTGACCGCCTCGTTCAGATCCTTGGCCTCCAGCAGGTAATAACCCGCCAGCTGCTCCTTAGTTTCGGCGAAGGGGCCATCGGTAGTCAGCAACTTGCCGTCGCGCACTCGCACAGTAGTCGCCGTATCCACCGACTCCAGCGGGTTGCCACCGAGGTAATGACCCGCCAGCTGTAGCCGCTCGCCGCAGGCGATGCACTCGCGGTTGAGTTCATCCCACTGCTGCTGTGACAGCTGCTGCATGGCAGCTTCCTGGAAATAGACCAGTGCCAGATATTTCATCCTGCCTCCTGCGTTGGTAAGAAAGAGTGTTTTCTAAATGAACCCCGACCAGACTCAGCCCTTGTTCCTGCCGTTGACCATCCAGGGGATGCCAAAGGCGTCGACCAACATACCAAAGCCCTCAGACCAGAAGGTTTCGGCGAACGGCATCAGCAATTGCCCGCCTTCGGCCAGCATCTCAAAGGTCTGCCGCGCCTGGCTCAGGGAGTCGATTTGCAGCTGAACGAAGAACCCTTGGGGTTGCTGATAGCGCCCCTCCGGCACGTCCGAGCCCATCAGAGTGCCGCCGCCGAAGGACAAACAGGCATGCATTATGCCGTCGGGGGCAAAGCCGCAGCCCTCGCCCGCTTCATTGCTTTGGGGCATATCTGGCATATCGGCGAAGCGCAGCATCATCTCTATCTTGCCGCCGAGGAGCTGCTCATAGCGCTCGAACGCCTCGCGGCAGTTGCCGTCGAAGTTGAGATAGGTGCAGGATGAGCTAGGCTGGCGAGTCAGGCGGTCGAACACCTCGGCGGTCTGGGTTATGCCCTCGCCCGGGGCGAAGTCGGCCAGTTCGAACATCCGCCTCAGCTCCAGCTCGACATTGCCGTCGCCGTCGAGCCTGGGCCACTGCTGCATCCACGCCAGCGCCTCGGCCCTGTCCTTCACCTGGATGATGGTATAACCCGCCACCAGGTTATCCGTGTCTTCGAAGGGGCCATGCACCACCGACGGCTGGCCGTCGCGAAAGCGAATGCGCGCTCCCTCGACGCTGGGTTGCAGTCCTTGGCCGTCCACCAGCACCCCGGCCTCGAGCAAGCGCTCGTTGAACTTGGCCATCTCGCCAATCAATTGGTCGCTCGGCATCATGCCACGTTCTGTGCTGGCATCGGCCTTTCTGATCACCATGAATTTCATCATCTCGCTCCTTTTAAGTCAGATCCATTAAGTGAGATCCGTTAAGTTAGTTCCGTTAACTAGTCGAACCGCGGACGGCGATTTCGACAGGGGACAAAAAAAATCAGCACTTTTTTTCACACTCCTGCAGCCGCGCCTGCAGGAAGCGCCGCTCGCTCGCCTGCTGGCAGAGGCGCAGCGCGGCCCGGTAGTCCTCGGCGGCCTCGGCAAATCGTTGCAACCGGCGCAGTAAGTCGGCCCTGACGGCATACGCCAGATGGTAGTCCATCAGCTCACCGCTAGCTAAAAGTGGCTCTATCAACCTCATGGCCGATGTCGGCCCATCAGCCATAGCTACGGCCACTGCGTGATTGAGCGCCACTACTGGACTTGGAAAACGTGCGAGCAATACAGAGTACAGGCCGGCGATTTGACGCCAGTCAGTTTCCTTGTAGTCGGCGGCCTCGGCATGCACTGCGGCGATGGCCGCCTGCAGACCATAGTAACCGGCGACATCGGCGATCAGCGCCTTGCTGGTCCAGTCAAGGCCCTCGGTAATTTGCTCCCTGTTCCATAAGCTGCGCTGCTGCGCCTCCAGCAAGATGATATCGCCAGCAGCATCCACTCTTGCATGGCTGCGCGAGTCCTGCAGCAACATCAGACCAAGCAATCCCATGGCTTCGCCGCTCGCTTGCGGTAACAGGGCGCACAGCCAGCGTGCTAGGCGGATGGCCTCTGTGGTCAACTGAGTACAAAGCAACTCATCTCCCGAGCTGGCCCCGTAGCCTTCGTTGAATACCAGATAAATGATCTGCAACACGGCTTCGAGTCTGGCCCCGAGCTGCGCTAGTGGCGGGACTTCATAGGGGATGTTGGCGTCACGGATCTTATTCTTGGCCCTGACGATACGCTGGGCTATCGTCGGCGCCTTGACTAGAAATGCCCTAGCTATCTGCTCAGTAGTGAGTCCGCATACCTCCCTCAGGGTCAGCGCCAACTGCGCCTCTCTGGACAGAGCTGGATGGCAGCAGACAAAGATAAGTCGTAGCCTGTCATCTTCTATCTCGGGATCGTCCCAAGGATCAAATGTAGCCGAATGCCGTTCTAGCTCCGTCAACTGGGGTAACAGGCATTGTTCGAAGTGACTGCGCCGCCTCAGGCTGTCGATGAGTTTGTAACGGCCGCAGGAAATGAGCCAGGCTCTAGGGTTGGCGGGAATGCCTCGCTCAGGCCACTGTTCCAGAGCCGCTAGACTCGACTCCTGCAGAGCCTCTTCGGCCAAATCGAAGTCCTTGAGCAGCCGCAGTAGAGTGGCAAATGCTGGCCGTGAATTGTCTCTGAGTAGCTGTTGAATTTCTTGCGTCATCGCGCTTGTTGCCCGAGTTAGAAAGCTCAATCTCCCGAGACTAGCATGAAAATATTGAAGAAAATAAGTCCCTGCACGATAAAATCCAAAGAGGGTAAGTGTGCGTAAACCTCACTCCTAACCAGTCTTAGGCCGCAGCAAACCATGAAGGGGCTGTATGTCTGTGAGATGGGTAACGCCGTGAGGGATTTACGAAAAGTTATGGCTAGAGCGCCAAATCCAACTGGGTCAGCTGCGCTTCGGCGGCCCTACCATTTTCAATCTTGCTCGCCAGTCCAACCGATATCCCCAGTAAACGGATCCCGCGACCCTCTTGCCTTGCCATCGCCTGTGCCAGTAGATCATAAAACATCACAATCGAGACTTCATCGCTGCGGTGCTCGATGGTGGTTTGCTTGAAATCGTTAAACTTGAGTTTGACCACTTGCTTGTGAATTTTGCGCTCCTTAGCGCTGCGGCTCAAACGTAGGGCTAATTCTTGGATCAATCCCGGCATCACCTGTTGGCACTGCTCTAGGCTATAAATATCCTTCGCCAGCGTGGTTTCAACACCGACAGATTTACGCTCTTGACCGATGGAAATACCCCGTTCATCAATACCATGGGCACGTTCAATCAAGACAGCGCCAAATTTACCGAATCGCGCCAATAACTCGGGTTTAGAATAGGCTTGCACATCACCACAGGTATTGAGCCCGAGTGAGGAGAGCTTTTCGGCGGTGACTTTGCCGACACCGGGAATTTTACGTAGCGATAGCGTTTTAACAAACTCGGAAAGCGTCTCAGGGGTGATCACATATTGGCCGTTTGGCTTATTCAGATCCGAGGCAACCTTAGCTAAAAACTTCACTGGGGCTATGCCTGCCGAAGCGGTTAACCCAGTTTCGGCTAAGATATCGCGGCGAATGGCCTGCGCAATCAAGGTCGCAGAGCCCTTATATTGTTGGCACTCACTCACATCCAAATAGGCTTCATCTAAGGACAAGGGCTCAATCAATGGGGTGTAGCGGGAGAAGATTTCACGAATTTGCAGCGACACTTCTTTGTAAACCTGCATCCGCCCTGAAACCAAAATAAGATCGGGGCACAACTTAAAGGCATAGGCGGTCGCCATCGCTGAACGCACACCAAATTTACGTGCCTCGTAACTGCAAGTGCTGATCACTCCACGGCGATCGCTACTGCCGCCCACGGCTAAGGGCTTGCCACGGTACTCGGGAAAGTCGCGCATTTCCACTGCGGCAAAATAGCAGTCCATATCGATGTGAATAATTTTTCGCACGTTGAATTCCTCCAACGTCAAAAATACTGTATATAAAAACAGTAATCAAGTACTGCTCATCAATTTGAATGGAATAAGGCGAAAGCAAAAAATAAAAGGAGCCTAAGCTCCTTTTGTGAGTGCACGATAAGCCAGCCCGCTTAGGCTTAGATCTTAAATTGGCCGATATTGCGAGTGAGCGCGCGGGTCATATCCTCAAAGCCTTGCAGACTTTGGGACAGATCCTGACTCGATAGCAGAGACTGATCCGACAGCCCGCGCACATTCTCAACATTCTGGGCCACTTCCTCCGCCACCACGGCTTGTTGACCAATAGCAACGGTAATTTCTACCGTTTGCTGCTGGATTGACGCAATCGCCGTGGCAATATCATTTAGCGCCGCTTCGACCTGAGTCGTTAACGCTTGACCCGCTTTCGCCTGCTCGACACCCGACTCCATCACTTGCTCGGCTTGCAGGGCGCTCTGTTGCAGTGTTTGGATAATGCCTTGAATATTGGCGGTAGAATCTTGGGTACGGGATGCAAGAGTACGTACTTCATCGGCTACCACGGCAAAGCCACGGCCCTGCTCACCCGCCCGCGCCGCTTCAATCGCCGCATTCAATGCTAATAGATTGGTCTGCTCGGCAATATTACGGATCACACTCAGGACTTCACCGATTTGCTCTGAACTGCTGCGTAAGTGTTTAATCACTTTCGCCGCTTCAATCACTTGCTGGGATAGCGCCTTCATACCTTCGGTCGCGCGGGAAACGATTTGCGTACCATCGCAGGCCTGAGTTTGTGCCTTCTCGGCAAAATCATTCGCCCGCTGGGCACTCACTGCCATTTCTTGGCTGGTTTGCGCCATTTGCGTTGCGGCGGTGGCAACCGAATCTATTTGTTGCTTCTGCGAGGATACCGACGACACCGCTAAGTCGCAGATCTGCCGAGCATCGACAACGCCCGTGCCCACCTCTTGGGTTAAACTACGGGTATCCAACAACATTTGCTGCACTTTCTCGGCGAAGCGGTTAAAAGCATCACCCAGCTTACCTAACTCGTCTTCCCGCTGCATAAGAATACGCTGAGATAAATCGCTATCACCTTCGGCAATGTCTTCCATCGCATCGAGCAGCTTAGACAGCTGACGCCTAAAGGGCAGCAACATCAACCAAACCGTCATCCCCACTAAGATCATAATGCCGATGGCAACAAAACAGGCATTCCAAAATGCCGCCGTAACGGGAGCTTCAATCACCTCGTGGGGCAACATAAAGGCTAAGTGCCATTTTTGTTTGGGATAATCACCGCCAACGGACACAAAGACCACGCGCTGGGGAACACCATTGAAGGTGACTTCAGCAAAACCCTCGGGCTCACGCTGCATCTGCTGTCTTAATGCAGTAAAACCTGCAGTGTCCTTAAATTGACTATCGACTTGATTGGCTAATGACCCTGGAGGAAAGCGCTCGGAGAAACCAGGGAAATACACCAACTTACCTTCATCCGTCATCAAGAAGGCTTGGCCGAAATTACGGTATTTGATCGGTGCCAGCAGGGATTTACCAATAGTATCAATCAAAATATCCATGCCGCCGATCCCAATCAGCTCACCATTAGCCCCATAGACAGGGGTTTTAACCGTGGCAGAAATTGAACCATCGTTCGCATCGACCGCTGGATCGCCAACAAACAGGCCACGCTGATCAATCGCCTCCTGCCACCAAGGGCGCTTATTGGTGTAATAGTTAGGATCGCCATCGAAACGGCCATTTAGATCAAAATATTCAAAGGTATTGGCCGAGCCGAAGAATACCGATTTCACATCGCTATCACGTTCGGAGAACGACTTAAAATAGCGAATAATATCTTGGTACTGCACATCAGCGGCGAGGTTACTGCCCCGGGCATGGTACTGACTAAACCAATTGATTAACCCGGGCTCGGCAAACACCGAATGGATCACTTGCCCCTTGGCAACAAAGTAACCACTGATCTCGTTGGCTTTTAACGCTACCAGCGCCGAAATATCCGCATCCACTTGTTTACGGGTATTGTTACTTTCTTTATTAACAAGCAAAGCAGCGACTAAAGTGAGGAGTACAGCAAGCGCCCCAACGATAGTCACCACCAACTGTAAACTGAGAGAGCGTTTTATATATTCCATTAATCTTCCCGTCTGGCTGAACTATAACTGACAAAAGGCGTACAAAAACAGTTTCACACGGTAACAATTTTTACCGACTAACAACAGATGAAATGCTCAGAAAATACGTAAACAAGTATTTGTAAAGACATAAGAATAGTCATTTAACACTATTTGCTAAATTTGATAAAGATCACAGATGATGAGTTGGTGAAATAACTATTTCACAGTCAGTTAGACTATATACTCAAATTAAAGGGGAGCCGCTGTCAGTCTAAGCTCACTCAGCAAGCTCCGTCTCTTGGGGTCGCTTAGATAACATAGGGCCAGTTAAATGATGTCACTGGCCCTATTTTGAGGTACTTCTTTCAACTACATTTTCGTTTGCAGATAATTTTGCAAACCAATTCGGTCAATCAGTCCGAGTTGTTTTTCGAGCCAATACATATGGTCAGATTCAGTATCGTCGAGTAATACTTCGAGGATTTCACGGGTCTGATAATCTTGCTTCTGCTCACACAGGCCGATGACTTTACGTAAATCATCGGCAACCTTGTATTCATAGGCCAGATCGTTACGCAGCATCTGTTCCACATTTGAGCCGATATTTAATGCCTCACGGGCCGCCACATTAGGCGTTCCTTCGAGGAATAAAATACGCTGCACCAGTTTCGCCGCATGACCTTTTTCATCATCCGACTCATGGGCGATACGCTCATAGAGTTCGTTTAACCCCCAATCTTCGTACATATGGGCATGGACAAAATACTGATCCATCGCCGAGAGTTCTCCCGTTAGGAGTCGATTTAACGCATCGATGACGTCTTTATCACCTTTCATATTCAGCTCCTATGACTCGCTCATTTGTGACTGCAGATAATTTTGAATACCGGTTAAGCTAATCAGCTCCTGCTGTGACTCAAGCCAATCTAAGTGCTCTTCTTCGTCTTCAAGAATATCTTCCAGCAGATCGCGGCTGACATAGTCCTGCTCCGCCTCGCAGAGGGCGATGGCATCGCGTAAAAGCGCGAGTTGTTCCTGCACCATGGCTAAATCGCAATCGAGTATTTCTTGGCTGTGTTCACCAATACGTAACTTTTCGAGTTGTTGCAGATTAGGCAGCCCTTCCAAAAACAACACCCGCTCGATAAGCTTATCGGCGTGTTTCATATCTTGGATGGATTTTTTGTATTCGACGTGATTGAGCTTCTCAAAGCCCCAATGTTTAAACATCCTAGCATGGAGAAAATATTGATTGATGGCCGTCAACTCACAGGTAAGCACCCGATTCAGTTGCCCAACCACTTTTGGATGACCTTTCATAAGTTACGATCCTTGTTAAAGGGAAAAAGATTGATCTAAATCAAGCTTCTAGCCTAGTACAATTTAGCAACTAACTCAAATTATCTTATTTTTCACAAACTTAAAGATAAAAAGCATTCTCATTATCGCTTAGATTGGCTTGCTATCCTCCTCATTAATCGAAGGTTATTTTTTGTGCTCAAAAAATTGAGGCAAAAAAAATAGCCCCCTAGGTAGGAGGCTATTGTCGATTAAGATGATTTAAATAATTCGGTCTTTGGTTAGCTTCTCACGGCGAGCTTCTTCAGCAGCCATACGACGCTTACGCTTGTCACAGGGGTCATCACAATCGCAGGCTTTTTCAATCCCTAGCACACCCAAACCGCCACAGCTTCCTTCAACGGCTTTGCGCTTAATGAGATAACCTATCGACATCAGCAAAAAGAACAATAACAAAATCACAAATGCCGCGATAAAAGTGCTCATGTTTACTCCAACTACTTAAGGAAAGGCTTGAAGGCGTCACTATAGTAGACTTTAAATCCTTCACCTTGCTTTTCTATTAGCATTATCGCCAAGTGTTCCTTCTTGGCAAGCTCCAATGATGCTTCTGTGCCCAAAACCATCATCGCCGTCGCAAAACCGTCGGCCGTCATACATTCTTTATGCAGCACGGTCACTGAGGCTAGCTTATGGTCCACAGGTAAACCGGTACGTGGATCAATGATATGGGTAAAACGTTGACCGTCTTCCTCATAGTAGTTGCGATAATCCCCCGACGTCGCCATTGCCATAGTGCCGGGCTCGATCACCTGCTGCACCGCCATGCCATCATCGGTCGGTTTCTCTATCGCTACGCGCCAAGAGCTACCATCGCCCTTAGTGCCTTTAATGCTTAGCTCGCCGCCAATTTCCACTAAATAACCGCTTGCCTGGTATTTATCTAAAATAGAGGCGACCTTATCGACACCAAAGCCCTTGGCAATGGATGATAAATCCACATACAAATGTGCGTTGTGTTTGCTTAAACGATTGCCTTCGATAGACAATTCGTGGATGCCCGTTTTCGCCTTAGCCGCATCAATATCGGCCTGTGTCGGCACTTGAGTTGGACGCTTATCTGGCCCAAATCCCCATAGATTGACTAATGGCCCAAGGGTGATATCTAAGGCTTTATCGGTAACGTCATAGAGACGTATGCCTTCCTGCACCACTTTAATGGTATCGGGAGAGACTTCGACACTCTGCTCTAATGGCAGTTGGTTGAAACGGGATAATTCTGAATGAGGGCGATAGGTAGACATTTGATCATTGACCAGCTCAAGGGCTAAATCAATTTCTGCCTGTAGTAACTGCGCCGTCGGCATCTGCTTATTTGAAACGACTTTAATATGGTAAGTCGTGCCCATAGTGCTACCCGCTAACGAAATCACTTCGTCCGGTTTTGTACAGCCCGACATAAAAAAGGCCAGCCCAAGGAGGACTAGCCAGTTCACTGAATGCTTTAACACTGAGGTTTTTAACACCGCGGTTTTTAACGCTAAGGTCTTAGACATAGTGACCAACAACTCTTTATTGTGCCCTTAAATGCAAAAGTTGCAGATGAGAGATTATCCTCAACATCTGCAACTTTTTTCATCTCAGGCTAATGAACATTAGCCGCCGAAGTCATCCAGTAGGATGTTTTCGTCTTCGACACCAAGATTTTTCAACATACCAATTACGGCAGCGTTCATCATTGGAGGTCCACACATGTAGAACTCGCAATCTTCTGGGGCTTCGTGATCTTTCAGGTAGTTTTCATACAAGACATTATGAATAAAACCTGTGTAACCGTCCCAGTTATCCTCTGGTTGAGGATCGGACAGCGCTACATGCCATACGAAGTTTTCATTCTCAGCCGCGAGGCCGTCGAAGTCTTCCACGTAGAACATTTCACGTTTAGAACGTGCACCGTACCAGAAGCTCATCTTACGCTTAGACTTAAGGCGCTTTAGTTGGTCGAAGATATGTGAACGCATTGGCGCCATACCCGCACCGCCGCCGATAAACACCATTTCTGCATCGGTATCCTTCGCGAAGAATTCACCGAATGGACCAGAAATCGTCACTTTATCGCCCGCTTTTAAGCTCCAGATGTAAGATGACATCTTACCGCAAGGCAGTGTCAAATTACGTGGTGGAGGCGTAGCAATACGCACGTTCAGCATTATGATGCCAAACTCTTCTGGGTAGTTAGCCATTGAGTAAGCACGGATCGTTTCTTCATCAACCTTAGACTCAAGCTTGAAGAAACCAAAGTGTTCCCAGTCACCGCGGTATTTTGCAGGCACATCGAAATCTGCATATTTAACATGGTGAGCTGGCGCTTCAATTTGGATATAACCGCCAGCACGGAAGGGTACAGATTCGCCATCAGGAATTTGCAGCTTCAGTTCTTTAATGAAGGTCGCCTTGTTATCGTTAGAGATAACAGTACATTCCCATTTTTTGATACCGAAGATTTCTTCGTCAAGCTCGATTTCCATATCGTTCTTAACGTTAACCTGACAAGAAAGACGACAACCTTTACGGGCATCACCTTTGCTAATGTGGTCAAGTTCTGTTGGTAGAATATCGCCACCACCAGACTTAATCACCACGCGGCATTGACCACATGAGCCACCGCCACCACAGGCACTCGATACGAAGATACCGCTGTTAGCCAAAACGCCTAACAACTTACCACCCGCACCGGTTTTAATCGCTTTTTCAGGATCGTCATTGATGCCGATCGTGATGTCACCGCTAGCCACTAACTTAGATTTAGCGAATAAAATCACTAACACTAAGACTAGGACGATAGCAGTAAACATACTCACACCGAGGTAAACCTCGAGCGGAGTAGATTTAAAAATACCAAGAATATCCATTAACTTATCCTTAGAAGGTCCAATTCAAGAAGCCGTTTGGTGTCTCTTACAGCGACACGCCAGAAAACGACATGAAACCTAAGGCCATTAAACCAGCAGTGATAAAGGTAATACCTAAACCACGCAGGCCGTTAGGCACGTCGGCATACTTCAGCTTCTCACGGATACCGGCCATCAATACGATAGCTAATGCCCAACCTACTCCAGAGCCGAAACCAAACACCACACTCTCACCGAGCTTGTAGTCACGCTCAACCATAAATGATACCGCACCGAAAATGGCGCAGTTCACTGTGATCAAAGGTAAGAAGATACCTAATGCGTTGTACAAAGGTGGAAAGTACTTATCCAGTGCCATTTCCAGAATTTGAACCAAAGCCGCAATCACACCGATAAAGGTAATGAATTTCAAGAAGCTTAAGTCGGCTTCAGGTGCGCCAGCCCAAGCAAGTGCACCAGGAGCGAGCAGCCCTTGATAGATAACTTGGTTTGCTGGGACAGAGATAGTTAACACTACAACTACCGCAATCCCTAGGCCCATGGCAGTGGTGACTTTCTTAGACACAGCCAAGAAAGTACACATACCTAGGAAGAAGGCCAGTGCCATGTTTTCAATGAAAACAGAGCGAATTAACAGGCTAATATAATGTTCCATCGCACTTACCCTTTTGCTTCAACTTGCTCTGGCTTATAGGTACGAATAATCCAAATCAGCACACCGATCAGGAAGAACGCACTTGGCGGCAGTAATAGCAAACCGTTTGGTTGATACCAGCCACCATCAGAGATCTTGTGCAGGATTTCAACACCGAACAGCGAACCGTTACCAAACAGCTCACGCACAAAACCAACGGCTAACAGAATTGCACCGTAACCTAAACCGTTACCGATACCATCCATAAAGCTCATCATTGGTGGTGTTTTCATCGCGTAGGCTTCGGCGCGTCCCATTACGATACAGTTCGTAATGATAAGGCCGACGAATACCGATAGTTGCTTAGAAATCTGATAAGCATAAGCCTGCAGCAATTGGTCAACCACGATTACCAGAGAGGCAATAATGGTCATCTGTACGATAATACGCACACTGCTAGGAATATGATTACGGATCATTGAGATAAACAGGTTCGAAAACGCAGTTACCGCAGTTAATGCCAACGCCATGACCAACGCGGTTTCGAGCTTGCTCGTTACCGCTAACGCACTACATACACCAAGAACTTGTAATGCAATCGGGTTGTTGTTGACTATAGGTCCTGTCAGAACCTGTTTCAGTTCTTTAGCGTCAGACATTAGCTGAGACCTCCATTGCGTGCTTTTTCAATGAAACTCGCAAAACCTTCTTTACCTAACCAAAATGTCAGTGAATGTTGCACGCCGTTACTGGTCAGAGTCGCGCCAGATAATGCGTCTACACCATATTCAGAGCTAGCCACGGCAGGGTTTTTGGTTACGCTGATGGCAATGTTACCTTGCTCATCAAATAACTTTTTACCATGCCATTTTGCTTTCCACTGAGCATTTTGCACTTCGCCACCTAAGCCCGGGGTTTCACCTTGCTCGTAGTAAACTAAGCTTTGCACTGTGTTGAGATCAGCATCCAGAGCGAGGAAAGCATACATAGTCGACCACAGACCATAACCATGGATTGGCAGGATCACACTGGTTAATTTACCTTGCTCATCACGAACCAAATAAACCACAGCATCCTCTGCAACACGCTTCACCGAAGCAATGTCGTTCTCAGGTATAAATGAGGTTTTCACATCGCGGGACGCTTTGCGTTGATCGAATGTATCAGCATTCATACCATCAACCCATTCACCGGTTTTCAAGTTAACCAGTTTAGCTTCGATGTGTTTGCCGTAAGTATCCAAAATTTGCGCTTTGGTGACTTTGCCCGCTTTAGTATCGATAAGACCTGCGGCCTCCAGAATGTACTTTTGCTTATCGAGCAGTTTATTTTCCGCTTGAGTTGGGCGCAGTAACACTGCTGCAGTAGACACAAATATCGCACAAATTAGACATAAGCCAACGACGATAAATAACGTTCTGCCGAACGAATCTTTATTACTAGCCACGGGCAATCCTCCGCTTGATATTTGCCTGAACCACAAAGTGGTCGAACAATGGCGCGAACAGGTTAGCAAACAGAATTGCCAACATCATGCCTTCTGGGAATGCAGGGTTAATCACGCGGATAAACACAGCCATTGCACCGATCAAGATACCGTATGCCCATTTAGCTTGGTTAGTGAATGACGCTGACACTGGGTCTGTCGCCATAAACATCATGCCAAACGCAAAACCACCTAACACTAAGTGCCAGTACCAAGGCATTGCAAACATTGGGTTAGTGTCGCTACCGACAACGTTCAGCAGAGTAGAAATGGCAATCATACCCACCATCACACCGCCAACGATGCGCCATGAAGCGATACGGGTGTAGATGATGACCAAACCACCTAACAGAATCGCTAATGTAGACACTTCACCAACAGAACCTGGAATGAAACCGAAGAACGCATCCCACCAGTTCTGGTTAATAGCATAATCTAGAGTGCCAGACGCCGCTTGGCTCAGTGCAGTCGCACCTGAGTAACCGTCAGCCACCACCCATGAGGTATCACCCGACATGTTCAACGGATAAGCGAAGAACAGGAAGGCACGACCCGCTAACGCTGGGTTTAAGAAGTTACGCCCAGTACCACCGAACACTTCTTTCGCCACGACCACACCGAAGGTGATACCCAGCGCCACCATCCATAATGGGATAGTTGCTGGCAGCGTTAAAGCGAACAGGATAGAGGTAACGAAGAAACCTTCGTTGACTTCATGACCGCGGATAGAGGCAAACAGCACTTCCCAGAGACCACCCACGGCGAAGGTCACCGCGTAGATAGGTAAGAAGAAACAGGCGCCATACCACATTAGCGCAGGCCAGCCAGAGTTTGCCGTCAGTTCGGTACCGAACAGGCTGAACAAGCTCACTTGCCATACGTCAGGGGTAGCAAAACCAGCCACTAAAGCTAATTGAGCTTGTAAACCTACGTTGTACATACCCACGAACATCGCTGGGAAAGCACAGGCCCAAACCGTAATCATCATACGTTTTAGGTCAAGGTTATCGCGAACGTGGGTTTTGCCCTTGTTCACTTTACCTGGGGTATAAAAAATTGTGTATGCCGCTTCGAATAGGGCATAAAACTTTTCGTATTTACCGCCTTTTTCAAAGTCGGGTTCAATACGTTCGAAAAAATCTTTCAAGCTCATTAGCCTTCCCTCTCGATCGTATCTAAACAGTCACGCAGATATGAACCGTAGTCATACTTGCCTGGACATACGAACGTACACAGTGCGAGATCTTCTTCATCTAACTCTAACGCGCCTAAAGTAGCTGCACCGTCAAAGTCACCTGAAATTAAGTCACGCAACAACATAGTAGGAAGAATGTCCAGAGGCATAACACGCTCGTAGTTACCAATAGGCACCATAGCGCGGTCTGAACCACCTGTACTGGTCGTCATGCTGAACAGACGAGAAGGAGCAAGATGTCCTAAGAATGCACGAGTAATTGAATATTTATTTGAGCCCGGTAATACCCAGCCCAAAAATTCTTTCTCAGCACCTTCTTCTAACAGACTCACTTGAAGGTGATAGCGCCCTAAGAACCCTTGTGGACCAACGGCGGTACGACCATTCAGTACAGAGCCTGAAATCAGACGAACATTGCCATCTAAGGCTTCACCAGCAGTCAATTCCGCCATGTTTGCACCCAACACTGTACGAACCAGTCTAGGTTTAGCCGCTTTAGGGCCAGCAATCGCAATCACACGCTCAGTATTCAGTTCACCCGTCGTAAATAGCTGACCAATAGCTATTACATCTTGGTAACCGATATGCCAAACAGTACGTTTTGCAGAGGCAGATAATAAGAAATGGATGTGGGTCCCCACTAAACCCGCAGGGTGCACACCGGCAAATTCTTCAACTTGAGCGTTTGCGGCGGGGATATCAGCGCCAGGCGCTTTACAAAGGTAAACTTTACCTTCGGTGAGTCTTGCTAAGACTTTAAGACCATTAGCAAAATCTTCTTTATGCTCACGGATCACTACAACGGGATCGGCAGCATGGGGTTGAGTATCAATTGCGGTTACAAAAATACCAGCGGCAGATGAATCTACAGCAGGAACTTTGCTGAAAGGACGTGTACGCAATGCAGTCCATAAACCTGATTCGATCAGATTGTCACGGACCAGTTGCGAGTCGAGCGTATCGAGTGCAGTGGCGTCATATTTAGCAAAGGTAACGCTTTCGTTGCCTTCCACTTGAATAACGACAGACTGCAGCACACGCTGGGCGCCCCGGTTAATGTCTAATATAGTACCACTGGCTAAAGCCGTATATTTAACGCCTAAATTCTTCTTATCTTCAAAAAGAACCTGACCTTTTTGTACTTTATCGCCCACTTTGATCTTCATCGTTGGACGTAAGCCAATATACTCTTCACCCAAAGTAGCTACATGTTTAATGGCTGGGCCATTATGGATAACTTGCTCTGGTCCGCCTGCTATAGGCAGTTCCAATCCTTTCTTAATTGTAATCATATCCACAAGCACTACGTTTTGAAGGAAAGACAATGCGCCGCGTTCCTGCTAAATACTGAGGTTTTAAACAAAACCTACCGCATTGAGCTAGCGCAGATTTATCACGGAAATGCGATCGCAATCACGCTGGTCGCGCGCATTTTACCCCAATTGACTTGGCATCGCCACGAAAATTATAGGTGTTTTCAAACCTAAAATACGGATTTAAAAGAATCATGCGCTACGGCGTTCACCTTCCGACCTAGTGACGGATCAGAAAGAGAGAATATTACGGTCAGCAAATACTATAACATTAATTTCTAAAGATTTAATTTAGCAAAAAGTAGAGTGTCCCCATAAAACTCCCCGATAGTATTTTTCTTATCTATCACCGAATAAAATTCAAACAAGATTTAATCTAGGCTTAGAAACGCCATTGGTAACCTAAATAGCTGATCCGTCCATTTTCCGATCGAATTCCGCTATTTGATGCTGTTGTGATCAGTGATTCATCCAAGAGATTTTCGATGCGAAAATAAAGTTCGTGGTGACGATCAAATTGATAATTGGCCGCTAAATCGACCCGCCATTGACTCGAAACCGTTTGCAGCTCAGAACCAAATTGCGTTAATTCCCGCTCAGATTGGTAGAAGGCATTCAAATTAAGGCCATATTCGGCATAGTTAACCCCAGCACTGAATTGCAGTTGCTGCTCGGGTAACCAAGCCAATTTATCCCCCGCGGAGACACAGCCTTGGATTGCAGTACAAGTATTGGTTTGATACTCAGAACTCAGATATTGATAATTCAGCCCCAAGGGTAACTGCACTTCGCCGAGATCCCAGCGGTAACCTAGACTGAGTTCCACACCATAAGTGAGCACATCTGGCACATTCTCTTGGGTTAACAAGCGTGCATCTGAACACATTGAATAGGCATCGCAGCCCACATGCAGATTATCAAACTCTTGAACATAGGCTTTAATGTCGGCGCTCATGCCGTCACTGGCGTATTGGGCACTGACTTGATAATGGAGCGAAACCTGCGCTTCCTGCTCACTATTGCCCGCACTTGCCGCGCTCCAGGCTCGGCGTATATCTGTGCTAAAACGCCAATCTCCCGCATCGTATAACACCCCTAACTGCGGCATCCAATCACTATCGGAAAAGTCCACAGCCTCGAGTCCGGCATAATCTAAGTTAACTTCACGACTCACATCCACATGCTCATAAGTGAGTGCTAACTTGATTTGCAGCCCTTGCCAGTTGAACAATGAATCAATGGCAGAAGTGAGGGCGGTCGCATCATCTGTGTAAGCCAAGATATCCGTAGCGATACCGCCTGCAATGCTTCTGTCTGCCAACCACTGATCCTGTTGCTCAGCAAAACGCATTTCGGCTTTATCGGTATGATAACGAGCACTATAAATCACTTGATGCTCACCGTACTGAGCGGTCGATTGGGTTTGAGTACCAAAAGAGCTGTAGTCGTTGTCCTGCATTAGGGCTGTTAGCTCTGCGCCATCGACACTGGGCTGTCGATCAAACGCGGCAATAGCAGCAAGGTTCTGAGTATCAATGTCCTGGCCATTGAATTGGCTTAATTGATTTAATTGCTGTGAATAGGATTGGTAGTAAAAGTCGGTAACCACTTTACTGCTACCTAGGGCCACTTGATGTGAAAGTTGGTATTTATGATGCCGCCCTTGGTGTTCATCCCCAGCGCTCGCAGAGTAAAGCATGAGAGGGTCCTTGAGCCAATCGGCCTCGGTCAATCCCAATTGTGAACGGTAGCTATCATCATCGATAAATTGATAGGTAAATTCTGTCACCTGTGGGCTTCGGGCGCCAAGCAGGCTAGAGGCATTCATTTTGAAGAGAATATCTGTGGTTCGTCTGTCGGCATCACTGTCATTGAGAAAGTATCCATCACCTTGATTTTGGCTATAATTTGCCGCCAGAACCATACCATATTCTTTTTGTTTAACACTCCAGTCCATGCTCGCATTAATATCCGAGTCGGTCGTGCCTTCGACCATTAGGCTGGCATTCTGCGCACGATCAGCAATGGCTAGACTCTGGTAATTAATCACCCCAAACGCACCTTGTCCGCCAACGACCATATTCGCGAGGGGGGTGACGGTAACACTCTGTTGCTGCAAAAGATGAGGCAGTAACTGCAACTGTGGTGCGCTATAGGGAGCTGGCGAGAAATACACCCTGTCTTGCATCACAGCCACACCTTGACTGGCGGAGCGCATACCGACATTGGCCATATTGCCACTGTGGTCGGCGGGCAGTAGGGTTAATGAATTCAGGTTGCTGAGCGTCATCACATCATCACTGCTGTGATAACCATCTTTGAGTTCGCTGAGTTCTAGGGTCTGATAGTAAAGCGGGTTTGCAGAGAGAACATTTGAACAAACGAGAGAAACCGCAGCCGCGGTAAGCGATACTGCAAAATAGTGACTAGACATACCAAGCTCCCAAAAGTGTTTGTTAGCGTACGGTGTTTTTGTTATTAAGTTGTAAAATAGCTGAATTTATTCCAAAAAAAAAGCGACATCGTCGCTTTCTTCTACCTGTAGCTAAAACTTTAAGCTGTAATTTTCAATGTTAAGGGCTGCTAAAGTTTAGAGTTTGCCGAGGATCTCATCGCTTAATTTCAGATCATCATTACGATTCACGCTCACACCCGCGGCAATAATATTACGGGCGATATCCTGTGCCTGGGCTAATGAGTGCATTTCATAGGTGCCACACTGGTACTCGTTCAGTTCAGGGATCTCTGATTGCTCAACCACTTTTAGTACATCTTCCATCGAGGCAAGCCAGGCATCGGCCACTTGATGTTCCGTTGGCTCACCAATCAGACTCATATAAAAACCAGTACGACAACCCATGGGGGAAATATCAATAATCTCAACGTCATTACCATTTAGGTGGTCACGCATAAAGCCCGCAAATAAATGCTCTAGGGTATGGATCCCACGCTCGCTGAGGATATCTTTATTCGGCGTACAAAAACGCAGGTCAAATACCGTAATCGCATCGCCCTTAGGCGTGCTCATATGCTTAGCGACTCGGACAGCTGGCGCATTCATTCGAGTATGGTCAACGGTAAAGCTATCAAGTAATGGCATAGGGATCTCCAAATTCTCAGGGCGACATCAACGCCACTGTCACGTCTATATAGGTTGCAAGCATAACATCAAATTAATTAGGTCGATAACAAGATAAGGTAAGATGAAATCATCTCATATAAATCCGCTGCTAAGATGACCATTTAATGTCAACACTGTTGATTATTGTTGCCTTTGTTGACTGTAGGCATCCTCAGATATTTTATGATACTGACGCACACCTTGCTCGTAGGTGTGATAGGCGGCGTACACTTTACGCATCAAAGGATCTTGATTGGCTTGTTCTTCAATCACTTTCAAGGAAATTTGCTCAAGTTCTGTCAGCACTTGGGCGGGGAATTCCCTTAACTCAACCCCCTCATCTTTGACTAAGATCTCAAGGGCCGTCACATTACGGGTCGTATATTCATCGAGCATATCTTGATTGATCGCCCTAGCCGCACTCTTCACAATAACCTGCAAATCCTTAGGAAGCTCATCGAAGGCGGCTTTATTGATTAAAAACTCCATATTAGAACCCGGCTCATGCCAACCGGGGTAATAGTAGTACTTAGCCACTTTATGTAGACCAAAGGCAAGGTCGTTCAATGGCCCTACCCACTCAGCCGCATCGATCGACCCCGTTTGCAGCGCGCCATAGAGTTCACGCCCCGCCATATTCACGGGTACGGCACCGGCTCGTTTTAAGACTTCGCCGCCTAAGCCCGGCATACGGATCTTCAAACCTTTAAAATCGGCGATCGTCTTAATAGACTTATTGAACCACCCGCCCATTTGCATCCCCGTATTACCGCCCGCCAGCGGTATAATGCCAAAGGGACGATACACTTCTTCCCAAAGCGCCATACCACCACCATAGTGCAGCCAGCCATTCATTTCCTGCGCCGTCATGCCAAAGGGAATAGAGGAAAAGAACTGCGCCGCAGGCGTCTTACCCTTCCAATAATAAGAAGCGGCATGGGCCATCTGAATTTTGCCTTGACTGACACCATCGAATACCGCAAAAGCGGGCATTAATTCACCCGCGCCATAAACCTGGATCTTTAAGCGGCCACTGGACATTTCATCGACAAGATGGGCAAAACGTTCTGGGGCCATACCTAAACCGGGGAAGTTTTTAGGCCAAGAAGTGGCAAGACGCCATTCGATAATTTGAGGGCTAGATGAGAGTGTGCTGCCGGGCTCCCCTGATGCATTTCCCGCATTGCCTGCCGGCGGCTTGCAACCGCTAAGCACCAGCAACAGAGCCAAAAGCAGGGACCCAAACCTACGCATCGAATACACTCCCGAGTCGCAATCGCCTCTTTACCAAACCTGAATTAGCATTCTTTACGAGATATGTTAAGCACATTGATGGGGGCTTAACACGCCACAAAATAGAACATATTGTTAACACAGAAAATTCAGCAGGGAAACTAAAGAATGCCCTCTATGTGACTTAAAACAAAAAGCCACTTCCGAGGAAGTGGCTTAGTCGTAAATACCCGTTAACGCTTAACCACGGCAATTGGGGGTACGGGGAACTTCCACATTCGCATCCCACTCACTTGGAGTAAAAGTATGAATAGAAAGCGCATGCACACCTGTGGCTAATTCATGGGCTAAACAGTTATTGACTAAGCGATGACGTGCCAATAAGCGCAGCCCATCGAACTCTTCACTCACTAATACCACTTTAAAATGAGTCTCTGAATTAGGCGGAACATGGTGACGATGGCTTTCGTTAAGAACCTCTAAGTGGATTGGCGAGAAACTATCAGTTAGCTTCTGGGTGATGATCTCGGCCACTGTAACCTGCGTATGCATGTTGGACATATTCGAATCTCAGAATGGGAAAATCCAGTGGGCGCAGAGTACTGCTTCAATTTAAAAAGATCAAATTCACACCGCTAATTTTGTCGGCGATGGCTCACTCTATTGCAACATTAATGGCAATATCAACGCCATATCCTAGGGTAAATACTAACAGTGATAATTCACTACCAGTTGCCTAAAAGTGTAGTTCCAACGGGGTTCTTTGATCTTTAAGCGCTTAGGCACACTGTGCAACCAATCCCGCTGCATTGGCCAGTGCATAATTAATAAGTCACCACTATGTAAACTAATAGTGTATTTAAGCTTGCTGTGTTTATGTTTAAGCACAAAATCCCGTGAGGCGCCAAGGCTAATTGAGGCAATATCACTGCCATGGGCGATCTCGGGTTCATCATCGCTGTGGGCGCCCATACAATCCTGACCATCGGCATAGCGATTGACTAATACGCCATTGCTACCAAGGCCATAATCCCGCTGCAATTTATCGCGCAATTTGTGCAAATACTTAGGCCAAGGGATGGCACGAATAAATAGCCCAGAATATAAATAGTCACATCCCGCATCACCGAACCAAACCTGCTGCCTTGGGATCGAATGATATTCTCCAAACACTTGAATTTGTGGGCGGCTCAGAGGGTAAGATTCGGCCTCCTTGAGTAATGCCGCTTGCTGAGCTGGATTCAAATAATCCCGCACTAAAGTAATGGGCGGTTCGACTAGCCCTATATCTTGACAATCGCTGGCAGAAATCCCCCCATCAGGCACAGGATGCTGCTCAGGCTCGAGTCCTAAATCGACTTGTTTCATACACTACCTTGTTTACGGCTTGTCTTTTAAGTTCTACCCAAAGCACAACAAACTGGATGCTCACAAGGCAAGCATCGCACGATAAGGGGAAATCTGCGATAATCTGCGCCTTATTTAATTGGCGCTGTTTTATTGGCAGCGTTTTTATTGGCTTAGTACAAAGATGACGACACAATTTTCAGTGGCAGGGATCGAGCTTGAACTATTCCGCTACCCCGCTTCGCAGGAATCCAATCTTCAAGCTTGGGATGCAGCAGACGAGCATCTGATTAACACCCTAGTCGAAGGCGGACAAACCGCTGTGCCAACGGCCATTATCAACGACAGCTTTGGTGCCTTAAGTTGCGCCCTATCGCGGCTTAATCCCGATTGGCCACTGAATATCGAAACCGATGCCAGAACCAGCTTTTTAGGTGCAGAGCAAAATCATCAGCGCAATCAGTTAACTATGGATAACCTGCAATGGTTTACCAGTCGCGATGCCTTGCCTGAAAATCTCACCCTCGTATTGATGAAGTTACCTAAAAACCTCACTTACTTTGCCCACCAGCTGATGCGCTTGTCCCAAGTGTTGCCTGCGGGTTGCAAAGTGTTGGTTGGCGCTAAGGCCAAGTCCATCAACGCGAGCTTACTGGAATTATTCGCTAAGCACTTAGGGCCAGCCAGTGCCAGCCTTGCCTGGAAAAAAACCCGGGTTATCACTTGTATTAGCGAGGGTAAGCCAAGAGCCTTGCCGAAGGAAGTCACCTGGGAGATTCCCGAGTTCAAGCTCCATATCAGTAATTTAAGCAATGTGTTTGCCGCCAATAAACTCGATATCGGCGCGCGCATTATGTTGGATAATCTCCCTCAGGGCGATTTTAAAACGATTGTCGACCTGGGTTGTGGTAATGGCGTGCTCGGTCTGCGTGCGGCCCAATTATACCCGAATGCGAATATCCATTTTATTGATGACTCCGAAATGGCGGTGGCCTCGGCGAAAGCCAATTGGATCAGTAACCAACTCCCCGCAGATAAAGGCCATTTCCATTGGGATGACTGCATGACCCACCTACCCGATGGGGTGGAGCCGGATTTAGTGCTTTGTAATCCGCCATTTCACCAAGGTGAGGCCATTACCGATCACATCGCTTGGCAGATGTTTTTAGACGCGCGGCGCCGACTCAAAAATGGCGGGATCTTACATATAGTGGGTAATCGCCACTTGGCTTACCATGTGAAATTACAGCGTTTATTTAAAAACTGCACCACAGTTGCCTCCAACGGCAAGTTTGTGATCCTGCAAGCACAAAAATAACCGCTTTTCGAGTGGCAAAGATAGGGCAAAGGCTTTGCACTATCTCTGCCACGCTTGTCCCATTCCAAGCTCAATACTGGCCGAATCATGGCTTTTCGCTAGCCCTTCCCCCAAGTTGTCAGTACAATCTTTTGCAGCAAATGCATATGGATAGCGTATTTAGGATACTGATATGCCGTTAAAGGATGACGTAGACCAACTCAAGGCAGAATTGGCGCAGTTAACATTGCAGCACCTGTCGCAGCAATCTTCACTCAGCCGCCAATTGGCCGAATTTTCTGCCAAGCTCGATAGCATCAGTCTGCAGCTTGAGCAGCAAGACGCAGGCCATCTCTCGAATTCAATTACACACGTTACCGCACCACTTAGCGCGGCCGATATTGAATCAAGGGTTCAGACCGTCTCGCAGCAATCTGAAGCGCTCGCAACGCCTCTCCAGCCGCAAACGCCTGAGACGAATCCTTGGCAAGACGATCCCTGGCAGCGCCAAACTACACATCCCCAAGAAGCGCATTCAAGGCTGGATTCGCAACAAGTCGGCGATAGAGAGTTTACTCAACCAGCGGGTATTGAGGTGGGCGTACAGGCAGCCAGCCAATTTGAGAGCTTATTGTCCCAGGGCCTTGCCGCCATCGTGGCGCCCTTTGCAGCAATTACTGAGCAGGTCAAAGGCTTCTATCAACACTATCAAGCCAAGGGTTTAGGCCCAGTGTTTTTGAACGGTTGCAGGCATCATTACCCTCACCCTAGGTTTTGGTTATTTACTGCAATATTCCATCAATCATTGGTTTTCCGAGCTCGGTAAAGCCCTGCTCGGTTTTGGCTGCGCCAATGCGATTATTGCGGGCGGGATTTTTATCCGCCAAAAGAGGGTGGGCATGGCCGACTTTGGCTCGGGGATCGTCGGATTAGGCCTTATCCTAAACTTTCTCTGCGCCTATTTTATTGGCCCCTATTTTGAAATCATCCCCAACAGCGCCAGCTTTATTCTGCTGCTATTGATTACTTTAGCGGGCTATGGCCTCTCGATGCGCCTCGATGCCAAGGTCATTGCCGTCATTGCCTTGGTCGGCGGCTCGATGGCGCCTATGATGCTGTTATCCCAAAGCTATGCGCCGCTACTGTATATACCCTATCTGCTGCTGATTGGTGCGGGCGCCCTCGCCCAAAGCCGTAAATTGCAGTGGCCATCGCTCCTTGAAATCACCGCCTTCTTGCATATCGCTTGTATCGAAGCCTTCAGCTATTTTGTCGATTTACCACTCCATCAGTGGAACGGCGCCGCAGTGCTAGCCCTAGTGAGCATTAACGTCCTATTTTATCTCTATGGACTAGTTGGGCTTATCTTTAACTCAGCAACAGCACCACTCAGCCATAGAGCCTTAGTTCTACCGATTGCCTTATTGGCCTTTGTGCTCTTCGAGCTCACACAATTTACTGAGTTGGCAGGGGAAATCTTTATCGCCAACGCGCTAATCTGCGCGAGCTTATATTTCAAACTTAAAGTTCGCCTAGCCCCATCACAGAGCAGCCTCTTGTTAGTCTTTGGCGGCAGTTTTGCCGCCTTTGCCGCACTTTATCTGTTAAGCCATGATTTTCTGGGGTTGGTATTAATCCTCGAGGCCTTGCTCATGCTGTGGATTGGCCTTAAGGAGAAACTGATTTCGGTACGCGCCGAAGCCTATGTGTTACTGCTCACTGGGCTGACTCTCAATTTATATGCCGTGATTACGAGTTTATCCTTACTCGGGCTTGGCGCCCAAACGCCTATGGCCGCCCTTGGTTTTCCGCTGATTGCGTTAGTCTTGAGTACGGGCGCCCTGTTATTTGTTATCCGCCAAATCCAGAGTGATGAGGTGCCACTCTCACCGCTTGAGCGGCAACTGAGTTATCTACTCAAAGAAATCCTCAGCGGATTTTATGTCGCCACTCTCTTGCTCGCGGCTTACCTTGTCAGCAGCGATTATTACCTCGCCATCATCCCGCTAGTGAGTCTGTTACTGCTGTATTTAAGTGGCAAAGATAAGTTGATGGTCAGCGAGTTCGCCGCCTGGCTCTTACTGCTGCCACTCTTATTTACTGTGGTAGAAGGCGTGACGCTCAGTGGTAGCCTGAGCTTTAGTGCGCAGCCACTGATGGCCAAGCTGGCACGCATTGAATTGTTCGCCGCTCTGCTGTTGGCCCACTATTGGTATCGTAGATGCTATCCTGCATCCTTATTTGCCCAGGCCGCCAAGCAGATACAACTCGGCTGTTATCTCCTCTTGCCACTGCTATTATTGCCTAAAGTCATCCGCAGCTATTGGGAGTTTACCGCGGCCGCACTCTGGTTTAGCTGTCTGTTCAGTCTTGGCCTTGCCTATGTGATTAAACACAAAGCCCTTGAGATTGAAGCTAAAATCCTGACTTGGCTTGCCGTACTCACCACAGCAAGTTTATGCCTATTTGAAATCTGGCAAGGACTTATCGGACTGTTGATTGGCATTCTTATCATGGGATTTGTACTCGCTCGTTATCGCACACTACCCGATAGATGGCGTCAGCTATTGACCCTTCAATGGCAACTTAGCCCCTATTATTTTGCGCTGGTATTGGCCGTACTCGTATATGGATTAAACCGCACTGAGGTGGTGGCCTGGTCGATGACAGCTTTAGCACTCAGCGGCTATTTTGCACTGTTGATCCAAAGAGCTTCTCAATACTCAGGCCAAAAAACGGGCTTACTCGCACACATAGCCAGCGAGATCCAAGCCGCGGTTCGCTCAAGCTACAGCTTGGCCTACGGGCTTTGTCTGGGGCTCGCGCTATTGCCGATAATGCTGCACTTTGAGATATCGCTGCGATTGGATTTGAATAACGCCTTACTGATCCTCTGCGAATTTACCGCCTTAGCATTGCTTGCCACGCTGATATTGCGCCGCGGCGTCGCTATCCGTTTGCATCGACGCTTCTTACCGCTGCAATGGCTGAAATGGGGCTGGCATGGGTTACTGGCGCTCAGTTATCTCACCTGGAGTTATGTATTTGATAGCATTATTGCCGCGCCGCTCAGTGCCATTCTGCTCGTCGTGCATGGCAGTGTGTTGATGTTTATCAGCCTAAAACCCCAACATGCGGATATGATCCGCCTCGCCGCCGGACTCTTTACCTTAGCCACACTCAAAGTGTTATTACTGGATATGGCGTCCTTCGAGCTGGTGCAAAAAGTCATCGCCTTTATGTTGATTGGGGTGATCTTACTGACCGTATCTTACTTCTATCAAAAGGCGCGTAATCGCCTGTTGGAAACAAACCCAATAAGTAGCGAGTGATGTGAAACAAAGGAAAGGCCGCTATTGTTAGCGGCCTTTTTGATGGGATTAGAGGCTTAAGCCAAGGCTTTTTCTAGCGCCTGCGCCACATCGGCAATAATATCGTCGATATGTTCGATGCCAACGGAAATTCGGATCAAGTCCTCAGACACCCCGGCTCTGGCAAGCTCGTTCGCGTCCAACTGTCTGTGGGTGGTGCTGGCGGGATGGCAGGCGAGGGATTTCGCATCACCAATGTTCACTAAACGCAAAATCATCTGCAGTGCGTCGATAAACTTACCACCGGCGATTTTCCCCTCCTCGGGCGTGGCCGCCTTAATACCGAAGCTGATGATCCCCGAGGCTTTACCGCCGGTGATTTTTTGGCAGTTTTCACGATAAGGGCTGCTCGGCAAGGCGCCGTAATTCACCCAACTGACCGAAGGATGCAGTATCAAGTATTCGGCCAATGCCAACGCATTCGAGCAGTGACGCTCCATACGTAGGCTCAAGGTTTCAAGCCCCTGCAACAACAAAAATGCGCTGTGGGGTGAAAGCGCCGCGCCAGTATTACGCAGCGGCACCACGCGGCAACGTCCAATAAAGGCCGCAGGGCCAAAGGCCTCGGTATAAACCACGCCGTGGTAAGAAGGATCGGCTTGGTTGAGTAAGGCAAATCTTTCTTTATTCGCGACCCAATCGAATTTACCCGAATCGATAATCACACCGCCAATGGTAGTGCCATGGCCGCCAATATATTTGGTGAGGGAATGAATAACGATATCGGCGCCATGCTCGAAGGGGCGACATAGGACGGGCGTAGCGACCGTATTATCGACAATTAAAGGCACGCCATGTTTATGGGCTATCTCGGCTAGACGTTGTAAATCGACAATATTGCCGGCGGGGTTACCAATTGACTCACAAAATAACGCCTTGGTCTTGGCATCGATTAAGGCATCGAGTTCTTCAAAATCATCGAAGGCCGCCATCCGCACTTCTACGCCTTGGCGCGGCAGCGTATGGGCAAACAGATTATAGGTGCCGCCATAGAGCTGACTGGTACTGACAATATTGTCCCCCACCTGAGTCAGCGCTTGAATCGCATAGGTAATGGCCGCCATTCCCGAGGCAACAGCGAGCGCACCTATGCCGCCTTCAATGGCCGCAAGCCGCTGCTCGAGTACGCTGGTCGTCGGATTCATAATTCGCGTATAGATATTGCCTGCAACTTTTAAGTCAAATAAATCAGCACCATGCTGGGTGTCATCGAAGGTGTAGGAGGTGGTTTGATAAATAGGTACCGCAGCGGCTTTTGTGGTCGCCTCTGATTCATATCCGTGGTGTAACGCCAGTGATTCAAGTTTCATCTTTGTGTCCTTCCCCAATAAATTCCCCAATCATTGCCGCGCACCAAGGCAAACCTAGGGTGAGCGTTACGCAAATTGATGCTCCGATCGCACAAGATCTGTGCACTACATCCAAGCTAACAGATGGCCATCTAGAAGTCTAAATATTTTTAGTTCGCAAGCTAAATGGCTACAACGGCTCACACTTTGGCGTATCAATTCGGGGAGTGATATAGGAGTTGTGCGAGCACTTTTACCGCACGCACTATCTCGACTGAACAATCATAGGAGGCATTAATGCGCATAAAATGGCGAAACTCTGTTTGATTACTAAAGAGATTCCCCGGTGCGATACTGATCCCTCGCTCAAGCGCGCTATGATATATCTGCGTCGCATCCATATGGGCAGGTAATGCCAACCAGAGAAAATAACCGCCCGGCTCAAGGTTCACACTCACGGACTCCGGTAAGTGAGCCCGCAGTAACTGATACATGGCAAATTTGCGATCCGCTAAGGTGTGGCGTAAACGCTTTAAATGACGCTCATATTGGGGCGACTGAATAAAATCGGCGATGGCCAGTTGCATAGGCGCACTGGTTGAGAGGGTCGACATTAACTGCAACCGTTGCAATTGCGGGGCATGCCGCCCCGCGGCGACCCAACCGACCCTATACCCTGCGATCAAGGATTTAGAAAAAGAACCACAATGCAGCACGCAGCCTTGGGTATCTAAGGCTTTAATCGGCCTCGGCGCACTCGAACCGACATAAAGCTCCTGATACACATCATCTTCAATCAGGCTGACATTATGCTCACAAAGTAGTTGATAAACCGCCTGTTTTTTCTGTTCCGATAAACTACAGCCTAAGGGATTTTGATGCAGGCTCATTAACCAGCAGGCTTTGACAGGATAGGTTTTAAGCACTTCGGCCAAGGCGTTAAGATCAATCCCTTCGCGGGGATCCGTCGCGACGGCAATCGCCCTCAGTTTGAGGCGTTCAATGGCTTGCATTGCGCCATAAAAAGCGGGCGATTCAATCACGACCCAATCCCCTGCCTGAGCCAAGGCCGCTAAGCTCAAGTTCAGCGCTTCCATCGCCCCCGAGGTAATCAAAATTTCATCGGGCGAGACGCTCATGCCTAGCTTGGCATAACGTTGGGAAATCGCCTTGCGTAACCCAGCATTGCCCGATATGGATAGCCAAACCAATCATTTCAGCTTGGAAATTCCGGGATTAGCCAGTCTGATTTTAAAACACGATATAAGCAAGCAAGTGCCAGCACTCACAGAGTTTCCTGCCGAGGATTGGCCCAATGTGCCCTTAGTCTTTTGGAGTTTTAGGGTGATGGTGGGCTTAGGTGTACTGATGATTTTGGCTGGAGTCTGGAGCCTCTATCTTAGACGCAAGCAAAAGCTATACAGCAATCCCCTCTTCCTGCGCTTTGTGCTGCTGTTAGGTCCAGCAGGATTAATCGCGACCCTCGCGGGCTGGTTTACTACTGAACTTGGCCGCCAACCTTGGGTTATCCAAGGGTTAATGCGCACTCAAGATGCCGTTTCATCCCACAGTGTGTCTCATTTAAGCCTCAGCCTGATGATGTTCGTTATCTGTTACTTCGGCATTTTTGGCGTGGGATATAGCTACATGATGCGACTCATTAGCAAAGGGCCTGTAGCGCAAGGGATTGAAAACCATGAATAACAAACCAGGCATTTTATCTTGTCTCTCGATTAAACAACCCATTTAAAGGCACACCATGGAATTCGACTTACCCCTGATTTGGTTTGGGATCATCATCTTTGCCACACTCATGTACATAGTGATGGATGGCTTCGATCTTGGCATCGGCATCTTATTTCCCTTCATCCATGATGAAGACGATAGGGATGTAATGGTCAACACCGTTGCGCCAGTGTGGGATGGTAACGAAACTTGGCTAGTACTGGGTGGGGCTAGCCTACTCGGCGCCTTTCCCCTAGCCTACGCCATAGTGCTCGAAGCCCTGACCATTCCCTTGCTGATCATGCTGCTCGCCCTGATTTTTCGCGGCGTTGCCTTTGAGTTTAGGTTTAAATCCAGCGCCAAGACTAAACCCTTTTGGGACACGGCCTTTATGTTCGGCTCGATTATTGCCACCTTTGCTCAAGGCGTAGTGCTCGGCGCATTTATCTCAGGTATTTCGGTAGATGGACAAAGATTTAGCGGTAGCAGCTTCGATTGGTTATCGCCTTTCTCACTCTTCTGTGGCTTTGGGCTGATGCTGGCCTACGCGCTCCTTGGCGCAACTTGGTTAGTGAAGAAATGCACAGGCACTCTTAAAACGACTATGCAGCAGATCGCTAAAATCCTCGCTATCTGCCTGCTGATGAGCATAGGAATCGTCAGTTTATGGACGCCCTTCGTACAGCCCAATATTGCCCTGCGCTGGTTTAGTCTGCCGAATTTATTCTATTTTGCGCCTGTACCTCTGCTGGTATTGCTCTGCACTAAGGCGCTGATCCGCGCCTTAAATACTCAAGATGACTATCGCCCCTTCTTGCTAACGCTCGCGTTAATATTCTTAGGCTTTAGTGGCTTAGGCATCAGCATCTGGCCACATATTATTCCACCGACTATCAGCCTATGGCAGGCGGCCGCACCCGAGAGCAGCTTAGGCTTTATGCTCATCGGCGCACTGATGATTATTCCACTGATCTTGGCCTACACCTTTTGGAGTTATTACGTGTTTCGCGGCAAATTCACCAAGGATGTTGGCTATCACTAAACACGACTTAATGCAGCCGATATCGACTCGGCTGCCAGCAACACAAACTTAGGATCTCGCTATGACGACTCAGACTTCATCTCTACCCAAGCGGCTCGGCTGGTTACTGCTGATTTGGTGCACCAGCGTCAGTTGCCTACTACTGGTTTCCCTGTGCCTTAAAATATTGCTGCAAGGCGCAGGGCTGACGACCTAACCGAACAATATTCAACCAAAAAAAATAAATTTATGCGGTAACAAATCTCTAAAAATTAGCGGCATTTTAATGCGGTAAGTTTTATTTAATCGGGACATCAACACAAACCAGTAATAATGCCGACTGACAAAAAACATGAGTTGATTTATTTTTTTAGTTGGCCTATGGTATCGACAGTTTATTAGTCATTAATCATCAAGCAAGCTAAATGATTAATTTAGCCTTATTTTGATATGGAGATGTAGCACTATGTTTAAAAATGCATTTTCATCCATCACTTTTAAGCCATCTTCTTTTTTGCTGAATAAGCTTCATTATTTAGCCAGCTTCGTGCGCCTTTCACTTAAATTTCCAGTTTAAGCCGAGTGCTACTCGCACTCGGCAGTCCATCTCTTATTTTTTAATTTATTGCTTCAACTTTTATTTTGGAGCATGGCAGTTATCTAGCTCATATTTTGGGGTAGTTATGTTTTATTCTTTTTTTAGCAATCTATTTCAGTCTTTTATGTTGAAAACTGAAACCTATTACCTGCAAAACAGTTTTAATGCCTCACTGCGCCCGACTTCATTAGCCGCAGTGATTGCAAAACTGGATCAACTCAAAAGTGAAGAAACCCTAGATAAAGTGACGGTTGGACGAGAAATTTTACTGGTTAATCAACAGGACCAGCAGGAATACCGTATCGAGCTGGTGTATCCGCCAGGGCATAAACCCAGAGCAGGACGCTACTCGGTGATCTCTGATCTCGGCGTCAGCCTGCTCGGACGCACTAAGGGCGAATATGCCGAAGTCAATATTCTAGGTAAACCCGTACTGTTTATGATCAAGGATATCGCCATTTGTAAGAAATAAGTTAGAGGGAAAAATAGCATTTTCAGAATAAAGCATGTTCAAATTTCAGTGGCAGCATGCTTTTAAATCGCTATTTGCGGCGGCATTTAGCATAAGCAGAATATAAAAGCAGGAGAGCATTATTTTGAAGTTATTAACAGGCCGCGGAATGAATTAAAGCCGATGGCCCAATATCAGAACCTCTTGACTATTTACCGAGTATGGCAGCGCTTATGTAAAAATCATCCAGGGGTGAAAGTAAATTATGGGTCATCGACTTTTTACCATTCAACTTTATCGACAGATAGAGTTGAATAAACTATCGATGGGAATGCGGCGCTACACTCGATAGTCTCATCTTATGAAGTTTCACTTTACTGAGTATCACTTTGCTGAGTTTAAGTTCAGTTAGGAGTATTTGTCATGAGTAAAGAAAAAGCGAAAAAACCGCCGATGAAAACCTTAAAAGAGAAACGTCAGGATAAACGGAATCGACAGAAAAACTCCGATTAATCCCTGTGTAAAAATCCCTTACATCCTCTCTTTATTTGCAATGGGGTACGGTACTACCGTTCCCTATTTTTAGGCCAGTTGGCGGCGATATTGCTCGGGCGAGTATTGGGCGTATTTTTTAAACATCACTATATAGGGCGATGTTTGGTTATAGCCTAAGGTCAGAGCGACCTCCTTGATTGCCAATCCCTCACGCAAGAGTTGTAACGAGTAAATAAACTTATGCCGTTGTCGCAGCTCGGTAAAACGCATCCCAAGACAATCTTGGCAACGCCGCGCCAGAGTGCGCTCCGTGGTATGCAGTTCACTGGCCCAGGTTTTAAGGCTCTTTTGGCTGGCGGGATCGAGTTCGAATTGCTGCAGAATAGGTTGCAACAATTTATCGGTACTCGAGGGTAAAAATTGCGGCTGCGCCTGTCCTAAGATCAGTTGGTCGATTAACACCTCAACCAGACGTTTATCCGCTTCGCCCTCAGCCACCCGGATTTGCCGCTCCCTCAGGTCATTCACTATCGCCTGCGCTATGGGGGTGACCGCCAGCAGACAGGTCTCATCCGGAAAAACACCCGCACGATTTGCCACTATGTTCATCGAGCAATAATGGATACTGCGCCGAGTGTAGCTCTCATGTTCAATCCCCGCAGGCACCCAAATCGCATATTGGGAGGGCGATAAAAATCGCTGCCCGGCGGCATGTAGCTCCATAATACCGCCGCTGATCAACTGCAATTGCCCCCAGGCATGGCTGTGTTTTGGGGTGATGGTATTGGGCAGGAAGGCTTCATAGTTAAAGAAAATATCCGCAACAGGCGCTTGTTCCGCCCTGAGCGGATGATAAACGGGACGCATCTGTACTCCAACAAAGGGCTGGCTCGATTCGAGACATAGACAAAAGCTCAATCCTAGGAATGATTGTCCGCCGACGAACTGACATTGTCTTTTAAGCGATATTTATATCATAAAAGACCAAGGATAATAGCAGTCAATCTATGATATCGGGTTTATGCCGCTCGGCGTAAACCCGTCCTCACGCCAATTAAGTGACCTATGCTGTATTTATTTCCCCTACTCGCCGTCGTGATTTGGGCGGGCAACGCCATTGTAAACAAGCTTTCCTTTGGGATTATCGCCCCCGAAGCCATTGCCTTTTATCGCTGGTTTTTTGCCATGCTAGTGCTAACGCCTTTTATGCTAAAACCCGTCTGGCGCAAGCGTAAAACGATTGCGCCATTACTGCCCAAACTCGCTACCTTAGCCTCCTTAGGCATGGTGTTAAACCAAAGCCTTGCCTACTTTGCCGCAGCAACCACAACCGCTACCAATATGGCCTTAATCAACTCGCTGGTACCTATGGTAAGCTTGTTTTTGGCCGTACCTTTACTCAAACAAAAGCTGACGCCCTGGGTCTTTGGTGGCACAGTGATTTCGCTATTGGGTTTAGTGTTTATGCTAAGCCACGGGGATATGGCCAATCTTGCCATCGGCGTGACCCAAGGGGATTTATTGTTACTTATCAGCGCCTTTGTGTACGCGCTTTACGGTGTGTTGCTCAAACGCTGGCAGCTCCCAATATCGACGTGGGAGTCGGTGTATATTCAAGGCATTATTGCCGTATTGATGCTAACCCCGTTGTTGTTTAGCGCGCCCAGTATCGCCATTAGCAGCCAAGCCGCACCGTTAATTCTCTACGCCGCCCTTGGCGCCTCACTCATCGCACCTTGGGCTTGGATTAATGGCATCAGCAAGTTAGGTGCCGAGCGAACCAGCATTTTCTTCAATTTGATGCCGATCCTCGCGGCCATCCTAGCGGCGATCATTCTGAATGAAACTTTAGCCATATATCACTACTTAGGCGGCGCTATGGTCATCTTTGGGGTGATGTTAGTGCAGGTAAAACCTAAGCTGAAACCCACAGTTCCCATCGCCTGCACCGAATAAATCTCTCTCCTCAACGCCCTAAAATCTTGGGGCGTTTTCTTTAATGTTGCCAATAACGGACTTTTCGCTGACTGCTGCAAACACCCAAATAGCGACTAAGCTATTTAATAAGTCGTTTTGTCAGAGAGTTATGGAGAGTCCCATGTTTAATAGCATTCGAGTAAAGTTTTCGCTGATGTTTGCCATTATGGCGACAGCCTTGATTGTGATGGCAATAACCGATGCGATGCAAAGCCGCACCACCCTCAAGCAAATGCAGGAGTTTAGCCAATTATTTAACCCTGCAATTTCGGCCATTCTCAACGCGGATCGGGACCTCTATCAGGCCCAACTGAGTGAAGAAGTGCTCCTTCGTCCCGATCTCAGCGGCGACAATCGCAAGAGTGAGATAGACAACTGGCAGGAAAACGTCGACCAAGCGCGTGATCGCATGGGGGAGTTTAAACATTACCTGCAAGAACACTTAGAAGTCATACAATCCACCAGTGGTTTTGAGGCGCAGTTTTCGCTCTGGTATCAAGCCTCATCGGAAGTCATCAACGCGGTAAAAAATAATAACTTTGAACTGGCGAGACAACTCCATGAAAACAAATCTAAAAAAGAGTTTAAAGCCCTAAGAAACATCTACAATGCCGCCGGTGAAGCCGCCGATAACCGCGTAAAAGAACTGGATTTACAAGCCTCAGAGCAGGCCACTACCCAAACCCAAATTTCCGTCACCATTGCCACCCTTGTCGCTATCGTTGCCCTAGTGATCGCCTACTTTGGCCCCAAGATCATAGTCAACGCGATTCAAGATATTACTAACCGAATTAATGATATAGTCGATGGCGACGGAAACTTAACCCAGCGAATTCCCATTAATCGTCAAGATGAAATTGGCGAACTGGCCAATGCCTTTAACTTGTTTGTGGCTCAACTTCAGCAGATGGTGATCGCCATTATCAGCCAGACCAAAGATGTTAGCCAAACCGTTGAAAACCTTGCGACTAAGTCTGCCACCACAATCAACATCAGCCACGAGCAGGAGCAGTTTGTCGATACCATAGTCACAGCGGTAAATGAAATGAGCGCCGCAGTGCGTGAAGTCGCCAGCAACGCTCTGCATACCGCCACCGAAATCACTAAGGTCAACAACCAAACCATTGAGGGTAAAAATATCCTCACTCAATCGGTTAACCATATTCAGCAACTGTCTGAATCAGTTAAAAATGCCGTCACTGTAATTGAAAAACTCTCAGTCAACTCGGCTAATATTGCCTCAGTGCTGGATGTGATCCACGCCATCGCCGAGCAAACCAACCTGCTCGCCCTCAATGCCGCCATTGAGGCGGCCCGTGCGGGCGAACAGGGTCGTGGTTTTGCGGTGGTCGCCGATGAAGTGCGTACTCTGGCGAGCCGCACAGAAACCTCGACCCAAGATATTCAGCGGATGATTGAAGAGTTACAACGGGGCGTCAATGATGCCGTGAAGAGTATCGAATCAGGCGCCAGCCTGACCACATCGACAGTCACCCTCGCCAGCCAGACCCAAGAGGCATTAGATGAAATTCTCAACTCCACCTCTAAGGTCAGCGAGATGTCGACTCAAACCGCGACCGCAACTGAAGAACAAACCCACGTAACCGAAGAAATCAATCGTAACTTGACTGAACTGTCTGATAAAACAAGATATTGCAATATGGTGATCCAAGAAACCCAGCAAATCGTCGTCAACACTAAAGCCATTTGCAGCGACCTACAAAAAGAAGTGGCGCGATTTAAAGTCGCTTAAGCTGACAGGTTGCTAACGATACATTGTTAACGACAAGCGGATAGTGACAGCAATAAATAGTGGAAGCTAAGGGAGTGCCCAATAAGGCACTCTTTTTAAATGTGTTTTTTAATAGTTTTTTTAATCGAGTTCAGTTTAATTGGCACTTTGACGCATCACTTATCTTATCCCTTGTCGCCAGAGGGATTGTTGGCGGATTTTACGCCCATGGTAATAATGCCAAGCAAAACCTGAAAACAATAACATCCCCAAAAGCGTATGCAATAAACTGGCGAACAACTGGGCAGACTCTGAACTCAAGTAGTATAGTCCTACACCCGTTAACGCTAAGGTGATAAGGCTGAGCGACATAACTAAGCCACTCCTATAATTCAATTTTTTACGCCACCCAGCACGAATATGACTGTGCCAGAGTGCACCGAGTAACATCAACAGTAACCAGCCTAACAACACGTGCATCACCACGGCAGGTAACCGCAGCTCACCGCTGAGGCCAAAATCCACATCCCACTGCAATTTAAACTCCATTACCCAAGGTAGCATAAACAAGCCTGTGAGCGTGGTGACGCTAATGGCAAGTATAATTAGCCAAAAGAACCAATTTGGATAGCCAGTTAATTTCTTCATAGGAAAATGTTATACACCCGAATCTTTGTTGCTCCTTCGGTAAAAAAGCCTGAAAACTCCAGCTAATCACACCCAAAGACACATTATTCAAAACTAATTAATCGACCACCTAAGTGGATAATTTTTTCAGCGGCCGAGTCAGGATTAAGATAGCCAGCAACCTTAGTCAACGCATCGGCGCGCCAAGCAAAGGGGGCACTCACACTGACAATGCGCTCGCTTTCAGCATCGATACTCACATCGGCAACATTGCCCGTTGGCAGCAATAACGCAGGATAATCGCGGCTTAAGGTTTGTGAGACCCGCGAGCTGGCCAGCGCCATATTGCTAACACCAATCTTTTGGCTCAATCCCAATGGGCCACGGCAGAGTACATTTAGAGAGGCAGTGCCAAAGACTTTTAAATCGCCACCGGCATTGACCCAACCACCGCTGACACCCGCACGGCGCAGCTCACTGACCGCCATATCGACCGCATAACCTTTGGCAATCCCGTCTAAAGTTAAGATGAGCGGCCTAGCGAGTCGCACTTTATTCTCTTTTATTTCAATATCTTGCCACTCACCTTGTAATAACAAAGGCATACCAAGATAGGCAGGCAAGGCACCGCGGGACATCATTTCACCGCCGACGGTGCAATTGAACAAGTTATTGCTCGCCTTGCCTAGCCACTTAGCTAACTTGAGCACCCGTAAACTGTCTTGGCTTACACTAATCCATGTTCCAGGCTGACGATTTAACTGATTTAACTCACTGTCCTGCTGATGAAAACTCAGCAACCGACCAATATGCGCCACACGCGAAAAAGCCGCTGTAATCGCGGCTTCTAAGGCTTTATCCTCAAGTGAGATCCCACCGCCTTGATCTGGCAGTGACTCGGCGGCGATTTCCACCAGAGTCCCGAGTAAAGGTTTAGCGCGGCGGATCACGATAATGCCGACTGTGACAGGAAGAGTTGATGGATCACCAATAAACGCTTCACGCCATCGAGCAAATTACGACAACTCAAGGTCGCGCCACTGATATTGGTGACATCCTCATCCAGTTTAAAGGGATCGTTCAGTGTTTTACCGTGGAACTGCTGGCGCCAACTGGCTTCGCGCACTTGACCTCCATGGGTCTCACGGTAACTCAATACTTCTAAACCCAACACTTCACCTTGGGGGCTAATCCCCACGGCATAGGTAATGTATTCATGTTTACCGACCACATCATCGACCATAAACCAACCGAGGAACTGTCCGTCCTTTTCAACTTTCCAAATCGGCTGTTGATCTTGACGCTGACGCACGCCAGATACGTCCTTGATCTGATCTTTAGCATCAGCACTCAGTAAGGTAGGTCGTTCGCTAAATACGGCCGTTTGATCAAAAATCAATGCCTGCGCCTGTGCAACCGTTAAATAATCCGCACAAAAGGCCGGAGCGGCCACGACGACCATGGGCATAAACCACAAGCTATTCCAATATGTATGCGCCATATCAATACCTAAATTAATCAAATACGTTTAAATGCAGACCATCCTTGGCAATAACAGTGGCTGTACAGTGCAATTAGCTCTCTGCAACAGCCCCAATGCACCTTAATCAAAAGTTAAATGCAACCTTCAATCTAATTTCTTGTTCCGTCTTTTCAATCAGATGCAAGCTAGTATCTTGCTGGCCTTCATACTGCTCACCGCCGCCACTTAACTGGGGTAACCAAGTCAGGGTCGCCCACCAATCGGCACCGCCGTAATGCAATGAAGGACCGGCGAAGAAGGACCAACGCTCCTGACCTACCTCAGTTTCAAATTCAGTTTCAAACAAGACTTCGGCGCTGACAAACCAATTGGGGGCGAAACGATAGCTTAACCCTGTGCCCATTTTCAATTCCAGTTCCATCTCTGGATCCGTCGACCATTCGAAGTCTTCTGGCAGATTAGCGATAGGCGCACGGTCTGCATAGGTTGATTCCATACCTAAGTTCCCCACCCAAATCAGCTCGCCTTCTAGCATGTATTTTTGAGTTTGCAGACCAAGATCTAATGATAAAGTATCTTTATCTTGGCCTGAATGCACATCAATCCAGTCATAGTCAAAAGACGCCGTCATCGATAGACCGATATCGTCCTTCGCTGGACTTAAAAACATATAGCTTAAACCAACTTCGGCACCTGAGGATTTAAAATCAATTTTTTTCTCTGCGGGCAAATAACCATTGATGATCAACCCATTGGTATCCAAGGACATAAACTTAGCAGAGGCTGACACTGCAAGTTTATTGGTCAGTCCATACTCCAATTCAGTTTCGTAGTTAATGCCTCTGTAGGTACCTTGACCCTTATCATTGCGTAGGGTGACTTTTTGGTAGAGTTCGATTGCATCCTTGGGCATGGCTTCTGCGCCTTTGACATAACCGAATAAATCCTCACCCGCGACCGCAACTTGGCTTAGCCCCAAAGTAAGCAAAGAGATTGCAACAAGACTCATAGTGTGACGAGAAGATGTGCGCATTTAAACAAAGCTCCAAAGAGTTATTAACATAATTTGGGGCGATTCTATTAAAGTCTCTTATCTAACGCAAATCATTATCATTAGTGTTTTATAAAAGTGTATGCGGTTAATGTATTTTTACATTTAAAAACAACAAATTAAAAATTAAGGTTTAATTAATATTATTTTGCTATGGCATCGAAATGGTAGTACCGCACAAGCAAACCTAGCCGATTAGCTCCAGCACCGCAGCAGTCAACTTGCTTTGACGCTATTTTATTCAGTTGCAAACTACTCTAAATCATATTAAAAACCACTAGTTCAATCTCAGTAAAAATATGGAACATATTGATTATAAATTAAAATGTAGAATAAACTTTATCTTATACAACCTATTAATAACCTAGCGATCACAATGGAAGTAAAAACATCTAGACGTCTAAATTGACAGGTTGATGGGGATCAAATATGCTTTGCCTCAAGTTGCTAGGATACGATGCCGAAGCGACACTACATTTAAGCGAGTTTGACTGCTAAGGATCCTGCAGAAAGAACTCTAAGCGAAAGAGAGATAACATTTGAGCAATCCAGCAGCACAGCACAGCCCGGCATCTTTCATTGCCCTGTTGCCATTATTGGTTTTCCTTGGTCTTTTCATTGGCGCGGGTGTGTATTTCCAAAGCCAAGGTGTCGACTTCGCCTTCTATCAATTACCGAGCGTTATCGCCATTTTACCTGCGATTATTCTGGCGTTGATTTTATCAAAACAGAAATTAAATCAATCGATTGATACCTTTATAGGCGGTATTGGTCACAGCAACATTATTGCTATGTGTTTGATTTATTTATTAGCAGGCGCCTTCGCAGCGGTCGCAAAAGCCACAGGTGGCGTCGATGCCACCGTTGCTCTGGGTTTATCACTGATCCCATCAAACCTGTTGTTACCCGGGTTCTTCGTGATTGCAGCCTTTATCGCCACGGCCATGGGCACCTCAATGGGTACCATCGCCGCCGTGGCGCCGATTGCCTTAGGTGTGGCTGACCAAGCGCAAATTGACTACGCCCTAATGGCGGGCGCTGTTATGTCTGGCGCCCTATTCGGTGACAACTTATCGATTATTTCCGATACCACTATTGCAGCCACCCGCACTCAAGGCTGTGATATGAAAGATAAATTCCGTGAAAACCTGATTTTCGCTATCCCAGCATCACTGCTAACTTTAATCGCCTTTGTATTTGCCGGACAAGGCCAAGCAGAATTAGCGACGCAGAACATCGATCTTATTAAGGTCATTCCCTATCTGACCATTTTGATCTTAGCCGTGGCAGGTCTGAACGTATTTGTGGTCTTAACTTTAGGTATCTTATTAGCGGGCGCTACGGGTCTATTTACTATGGATTACGGCGTGATCCAGTTTGGTAAAGATATCTATGCTGGCTTTAGCAATATGCAGGAGATTTTCATTCTGTCTATGCTGGTCGGTGGTTTAGCGGCACTGATGCAGCAGCAAGGTGGCCTCGCCTTTGTGAGCAAACAGATTGAAAAGCTGATCACGCGCTTCTCAAAGGCACAAGGTGAAGCCTCATGCCGCGCCGCAGAACTGGGTATGGCTGGCATAGTCGCAGTGACTAACACTTGTGTGGCCAACAACACGGTTTCTATCGTAGTGACCGGTGATATTGCCAAAGACTTAGCCGAGAAACATGGTGTAAGCCCCAAACGTGCCGCCAGCGTCCTCGATATTTTCGCCTGTATTATCCAGGGGTTAATTCCCTATGGTGCACAAGCACTGTTAATCGCATCGACCTTTAGCATCACACCGCTAGCGGCGGTGTCCTATGCATGGTACTGCATGATCCTCGCTGCCGTGGCGATTGCGATTGTAATTTTCCGCAAGCGTCATTGATAAGTCACACTGTTCTTATCGCGTGTTAAACAGCAGGTTGAAATAGCTAATTAAGATGCCGATAAGTACAATTGAAGGAGCCGAATTCGGCTCTTTTTTATGTTTAAATTCATCAACCTTGGATTGATATGCGCCTCGCAAAGTACCTCGCCCAGTGTGGCATTGGCTCACGCCGTGAAGCCTGCCGTTTAATTGAGGCCGGGCGCATCACACTCAATGGCCATATCGCCCGCCACACAGTTCCCATCCGTTTAGACGAACTATTAAACTGCCTCGACCGTATAGAGCTTGATGGCTCGCCAATCACTAAAACTGAAACCCTCGCCTACTGGATATTGAACAAAGCCGTGGGCACAGATTGCCGCCTGTTGGAGCAGGAAGAAACAAGCCTTATACACTTGCTTCCCGAAGCGCCAAGACTCTATCCCGTCGGCAGGCTCGATAAAGATTCCCGCGGCCTGTTGCTGTTAACTAATGATGGCGAGCTGACCCATCAACTGATGCACCCCAGTTTTGCCCACAGCAAAACCTACCATGTGCGCCTCGATAGGCCATTCACCGATGATTTTGTTGAACAAATGGCCAGTGGAGTGCGTTATAAAGATCTGCAAACCCAGCCCTGCCACGTTCGTCGTCTCAGCTCGGACAGCTTTGAAATTGTGCTGACTCAGGGCTTAAATCGACAAATTCGTCACATGTCCAAGGCGCTCGGGTATCGCGTTATCGATCTTGAGCGCGTCGCCTTAATGACACTGAATTTACGCGAATTAGCATTGAGAGGGTTACAAACAGGTCAAATGCGGCCATTAACAGAATCGGAAATTACCGCCCTTAAGGCGGTATTGGTTACAGCATAAATATATCTAAACTCATTTTTAAAACAAGCGATTAAACATAAATCCGCAACATTTTACGGACTAATATCATCCCACATTGCCTATAAAAAAAATTTATGCCTGCCCGGTTATTTTTGGTTATTTTCGTCAGAACACAAAACGATATTGCTCCCCAAAATGGCCGCTAGATTTTTCCTGACCAAAAA
>NZ_PFGL01000009.1 GCF_002783505.1 Shewanella sp. CG12_big_fil_rev_8_21_14_0_65_47_15
CGAAGGATGCGTCCCTGCACCTGCGAAAGCTAGTCGGTCATCCATGACCGAACTCACGCAATTTGTCTATTCGCCCTGCGGCAACTCCGAGGGGAGGTGTATTCCTTGGGGTTTTGAGTCGTTAGATAGTGATTAATCAGCAAAAAATAAGCGTGAAAGAACGGAAAATGTAAAGCGATATCAAGTAATTACCCATCAAACTGTATAAAAACCGCTACCGCAAAAAAGCAAATTCCTATAGCATCATTTGTACCAATTGACATGGATGTGGCAGCGGCCAAGTCCAACAAGCGATTTATGCCCTGAAAACAGCGCAGTGCATAAATACTAAGACGTTAAGGCGTTAGGGTGCTCCTGTGGAAGACTTGAAAAGTACATTGATTGAGCTTGAGGAGTGGTTGTTTCAACCGAATGTTCGGAGCTCCTTAACTGAACTTACTGAGTTAATTTCGGATGATTTCACTGAGATTAATGCTTCAGGATTACGATTTGGTAAGTCTGACGTTTTGAAGCGTTTACCAACTGAAGTTGCGCCTGAGATAACTGCGAGAGATTATGAGTTGCGATTGCTTGGTCTAGATTGCGCTCAGTTATTATACAAAGCAGAGGTGTTAAGAATTGAACAAGTATCACCAGCCTACTCGCAGAGGTGTTCAATCTGGCGTCGGAGTGCGAGCGGTCAGTGGCAAATGATTTATCATCAAGGGACAACATGCGCTCCATTCTAGCTAGTTGCCCTAACAAACGCCAGCACACCGCGCCTGCGGCGATGGACCCGCAACAGTTTGCTCGCCTGTGTGGCGGGTCGTTATGCAATATGATTTAAATAATGAGGTTTTGATGAAAATATTTTGGAGTTATGCGAAGAGAGATGATGCAAAGCCCAATCATGTAACTCAATTGCTTAATCAATTTGAAATCGTTGCAAGTCAATGTCTCGGAGATGACATAGACATTTTTCAAGACATAACAGGTCTGACATGGGGCTCAGAATGGCGGCAGATTTTAGAGAATAAAGTGAAGCAAGCAGATATTTTCGTTTGTATACTTTCGCCGTCTTACTTCAACAGCAAAATGTGTATTCAAGAAGTTGTCTGGGCAATGGAAGCTAAAGTGAGGATACACCCTATTCTGTATAGAGCATGCCCAAAAGGATTCGCCAGCCAATTTTCTGATTCAGATAAAGATGCAGTCATTTTGAATTCTGCATCATCGGAGGTTGTTAATAAATATCAGTATGTGGATTTTACGAAACTTAGAAACATAGCTAAAGACAGCACTGAAGTCTTGAATTTCCTAGATGGCATTTGTGAGCAAATTGCATAACAAATAAGGATAGGCCGCGCGTACCCGCGACCTTATCCCAAGTGTTGAACAAGCCCGATGCTGGTTGTTGACACTTTATTATACAAATAGCTGATTGAGAATTTGAGGGTGCTAAGGTCTCTTTTTTAAAGAACTGCTTAGACACCCAACCTAAAATGGCGTAGCAGTTAATCTCCGGCTATGCTTTGGTTCAGCATTAGACAAGGGGGGATACCGAGCCCTTGCTGGACTCAGATAAGTCTTGAACCCCTCTTTTTTTATCAGTCCCTATTCCCATTGCTTGAAGGTAAACCAAAAACACATTATGTTATTGTTTTAACTTTGGTGGCCCGATTTGCTACTTTTAGTTTTTATGTGATTTTAATTTCCCTGTTAATTAGTGAAAGTGATTTTTCTATTGTTATTATTAAAATTAAAAATTGATGATGAAATAGCTTTTGAGGGTATAACTGTGTGGAAAGAAATATCAAATAGTGAACCATTGATGATGGAGTATACGGGCGCACTACCAAAAAAGCTTTATAGATATAGGTCTATTGTTCCTAAAGTGATGGATGAAAGGCTAATAAATTTTGAAATTTTAGAGGAAGCTATATTTTTGGCAGGGTTAAAAGATCTGAACGATCCAGATGAGGGACGATTTCTTATGAAGTTTGAGGGGGAAAGGAAAGAAATATATTCTTTTTGGAAAGATGCTATACAGTCAATTCAAGGAGATTTGCCAATCCTAAAAATTAACTCCCAAGCAGCGTTTAATACTGAACGTGTACTTAGTGATGGGGGGGCAGTTCCTGAGAATATTGTTAAACATACAAGGAGTGTGTTAGAAAATATTGTTAGAATAGCTTCTTTTACTACAGATCCCGTAAATTATTCAATGTGGGCAAACTATGCTAAATATTATCATCCTATAGATGGAGTAATAGATCATGCTGGAATATGTATTGAATATGAATGTGACAAAAATTGGCTTCATTTAAATTTGCACCCAGTGGAGTATTCAGACGTGTTACCAATACTAAACCCAGTTAGTTTTAGTGGGGAGGAGCTTGTAAAAACTCTTTATATGAAAACGAGGGAATGGCGAGGAGAAGAGGAGTGGAGGATTATGTCTGTTATTCAAGCTTATCCTCCATTCTCTAGAAACCTAACAACAAACTCAAAAATAAAAATTAGTGGTTCTATTACAGGAGTTATTTTTGGAATAAAAACTCCTGATGAAGTGATAAAAGAAATTATTAGCAAAGTCTCACTAGAAAAACCTGATATTCTTTTTAAGAAAATCATGCTGAATCCCACTACATACAAACGAGAATTGGTTTTACTAAATGGGTGAAAGAATCAATCATGAGAATTGCCATTGAAGCATCAGTGAACGTTGGCGACCTGTTTTATCGCTTTCGATTTAAAAAGTAACAGTCCTTGGGGAAAAGGAGCCAAAATAGCATCGTTTTCCATTATTTAGAATAATATTAACTATTTGAAAGTAATTGTTTTTATGTTCCCGGATTTACATGCCGCGCCAAAATACTTCTCAGTATATAAAGTTTTGGTTTTCTGCATTAGAAAATGTTGGAAACTCACAGTGATGGATGCTAAGTTACAGGCATATTTACCCATAGAATTTCATTGTTCGGCCAATTACGGTTTTTGTTTTATTATAAGTGCAGATAATAAGCTGTTATGTTTTAGGAAGGTTTCGTGTATCAATTTGATGAATCAGTAATTGCAAACCAGATGACACTCTTAATCGAATATGCTCAAAGTTACGCATTTTTCAAAGTAGTGTCTGAACATCTTAAAGATCACAATGAAGACCAAGAGTTTTGGATTCATTTGAACAACGTAACTCTTAACGATCTGATTATTAAGTGGTGTAAGGTATTTGGAACTGATGACAACGAACTACACTGGAAAAATTCTTCAAAATCTGATGGTTTTACTGAATGCGTTAGAAGGTTAATAATAAGTATTTTCAAAGGTGATTCTGAATGTTGGAAGTCCTACGTGAGGGGGTGTGTCATTTTCGAAACACCTATTCCGCACATCGAAACGTAGGTGAATACAAATCTGTACCCAGGCTAGATGAAGGGTTTAAAGTTGCAGCGTGTTATTTTGATTTTCTAGTTGAAAAGTTTGGCCCTTGGGCTGGTCATCAACCGTTTTTGTCAGAGTATGCCGATACTCACAAAAAAATAACACTCAATAAATTAAAAACATAACAAGCAAAGCCAGCCGACGCGTACCGCGCCGCTGCTTTGAGCGTTACATCGATATTCTAATTCGATAGTCATGAATTAAGCTAAGAATCAAACTCGCTTTTGCTCTATATCTTTTTAGATGACGAAACAGTTGTATGGGGTGTGAGAATTGCCATTGAAGCACCAGTGACCGTTGGCGACATGGATGTCGCCGTCGAGCCTATAGGGATATATCCACGGCGTGTCACTGGGGAGACAATGGCAATTAATGCTGTGCTACGGGTCAGAGTACTCCCGCTTTTCTAAAAAACATCTCCAACGATTTTTGTTTTAACTAATTGTATTTAAATGGCTTTGTTTGATTGAGGCATGTTTTTCTTCAACCCCAACCATTCTATTTTTTCGAATGTTTAGGCCGGGATTTCGCGTTATTCTTTTGTAAACTTCCTTGTTATTCTGCCTCCATCAGCAAAGCGTTTGCGTCTTGAGTTAGCCACAGTATTTTGGCGTTTCACGCACCGCTTTGCTCAACCGATAGGAGAGCACCATGAAAGTATTACATCAGTTTTCCGCCAAAGCCGCGATGGATGGCGATGGGGTCAATATTCGCCGTGTCGCCGATTTTGTGACGACTAAATTTGATCCTTTCTTGATGATGGATGAGATTAAATCCGATGATGAACAGGACTTTATCGGTGGTTTTCCCGCCCATCCCCACCGTGGGATGGAAACCTTTACCTATATCCGTAAGGGCGGTTTTGAACATCGCGATCAAATGGGCAATGTGAAGGCGATTCGTGCAGGTGATGTGCAGTGGATGAGCACGGGTTACGGTGTAGTGCATTCTGAAATGCCATTGGCCGATGCGCTCGATGGTCTGCATGGGTTCCAAATTTGGGTCAACATGCCTGCCAAGGATAAATTGCGTCCAGCGAAGTACCAAGATACTGCGGCTAGCGCGAGCGTTGAAGCGACCAATGATACTGGCGCAACCCTAAAAGCCTTGGCGGGGGATTGGGCCTTTATTGGTCAGAGCACGATAAGTGCCACAATTCAAGGGTTAGCGGGTGAGGCGGCGATTGCCGACTTGATGATAAACGCCAATGGCGAAGCGCTGCTCGATTTATCCAAGCATGAGTTTGCCGCACTCTATATTTACCAAGGCGGCTTGAGTAAGGGCGAAGGCTCACAGTGGTCATCTGCTGTAAATCAATATGAGCAGGGCGAGTTTTTAGTGCTCGATAGCCAAACGCCATTGCAGCTTAAGGCCGATGAACGCGGGGCAGGAATGCTACTGTTTGTGGGTAAACCTATCCGTGAAAAAATCGTCCAAATGGGGCCCTTTGTGATGAATACCCAAGCGGAAATTCAGCAGGCGATCCGCGATTATCAAGAAGGGCGCTTCGGCCAAATCGCTTAATCTGTTAAGTTTGCCGCACTGAGCTAATCCTAAGCCCTGTATTCCCGCAGGGCTTTTTGCTGCTGTGCACGCCTACTATTTCTATTGTTTAAGGACTTGAGGCAAAAGCCGCGCTTTGTTGTTACAATAGCCGTGCTTTTGGGTTGAGCGAGCGCAGATCTTAAATCTAGTCTAAAACTAACCTGAATCTTGATAGACCCGTTTAATCGATAAGTAACGCAATTTCAGTAACCTAGCAGCCGCTTCGTTACCCACCACAGGATATTCACCTTGAGCAACTCAGATACTAAGCCTACTCCATCACTGGCTTTTTCGACTCTTAAGCTAAAAACCGAACTGCTTGAGAACCTTTCTTCAATGGGCTACAACGAAATGACGCCAATTCAGGCGCAAAGTTTGCCGCCCATTCTGGCGGGTGAGGATGTGATTGGTCAGGGGAAAACTGGTTCGGGTAAAACGGCGGCCTTCGGTCTAGGCTTACTGAACAAGTTAGACGTTAAGCGCTTTCGCATTCAAACCTTAGTCCTGTGCCCGACCCGTGAGTTGGCCGACCAAGTGGCGCAGGAAATCCGCACCCTTGCCCGCGGTATTCATAACGTTAAAGTACTGACACTTTGCGGCGGTGTGCCTATGGGGCCACAGGTTGGCTCATTGGAACATGGCGCGCATATTATTGTCGGAACGCCGGGGCGTATCGTCGATCACTTAGATCGCAATCGCTTAGATTTAAGCAACCTCAACATGTTAGTGCTCGATGAGGCCGATCGCATGTTAGAAATGGGCTTCCAACCTGCCTTGGATGCGATTATTGAGCAGGCCCCGCGTGAGCGCCAGACATTGCTATTTAGTGCAACTTTCCCCGAGCAAATTCAATCGATTGCTAAGCAAATCATGTATAACCCTACCATGGTAAAGGCGGCGGTTACCCATGAAAAAAACACCATCGAACAGCACTTTTATCAGTTAGATGACGATAAGGCGCGCATGCAAGCGCTGCAATTATTGCTCCTAGAACATAAGCCTGAAAGCGCCGTAGTGTTCTGTAATACCAAGCGCGAAACCCAAAAAGTGGCCGATGAACTCGAAGGTTTAGGTTTTAGCGTCCTGGCGCTGCACGGTGATTTAGAACAGCGCGACAGGGACGAAACCCTGTTGCAATTTGCTAACAAGAGCGCCTGTGTGCTGGTGGCGACCGATGTGGCCGCCCGTGGTTTAGATATCGATGCGCTAGATGCCGTATTTAACTACCACGTGGCCTACGATACCGAAGTACATATTCACCGTATCGGCCGTACTGGCCGTGCGGGCAGTAAGGGCGCCGCTTATACCTTCTATAACGACCAAGACGGTTACAAAATTGCCTTGTTAGAAGAGTACTTAGATCGCGAAATCAGCAGCGAATCATTGCCATCTGAAAGCCTGCTCGGCAACACGCCTGCCGCGCCAACCATGATCACTCTGCAGATCGATGGCGGTAAAAAGGAAAAGCTTCGCCCTGGGGATATCTTAGGCGCACTGACGGGTGAAAACGGTATCGAAGGCTCACAGGTGGGTAAAATCCAAGTCACGGATTACCGCGCCTATGTGGCCGTTAATCGTAAGGTTGCCAAGAAAGCGCTGAACAAGCTGACTAGCGGCCGCATTAAGGGGAAATCTTACCGCGCATGGCCGATGAAGTAAGCCCATCAAGTTTAAGATAGCTTGTCGCTACGAATGCCACTCATCTAAGATGTGTGGCATTTTTATATGTCATTCAAAGGGAAGAGTTTAGAACTTCGCCGTAGTTATCTTTTCGCCATGGGGTGATTAGGGCTGAGCTGCAATAAATCCCAGCGATTGCCATAGAGATCTTCAAATACGGCGACTGTGCCGTAATCCTGCTCCTGTGGCTCGCGAATAAAATGGATCCCAATCGACTGCATATGCTCATAATCGCGCCAAAAATCATCGGTATTTAAAAATAAAAACACCCGTCCACCGGCCTGGTTGCCGATAAAAGGCACTTGCTCTGGCTTGGAGGCTTTGGCTAATAGTAGGGCAGTACCATGGGAATTGGGCGGAGCTACTACTACCCAGCGTTTATCCTGTTCGGGCTGATAGCTGTCTTCAATCAATTCGAATTTGAGTTTATTGACATAAAAATCAATCGCCTCATCGTAGTCTCTTACTACGAGTGCAATATGGACAATCGCCTGTTTCATCTTTTTCTCGAGTTTTGATGTCTATTACAAGGGCTATTGTAATCGCTATCGCAACGGTCGGGATACCGCTGCGATAGCATAAAACATCAATCAGTAGCGTAAGTCTGTCACTGGCTCAAGAGACTAAGGGCAGGGAAGTCTAAATTGATCGGACAGTTCGTTTAATCGCGTTAACAACTCAGGCGATAGAGTGACTTTTAAGCTGTCGATATTTTCTTTAAGTTGATAAAGATCCGTGGCACCTATGATGTTTGAGCCGACAAATTTACGTGAGTTAACAAAAGCTAGCGCCATTTGCGCCGGCGTGAGTTTGAACTCACGGGCTAAATCCACATAGGCTGCCGTGGCATCGAGGGCCATTTGCGAACCCGTGTAGCGGGCGAAGCGCTTAAACAGGGTTAGACGCGCGCCTTCTGGCCATTGGCCGTTGCAATATTTGCCCGTTAAGGCGCCAAAGGCTAAAGGCGAGTAAGCCAGCAGCGGTAATTCTTCACGGTGGCTGATTTCACTCATGCCCACTTCAAAGCTGCGATTGAGTAAGTTATAGGGATTTTGCACACTCACAATCCGCGGCAAGCCGTGTTTTTCGGCCAGTTGTAGGTACTTCATTAAGCCCCACGGGGTTTCGTTCGACACGCCGATATAGCGTACTTTACCCTGGCGAATGACTTCGGCGAGGGCTTCAAGCGTCTCGAGGATCGGCGTTTGCTGCTCTATCTCTTGCTCGTCGTAAAAAAGTTCGCCAAAGAAGTTGGTGTTGCGATCGGGCCAATGGAGTTGATAGAGATCGATAGTATCGATTTGCAGGCGTTCGAGTGAGGCATCGACCGCTTGGTGGATATTGTTCCAGTCCAGTGCCATATTCTTGCGAATATAGTCACTCTTGCCACCCGGTGCGGCAATTTTAGTGGCGATAACTAAGTCATCACGGTTACCTCGGGCCTTGATATATTGCCCCAGAATTCGCTCAGTCTCGCCCTGGGTTTCAGGTTTAGGCGGCACAGGATACATTTCTGCTGTATCAATAAAATTGATGCCATTGCCTATGGCGTAGTCCAGTTGGGCAAACGCCTCGGCTTGGGTATTTTGTTCGCCCCAAGTCATAGTGCCCAAACAAATTTTGCTGACCTCGAGATTAGAATGCGGTATGCGTCTGTATTCCATCTATTTCCCCTACGAAAATCTTCTTAGTTCGAGGCTATCAAGCTTTTGCGGTAAAGCAAAGGTTAAAGCATGTGGCTAAATGCTACTGGGTGAAAAACAATCAATGAATAAGGGCGATATTGCACCATTTTAACGCGCATGGCAGGTTGAATTTTAGACACTAAGTGGTGTTTTTAGCGCTTATGTTGCCAACAAGCCTCCAAACCTGGATTTTTGCTTATTTCTGATGATCTTAGACGCAGCAAAGCCGCGGTAAGCTATTTATGAATAAATTGTTATAAAACTACATTTGCCCGCAGATGTCCGCGCAGATGTGCATCAATGTCACAAAATGGCGTGAAATTTTGTATCTAACTTACGAATTTGCGGCGGAATGTGACGCCAATACCGGAATATCCATTAACAAACCTCTACCCTAAATTTATCTAAAAATTTTCATGGTTGATATTTGTGATGGCAGATCTTTCAAACCAAATTATCACGATCAAAAAAGGCCTAGACTTGCCAATTGCGGGTGAGCCTAGGCAGATCATCGAACCCGGTAACAGGCCATCCCAAGTGGCACTGCTCGGTGAGGAGTATGTCGGTTTAAAACCGACTATGTTGGTTGAAGTGGGTGATAGGGTCAAAAAAGGCCAACCTTTGTTTGAGGATAAAAAGACCAAGGGCGTGTTATTTACGGCCCCCGCGAGTGGTGAAATTGTGGCGATAAACCGCGGTGAGCGTCGGGTGTTGCAATCTGTAGTTATCCGCTGTAATGGCTTAGACGCCGATGAGCAGATCCGTTTCGATATTCACGGCGATGTGCAAGTGCTTTCTGCGGATGTGGTACAGGCACAATTGGTTAAGAGTGGCCTATGGACTGCGCTGCGTACCCGTCCGTTCTCTAGGGTGCCTGAGCTTGACACTCAACCTGCGGCAATTTTTGTGACCGCAATGGATACTAATCCCTTAGCCGCCGAGCCCCGCTTAATCATTGCCGAGCAAGCCGATGCCTTTAAGCTTGGGCTACAAGTGCTGACTCGCTTAACCCAAGGTAAGGTTTACCTCTGCCAAGATAAGGGCGAGGCCTTAGTGGACGCCGGTTTACCTAAGGTTGAAGTGCGTCGTTTTACCGGGGTACATCCTGCGGGACTAGTTGGTACTCATATTCATTTCACCTTGCCCGTCAGCATCGAGCGTCAAGTCTGGCACATCGGCTATCAAGACGTTATCGCCTACGGCAAATTATTCCAAACCGGTGAGTTATATACCGACCGTATCGTCGCCTTGGGCGGCCCCAGCGTACTCAATCCCCGTTTACTGCGCACTCAGCTTGGCGCTCAGTTAAGTTCGCTCGTGGCGGATGAAATCAAACCCGGCCATAACCGTGTGGTTTCTGGCTCGGTATTAGCCGGCCATACCGCCAAAGATGTGCATGATTTTTTAGGACGTTTCCATAACCAAGTGTCGGTACTCGCCGAAGATGCCGAGCACCATGTATTGCCTTGGGTACGGGGTGGTTCGGATAAGTTCTCTATCACCCGTGCGGTGACGTCCCGTTTATTTGGCTTGACTAAGTCCTTCGAATTTACCACCCACCAGGGCGGTTCACCCCGAGCCATGATGGCCTTTGGTCAGCTCGATCGCGTGATGCCTCTGGATATTTTACCCACCTTGTTAGTTCGTGACTTAGTGGTGCGAGATACCGATGAGGCGCAGGCCCTAGGCGCATTGGAGCTAGATGAAGAAGATCTGGCACTCTGTACCTTTGTATGTCCTGGCAAATATGACTTCGGTAAAGAATTACGTGCCTGTCTAGATGTTATCGAGAGGGAAGGTTAATGACGACACAATCTAAAAAACCTGATTTACAAGAAGCCCCAGATTTACAGCAAACTACTGATTTACAAGAAGAGTATTACGCTACAGGCAAATCCATGAAGGGCTTTGTGCGCTCATTGGTGATCGCCAGTGGCCGCAGCACTAAGGGAAAAGTGCACGTACGTGACGCCATTGATGTTAAACGTACCATGACCTTAGTGGGCCTGTGTTTATTGCCAGCCATTTTATTTGGCTTATATAACGTAGGCTTACAGGCTCAAATTGCACTAGCAAGCGGTTTAACCACACCGGATTCTTGGAAGCTCGCTCTGTTTAATGGTCTAAGCGGCGGCTTAACGGAGCAGACTGGCATGCTTGGCTTGTTCCTCTATGGTCTTAGCTTTTATTTGCCGATTTACCTCACGGCATTGCTCACCAGTTTATTTTGGGAGGTGGTGTTTGCGCGGGTGCGCGGCCAAGAGTTGCACGAAGGCTTCTTCGTTACCGCACTGCTGTTTACCTTAATTTTGCCCGTTTCAATTCCGCTCTGGTTGGTGGCTATGGGCATTAGTTTTGGGGTAGTCGTGGCTAAAGAGCTGTTTGGCGGCATGGGGTATAACTTCCTCAATCCTGCGCTGGCGGGTCTTGCCTTTATCTATTTCGCCTATCCATCCGAAGTCGCTACCGTTAAGCAGTTAGTCGCGGTTGATGGATTTTCCGGGGCAACGGCGTTGGCACAAGCGGCGGCGGGCAAGCTGGAGTTTGCCGATTACGCTTGGTATAGCGCCTTTAGCGATCCCAATTGGTGGAATAACTTCTTCGGCTTTACCGTGGGTGCGATTGGTGAAACCAGCACGCTGGCGGTATTGCTGGGTGGTTTGCTGTTGATCCTGACTCGCCTAGCCGACTGGCGTATTGTGGTCGGCGTTATGCTAGGCATGATAGCCACTGCCACTTTATGTAATGTTATCGGCTCAAGCACTAACCAAATGATGGCAATGCCCTGGACATGGCATTTAGTTACTGGCGGTTTTGCGCTGGCGATGATGTTTATGGCGACCGACCCCGTGACGACCTCCTACACTCGTCCAGGGAAATTTGCCTACGGCGCGCTGATTGGTTTTATGACTGTGCTTATCCGTGTGGCGAACCCCAAAATGCCGGAGGGCGTGATGTTAGCGATTCTGTTTGCCAACCTGTGGGCGCCGCTGTTCGATTATCTGGTGGCCCGTGCCAACATTAAACGGAGATTAAAACGTCATGGTATTTAAGAAAGATACTGTGGTGGGGACCATGGTCTTCACTATTACGCTCTGCCTTTTGTGCTCCTTTATGATCACCGGCACAGCAGGCGTATTGAAGGAACGTAAATTAGCGAAAAAGCGTGATGAATTGCAACGCTATGTGTTGATAGCCGCCGATGTGAGCCTAGGCCAAGGCAATGAGTTTAGGGAGATTTTTGCTAAATCCGTTAAACCCTTATTGATCAATCTCGACACGGGCAAAGTGGATTCAGACGCCAATGTACTCGATTTCGATGAGCGTATGGCGGCGATTAACCCTGAGACCTCAAATGCACCGAAAAAGGATATCGCTAAGATCAAGACCCGCGCCAACGATGCCCGCGTGTTTAAAATTTTAGATGCCGACGGCAAGTTAGCGAGCGTGGTCGTGCCCTTCTACGGTAAAGGTCTCTGGTCGATGATTTACGGCTATGTGGCCGTCGAGCCTGACTTTAATACCATCAAGGGACTGGTCGTATATGAACACGGTGAAACCCCAGGTATTGGCGACTTTGTGACTGACCCACACTGGTTATCGCTATGGAAGGGTAAGCAACTATTTGACGAGAAAGGCCAGTTTGCAATGCGCCTCGTTAAAGGCGGCGCTAAAGAAGGCGATATCCACGGTGTGGATGCGGTGAGCGGCGCGACCATGACGGGCCGTGGCGTACAGCGGGCAATGGAATTTTGGTTTGGTGTTGAAGGCTTTCAAACCTTCTTCAACCAGTTAAAGGCGCCAGCAGTGCAAGGTGAGTTGGGAGGTGCAAAATGAGCAACACTTTATCCATGCGGGACATGCTAACTGGGCCAGTGTTTGCCAATAACCCGGTCGCGATGCAAGTGCTGGGGGTCTGTTCGGCGCTGGCGGTCAGTAACTCAATGCAAACCGCTGTGGTGATGACACTGGCGGTAACCTTCGTACTGGTGTTCTCTAACCTGATCATCTCCGCCATCCGTAACTTTATCCCAAACAGTGTGCGGATCATCGCCCAGATGACGGTTATCGCCTCCTTGGTGATTATCGTCGATATGGTATTGCAGGATGTAGCCTATGAGTTATCTAAGCAACTTTCTGTATTTGTTGGCTTAATTATCACTAACTGCATCATTATGGGCCGCGCCGAAGCCTTTGCCATGAAGTATCCACCGCACTTAGCCGTAGTGGATGCCGTGGGTAACGCGACGGGATATGGCTTGATTTTGATCAGTGTGGCCTTTGTACGTGAGCTGTTAGGAACGGGCAATTTATTCGGCCATAGCGTGTTGACCACCATTGAAAACGGCGGCTGGTACCTACCGAACGAGATGTTCAAGTTACCGCCGAGCGCTTTCTTCCTGATCGGTGTGCTGATCTGGACCATCAATGTGATCCAGCGAAAACGGGGTTAAGGAGCAGATATGGAACACTATATAAATCTATTTTTGCAGGCCACTTTTATCGACAACATGGCGCTGTCGTTCTTCCTCGGTATGTGCACTTTCTTGGCCGTGTCTAAAAAGGTGTCCACCGCCTTTGGCTTAGGTGTGGCTGTGGTGGTGGTGATGACCTTAGCCGTGCCGCTAAACCAACTGATCTATGTGAAGGTTCTCGCACCCGGTGCTTTATCTTGGGCGGGCTTAGCCAGCATTGATTTAAGCTATCTGCAGTTGATTACCTTTATTGGCGTGATCGCGGCTCTAGTGCAAATCCTTGAGATGTTTTTGGATAAGTACATTCCAAGCCTGTATGACTCCCTGGGGATCTTCCTGCCACTGCTCACCGTAAACTGCGCGATTTTTGCGGGGGTGATCTTCATGGCGAACCGTGATTATAACTTTGCGGAATCGGCGGTGTTTGCCATGGGATC
>NZ_PFGL01000061.1:0-59376 GCF_002783505.1 Shewanella sp. CG12_big_fil_rev_8_21_14_0_65_47_15
TGAGTTATCTAAGTTTATTTGGGCTGAGTGAAGGGGATGTGAAGCAACTCGGCCTGATCATCCCTTAGCTCGACACTTCTTGCGGTATATAGCACTCGCAATCCCAAGGTCAGGTGCTGCGGCCTTGGGGATAGCGTTTGCAGTCATCCTCAATCGTTAACCAACTCACCTGATTATCGGTATAAATATGGTAATTCGGCTTAATACTGCTCGGATTATCTAGGCTGGCAATAGTTAAAGTTAAATAGTCTGGATATTGGGTATGCCTGTAGGTGAGCGAGCAGCCACATTGCTGGCAAAATCCCCGCCTGACACAATCAGAGGAAGCAAACTCAGTCACTTTCCCCTTAAGCCAGATCACCTGCGGCACCTTAAAATCCATCCAGGCACCAAACACGGCGCCGGTGCTCTTTTGGCACATACGACAATGGCAATAATCGGCATCGAAGGGCGCGCCGTCAATCCGATAACGAATGGCACCACATAAACAGCCACCTTCTAAATCATGCTCTTGTTGCATATGTGCCTCTGCTGATTTATCTATGTTCTTCTTTAGTTATTTGTGCTCTCGACCGTCGGTTAGCCTTTGCGCCAATGCGGTGGCATTACGTGCCGTGATGCCGTAAATCGACAGTTGCGGGTTAGCGCCAAGGCTGGTGGGGAAAATAGAGCCATCCATCACCGACAGATTTTCAAGATAATGCGACTGGCCGTAACTATTAACCATAGAAAGCTTTTCATCTTCGCCAAAGGGACAACCGCCCATCACATGGGCCGAGGCAACTACGGTACGCAGTGGCGCCAGTGACATCTGGGCGATACTTTCCTTGGCATTCTGCCAAGAGGTGAGATACGGCATACCATCGCTGATCGGCAAGACTTTTAAGGCACCCGCAGAAAATTGTAATTCCGCCATGCTGGCATAGGCGCGCCGCGCCGCGCGCCAAAACGCATCGGTCAGTGGGTAATCCAAGGCAAAACCCGTCGAAGTCAAATGCACTTGTCCACCTTGGCTGTCGGGGTGATAGCCATCTCTCACTAAGGCAATAGTGACCTGCAATTGGTTAAATTGCGACATTAACTCGGCGTGGCTCGTGCCATAGCCCAAGGTTTTGGAAGCGATTAAGATGGGATGCACGGGTGGAACTTCGAGTTTGTACCCCAGTTCCCCCTCGGCGCCATCCCGCCATACAAATTCATCTGAGTAGATAGACTGGGGAGCGCCACTATGGGCGTTTATCGCATCGGCAAACACTCCACCAGATAACAAAGTAGGATGTAAGAAGGTGCGTTTGCCCAATAAACTATGGGGATCGGGCACTTGGGAGCGCATCATCAAGGTCGGTGTGTGAATCGCCCCAGCACTCAAAATATAATGCTTAGCTTTAAAAAGCAGCTCAACGTCAGTGGGCCTTAAATTCACATCCAGCGCCTGCGCCTTTAACGCAAATACTTGGCCATTATGGTGTTCAATCTTGACGACTCTTGCCCGACTGATCAGCTGCGCACCTTTATCCAATGCCGCCGGAATGGTGGTGATTAACATAGACTGTTTCGCATTGACTGGGCAGCCCATGCCGCAATATCCCGTATTCCAGCACCCCGCCACATTGCGTTTGATAACAGTGTAATCCCAACCTAGATTGATGCAGCCTTGTTTCAGTGCCCCGTTATTGCGGTTAGGTTCGTAATTCCACTCATGGATATTAAGTCGCTGCTCCATCTGCTCAAACCAGGGATCTAAACTCTCACGATTTAATCCTGTGACCGACTTATGTTGTTCCCAAAAGGCCAAAGCCTCAGTCGGGGTACGAATCGAGGTCGTCCAATTCACCGTTGTCGAACCACCCACGGCGCGGCCCTGAAAAATACCAATGGCCTTGTCGGCGGTTTTCATCGCCGCGGCTTGCTGGTACAAATTGGGATAGGCGGTTCGCTCTTCCATATTAAAATCGCTGGAGGATTTTAGCGGCCCCGCCTCAATCATGATCACGCTAAGCCCGGCTTGGGTGAGAATTTCCACCGCCACACCACCGCCAGCCCCGGTACCGACAATGATGATATCAGCTTCAAAACTTTGATTTTCTTGTAGTTGACTGGCATCGGTATGTAACCAACCCGAATTTAAACCATTCACTATGGGATCTATGATTGCCAAGTTTTGTGCTCCACTGTCGCGGGTAAGATGCTTATTCTTCGGTATTTGATTCTGTTAAAAACGGACTCGCTATTTAAACAGTTCTGGCTTGGCATAATGCAGACGACTCCAATGTTCGGGGCAAGCGTAATAACTTGCCATCACCAGTTCCCTCAAACCTAAATAAGCCGTTTGCAAGAGGGCAAAATAGCTGTGACGCCAACTTTCGAGCATTTGGGTTAACTCGGCAGGTGAGCGCAGCAGCAGTGGCGTCATACTCGAGGTCAACACCAATAGCCCCAAACGATTCTCGAGCATAGCTAAGAGTTCAAATAACTCGGCCTGCTGCTCATCCGGCAGCACAGCAATCGATTGGTTGATGGCATCTAAGGTACGGTTTTGCGCCGCCAGTTTGTGAGTCGCCACATCGGGGAGTGCCCCTTCAAGCATCACAGGCAAGAGCACGCTAAATAACAGACGATAATCTTTAGCCTCATCCTCATCGGGCACACTAAACTCCGGAGAATAGAGGTTGACCCCTAGGGCTAATGCCGCCGTTCCGGCAAACGTGCCCAATAAAAAGGTACGTCTATTCATCTCGTTCTCCTAAAACGTTTAGTGATAAACAATTGTGCTACAATAGCCGCGGATCTAAATTAAACATACGTTTTAATTTTCAGCAATAGTCGATACCAAGATAAAATCCCATGTTAAATACCTTTATGCCGCCTTGGTGGGCCAAGAGTCCCCATATACAAACGATTTTGCCCGTATTCACTAAAGTGGCCAAACCTGTGCTGCAAAGGCAACGCCTAGAGCTACCCGATGGGGATTTTATCGATCTAGATTGGCAAGGATCCCCACAGGAAGGCGCGCCAATTGTGGTGATCATCCATGGTTTAGAGGGAAGTTCCCAGTCACATTATGCCAGACGCATACTCCTCGCCTGCAAGGAGAAACAACTCACCGCGGTAGTGCATCACCATAGAAGTTGTTCCGGTGAAAGCAATCGCCTCGCCCGCAGTTACCACAGCGGAGATACGGATGATTTGCAGTTTAGCCTATTGAAACTGCAACAAACCTATCCGCAGTCACCTTTACTCGCCGTAGGTTACAGCTTAGGTGGCAATGTATTGACTAAATACCAGGGCGAATATCGAGACGATAGCCTATTGACCCGAGCCGTCGTCGTCTCGGCGCCGCTACAATTATCGGCCTGCGCCAAACGCTTAGAGAATGGCTTTTCAAAAGTGTACCAAAGCCATTTAATCAAACAGTTACAACACAAGATCAGTCAAAAATTAGCAGACCCAGATTTAGCCAGTACCCTTCCCCTAAGCCAGATGCAAGTCGCCCAACTGCATACCTTTTATGACTTCGACGACAAAGTCACCGCGCCGCTACACGGTTTTGCGGGTGTTGATGACTACTATGCCCGCGCCAGTGGTTTGCCCTTTGTTAGCCATATCACAAAACCCACACTGATACTGCATGCCAAGGACGATCCCTTTATGACAGACGATGTCATTCCGCATCCTAGTCAAGTGTCTGAACAGGTTGAATATGAATTACACGCCTATGGTGGCCATGTCGGCTTTATCGAAGGTGGCACCCCATGGAAACCCCGTTATTATCTCGAACGGCGCATTTTAGATTTTTTAATTGGCGATGGTCATTAACAAGGAAGCCCTATGCTTGTTCCCTATGAAACCCTTTTACAACTGCCAAATGAAACATTGATCAATTTGATCCGTGAATATCTGTTTGGCCAAGTGGAGGATGGCAGCTTTGCCAGCCTCGATGAGCAGGAATTATCCCAAGCGATAGTCCAATGTCAACAAGCACTTAAGCTAAGAAAGTTAGTGTTAGAATACAGTGAGGATGACGAATCCTTTGCGATACGCCCCGCTGATCAAATTACCAAGCGGCAAGATTGACCCACACTGCCACTGTACCGTATAAATAGAACTCGTGGTTTTATCGCTTGCCATAAGCGGCTCTTTTGGTTCCCAGCTAGGTAGAAAAAATGTCAGCAAAACATCCCATTATTGCAGTGACCGGCTCGTCCGGTGCTGGAACCACTACAACGACAACGGCCTTTAGCCATATTTTTCGCCAACTCGGGATCAATGCCGCCTTTGTCGAAGGGGACAGTTTTCACCATTACACCCGCGCCGAAATGGAAGTGATGATCCGTAAATCCCAGGCCGAAAATCGCAACCTCAGTTACTTCGGCCCTGAGGCCAATAACTTTGCCCGTTTAGAACAATGCTTTCGCGATTATAGCGCCACAGGCCAAGGTGAAACCCGCAGCTATTTACACACCTTTGACGAGGCGGTGCCCTTTAATCAAATGCCCGGCACTTTTACCCAATGGCGGCCGCTCCCAGAAAATACCGATATGCTCTATTACGAAGGTCTACACGGCGGCGTAGTGACGGCGGATGCCAATGTCGCCCAACATGTGGATTTGCTTATCGGCATGGTGCCCATAGTTAACTTAGAGTGGATCCAGAAGATCATTCGCGACACGTCGGAACGCGGCCATAGCCGCGAAAAGGTCATGGGCTCGATTGTCCGCAGTATGGACGATTATATTAAACACATGACGCCACAGTTCTCGCGCACCCATATCAACTTCCAACGGGTGCCGACGGTGGATACCTCTAACCCTTTCAGTGCAAAAGATATTCCTAGCCTAGACGAGAGCTTTGTGGTGATCCGTTTCCGCGGTATCAACAATGTCGATTTCCCCTATTACCTCAGTATGATCCAAGGCTCCTTTATGTCGCGGGTTAACACCTTAGTCGTCCCCGGCGGCAAAATGTCCCTCGCCATGGAGTTGATCCTCACACCTTTGATTAAGGATTTGATGGAGAAACGCCAACAACTCAACACCCCTGAAGCAAACTAAGGCCGTGGGGATTGTAGGTTGAGTTTGACTAAAGGCTAATGAAATAAAGTCTTTTTTAGCAATTGATTAAGCTTGATTTAAGCCATAGCAGCTAATCTTATCGGCATCGGGATTTCAGGCGAAAGAACGATAGTTGGCATACTCTTGGGAGTTAATTCCCCCATCTTGATCTGTTGATTCCCTTGAGTATGTCAGCAACCTTCAAAACAATTTTTAGCAGTTAATTCCACATCCATGCTTGATCTCTTGATTCCCTTGAGTATGTCAGCAACCTTCAAAACAATTTTTAGCAGTTAATTCCACTTCCATGCTTGATCTGTTGATTCCCTTGGGTATGTCAGCAACCTCCCACAAAATAGGTTCTAGGAAAACAGAACGTTCGTAAACTCACTCACAGAACGCTGCGCTCACCGTAAGGGCAAAGCCCATTCAGTAAACCGTGAGTCACAAAGTGACGTTCTGTAGCCGCAAAGCGGCGTGCCGTTATCCGTAGGCGCGGCGTTTTAGCAGGCCGAAGACCGTCCTAAATTCTTATACATCACCCAACACTCTAAGGCTATGCCTCGGGGTGAGCAGTAGATTGACTCCTCCTCCAAACCTTCACCACCAAAACCACAGTGGCGATAGAAATCCACCGCATTCAAGGTCGATTCTAATCTCAGCTGGGCAATACCTTGATTAAAAGCCATAGTTTCAATAAATTGCAGCAGCACTTTACCGACACCTAACCCCATAGCATCGGGGGAGACAAAAAGTGCTTCTAACTGGGCGTAGGGTTCATCTAACATGACCATACCGACCACTCTCTTAAGCGGCGGCTCGTCACTGGCGTGTTCTGCCACATAAAAATGCGCATCGACGATACGACTAAATTGCTCGGTCAGTTCGCCTGCGGTCCAAATATGCAGATCGCCCGCAGCATAGAATCCGGCGCAGCCTTTATTGATGGCGGCATTGCGGATATCCCAGCAGGCCTGAGCATCGGCTTTAGTCGCTTTTCGTATTGTTATCATCACGTTTCCTGATAAAACATCTCTGCCGTAACATGCCATGAAGCCGTATAAACGCCAAGTAAACGATTGGACTAGTATTTCTCCCAATAAAAAACCGCCCGTAGGCGGTTTTAATCCCGTCAGCAAAAACTTAATGGGCCTTAGCTAACACGCTAGGCCCAAAGCTAGGCTTAGCCTTTAATCAATTCACTAATGGTCAATACGCCGTGGGTGGTGGCGCCAGCGCCCCACAGTGCTGAAGCCGAATCTTCAAAAGCACCCGCTAAATCGACATGTAGCCATTGAGCTTCGGGTGACACGAAACGCCATAGGAAACCGGCGGCATTAGAAGCTCCGCCCGCACCGCCGCCTTTCATTGCGCGGCTGTTGGCTGTGTCAGCATAGGCAGATGGACACATTTCTTTGTGCCAAGGATCCAGCGGCAGCGGCCATACACGCTCGGCAACGCTAGTGGCCTTTTGCTGAGCCAGTTGCAACACATCAGTCTGTGGCGAGAAAATCGCGTTGTAGTTAGAACCCACCGCCATCACAGCGGCACCTGTCAGGGTCGCTGCATCGATAATAAAAGGTGCGCCCGTGGCAGAGGCCGCTTGTAGACCATCGGCCAACACTAAGCGCCCTTCCGCATCTGTGTTCACCACTTCAACTGTTACACCATTTTTGTAGGTCAGAATATCACCCAACTTATAGGCGCGGCCGCTGATCAAGTTTTCAGCACAACATAAGAAGAGTTTAACGCGTTTGTTGAGGCCAGATTTGATCGCTAAACCAAGTGCTGCGGTCACAGTCGCCGCGCCGCCCATATCGCATTTCATGCCTAACATGCCTTCGGAGGCTTTGATGCTGTAACCGCCGGAATCGAAGGTAATGCCTTTACCCACTAAGGCTACAGACACGGGTGCATCGGCGGCTAATGGGTTGAAGTCTAATTCTAACATTGCTGGTGGACGCTCACTGCCGCGGCCCACGGCATGGATACCAATCCACTGTTCTTCGAGCAGTGCTTCGCCTTCGACGATACGATAGCTCACCTGGTTACCACCGACTTCGGCCAACCATTTGGCCGCTTGTTGGGCCAGTTTCACTGGCGATAGGTTTTCAGGCGTATCGTTGATCAGTTGACGGGCAAAGGTGGCCACATCCAGTCGGCGCTGTAATTCGGCTTGTACAGACTCATCACCACACCAATGGATTTGATAGCCTGTTTTGGCCGTCGCGAAACCTTGGGCAAACACCCATTGACTGTTGAGATCCCAAAGTTGTCCTTCCAATGCAACGCTGCTAATACCTTGGCTACGCAGCTTACGCGCCGCCATTTGAATTTGGCGCAGCTCATCGCCGCCCGCTAAATGAATTTGCGCACCATCGACGCTAAAAGTCACATCGGCCTTGCCCCAGTGGGCTGCGGCGGTTTCTTTTGTGAGTCGCACTTTCATTATGTCGGTCACTTTTAGTTCACTCATTAGGGATCCTTATTTTTCGATTCGTTTTAGCACTATTTAGAACAAACTTTATCGCCGCAGTGTACTGCTAGCCGCCTGTGACGCAAAGCGATTGGCGAAAGTTACTCAGGTAAAATCTGTAAACATTTGCGAAATTTGCTAGTCTTTGGGGCTAATGGTTATCGAGATAGGTTAAGGGCATGCGCTTTACTCCAGCACTAGAGCAGGGAAAATTACTCAGGCGTTACAAGCGCTTTCTCGCCGATGTTCAACTTGAAAACGGAGATGAAATCACCGTCCACTGCCCCAATACGGGCTCGATGCGCAATTGCCTCTTTCCCGGCGAGCCAGTCTGGTTCTCCACCTCCGCCAATCCTAAACGCAAATATGCCCACACCTGGGAGCTGATGGGCACCCCAGAGGGTGGGCTCATTGGCATACATTCGGGGAATGCCAATGCGTTGGTGGAGGAAGCGATTAAAAAGGACATGATTAGCGAACTCTCGGGCTATGACAGCCTAAGGCGTGAAGTCAAATATGGTGATGAAAATAGTCGCATCGATCTCTTGCTCGAAGCTGCTCAAAAACCCACCTGTTATATAGAAGTCAAAAGTTGTACTTTGCTCGAAGGGGAACAGGGTTATTTCCCCGATGCGGTGAGCCTACGCGGCCAAAAACATTTGCGGGAATTGATGCAAATGGCCAGTCTTGGGCACAGAGCCGTGTTGCTTTTTGTGGTACAACACACTCAGATCGACAGTGTCGCCCCCGCGGAGCATATCGATCCTGAATATGCTAAGCTACTGAAAATGGCGGTTTTTGCAGGAGTTGAAATCTTGGCCTATCGCTGCGAAATATCCCCTACAGAGATACACCTAGCCCAAGCATGCACAGTCCGAGTATGATGTTAAGATCCAGTAAATTTAAAATTAAATTCAATTAGCGAACATAGTCATAAATTTCAGTGAAGGCGAACCGAAAAATTTGCCTCGTTGTAAAGATTCTGATATAGATAGCGGCCGTTCTTAAGGACGCCCTACAAACGCAAATGATTACAGGAGATGCGTTATGCCTGAAGGCACCAAAAAACTTGGCGTACTCGCTATCGCAGGTGTAAGTCCCTACCAGGAAAAGCCGGGTGAGGAGTATATGAACGCTAAGCAACTGGGTCACTTCAAGACAATTCTTGAAGCTTGGCGCAATCAGTTGCGTGAAGAGGTCGATCGTACTCTGAGTCACATGCAGGATGAGGCAGCAAACTTTCCCGATCCTGTTGACCGTGCAGCGCAGGAAGAAGAGTTCAGTCTCGAACTTCGTGCCCGCGACAGAGAACGTAAGCTGATCAAGAAGATCGAAAAAACACTGCAAAAAATCGAAGAAGACGATTTCGGCTTCTGTGATTCCTGTGGTATCGAAATCGGCATCCGCCGTCTCGAAGCGCGTCCAACGGCCGATCAATGTATCGACTGTAAAACCCTTGCAGAGATCAAAGAGAAACAAATGGCGGGTTAAGCTGCCGAACTGGGCGGGGACTCCCCGCCTACTTGTTGTTTCTAAAGACTAGGTCATTCATCTAGTTAAGCCACGTTCACTTCATTTTATTCCATAATTCGCTTTTATCTTTGTCTCCCTCTAAAATACCCGCACTTTTGCTAGCGCGATTCCGACACTCAGCCTAGATGTTATGCCTATGCCATTAACGCTTAATACTTCTAACCGACCCTATGTCGGCCGTTTTGCGCCCTCTCCCTCGGGTGCACTGCATTTTGGCTCACTGATCGCCGCCCTTGGTAGCTATTTACGGGCCCGTTCCCTCGGTGGCCAATGGCTTATTCGTATCGAAGATATTGATCCCCCACGGGAGATCAAAGGCGCTGCGGACGATATTTTACGCACCTTAGAAGCCTATGGTTTGGAATGGGATGGCGCCGTGCTATATCAAAGCCAGCGCACCGAAGCCTATCAAGCGCAAATCGATTCGCTGCTTGCCCAGAATAAAGCCTATTTCTGCCAATGTAGCCGCAAACAAATTCAAGCCATGGGCGGTATCTACGATGGCCGTTGTCACCGATTGCTACAAGCCCACACATTCGGCGCAGTGCGGATAGTCAATACGGCGCAAGTGCAAGAATTTGATGACAATCTAATGGGTCATATCTGTGTCGATACCCCATTTGCCGCGGAGGATTTTATCATTAAGCGCAGCGATGGCTTGTATGCCTATCAGCTCGCAGTAGTGCTAGATGACGCCTATCAAGGGATCACCGAAGTGGTGCGCGGATGTGATTTAATCGAGGCCAGTTGCCGCCAATTGAGCCTATATCAGACCTTTGGTTTAACGGCGCCCGAGTGGCTACACTTGCCACTCGCCTGCCTCACACCTGGATTTAAACTTTCAAAACAAAACCATGCACAGGCCATAGATAAACAACATCCCCAAGCCAGTCTAAATGCGGCGCTGGCATTTTTAGGGCAAAGGCGCGTTGAACAGCATGCTTGTGCGGCAAAAATGCTTGAGCAAGCCGTGGATCAGTTTCAATTATCCACTATACCGCAACAATCTGAGATACTGATCGAGCCCTGATATACTCATTAGGCCGCATTTGGTATATGATAGCCGCCAGATTTTTAATCACATAACAGATCACATTTCGAGGTGTCCCATTTTTCGCCGTATCAGCCAATTCTGCAAGCAGCTATTTGAAGACGCGCCTAAAACGACCGCTCCGACTCCAGCTCAGATTGAACCCCAAATCCCTGAAGTTTCTTCCGGTACCTTAAGCTTGGAGTTAGTGCCAAGAGATGCTCATTCCATCTCCCGCAAACAAATTAGCGAAAATGCACTTAAAGTATTGTACAGACTAAATAAATCTGGCTTTCAAGCCTATTTAGTCGGTGGCGGTGTGCGTGATTTACTCCTCGGGCTCGAGCCAAAGGATTTCGACGTTGTGACTAATGCAACGCCAGAGGAAATCAAAAAACTGTTTCGCAATTGCCGCGTCGTTGGCCGTCGTTTCCGCCTTGCCCATATCGTCTTTGGCCGCGATGTCATCGAAGTAGCGACTTTCCGTGGTCACCATGGCGAAAGTAATGAAAAAGTCTCTAAGGCCAATGCCGAAGGACGTTTGCTGCGGGATAACGTCTATGGCGAAATCGACGAAGATGCCGAGCGCCGCGACTTTACCGTCAATGCGCTCTATTACGATATCAGCGATTATTCGATTCGCAGCTACGGTGGTGGGATAAGCGATCTCAAAGAGGGCACATTAAGATTAATTGGCGATCCAGAAACCCGTTACCGTGAGGATCCCGTGCGTATGCTAAGGGCGGTGCGTTTCGCCACTAAACTCAGCATGGGTATCGAAGATGTGACCGCTAAGCCCATCAGACAGTTGGCCCCGCTGTTAAAGGACATTCCCGCCGCACGCATGTATGAAGAAGTGCTCAAGCTCTTCTTTGCAGGTAAAGCCCTGGCAAACTTCGACATGATGCAGGAATACAAGCTATTCGCACCGCTGTTTCCACAGGTCGATGCGGTACTCAAAGAAGATCCAAAGGGTCCAGCGATGAAGATGGTGCAGGCCATCATGAAGAGCACTGACACACGGGTAAACGAAGATAAACCCGTCACCCCCTCCTTCTTCTATGCCGCCATTCTCTGGTATCCACTGCGCCAACGCGCCGAAGATATTGCCGTTGAAAGCGGCCTGACGTTATACGATGCCTTTTTCGCCGCCATGGGCGATGTGATGGAGCAGCAATGCCAAACCATCAGTATTCCGCGCCGTTTTAGTACGCCAGCGAAAGACATTTGGCAGTTGCAGTTACGCTTTGAACGCAGCCAAGGCACTCGCGCCTTTAAATTGATGGAACATCCCAAATTTAGGGCCGCCTATGACTTGCTACTACTTAGGGGCGAAGCCGAGGGCGGTAATATCGCTAAGAGCGCCGCCTGGTGGCAACTGTTTGTCGAAGCCGATGAAACCGAGCGTTTAACCATTGCGCGCAGCGGTAACAAGGCGCCAGGGAATCGTAATCGTAACGCTACTCAGCGCCGTCGCCGTCGACCCAGCACACCTAAAGCGAAAGCCGCAGAATAATGACCCGAGTGTTTGTCGCCCTAGGGGCTAATCTTGAGGATCCCAAGACGCAATTGGACAACGCCACCGCTGCCTTGTCCGCCCTTGCACTGGGAAATAGCCTAAAGGTTTCCCCCTATTATCGCTCGGCGCCCATGGGGGATGTCGTCCAACCCGACTATGTCAATGCGGTCGCCAGTTTTGAAACGGATCTCGCACCGTTGGCCCTACTCGATGCCCTACAACAGATTGAAAACACACAGGGACGAGTGCGTAAGGAACGCTGGGGGCCGAGAACCTTAGATCTCGACTTACTATTATATGGCGATGAAATCATCGATGAGCCTAGGCTTAAAGTCCCCCATTACGGTATGAAGGAACGCAGTTTTGTGCTGGTTCCACTGGCCGCAATCGCTCCCGATCTTATCCTGCCCTGTAAGACGCCCCTTGCCAGTCTTATCAGTGAAAATATCTTGGCCGAGTTACAACAACTGGGCATTGATCATTGAAGTCCGTCCCCAGTTAGCTTATAACACCACTTCTATTTGGTTTGAAGATCATCCATATGTCTAAAATTACTAGCTCAACCCTGTTGAAGTACAAACAGGAAGGTAGAAAATTCACGGCACTGACAGCCTATGATGCCAGTTTTGCCAGCGCCTTCGATAGCGAAGGTGTCGATGTGCTGCTGGTCGGCGATTCTTTGGGAATGGTTCTCCAAGGCCATGATGATACCCTGCCCGTGACCACTGCCGATATCGCCTACCATACTCGCTGTGTTCGTCGCGGTATCGAACGTGCCCTGCTGATCGCCGATATGCCGTTTATGAGTTACGCCACACCAGAGCAAGCTATGGTGAACGCCACCGAGTTGATGCAAGCGGGCGCCAATATGGTCAAAGTCGAAGGTGGACACTGGTTACTCGAAACCGTCACTAAGCTCACCGAACGCGGTATTCCCGTGTGTGCTCACTTAGGCTTAACGCCTCAGTCAGTCCATGTGTTTGGTGGTTTTAAAGTCCAAGGCCGCGACGCCGAAAATGCCCAGCGCATCCTCGATGAAGCAAAAGCGTTAGAAGCGGCCGGTGCTCAACTTTTGGTTGTGGAATGCATTCCCGCGCCACTCGCCGCGGCGATCACTCAAGCCTTAACGATTCCTGTTATTGGGATTGGTGCCGGTGCATCGACCGATGGGCAAATTTTAGTGATGCATGATGTGTTAGGTATTTCAAGTGGTTATATTCCACGTTTCTCGAAAAACTACCTAAAACAAACCGGTGAAATTCGTTCGGCCGTGCGCGCCTATATCGACGAAGTTGCCCAAGGAACTTTTCCTGGCGAAGAACACACTTTTAACAAATAACCGATTTATGCAAGGTAAGGCTCAATGATCACTAGCACCCATATTGATGATATTCGCACCCAAGTGCGTGCATGGCGTGCCAAGGGCGAAACCGTCGCCTTCGTGCCCACCATGGGCAATCTCCATCAGGGACATATCACCTTAGTGAAGCAAGCGGCACAAAAGTGTGACCATGTGGTGGTATCGATTTTTGTCAATCCAATGCAATTTGGCCAGAACGAAGATCTCGATGCCTACCCACGCACACTGGAAGCCGACAGCCAAGCACTCAGCGCTGCGGGAGCGAAGCTGCTCTTCACGCCGACGCCTGCCATTATCTATCCCAAGGGATTGGCACAACAAACCTATGTCGAAGTACCAGGTATTTCCGATGTGCTCTGCGGCGCGAGTCGTCCTGGGCATTTCCGCGGTGTTGCCACTATCGTCTGTAAACTGTTTAACATAGTGCAGCCCGATGTGGCGCTATTCGGTAATAAAGATTATCAACAACTCTTGGTCATCAAAACTATGGTTGAGGATTTATCATTACCGATTGAAATCATAGGGGTTGATACCATACGGGAAGATTCTGGCCTCGCCATGAGTTCGCGCAATGGTTATTTAACCGCCGAAGAAAAAGCCGCTGCGCCCGCGCTTAAGAAAGCCATAGATACCATGGCGCAGGGGATTTTACAGGGTGAGACTATCGAGCATGTCATTAGCCTAGCGAAAGCCAGTCTAGTCGCGGCAGGCTTTACGCCGGATTACTTGGAAGTGCGCCACGCCGATACCTTAGCCAAAGCAGAACCCCAGGATAAAGCGCTGGTGATCTTAGCGGCAGCTTATTTAGGTAAGGCTCGCCTTATCGATAACTTAAGATTTGACCGTTAATGGTACAAACCCAGTGAAAAGGAGCTTCGGCTCCTTTTTTTATGCCTAAGCGCTGCATCCCAATTGGGTGCTCAATAAGGCTAACGTCAAAAAATATCCATAGTCAAAAAACTGGTGTTATTTTTAAACTTACGCCATAGTAATGGCAGATGTTAACACTAAGTAACAACTAAACCTGCTGTTATAGGCTCACGCCAACTATAGTGTTTCTTATAGTACAACGGCTCAAATTCCATCAACCACCATGCCGATACGATAAGTGAAGCTATCACCCAATATACAAAGGATTTGTAGTCGAATGGCTAGACTCATATTGACCCTTATTTGCGTAATGCTACCGACAGTGGCCCAGGCCAATACTGTCTATAAATGCCGTAAAGACGACAAGATTGTCTTTAGCCAAACCGCCTGCCCGCAGGAATATAGCCAACACAAACTTGAGTACCAGCTGGGTATAGTCACAGAAATCGATTCAGACAAACAAGAAAAGCCAGTCGTTCCGCTGCAAGCCCTGCTCAATAATCAAACCCTCTCCAGGGAAAAACTACTGCAATTACTCGACGGAGAACTCTATCGTCTTAAGCAGGAAAACAGCTACTTCGAGATACTTAAGATTAGCGAACTACAAAAGCTAGAGCGTCAACGCTATTGGCGTAACAAAGCAAAAGATGATCCGGACTATCTCAGCCAAGTGAATAATATTAATGACCACTTCAATGGCCTGATCCTCAACAACGATACAGTGATGCAACAATTATCCGCCCGGAAAACCCAAATCCTTACCGAGACGGAGCCCGAATAATCCCTGTAATAGAAAAGGCGACCCTAAGGTCGCCTTGCATTCAAAATTTGCCCTTAGAATTGAGCCACGATAGGGGCAGAACACAAAGTCCCTTCCGTTTCGCACACTTGGTAAGTCACACTGCTTGCTGTGGTTGTGAAACGATCGCGGTAGTTACCATCATTTTCAGTGGTCGCCACCCGTTCACCATCACGATAAATCGCAACGGTTTCACCTAAGGCACTGTCCCATACTATATCGACCATAGCGCTGCCACGGCGTGAGACTAACGCACGCGTGACCTCAGCATTGATGCTGTGTGCATAGACTTGCACTTCCATGGTGACAGTGTTGCTGTGCTCTTGCGCATCCGTCACAGTTAAAGCGACTGTGTAAGTGCCCGCTGCGGCAAACACATGGCTTGGATTCGTTTCTGTTGAACTTGAGCCATCACCAAAGTTCCAGCTATAACCCACGATGTCATCGTTTGCATCGGTACTAGTGTTAGTAAAACCAACGCTTAACCCTTCGACGGCAAACTCAAAACCTGCAACGGGTGCGGCAGGCGAAGCTTCGCCTAAACCACTGATAACAAGGCCCCAATTGTTGAGTGTTCCGGTATCGGCACCAGCATTATCATCCACAGCTAAGGACCAAGTCCCCTGTGCATTCTCACCGTCAAATGCACTTAAGTCCCAACTCTTAACGATATTGTCGGCACTACCACCATCACGGTTATGTAACACTACTTCAGTTCCCGCTGGAGAGGTTAACACCACTCGTAGATCACCAATCCATGTATGGCTGATATTCACATCGGCGGTGACAGCAAAAATCTGCACATCATCGGCCACTTCAATGGTGCTGACAATGCCATTGCTGTTGTTATCCGGAATGGCGACAGAGTTCTCATTGCCATAACTAAAGTCATTTAAGCCTTGCGGGAAGACGTTGAGGGAAACCACTTTAGATTTCTCAACCGTACCGTCATTGCCCGTTACCGTAATACTGTAATCACCCCAAGCCGTTTGTGCGCTTGTCGCAACGTCTAAGGTAAATGAACCACCCGCAGAAACGGTTGATGTCGATAAAGACACACCTTCGAGTGCAGGTGAAACACTGACAGTCAATGCAACGTTACCATCCCAACCGGCCACACTGCCCACACTGAAGTTGTAGCTTGCAGCGCTCCCCGCTTCGACCGATTGTGATGCCGGTGACACGGTAAACTTATAACTTGGTGAGGGATTAGCCTGCTCGAGGGCATTCGCCACATTGAGACGGGTTCCGGCGACGGTTTTACCGGTTAAATCGGCGTTGGCATCGCCGGAGGCCATCAACAGTGCTTTCATCTCCACTGGCGTTAAATCGGGGTTGAGTGACCACACGAGTGCCGCGGCACCAGTTACATGAGGCGTCGCCATGGATGTGCCTGAATAGGTAGCGTAAGCACCACCAGGAACCGTCGACAGGATCGCCGAGCCGGGCGCGCCCATATCCACACTCGTTAATCCCCACTGGGAGAAATCAGACATATGATCGTTGCGATCGGTACTGGCGATCGACAGCACAACATCGGAATCATAACTTGAGGGATAGTGTGGGCTTGCATCATTATCGACGGCATCGTTACCCGCCGCCGCCACGAACAGAATGCCCGCCTCACCGCCAGCATCGATGGCATCCTTCAAGGCTTGGCTAAAGCCGCCGCCACCCCAAGAGTTGTTGGTGGCTTTAATATCGACCCCATGATTCACTTTAAGATTGGTAAAATAATCAATACAAGCAATCGCTCCGGCAGTCGATCCAGAACCGCCCGCATCGAGGAATTGACAGGCGGCAATCTTGACGTCCCAGTTCACCCCCACCACACCGACACCGTTATTCCCCTTAGCACCAATAGTACCGGATACATGGGTGCCGTGGCCGTTGCCGTCCATGGGATTACCGTTATCATTCACGGCGCTGTAACCGTGAATATCATCAATCACACCGTTGCCGTCGTCATCCACGCCATTGCCTGCAATTTCGCCCATATTGACCCACATATTGGCTTGCAGATCTGTGTGGTTATAATCCACACCCGTGTCGATCACACCGACTACCACATCGGCACTCCCAGTGGTGATATCCCATGCTTCCACCGCATCGATATCGGCATCGGCGCTGCCACCACTCTGGCCGCTATTATTCATGCCCCAGAGGCTCGCAAAATTCGGGTCATCTGGGGTACCAATCGCCTTGAGAATGTAGTTAGGTTCGGCATATTTCACTGCGGGATGGCGGCTTATCACCTTAATGGCATCTTCAATATTGGCACCTTTACGCAGTGCCAAACGGGCCAATTTTCCGTTTAATAGGTGGCTGAACTTATCATCCACACCATCGGCATTAGCGTCGGTTAAGGTGCCGCGAATTAATCGCTGGGCAGCGGTTCGCTCCGCCTTGGTGGCATTGTCTTTGTACACCACAAGAATTGAGTCTTTTTCGTAGACAGGGGCATCCTTAGCCATCGCGGGTAACGCTGAAAACGTCATCGCACCCGCAATTGCTAGGGCCAGTGGTGAGAGTTTTATCGACATAACAAATTTCCTATAGTCCTTTACTTTGAGGTTCCGGCACCACAATCCCGCAGCGTCCTCCAATAACGTTAGGAAAAAGAGGGCTGACAGGGTAATAACCGATGTGTTTGCCCGTAAATTGTTGCCATAATGTTTCAACTTAAAAAAGACGCAGCTGAGTAAATACGACTTAACTACTAGACCTAGTTGGCTAGATAAAATCCCAAATCCCACCACAAACCCTACACAAATAATTTTAGATTCAATTGATTAGCCAGAGATAATCCCGCTGAGATTTAACTCTCACTTAGGTAAATAAATACCCTTTCGGCCGATTGTCTCTCCCCACTGGGGCTCGTACCTTGGTGCCTGAGTTGAAGGGGTTATATTCGACCCCTTCCCAACCACCTATGCATACAAGGGGTCTTTTGTGCCAAATCCATTTTCACGCTTTTTGGTACTGCTCATCTTGTTATGTAGTTGTATGACATTGTCCCATGCAACCGATGTCAGCGAATTGCCTATCACTCTACAAGCTCTTCTGGAACGTTCTGGACGCGATAATCTTATCGACCTAGTACAGCAAGGAACGGCTAATCAGAGTTTACTGTTCCAATCCGGCAGCGATAACGCTGCCTATGTGACACAAGTAGGCATAGATAACCATGCACTTGTGACTCAGATTGGTTCAAATAATGAAGTCCAACTACTGCAAGTCGGCACTCAAAATACGGCTTCGATTACCCAGATTGGCAACGACAATCTAGTGCAATTGAACCAACTAGGAAGCGGCAATTTTTCGATCGAGCAGATTGCAGACGGTGCTGCAATCACAATTACTCAATATTAAACAGGGAGAGTCACATGAAATCACAAGCTAAAAAGTCATTAATTGCTTTAGCGATCACGGCAGGTTTAAGCGGTCATGCACTGGCAGCGAGTGTCGTCAGCGACATAGGTGTTACCCAAACAGGCCAAAGCCAAGAGGCACTCGTCGCTCAAACGGGTCTGCTCAATGCCACTACAGTTGTACAAACCGGTAACGACCAAACTGCAACAGTGCTGCAGGATGGGGTATGGCATGAAGCCCAAGTTAACTCAACGGGCGATGCGAACGATGTGACTGTTAGCCAACAAACCGATTGGCATGTGGCAAGTGTTAATGTCACTGGCAATAACAACGAAGCCGAAGTGACCCAGGATGGTTTCTATAACCAAAGCAGCAACGATGTAACGGGTAGCGATAACCTCATTTCAGTAAGCCAATTAGGTGAAGTCAACGAAAGTTATGTTGAAATCACTGGCAACGAAAATAGTGCCTTTGTTGAGCAAGAGGGGGATACCAACTTAGCCGTATTCCGCGTTGAGGGTAATAACAACGACGGCGACATCAAGCAATACGGTGACAATAACCAAGCGGGTTTAATTGCACTCGATCTGACTGCTAACGTTGGCAACAACAACGATGTTTCCGTTGAACAGATTGGTAACAGCAACTTTGGCGCGGCTAAAGGGGTTGCGGGTAATAATAACAGTATCGATATCTACCAAAAGGGTGACAGCCATGTGGGCTTCGTTTACGCCCTCGCAGGCAGTGACAACGATATCACCATGAAACAAGAAGGTAACAGCAATACGGCTTACCTATCAATGACGACGGGGGATGATAACAGTGTCGATATCGCCCAAGACGGCGACAGCAATACCGTAGGCGATACCTTAGTGGCCGATATTCAAGGTAATGATAACGATATCAGCATCAAACAAAAGGGTGATAGCAACGGTACTGAGTTCCAAGTATGGGGTGATAGCAACGACGTTGACTTAAAACAGCGCGGCGATACTAACTTCGCCACCTTTGGTGCTTATGGCACCGACAACGACTTCGACTTATCTTCTAAGGGTGATAACAACGAACTCGTTGCCTTCGCAACCGGTGAAGACAACAGCATTGAAATCAGCCAAGAAGGCGATGTCAACTTTGCCTATGTCGATGCAACGGGTAACGACAACGAAGTCGATGTGGAGCAGGATGGCGGTCAAAACGAAACTATTATCACTGTGGCAGGTAACAACAATGCCGATGTGACCGCACTGCAACACAATGGCGATCTGAACCTTATCGATTTAATTATCGAAGGCGATGAAAACTCAGCGCAAATCACTCAATCAGGCAGTGGTAACTGGGTGGGTGGCGATAGCGGTAGTTCATTCGCGGCCAGCTCATTTGCAGTGAGTGGCGATAACAACAGCCTACTCATCAGCCAAACGGGTAATGACAACTTAGTGTTAGGCTCTCAAGCGGGAGATAACAACAGCATCAGCGTGACCCAATCGGGTGATATGAACGTTGCGACTATCGTGCAATACTAATCTTTATCGATAAACCGCCTTTACGTTAAAGGCGGTCAATAAAAATGGGAACATTTATAATGTTCCCATTTTTATTTATGTATGAGTTAATCGCTTATCTTTTAACTATAACTGCGGGATTATGCCCATAACGGCAAAAGCTCGTCCTAACTGCAAAACTCAAAATGGGTTTGATAGGTCTGCGCCCAACGTAACAACTCAACACGGTTACGGGATTGGGTCTTGCGGAAAATAGAAGAGATATGCGCTTTCACTGTATGTTCGCTAATGCACAATCTGTGGGCGATTTCTTTATTTCTTGCTCCACTGGAAACGAATTGAATAATGGTCCGCTCACGGGATGTTAGCATTTGCAGCATAGCCACAGTATCGGCGGGCATCTCATTGTTACCATCTAACTTTTGTACGACGCGGCGAAACATTTTGCTCAGTAGGGTTCTATCGTACCAAAGCTCATCGGCCACCATTTTACGTAGCCCTGTCAACATCAAATCCATCCGCTGATCAGCAAATAAAAGACCGCGAATGCCGAGTAACATCGCAGACTCTTGATCTAAGGAATTGCGCTCAACTTGATAGAGTGCAACGGGAAAATGGGGGACTAAGCGGGACGCCAACAGAGGAATACCTTTGTTGTCTAATGCAGCCCCTTTTTGCGCGATAAGGCAAAAACTGTGTGGGCTCTGCTCTAAATTCAATTCAGCAGCGTGTTTAACTATCCGTGTTTTTAGTCCCATGGACTCTGCAAGTATCGCTAAATGGCAAGGTGCAGCCACTTGATGTAAGAAAACCAACTCATTGATTGTGCTCACTTTACTCTTCTCCCTGAAAAGTACTTATTTCTCTTTTGCATGAGACTTATTGAAATTGCCTGCAACGCATCATTAAACATTTCATTAACCTAGCCATTCTGACTAGTTACCCAATGAATGCCATAGCCCAAATGTACTAATAATCACTATTTATATGTAGTACGTTCGACTAACTCACTAAGATATACAGCCTATAGAGTGATAAATACTAAACCGTGACAAAGAAGATATCAGCCACTACACCTTAGTCTATATAAACACCACTCGAAAGTTGACACAAAACTTTAACATTGAGTTTTGTAATCTGGAGGATGAAAATGCCCTTAACGTCAGCGCTTTGAGGGCATTGATTCCCATATTAGCAATATCTTTTTAGGAGTGTGCCAAAATCCTTGCGATTTGCTTATCCTGCTGGCGAGATAACAGCAGCAACGCCACTACCGCACCTATTAATGCTAAAAACATATCGGATTGGGTATCCCATATATAACCTTGGGTGCCTAAAAAGGCCTCGGCGCCCTCACCCGTTGCTGCTGCGACCCACCATTCGATCAACTCATAGAAAGCTGAAAATGCTAATACAAAACAAGTCACCAAAAATGCACACCAAGCACCAGGCTTAACAGCTTGATTACGTAGCATAATTTCACGCGCCAACAGTGCAGGGATAAAGCCTTGGGCAAAATGACCTACCTTGTCGTAATTATTGCGCTCCGATCCCATCCACTGGGCAATAGTGTCGAATAAAGGCACCTCGGCATAGGTGTAATGGGCGCCCACAAATAAAACACTGCAATGTACTAGGATTAGAAAATAGACTAAGGGTGTGAGTGGAAAGCGTTTACGAGTAAAAAATAAAATGGGTACTGCCACTAATGCGGGCAAGGCTTCGAGCCACCAGGTAAAAGGATCTGCGGGTTTGATCGCCGACCAGACAAGAACTGAGAGGTAAATACCGCACCAAGCAATTTTGTTATTCAATGTTTTTTCCTCTTATGCGATATTGTTCTAAATTTAGAATATTAACTTTAGCCATCTAGCCCTCCACACTGAGCAAAAAAAGTGCTACTTTGGTGGCGGAAGGCTGTCAGCATATCATAAGAAACATTTCTATTAATTAGAGGGTACCCATATCATGGCGAAACATTCGCTGGACAAGGATAAGATCAAGATCCTGCTGTTGGAAGGCGTCCACCAATCTGCGGTCGATGTACTTGAGCGTGCGGGATACACCAACATCGAATACCACAAAGCCTCATTAGGTGATGAAGCATTGATTGAATCCATCAAGGATGCGCATTTCGTGGGACTTCGTTCGCGTACCCAATTAACTGCCGAAGTGCTAAAACGTGCCGAGAAGTTAATCGCGATTGGCTGCTTCTGTATTGGTACTAACCAAGTTGATCTTGCCACTGCCGAATCCCTGGGTATCCCAGTGTTTAACGCACCATTTTCTAACACTCGCAGTGTTGCCGAGTTAGTGATTGGCGAGATCATTATGCTGATGCGTGGGATCCCTGAGCGTAACGCCATCGCCCACCGCGGCGGCTGGATGAAGACCGCCGCGGGCAGCTACGAAGTACGTGGTAAAACCTTAGGTGTGATTGGCTACGGCCATATCGGTACTCAACTGGGTATTCTGGCTGAGACTTTGGGCATGCGCGTGGTGTTCTTCGATATCGAAGATAAGTTGCCGCTGGGTAATGCCCAGCAAATCCATTCCATGGAACAACTACTCGCGCAGGCTGACGTCGTGAGCTTACACGTACCTGAAACCCCACAAACTAAAGACATGATAGGTGCAGCCGAATTTGCGGCTATGCGTAAGGGCAGTATCTTTATCAATGCCTCACGGGGTACTGTGGTCGATATCGATGCCTTAACGGTCGCCTTAAAAGAGCATCACCTCTCGGGCGCCGCAATTGATGTATTCCCCGTAGAGCCGCAATCGAATGACGATGAATTTATCAGCCCACTGCGCGGCTTAGATAATGTGCTGCTGACACCGCATGTGGGTGGTAGTACTGCTGAAGCCCAAGAAAACATTGGTATCGAAGTCGCAGGCAAGTTAGCTAAATATTCAGACAACGGTTCGACCGTATCAGCGGTTAACTTCCCTGAAGTATCACTGCCTATGCATAAAGGTACCTCTCGCTTACTGCATATTCACCAAAACCGCCCAGGCGTGCTGATCAAAATTAACCAAGCCTTCTCGGAAAAAGGCATCAACATTGCCGCACAATATCTGCAAACCACCGCAGAGATTGGTTATGTGGTGATGGAAGTCGACACTCATCAAGCAGAAGAGGCCTTGGTAGAGTTGAAGGCCATTGAAGGCACATTGCGTACCCGCGTGCTTTTCTAACGCGTAACCTCGCTCGCAACTAGGTTCACCTAAGGCGCACATTTCATTCTAAGATATGTGCGCCTTATGCTTTTGAGCCAACTGGAATTCCGTTACAATCTAGCCTCTCACATCGTCTTCATTTTCAGGATCTCGCTATGACTATTTCAGTTTCTACACCCCATTGGGATCTGGACGCTTCTTTGCCTCCACTCATACTTGCCAACCTATCCCATATGGGCCTTATCAGAGTGGTTGGGGAACAGGGCCGCAGTTTTATCCATGGCCAAGTGACCACAGATATCAGCTCATTAGCCGCTGACCAATGGCGCTGGGGCGCCCATTGCGACCCTAAGGGTAAAATGCTGGCCAGTTTCAGAACCTTTGCCATCCAAGATGCACTCTTTATGCTGATGCCAAGGGATGCCATCGAAGTCGATTTACCCCAGTTACAAAAATATGCCGTATTTAGCAAGGCGACCTTAAGTAATGCATCCGCTGAATGGACTCTGCTCGGTGTTGCTGGCGAACAGGCAAGCCAATTTGTAAGCGAGCATTTTGGTGAGGTGACCCAAGAGCTGACCTTGGTGGAGCAGGGGGCGATATTAAAAGACGCTGATCGTTTTATCTTAGTATTAACCCCAGAAGCCGCAAACGCCCTCGTTGCCGAACACACAGTATTTGATGCCAGTGCTTGGCAGGCGTTAGAAATCGTCGCGGGCTATCCAAATATTACCGCTAGCCATGCCAGCCAATACGTACCACAGATGTGCAATCTACAAGCGGTCAACGGTATTAGCTTCAACAAGGGCTGTTACATGGGGCAAGAAACCATAGCGCGGATGAAGTATCGCGGTGGTAATAAACGCGCCCTGTATATCTTGCGTGGCCATACTGATCAGCAAATCAGCCTAGAGTCGGGCCTTGAAATCGCGATGGAAGAGGGTTTTCGCCGTGGCGGCCAGATTATCGAATTTGTACAACGTGGCAACCAAGTCCTATTGACCGCAGTGCTCGCCAACGACACAGAGAATACCGCTAAGTTGCGTTTTGCCGATGATGAAGAGTCCAGCTTAACAATCCAAGCCTTACCCTATTCATTAGATGAAGCCTAATGCTTTAAGATGCGCATTATCCCCATAATAAAGGCGCCAACGGCGCCTTTATTATGGGGTGTTAGTGTTCAAGATAAGTATTTCTAATTGCGATCACCTCTGGCAAGATTTGCTTAAACTCCTCCACCAACTTAGGGTCAAAATGCAGCCCTGCTTGGCTTTCAAGCAATTCCATTGTCGCTTCGATCGTCCAAGGTTGTTTGTAGGGCCGCTGGGATGTGAGCGCATCAAACACATCCGCGATAGCGATGATACGTCCCTCAATGGGGATCTCCTCCCCCACTAACCCATCGGGATAACCTGAACCATCCCACTTTTCATGGTGCGTCAAGGCGATACGGCGGGCCATTTGTAATAAGGGATCGCTGTGCTCACCGATGATTTCAGCACCTATGGCCGCATGTTGCTGCATAATTTTCCATTCTTCCCCATCCAGCTTACCGGGCTTTTTAAGCACCGCATCTGGGGTGCCGATTTTGCCAATATCGTGCATCGGCGCCGCATTATAAAGTATGTCGCAGAAGGTGCTCGGCAGGCCCAGTTTGATGGCGAGTAAACGTGCATAGTGACTCATGCGTACCACATGTAGACCTGTCTCGTTATCTTTATACTCGGCGGCGCGACCTAAACGGCGAATAATCTCGAATCGAGTATCCTCCAGCTCCTGGGTGCGTTCTTTTACCTGTTGTTCAAGAAGACGTTTTTGATCGTACAGTGCAAGATGGGTTTTCACCCTTGCCTTCACTATTGGAGCACTCACAGGCTTAGTGATGTAGTCCACTGCGCCCAATGCAAAGCCTTGGGTTTCGTCAGCTGTCTCGGATAGGGCGGTCACAAAAATCACTGGTATATGGCAGGTCAGCGGCTCCTGTTTCAACCGTTTGCACACCTCGTAGCCATTCATTCCCGGCATCATGACATCGAGTAATATCAGATCCGGCTGTGCTTTTGCCACCAACGCCAACGCCCTTGGCCCATCGATAGCTACTTTGACTTTATAGTCGTCCCCGAGTATTCCCACTAAGATATCGATGTTCTCAGGGGTATCATCGACGACTAAGATCGTTGCCTTTTCCATGTTCAACTTCACCTCACTCTACGTTCCTATCAAGACCCATGTGCTGCAGGCTTCATCCGTAAACAGCTACTCTAATTCAGCGATAACCTCATCAATCAAATCGACCGCTTCATCGAACTGATATTGATTGATCATAGTCAGTGCTGGGCTTAATTGCCGCCATAACTGGGTACTCACTTGGGGCTTTAATGCATCAATTTGCACTACGGCCTGCGCATCCGCATCCTCTAAACTCTGGCGCAATCGTTTTAGCGCCGCGATCAAAGACGCTTGAGGTAAGAGATCCGTTTCGCCCGTTGCCGTATCTTGAGACTCAGAATCTGACTTCACTTTCTCTATGGCCTCACAAATCGATGCCACGAGTACTTGAATTTGCTCAAGCTCGGCCTGATATGGGCTAGCTTCACTCAGATGCAATTCTAATTGACGGGCAAGATCGGCTAATTTAGTCGAACTTAAATTGCCGGCTAATCCTTTAAGGGTATGGGCAATCCTAACGGCCTCTTCGGGTTTATTGGCGGCAATTGCCCTGTTAATCGCCTCGACGACATGACGTTGCCCGCTCAAAAATCGTTCAAAAATCCGTTGATACAAACGACTGGAGTTTTGTACTAACTGTAATCCCCTATCGATATCCAATTCGGGATGCTCTGGCCACTTCACTACTGATGCTAAGTCGGTATTGATGGCTTTAGCTTCGCCTCCCTGTACTTGGGTATCAGCGATAACGGCGGGGCTATCCACCGCCAGATACTTAAGCAGAGTCTGGTAGAGAATGTTCACTTCGATAGGTTTGGCGATATGATCGTTCATTCCAGAACGAATGCACATTTCCCTGTCACCCGCCATCGCGTTTGCCGTCATAGCAATCACGGGCAGTTTGGCCAGTTCAGGGCGTTGTCTCAATGCCTTAGTAGCCTGATAACCGTCCATAACGGGCATTTGGCAGTCCATCAGCACTAAATCAAAACTCTGCTGTGCTAATTTGTCTAAGGCAATTTGACCATTGGTTGCTATGGATAAAATAATCCCGACCTGTTCCAAGAACTCAGTCGCCACCTCGAGATTCATCTCATTATCTTCGACCAAGAGGATACGCTTACCCTTAAGCGGCAATAGGATATGAGGATCGAGCGCCTCATTGTGCCGCCTGACTGGCAGAATTCCAGCACGACCGAGTGCGTTCATAATGCCATCGAGCAGTCGTGAGGCGCTAATAGGCTTGCTGATATATCCCGCTAAACCAAGCTGCTCTATCTGGGTTAAAAACTCTTGATTCGCATGGGCTGAAACCATCAAGATCCGAGGCGGTGTTTTTGGCTGTTGTAGGATTTGCCGAGCCGTATCTAAACCATCTAAATGCGGCATTTTCCAGTCGATTAACGCCACCGCATAGTCCTGTTGAGCACAGCGATTAACGGCTTCTTCCCCCGAGCGCACTGTGTCCACCAAAAAGCCCATCCCCTCGAGGGTGGTACGCATTATGTCCCTTGCGGTGGCATTATCGTCGACCACCAGCACAGACATACCTTCAAGCTCTTGACCTACAGCTAATTTTTGACCGCTCGAGATTTGTAATTTCACCGTGAAGTAGAAGGTGCTGCCATGTCCAAACTGACTCTCAATCCCAATACTGCCTCCCATCAACTCGACTAACTGCTTGCAGATGGCCAAACCTAGGCCCGTACCACCGTATTTACGCGTAGTGGAAGTATCCGCTTGGGTAAAAGATTGAAATAATTTTGCTTGCTGCTCAGCGGTTAAACCTATCCCGCTATCCCGTACACTAAAGCGCAGGGTCACATCGTCGTTTTGCTGCTCGACTAAGTTTAACGACAGCAACACTTCGCCACGCTCAGTAAACTTAATGGCATTACTCATCAAGTTAATCAGTACTTGACCTAAACGTAGTGAGTCACCAAAGAGGTGCCGTGGCACATTGGGGGCGACGGCAAACAACAACTCCAGCTGCTTATTGGCAGCTTTTTCGGAAAACATATCACTGAGATCCTCCAGCATAGTGTCGAGCTGGAATGGCACAGATTCTATATCGAGCTTACCCGCTTCTATCTTAGAGAAATCCAGAATATCATTGATAATCGACAATAAAGATTTCGAAGCCCGCTCGATTTTTTCCACATAATTTTTCTGTTTTTTATCTAATTCGGTCTGCAAGCAAAGCTGGGACATGCCAATAATGGCATTCATGGGTGTGCGAATTTCGTGGGACATATTGGCAAGGAAATCCCCCTTCGCCTTACTCGCCGCATCGGCCTCCTCCTTAGCGATAAGTAATTCGTCCGACAGCAATTTAAGCTCAGTCATATCGACCATGCTCATGACCGCAGAACCAAACTGGCCCTGACGATCCAAGAGTGCCGACACATTGACCGTCATCCATAAAGGTTTACCCGAGGGATGAATAAAACGGCGTTCACCACGGTAATGATCTATCTTGCCCTCTGCCAACGTCTTAAACTGAGCCTTAGCAATCTCTTTGTCCTGTGGATCCAACACCTCGAAAATAGGCGTATTACGCAACTCATCTCGGCTTTGGCCTATATCCTCACAGAATTGATCATTGCAATCGAGGATCACGCCTTTAGCATTCACGTTTACTATGCCAATGGTCGCCCCATCGAACAGCGCCTTAAAGTGCGCCTCACTGACAGCAAGCTCTTCTTCAATCGTTTTACGCTCGGTAATGTCCATCAAATAACCATTCCAGATGATGGTTCCATCATCTGTCATATGGCCGCTAGCCCCCGCTTCCATCCAACGGGTACTGCCATTAGGGTGACGATAGCGAAACTCACGTAACCATTGCAGCTTATCGTCACTCTTTCCCGCCAGTGCCCGCACAACATCGGGACGCTCTTCATCAAAGATCCGCTCGGCGATAATATCGAAGTCATTCATCAAATCATCGCGATGCAGCCCCAACATATGGATAGCGGCGGCGGACAGAAAGGTAAATGCGCGGTCCGACGGCGAACTCCACCGCAGTTGGTACACAGTGCAAGGAATAGACTCAGTGATGTTGGTCAGTTGCTGACGCGATGCTTCGAGTTCGACTAAGGCGAGTTTACTCTCGGTAATATCATCGATACTGCCGTCAAACCAAAGGGGAAAGCCGTCTTCGGTATAACTCGCCTTACCTTTCTCATGCACCCAACGGATGCTGCCATCGCGGTGGCGAATACGGTATTCCACCTCGAAGGTTTCCTGTTGTGCCAGCGCCCTGTCGATATGGCTATGGCATAGGGCAAGATCTTCCTCCAAAATCAGCGAAGCAAAGCTGCGTTGGCGATTCTCAATAAATTGATTTGCAGCGTAACCGGTAATCTCGGCGATATTGTCGCTGATATATTCCATGACCCATACATCCCCGATACGAGTCCGATAAACGGCGCCGGGAATATTAGCCACTAGCCCACGAAAACGCTGTTCGCTATCACGGATCTTCTGCTCAACGGCCAGTTTTTGTGTCATATCGCGTATTGAAGCCGCGACTTGCCTTTGTCCATCAAAGGCGGTGGGAAGAATACTCAGCGCGATTTCCGCAATAAATTCATTACCATCGGCCTTTAGCGCCCGCACATGACGGGCATTTGCCATACTTCTATCACGGCCTTCGCGCAGGAAGGTTTGCCGCTCAAGTACATGCCCGTTTCCTAACTCTTGCGGCAATAACGCCTCAACCTGCAAGCCCAGCATAGCGCCCGTTTCGTATCCAAAGAGCTGCTGACAGCGACTGTTAGTGAACACGATTTGCCCTAGCTCATCGACAATTAGCATGGCCTCGGGTGCGGCTTCTAGTACGGCATTTGACCAGACCGCCGCCGAAAACTGCTCTGTCACATCGGTAAATAACATCTCCACCGACATTAACTCATCGGTGTCAGACATTAATGGCTGCATAAACACATCGAGCCTTCTTAAATGCCCTCGATCATCCAGCATTTCCACTTGATGCGAAGGCACATTTTGGCCTTTCAATGCTAAATCGGTGTATTGCCAGTTTTGCTCATTGAGGGGATTGGCGGAAAAAAGTCGTTGGTACTTACGCTTAAGTAAGTCCGGTGTAATACCCAGCACCTTAGTCACGCCTTCGCTTACTTGCGCCAGTTGGCCATCGGGATCGAGGGAACAATAGAAAGACTTATCGCTCATGCCATCGATCAGACGAGCAAAACGATTACCACGGGAATCGAGTATTGTCTGTTCGCGTTCGGCGAGTAATTCCGCCATTTGGTTAAAGGTGCGACTCAAAGTCACTATTTCACTGACGGCGCCAGAGGGAATAACAAGCTGCTGCGCTTTACCTTGTCCAAAGGCCAAGATACCGGATTCAAGCAACTCTAATGGGCGGGTCAGGCGTTTGGCAGCAATATAACAGGTCAATAAAAGTAACAGCGTTAACAGGCTGAGGTTAAGAATGATAGAGGCGATATTATCGTGCAGGGAGGTAAATAATTCCTGCTGCGGCACCATAACGAGCACATGCCATTGAAGCTTAGGCACAGTAGCCAGACTGGCAAGGTAGACTATGCCTTTGTCATCAATAAAGCTTGCTTGCCCATTGAGGCTTTTTTCCAGCAGTGTCCAAAACTCTTTATTTTCCTTAGCGTTCTTATCGAGCCAGCGAGCCGATGTGGCCTCAAGGATTTTATCCTTATCCATATGGAAAACCAGTCGATTTTGCTCGTCGAATACCACAAGTCTCTCGGGTGCAATCCCTAACTGGTTGGGCAGATGATCTAGGGCTAAATCGACCGTTACGACCCCAGAATAATCCTCTGCATTCCCGAAGGGGGTCGAGTAAGTTACCATCAGGGTATTTCCTGCACCCTCATCGAAATACGCCTTTGACCAGTGGCCCGCCGTTTGATTGATGGCATCGTTCCACCAGTCCCAAGTGCCATCGGTATAATCGTAACCCTCGGCGCCAATATCGAGATAATGCAGCTCACTGCTATCACTGGTGTCGCGGTAAACATAGGGAGCAAAGAGTTTTCGGTTAGAAAAAGTATTAGGTTTAAACGCGACGGCAGTTCCGAAGAAATCAGGGTTATGCTCCAATCGTTTCATCAATACCTGTTTTAATCTTTCAGCATCGTTAATTTCATCTTTACTCGATAAAAACCCAATAAAATCAGACAAACTCTGAGTGTTGGCTTGAGCGTGCTCCAGCAGAAACTGCAGGCGATAAGCTAAATGATCCGCTTCCTGCTTCAGATTTCCGTAGAGGTGCCTTTCAGCTGAAACATAATTAAACCAAGCGCTTACACCATATACCGCCGTCATGATTAAAATCAAAGGCAAGGCAATATGCGATAAGATTTTGCTGCGAAAGGTACGAAGTTTACTTCTGTCCATGGCGTCGCCCTAAAGTCCTCGATTTTATATGCACTATTTTTTAAATAGTGCATATAAAGTAAACGAAGAATCCAGTGACGACAATGTCAAAGTTAAAATAATGTGTAGTAATTTATTGTTTTAACAACACTAATAAGCCGTCTCTAAGGTTTGATTCGGTAACAGACGGGCAAAATAGCTTTGGGTTTCGGCAATAATGATATGCCTCAAACCCACAATCGCGATCAAGTTTGGAATCGCCATCAAGCCATTAACCGTGTCCGCAAGCAGCCAAATCATATCGAGCTTAATAAAAGCGCCACCCGCGATCAACACCAAAAACACCACTTGATACAAGCGTAAACCGCGCTCGCCGACTAAGTAGTACCAACAGCGCTCGCCGTAATAATGCCAGCCTAGAATCGTCGTGAATGCAAAACACACCAGCGCAATGGTCACCAGATACTGGCCCACAACCGCAGAACCACCGAGGGCGAACGCCGCACTCGTCATCGCCGCGCCCGCGGTTTCACCACTCCATACTCCTGTGATGATCAGCACTAAGCCCGTCATAGTACAGATGATAATGGTATCGAAGAAGGTGCCCGTCATGCTGACCAAACCTTGCTCAACGGGTTCATTGGTCTTAGCGGCGGCCGCGGCAATGGGTGCGCTACCCAGGCCAGACTCATTGGAGAACACCCCGCGGGCGATACCGATTTGAATCGCCTGGGCAACCGTCGCACCTAAAAAACCTCCCACTGCCGAGAGTGGCGTAAAGGCCGATTCAATCACTAGACCCAAGGCGGGTAAAATTTGCTCAAAAAATCCCACTAAGATCCATGCACAGGCCAGCACATAACCAATCGACATGGCAGGCACGAGCTTTTGCGCCACATTCGAAATGCGCTTAACGCCACCCAGAGTGACGGCGGCAACGAGCACTGTTAACACGGTCGCGGTCAACCAAGTCGGCACCTCAAAGGCAATCGTCAGCGCATCGCTGATGGCGTTAACCTGCGCAAAAGTACCAATACCGAAAAAGGCCACACCAACCCCGAAGAGAGCGAACAATTTCGCCATCCAAGGCAGACCTAAGCCGCGCTCGATATAGTACATAGGGCCACCGGCAATCTGCCCGCGGGCATCGGTGGTGCGGTATTTTACCGCGAGCATACACTCGGCATATTTAGTCGCCATACCGAAAAACGCCGCCAACCACATCCAAAATAACGCCCCAGGGCCACCCATTTTGATCGCGGTCGCCACGCCGACAATATTGCCCGTACCTATGGTGGCGGACAGCGCAGTACAGAGCGCGACGAAGGAAGATAAATCCCCATGACCTTTTGCCGGTTTGAATAGCAATCCCAGCGCCATAGGCAGACGGATAACTTGGATAAGCTTGAGACGCGCGGTGAGATAAATCCCTGTGCCCACCAGCAAACAGAGGGTGATTGGGCCCCAGACGATGCCATTGATGCTGGCAAGTAAAGCTTGAAAACTCATGATATTCCTCGAATATTAAACAACAAAATTAATAAACGGAGGAGGAAAAGAAATGGCTGTGACGCGCCGCAGTCGGACGCGATGACAAACTATTTCTAGCCTGTTCTCGACTGAGACTCGCCCAAGCTGAACGCGAAATACGTAGCAAGCGAATACTCTATACGAGTGCTTTCGATAGATGCAAAAGTGCGCCATCTTAAGCAAAGGGTAAAAATAGCCCACGACGACAAACGACAGGGACTGTGCAGTCATCCTCTCCTCTGTCCTTTTGCCTGAGCGTTTCGCGTCGCTTCAATAACACCACGACACTTTCGCCTTCGGCGCCACCTGATCACACTTTAAGTTAAATTAAGTTAAGTGCAATTGGCAGTCTCTCCAGAGGCTCGTCCAGTAACAGTCCACGCCTTACGGCACCTGAAAGAGTGCTTTGTTTTTATGGGAAGATTCGATTCAATAAAACCGTCGCTTCACTAAAACCAAAGTTGCCTCGTCGGTGTGAGGTTAAATCCCCACTCTCCTGCTACCTTCATCCGAACGGATTGCTAGCTTGAGACTGACTCCCAAGCTAACAGGACGCACAGAATGCAATAAACGCGGCGTCAGCTCAAGCCGTTTGCTCACAGTTCATGAAGGATTTCATTCAATTGATGTTTTTTGCAACAGATGCTGGGCTGTGTTTTGCTATCTCCTTAATGATCCCATTCGGAATGAAATCAGTATCTCTATGAATAAAAAATGCTTTATCTTAGGCATTCGGTGACAGCCACTCAATTTGGCTTAGTCAACATGCCACTAGTTACCAATGGATATAAAGGAGTTGCTCAATGGTCGACGTCGCCACACTAAATCCTGTCGCTAAGCTTAACCAAGTCAGCAAGGGCTTTCGCGATGGCGAGCAATATCATCGAGTGCTGCAAACGGTCGATCTGCAGATCCATAGGGGCGAAACCGTCGCGCTCACGGGTCCCAGCGGCAGCGGTAAGAGCACCTTGCTCAATCTCATTGCCGGTTTTGAAATGCCAGACTCGGGCGAAATCCTACTAGAACAAGCATCCACCTCAACTTGGCAAGATAAAGAGTGGAGCCGTTTCAGGCGCAATGCCTTAGGCGTCGTGTTCCAGCAATTTAACTTACTCACGCCACTCAACGTGAAAGACAATATCGCCTTCTCCTTAAGTTTAACCGCGCAGCCGTGGTCAGCTTGGTGTGACTATCTGGTTGAAAAACTTGGGCTGATGCCACTACTTCACCGCCCAGTTGAAGCCCTGTCCGGCGGTCAACAACAGCGGGTTGCCATCGCCCGCGCCTTGGCCCATAAACCGACCTTACTGCTGGCCGACGAACCTACGGGTAATTTAGATGATGTGTCGGGTAAGCAAGTCATGGCATTACTGTGCGAACTGGCAAGGGAAAGCCAAACCAGTATCTTGATGGTCACCCACAGCGAAGAATGCGCTGCCTTTATGCAAAAACGTTGGCACTTATCCCAAGGTGCAGTCGCTATCTATGAACAATAAACCGCTCACTAAGGCGACACCCACAACGCTTAAACAAACAGAACTTAAGCCAACAGAACTGAAGCAGACGGGACTTAAACAAACTGGGCATAAGTTAACTTGGCTGAGGCTGGCGTGGCTTAGGTTAACGTGGATCAGCCTAAAGGTGTTTATCGCCCATTATCGCCATGCGCCCATACAAGCAGGTGCCATCCTGCTCGGTATCGCCTTGGCCGTGACGCTACTGATTGGGGTTAAAGCGACCAACGACAATGCCGTGCGCAGTTATAGCGATGCCACTGAGCTTTTGAGCCAGCGCGCCGATGTGTTACTCACGCCGCCCCTTGGACAAAACACCTTAGATGAATCTGTCTATTTCGCCTTAAGACGAGCCGGATTGAGTCAGAGTCTCGCCGTGGTGAATGGCAAAATCTCCGGTAAGAATGGTCAGTTTTGGCAACTGGAAGGCAGCGATCTGATTGCCGCATTAACGCTACAAAAATCGAGACATAGCGATTCGAGTAACACGCAGTCAGCCACCTCGCCGCAGATGAAAGACCTGCCGCTTGCGGATCTGCTCAGCGGTGCAGCCACAGTAATAATGAGCCGCAGCCTAGCCGCCAAAGTGGCACCTGACGGTAAACTTGTTTTAGAAAATAGCACCTTAGATGTTATTGCAATTGATGACAGTTTTGGCCTCGGCAGCGCCATCTTGGCCGATATTTCCCTCGCCCAGCAATTGCTGAATATGCAGGGTCGATTAAGCTATATCGCCATATTCAGCGAGCGGGAAAACTTACCTAAGCTAAAATCCCAACTCGGCACTCTGGGTATCACGCCGCAAAAGGCCAGCTTTAGTCAGCAGGATCAAGGTCAAGCGCTAATAGCGTTGACCCGCAGTTTTCACCTTAATCTCAATGCCATGAGCATGTTAGCCTTCGTTGTCGGCCTCTTTATCGCCTATAACGGTGTGCGTTACAGCCTGATGAAACGGCAAAAACTGTTAGTGCAATTATTACAACAGGGAATCGAGCGCCGCGCCTTGATGACAGCGCTGATGTTCGAATTAATCTTGCTGGTGATCATAGGCTCAAGTCTGGGCTTTATCAGTGGTTTACAACTCAGCCACTGGCTGCAACCTATGGTTGCCATGACCCTAGAGCAAATGTATGGCGCCCACTTGCTCCCCGGAATTTGGCAATGGACTTGGCTTTTTGAGGCGATAGCTCTCACCTTAATCGCCGCGCTCGGGGCTTGCTTGCCCTTGTATTTAGATCTTACCCGCCAAGCATTGGCCCAAGGGGCGAATCGTTATCAGCAAATGCAGGCGCACCGCAAAACCCATAATATTCAATTTGCCTTAGCCTGCGGCTTATTGGCCTTAGCGGCGCTGCTGTTTCCCTTCAGCCAAAGCTATAACATCAGCCTAGTGTTGCTCGGTATCGTCGCCATCGCGATTCCCTTGTTGTTGCCGCAATTATTGCATTGGGGCGTCAGTGCCTTAATGCCCTTGGCGCGTCCCGGACTTTGGCAATATCTGCTCGCCGAAACCCGCGAGCTTATCGCACCACTCTCCCTCGCTATGATGGCGATCTTACTGGCACTCAGTGCCAATGTGTCGATGAACACCCTAGTGGGGAGCTTCGAGCAAACCCTGCGCACTTGGCTAGAAACCCGCTTGCATGCCGATCTCTATATTCGCCCACCGAGCCAGCGCATCGACACGATTCAAACCCAGCTGATGCAGGATCCGAGAGTCAGCGGTCTTTATCAGCAGTGGCAGATTGAAGCCCAGCTTTCACTCCCAGCATCGACGGATAATCCGAGCGAACAGGCGATTCCAATAAGCCTACTCAGCCGTGATGACTATTCGATTCGCCACACCAGTGTACTGAAGGAAAGCCTGCCTACTCTGTGGCAATCCTACTTTAATGCGCCCGTTATCTTAGTGAGCGAACCCCTCGCCATCAAATATCAATTGCAACTTGGCGATAGCGTGTCCTTGGATGTGCTAGAAAAAACGGGTAACAACCAAGCTATCATCGGTGGCATTTATTATGACCACGGCAATACCCGCAACGAGGTGATTATCAGTCAACCGCTATGGCAACAAGCACAATTACCTGTGCTGCCAGTCAGCTTGGCGGCGAGTTTTCATGGTGACGCGCAGGGCAGCAAGATAAGTGAAGCACAGCTCGATGAACTGCAAATCCAACTGGCAAGCGAATTAGGTTTATCCCAAGCGCAAATCTACAGCCAAACTAAGATTAAAACCCAAGCTATCGCCATGTTTAAGCGGACTTTTTCGATTACCTTAGTGTTAAATAGTTTGACGCTGATTGTCGCCGCGATTGGCCTCTTTAGTGCCTGTTTAATGTTGACTCAGGCAAGGCAGGCGCCACTGGCACGGCTGTATTCCCTAGGTGTGAGTCGTAATGCGCTGCGCGGCATGGTGTTTATGCAGATGCTGATTGTGGTGCTGATCACTTGCCTGCTCGCTATGCCAACGGGCGCGCTGCTAGGTTACCTGCTCATCAACAAGATCACCTTGCAAGCCTTTGGCTGGACGATAAAAATGATTTGGGATTGGCAAGCTTACGGTAATGCCATACTGATTGCCTTAATCACCTGCACCTTAGCCGTGCTTTTGCCGCTATATTGGCAAACCCGTAAACCTCTGGTCGCCAGTCTGCAGCAGGAGACACTGTGATGAAAACATTCAATCTGAACAGTATTATGTGGGCAGTGGTGGGCTTAATGCTTCTCGGCGGCTGCGATAAAACGCCATCGACCCAAAATACTCAATCCAAATCTATGGCTAATGTGGTGGGGAAAACCTCTACTAATCAAGATGATTTGGCCTTTGCCCCTGTTGTTCCCGGTTATCGATTTACATTCCCACGGGATCACTTAGCGCACAATCACTTTCGTCAAGAATGGTGGTATCTGACCGCCAATTTAACCACAGAAACAGGTGAGCAACTCGGCGCCCAGTGGACGCAGTTTAGAGTTGCCCTTAATCCCACAGATTTGCAAACAATAGTTCCGCAAACAACTGCTGCAACGCCCAAAAGTGAATCCAGTTGGGCGACTCAGCAGCTTTATTTGGCCCACAGCGCATTAACCTCGAGTAATGCTCACCTCGCCCACGAAAAATGGTCGCGCCGCCATAGCGAGTTTGCCGAGGTTAAGTTAAACCCCTATCAAATCCGCCTCGATAACTGGCGCTGGCAGAGCGAAACCAATGCCCTCTTTCCCGCCACCTTAACGGTGGAGAACCCTGATTTTAGCTACCGGCTTAAGCTGAATAGCCAAGCGCCACTTCAATACCAAGGCGTTAACGGCTATAGCCTTAAAAGTCGCGATGGCCAAGTGGCCTCCTACTATTACAGCCAACCCTTTATTGAAATCTCAGGTGAAATCAACCGTAATGGCAAAGTGGAGCGAGTCACAGGCCAAGGCTGGCTCGACAGGGAATGGAGTTCGCAATTTCTCACTAAAACGCAACAGGGGTGGGATTGGTTCGCCCTCAGGTTAAACGATAGCTCGACGCTGATGTTATTTCAGTTACGGGATCAGTCGCCAGCAGAGTCCACAAAGAATACGCCTATCTCGGCCTTTTATAGCGCCAGAAGAATGTTTGCCGATGGCACGGGGCGTAATATCAGTTCCACTGGCAATTTCCATGACAAGCCCAATGGCATTCAGATGATGCCTCTTAAATGGCAACACACAGTCAATGGCGACTATCCCGTCAGCTGGCAAGTTAAGATCCCCAGCGAGAATATCGATCTCACTATCACCCCGCTCAATCCAAATAGCGCCATGCCATTATCGACGCCCTACTGGGAAGGCCCAGTGCAACTCTCTGGCAGCCATACTGGTACGGGTTATATGGAGCTAACTGGATATTAATGTCTGCTATCAAATACATTTTACCCATTCGCGCTCGACTAATAAGATGTCTGTATTGTGAGTGTTATCCGTAAAACCAACTGGCAAGGTATTGGAGAGGGAAATGCTTAGCCAAACCTAGTGACTTTTGTCACTGGTGGATTAACCTTAACTTAAGCATACTTATTTCCATGCTCTGATTGTCATTCAGACTCAGCGATAACAACGACCTAATAAATAAAGGAACCCTATTATGAATCCAGGAACGCTTGCCTTACTTATTCCCATACTCGCCATTGTCGGTGGCTATATAGTGGCAATTATGAAAATTCGTGAGAAGCAAAGCATCGCAAATAGTGCGCAAGCCGTAGAAAACCAAGTATTAAGGGCCGAGTTAGAAAACCTACGTCGTCGAGTTGAAGTGCTAGAACAATTAGTGACGGACGATGGTTTTCAATTGAAGCGTGAATTCAATAGGGTTTAGAAACGCCCCTTGCGGCACTGCCTAGTGGTGATATGAAGGGGAATAAACGGAACCTATACCCGATTAGCTTTACAAATATCACCATAATGTTACTTTGTACGGCCTCCTTGTGCTCAAGTCATCGGGTGAGTTAAATACCTAAATTAAGGTAGACTCGTGATAAAATTGTTATCACCCCTTATATTGAGCCATTCAAAATAGAGTTTATATGTTTCTAGCGCCTTATTTTTCCAAGCAAAATCAAGCTATTTCCGTTTCAGCCCAACAAGCCAGTGACTTCGCGAAGAAAATTGCGCAGGACTTTAATCCCATTCACGACGTAGGCGCTAAGCGTTTTTGTGTTCCGGGTGATTTGTTGTTTGCCTTAGTGTTAACCCAGTATGGCTTAAGCCAAAGCATGAAATTTAGCTTTGCGGGCATGGTAGGGGATGGTGTCGAGCTACAATTCCCAGAACAAGTGAATGGGCATTTTTCGATTTGTGATAGCCGAGAGAAAACCTATCTCAATGTGACCCGACAAGGTGATGTCAGCTGCTGCGATGCGCAGACCGAATCCTTTATCCGCAGTTATGTGGCGTTTTCTGGGCACAACTTTATCGATATCTTGATCCCCCTGATGAAACAACATCAAGTGATGATCAATCCAGAACGTCCCTTAGTGATTTACGAAAGCATGTCCTTCGACCTCAGCACCCTCGATTTTGTAGAAGTCACCCTCTCCCTCGTAGGCCAAGATCTGCAGATCGATGGCAAACGTGGTGATGTGACTCTGCACTTTGAATTGCACAGTGGTGATACCTTAGTAGGTACAGGCATTAAGACATTAGTGATGAGCGGCCTACGCCCCTATGATGAGGTTCTGGCTCAGCAAATGTGTGCAACCTATGAAGGTCGTAAGACTGAATTCTAATTGCGCAGGATTAAGCTAGGTTCTTTCAGCAAGACTCTTCCAGTAAGTTACTTTTAATAACTCACTTCCGATCAAAAACAACCCATAAAAATGCCATTCGCCCTTAAGCGAATGGCATAACATCAATATTGGTTTACTTCTATCAATGTCCTAGGGGACATTAGAAGTCGTAACGTACACCGAAAGAAACTACGTTGTCGTCTTTCAGATCAACAGTTGCGCCGCCCACATCTTTATAATCGCCTGTATACATAGCGTATTGGCCATAGACCATAGTTGATTTAGATAAACGGTAGTCAGCACCGATGTTGAAGTTTTGAACGTTGATGTCATCGGCACCCTTTACGCCACCGAGGTTTTTGTAGTAGCTACCAAAACCAGCTTCGTCAACACCGTATTCGGCCTTCAAATTTACACCGTTTAGATCATAGGCAACGTTCACGAAGTAAGTATTGCCGTCAATGTCATTGTTAACGATGTCTTCAGATTGTTGAAATAAACCGCCGACTTTAAATTGGCCGAATTTAACTTGAGCCACACCACGGTAGGCATCAACGCCTGCAATGCCTTTGTTATAGGCTACTGCAACATAGTAGTTTTGATCTTTAAAGCCTTTATCACCTAATGTCGCACTTAATGCATATAAGCTTTCAGAGGTTTTTGCAGTAGTGTCGTTATCATCGAATAGATAAGTCGCGTTCAGTGTGACTAAGCCTGCGATTTTTGGTGAGTAGTACCATACGCCGTCAGCGCTACGGGTTTGTGCACTAACTAGACGGTCGATATCGGCGTTGGTATTGCCGAATAAATCGACGTTACCTTCGGCTTGTTTAAATACGGTATCGTTACGGCCGACTAACACAGTACCTGCGTTAGTTTTTAAGCCTAAATAAGTATTACGGGCTTTGAAAACATCGCCAGTACCTGAAGTGTTTTCAACTTGGAATTCCATTTGATAGATAGCTTCGAAGCCATCGGCAATTTTTTCTGTGCCTTTAACACCTAATAGAGAAAAGTTGTTTTCTAAATAAGTGCCGCTTTCGCCCAGATCAACACCGTTAGTACCACCTTGTAGAGTCGCACCGGTTTCAGTATTGGTGACAGCAAGCTCTAAACGACCATAGAAGCTTGGGCCTTCGGCTAGCGCACCGAATGAAGCCAATGCCAGTACTGATGCAACTGATGCAGAGATGAATGTCTTTTTCATGTTTTGTGCTCCCTCGAACCTAAGTTCTTATCCATTTTTCATGGTTTTTGTGTGGTTTAAAACATTTGCTACTGAAATCGGTAACAAAGTTGCCGCCGATTTTTACAGTTTTACGACTCGCAGGCTGTGGTGCAGATCATATTTTTGGCTCTCCTTGTCCGCATTCGGGCTTTTTTAGGATATTTCCGTATATCTCGACCGCAAATTGACGTGAAAGTGGTAAAACGGCGTGTTTCACTTACTACTAAAGAGGTAGATAAGGCGCCAAGGCCCAAGTGAGTCGGCGAGGCTAACTGTAGCATATACTAATGTTGTAGCAAGTTTGCCATATAGGGGCTCAATGAGTGGGATTTGCAAAGCTGCGCATAAAAAAAAGCGGCATAAGCCGCTTTTTTATCAAAATTTATTTCGGTTTAAACTAATTAATCTATTTAAAAATCAACACGTAAACCAACAGTGAAGATATTGTCATCTAAGTCTTGCAAAGTACCATCTAACATAAGGTCACCATCAAAGCGAGTGTAATGACCATAGACCATAGTCTTAGTGCTAAGTCGATAATCGGCACCCACACTGAACTGTTGCAGGTCAACATCACTCACTTGTTCTAATCCTGCATTGTTCTGATCGCCCACATAACGACTCACATATTTACCTAAACCAGAGTCATCTTTGCCGTACATCATTTTCAATTTAAGGTCGCCAATCAGGTAGGCAGCGTTAACAAAGTAGGTGTCACCGGACAGATTAGCGAATTTATCATCCACATGTTCACTGTGCTGATATAACGCCCCTAAGATCAAATCACCAAACTTGACTTGAGCGACTCCGCGATAGGCTTCTACGTTCTCAATGCCATCATTGTATGCGGCGGCAACATAGTAGTTTTGTGTTTTAAGACTTTTATCCCCTAAAGTGGCGCTCAGGGCGTACATTTGATCTTTGCTGTAGACATCATTGCCATTGCTATCTACTTGATCATAGTTATCACTCATCAGATAAGTCGCGTTTAGGGTGATCAAGTCGGCAATTTGGGGAGAGTAGTAAGAAATGCCATCGGCCGAACGTGTTTGACCTGCAACCAACAAATCGATATCGGCATTGGTGTTACCGAAAAGATCGAAGCTACCTTCCGCCGCCTTAAAGACTGTGTCATTACGGCCGACTAACGCCGTACCCGCTACGCTTCTTACCCCGAGGAAAGTATTACGAGCATTAAAGGTTTTATTTGAGTTATCAAAGTTTTCAACACCAAACTCCATTTGGTAAATGATGTCAAAATACGGGCTTAGGGTTTCGGCCCCCCTTACACCTACCCAGGAGAAGTTGTTTTCAAGCACAGTGCCATCTTTTTGATTTTGAGTGGCATAACCCTTTTCTGAGTCGGTAATACTCAAATCGGCATGGCCATAAAACTCTGGACCGTCTGCGAGCGCAGTGAATGAGCAAAATGCGAGGCAAGAGGTGATGGCTGTCGTGAGCAGATTCTTTTTCATCTTCAGTTTCCTGTTCTTATGTCGCTGTTTTATGCGCGGTTAAACCAGGTTATCCGCAGCAAGTGGTTGAGCTTTTGTGCTGCGAAGTGTGCACAGGCTTTTGAATGAAAAGTGTGATCAAGATCAACTTCCACAAAAAGACGGTGTATTTCAACATATTGTTTTACAAAGAAAAAACAATGAAATAATGATTTTTCACTAGAATAACCCGAGTGCTATGCAGCCTATCTTCATTTATTACATTTGCGCGGTATTCGTATCGCTATGCATCTTTAGTGTGGATTTGGGAGATTGATTTCGATTTTCACGCTAAATCGTTTAGAATTCACGGCGCTTTTTAGTGTGCCCTAGTGTTTTTAGGTCCTAGCCCCAAGGTGAGTAAGAGTGGGTTTCTTTGCTGTTGTTGGTCGATATAAGGTACGCATTTATGACTGAAGCCTATCAAAATCGCTTTAGTGGAATTGGCCGTTTGTACGGGCAAAAGGCGTTAGCAAAATTTGCCCAGTCCCATGTAGTAGTGATTGGTATCGGTGGTGTAGGTACTTGGGCCACTGAAGCCTTAGCGCGTAGCGGCATAGGTCAACTGACTCTGATTGATTTAGATGATATTTGTGTCACTAATACCAATCGTCAAATCCATGCGCTGACTTCAACCATTGGTGAATCGAAAGTGGCTGTGATGGCGCAGCGGATCCGAGAGATCAACCCAGATTGTCAAGTCAATGAAATTGAAGATTTTATTACCATAGACAACCTAGGTGACTATTTGCTCGGCACCAAGGCGGGGGGCAATATTGATTATGTTGTTGACTGCATTGATGCGGTTAAACAAAAAGCAGCACTGATCGCTTGGTGCAAGCGTCAAAAAATTAAAATCGTTACCGTTGGCGGTGCGGGCGGCCAAACGGATCCCACCCAAATCCAGCTAACCGATCTTGCTAAAACCTATCAAGATCCATTGCTTGCAAAAGTTCGCAATATTCTACGCCGCGAATATAATTTTTCAAAAAATGTGCAGCGCCGTTTCGCCGTCGATGCCGTATTTTCCAGTGAACAATTAGTGTATCCCCAAGCCGACGGAACTGTGTGTAGCACTAAGGCGACGGCCGATGGCACTATGCGTATGGACTGCGCCTCAGGTTTTGGCGCTGTAACTATGGTAACGGGTACCTTTGGATTTGTAGCCGCGAGCCGCGTGCTGGCGCGATTGGCACAAATGGCCAATGAGTCTTAGCACTATCCTAAGAAGAGAGTATTGAAAGAAGAGTGTATTGACATCCACGGCCAACTGCCGTGGATGTTTGTTTTAGGGTAATCCTCAAGCGGGTACCTATGACTAAATAGTGCTAGGTCGCCAATTGCACAAACTCACAGGGTACTAAGGGAAAACGGATATTGAATTGTGCGCCACCAAGGGCCGAATCGGCTTGATAACTCATAGTGCCTTTCAATAAGGTGGCGGCATTAAAGGCTGCCGATAAACCTAACCCTGTACCGCCTTTATTCCTATTGGTGGTAAAAAAGGGTTCGAACATATGTTCCGCAACGTCGGCAGGAATTACTAATCCATTGTTTTGAATGCTTATATTGACATAATTGTCATCAATACTCGCGCTGATTTCAACGAGATTATCTTCCCTATTTTGAAATGCATGGGTGAAAGCATTGGATAAAATATTACTAACAATTTGATTAAGAAGACTAATATTTGTTTTAATTTCCAGAGAAGGTTCCGCTAAGATATGTGTTTTGGCATTGATATTGGGGTACATGATCAAAGTCGATTCTAAAATCTCATTTAACTGTTCCTTTAGATTGATGCATTGATGTTCTTCGTGGCTGCGATCGATAGCAATCGTTTTGAATTTTTGGATTAAGCCGCTGGCTTTAGTGATATTGCGGACGATAAGCTCACAGCTTTCCTGATACTCATCCAAAATAGCATTGATCTCATCGAGTGTGGCTTGGTCGCTATGAATAAGCTCTATCAGTTCTTCGATATGGCTTAACTGAGTGCTCGCAGCCGTCAAACATATGCCGATTGGTGTGTTAATTTCATGGGCAACCCCAGAGACTAACCCGCCCAAGGCCGCCATTTTTTCTTGCTCGACTAATACCTGCTGGGCACGCTTCAATGCCGTGAGAGACTGTTCTAATTCCAGAGTCCTTTCTTTGACTTGCCGTGCTAACTCTTCTTTATAACTGCGCTCCAACTTGAGTAAGCGTTCCCTGTCTTCTAAGGCAGTTTGTAACTCAGATTTAGAATTTTTAAGATCATCAAAAGAGCTACGCAGCTGGTGTTGCATGCTGTTGATGGCATCGGCCACCTGTTTAAACTCATCGGCCTTTTCTTTACGCTCAAATTGGAGTGGTTGATAGTCAGTGTCAAGATTAATGCGTTTACAATAATTACTGAGTGTATCCAAGTGCTTAGTGATGTTATACCAGACCAAGAAGAGGATAAACCCAGCAACTAAGAAGGTTTTTATACCATTGGATAGCAAGATCAGCATCGCCTTATCGTACAGGCGTTGATAAATCGCATCCATATCGGCCTGCACTTCTAGCGTACCCACGTTAATGCTTTCTGTTGGGGATTTATAGACTAAGGGAAAGCGCTTATCGAGTGCGTGATCCTGCTTTAATTGACCCGAATTCCAAGATTGGCCACTGTCGTCTTTTATTGAAATGTAATTAATATCAGGTAGTTGAATCAAACCATTCAGTTGAGTATTGATTAGCCTCTCGTCTATCACCCAAATACTCGCCGCCAGCACATCGAGGTTGGCCTTTTCGATATTCGAAAAAACTCGATCGATACGGCTAACGTCACCGCGGTAATCATTCACCAGTTGATAAGCCGTAGTCATTAACGTGATTAATGAGCTAAAGAGGATAATAGACAAGGTGAGATGTCTGCCTATGGGACTTTTAATAAATTGGCTAAAGAATGTCAGCATCTTAAATTTTCTATACACAATAGCGGCTTGAGATGCCTATAAGCATAGACTCCATGACTCAAATTGTGCATTTTCTCAATATGAAATATCCCAAAAGTCTTAATTAAGTTGTGGCACTAAATTTGCTTACTCATCAACAGGTTCAATTTTTTGTCACTAGGATAACACTATGTTTAAACTCAAGCTGGATTCAGTTAAGTTTTTTAGCCCTAAGAAAATGATGTTTAGAATCATGCTCTGGCTAATGGTGAGCTGTGCTGTCTTATTATCGCTTCCATCCAATGCGTTAGCTATTCTGGCCCTCGATAAATTTGTGCCGGAACACGCCCACTTTATCGGCCTAGGTCTGATTATTGCTATCGCGTATTTCCTCAGCCAATTGTTAAATCTGGGCTTAGACGAATCGATCCGTCACTTGAGTGATAAGCGTATCACAGAGACCATTGAAGCCAAAGTTAACCTTCTTGACCGTGCGGAACGGGCGTTACTGCGTGAATTCTTTTTACAGGGCGCCACCATTTTGACTCTGCCGCAAAATGAACCCGCGGTGAAGAGCTTACTCAATGCTTGTATTTTGGAACACCTTGGCAATGAGCGTCATTACGCAATTCAAGGCCCTACAGCCGATTACAAAATTGCGATGAAGGCACGTATATATCTCAATCGTGATGTTTTACGTTTGCCAGCGGGTGAGCCAAGCCAAGAAGAAATGCAGCATCTTATTAAGGCGCGTCCACAGTTTTTGAATGGATTAGTACAGAACCGTAAACATGCAGCTTAGTCAAAAAATTGGTTAAGCAATTAATATAGTTTGTAAAATTTAAATATAAAAAATGGGGGTATCTAGACCCCCATAATAATGTGCAATTTTTACAAAGAACAGAATAAACAAATGGAAGCAAAAACTACGGCTGTTGTGCCGACTTCACAATAAACATCCAAGTGATATATGAGACTATCCCTATTGTGCTAAAGATAACGATCATTGAGAGTAAACCTATAGGGTTACCAAACATTAAATCTAACCAAAATGCCATGATTGAAATCCTCTTTCCTGTGAAGTCCCCTCTAAACTAGCTGCCTTCAGGGATGGAAATACTGATCCTGATCAATAAAAATTCGACGCTACCAAACAAAATTGCAACTCCCGCTTAACTATGTGACGAGTGTCAAATTTAGGGTCTAGTGAATTTAGGGGGAGTTCAAGGAATTTAACTTTGTTCCGTATTGAGTTAGCAGCTAGGATTACATATCAATCGCAATATGATTCTAAGATCTGTGCCTATGCTTAAGCCCGTGCACATGTTTGAAGGAGCCCCAAATGGCCAATACCCGAATACAAAAGGGAACGATGGGATACAGTTCCATTTTTGCACCACTGATATTACTGGCTTATCCTCTTTACTGTTTAGTTATCAGCCAAGATATTGTTGCCCTCCTGTGCTTGCTCGTGCTGGCTGTTATTCTAATTGTTAACATCAATAAACTCATCCACAGCCTAGGTTTACTCGAACATGCCGCCCGCCATTTAGGTGATGGCGACTTAAGCTATCAGCTAGATGAAAAAGAGGCGGGGGTGTTTATTAGTGTCGTGCATAGCATTAATAGAATGGGAGAAGACGTGAGTCGCACCATTTTATCGCTGGTAGACACCTGCGAATGGATGAAAAAGGTCGCTTCCGATATCAAACAGATCAGTGAACAAGCCAAACAGGGTGTGCTAGAGCAGGAACGTCAGACTGAACTTGCCGCAACGGCAATGACGCAGATGGTTTCAACGGTACAAGAAGTGTCACAAAATGCGCTAAGCACAGCAAAAGCGGCCGATATAGCACAAAGCTCAGCAAAACACGGCGATCGGATAATGGGTACTATCGTCCATAAAATCAAAGATATGACCCAACAAATTCACCAAACTAAAAACGTTATTGAACACCTAGCGGCCGATAGCAATAACATCAGTAGCATCATAGAAACCATCTCCCAAGTCGCCGAACAAACTAATCTACTCGCCTTGAATGCGGCGATAGAGAGTGCTAGAGCCGGTGAACATGGCCGTGGATTTGCGGTTGTCGCAGATGAAGTCCGTAATCTCGCCAAACGGACATCCGAAGCCACAATCGAAATCCAACAACAAATTGCCGCCTTGCAGAAGGGTGCCAACCAAGGCGTTGAAGTGATGCTAAAAAATGTCACAATTGCCGATGAAACCGCACTCATGGTTGGGCAAGCCCACACCGCCCTCGGTGATATAGTCACCCAGGTCGAAGCCATTACCGATATGTCCCATCAAATTGCCACAGCCTCAGAGCAACAACATGCGGTAGCAGAGGAAATTAACAAAAATATCAGTGTAATGGCCGAGTTAGCGTTAAAAAATGCCCATCATACCAACGACACTAATCTATCGAGTCTGAAGATTTATAATATGTCGCAGGAGATTGGTTCCCTCTTACATCGATTCCATGTAGATGCCCACTTATTTAACTCCAGCCAAGCACAGAGCAAACTCTTTGTAAAATGGGGACCCGAGCTTGATATCGGCATGCCTGAAATTAACCGTCAGCACCTGCGTTTAGTCTCACTGATTAACGAACTACATCGCACCCTAAGTGAAGCCTATGGTCTTGAGGCGATAAAACGCATAGTTCAAGGGCTGGTGGATTACACCGCAAACCATTTTTCCTATGAGGAAGAGTTATTTGCTCGTTTCGGTTATCCCCAAACCGCGAGTCATAAAGAGAAGCACGGGCAACTTGTCGGTCAAGTGCTTGATTTCCAGAAGCGGGTTGGCCGAGGAGAAGATGTTGCCGATGAACTGATGGCCTTCTTGAAGTCCTGGCTGGTTAACCATATTCAGAAAAGCGATAAGGAATACACGCAGTTTTTGCTTTCCCATGGCGCGGAGTAAATTCAAGAGTCTGATTTTTGAGCGGTTAAATATAATTTGCATACATGTCACCCTAAAAGAGCTTGCCATTGTCACGGGCAAAGGTATAATTCCCAGCACTTAGAGCCAGCCAGTTGTTTTTGTTGAATCTAAGTGCAATTTAGCAATGCCAGTGTGGTGAAATCGGTAGACACAGCGGATTCAAAATCCGCCGCCCTTAAAAGCGTGCCAGTTCGAGTCTGGCCACTGGTACCATCTCTTTAAGAGATACAAACCGACCTTAGCGTCGGTTTTTTTGTCTCTAAAATAATCCCCCTATCTGCTCATGCTGACGCAATTCAGCTTATAAAAACATTCCAATAGAAATACTAGCTAATCTGCTTCATACATTACTGCGGCATAGATAATTGAATGTAAATATAGGAGCAAAATGGCAGCGAGAATATAGGGTCATTTCCTATCCAGAACAACATCTGCTAAATAGTGGACTAATGTCGGGGTCTGGCTTGCCATTCGGGGATCATATTTCCATCACCCAGGCCATGGCGTGTCGGATCAGACTGTTGTTGTCGGCGATGCAGAGTTTTTCCTTAATATGTTCCTTGTGGGAGTCTACCGTCTTAGTGCTCAGATGTAGCTCTACGGCGATCCGCTTAGTGGCATAACCCTGTCCCAGCATCATGTAAACTTCCATCTCGCGATCCGACAGTCTAGATTCACAGGGGGAGTTCACGTCGCTTTGCCCCTGCAATTGACTGCGAAGCAACTGCTCAGCCATCACAGTGCTGAGATACAACTTCCCCTTCAGTACTTGGCGGATGGCGGGCACAATATTGGTGACAGCTTCAGCCTTGTTGATGTAGCCGTTAGCGCCGGCCCTGATCACCCGTTCGGCAAACAGGTTTTCTTCATACATGGAAATCACTAGGATGGGTGTGTGGATGTCCTGGGCGCGGACACTTTTGATCAGTTGCAGACCACAGCCTTCCCCCAAGTTGAGATCCACCACCAGCACATCGGGTTTAAGCTCATGCACCAAGCGCTGCGCTTCAGACACAGATTCTGCTTCACCGCATAATTGCAGATCCGCCTCTACCTCTATCAGTGAAGCCATACCGCGGCGATAAACCGGGTGATCATCGATCAGCAATATTCTATTCATACCCTTGTCCTGTGTTGTCACTGTGCTGTGGCTTAGTATAGAGGCACTGGATGTGGGTGCCTCGATTGACGGCGGACTCAATGTTCAATCTGGCGCCTATCATATGGGCACGGAAGTGGATATTGCGTAATCCTTGACCATTTTTGATCAATCGGCCATCGCGGATCGTTAACGTCGGTGACAGACCCTTGCCATCGTCTTGGATATCCAGACAGAGATGTTCGGCCGTTTGCTCGAGCCGCAGTTCTATGAGGCTAGCCTCGGCATGTTTCAAGGCGTTATACACAGCTTCACGGGCGATCCTATACAACTGAACCTCTACACCATAATCCCCCACGGCCCACTTCCCGTTGGATATCATCCGCACTTGCGTTTCACCATAACCGTCGCATGTGTCGATAAAGCGCCTAAGCGCCACGTCTAGCCCTTGTTCCTCCAGGTCCACCGTGGCCAACTCGTTGATCACATTTCTAATACTTCTCACATTCTGCTGTAATGCTTCGCTCAAATTCAGCAATGGCTGCCATAGGACATGACCGTCTTTTTGCAACTGATTGGCCAATCCTCGCGCCAACATGGCTTGCCCTGTGAGATTTTGACCAAGATCGTCGTGCAGTTCGCGGCTGATACGATTGCGCTCTATCTCGCAGGATTGCAGGGCTTCCCTTTCCAATAGCACCTGTTCGGACATGTCGCGGATAATGCCGACAAACCGAGGAAAGCCCTCGACCCTACTGACCAACAGGTTAATGGGAAACAGGCTGCCGCCTTTGCGTCTCGCCAGCAATTCCCGATTGATACCTATGACTCTAGCTTCGTTTGTCTGCAGATAGCGGTCAATATAGCCATCATGCTCTTTGGCGTATGGCTCAGGCATCAACAGCGAGATATTCTGCCCGATTAACTCCTGTGGTTTGTAGTCGAACAAGCTCTGAAGCGCCGAGTTGACATGCAGAACTGTGCCTCGATAGTCAATAATAACAATAACATCGGCCGCAGCCTGTAAAATGGCCCGCAATTCCTCGCTGTTTTCCTCCAGCAGAGTCTGATTCATATCACCAACCATGCTGTGCCCTTCGAAACCCAAGGTTAGTATAGAGAGTTAGTAATTATAGAAGATCCGATGGCATAAGCATTGACGTTAACGACTTATCCGGCATTATCTGCACTAAATAGCGGTGCTGAATTGCCAAGTTGGCCGTAGGTGGTTAGATGGCAAGGTAATCGGGGGGACGGTGAGGGGAATAACCCCTAGCCAAACATCAATCCGGCGCTCAAGGGGGTGAAACTGCTTTGTCATACCTAGTGGCATAACGTCTTATCCATCAATAAGATGCCATGCTTTAAGCATGGCATCTTAGGATTAATAACCACAAAAGCCTCAATTGATGCTAATGGTTTTAACTTCTTTTTTCATACCAGGTATTTTGTTCAGATGGACCTGTAACAGACCATCCTTACATTCGGCCTTGATATGACCTTGGTCGACATAATCGGGTAAACGGAAACTGCGCAGGAAACTACCGTAGCCTCTTTCGAGGCGCACATAGTTGTCACCCTTGTCTTCTTTTTCATGCTTGCGCTCGCCGCGAATAACGAGTGCACCGTCATCAATTTCAACGCTCAGATCCTTGCGTTCCATGCCGGGTACATCCATTTTCACTAGGATTTCCTGCTCGTTTTCCAACACATCCATGGAGGGGCTCCAACGTACTTCCATAGGAAATGCCGAGCCGCCATTGAACAAACTGTCATAGAAGGAGCCCATATCATTGAAGGGGTCCCAGCGGGACAATTGACTACCAGTACCGAGAGTGGGAAACAGGTTCATAATCTTTCTCCTATATAGGGTTAAGGGATCAGGCGATGGGTGAAGCCTTCGCCAGAGTTCTGTGGGTACAAACGGACGCTAAGGTATCGGCCACCTCATTGGCTTTGATGATCTTACCGCTGTCGGCCTTGTAAGCCCGAGCTATATCATTAAGGGATAGGATACCGACCTGCCGCTGTTTGCTATCTAACACAGGAAGGCGTCTCAACTGCTTGGATTGCATTAGTTCTTCTGCTACTGAGAGTTCGTCGTTGATGCCGATACTGACCAAAGACTGAGACATGGCTTCATTGACCAAGATGTCCCGTAAAGGTCGCCCCTGAATGAATCCCGCCATGGCGATATCACGGTCGGTAACCATACCTATGACTTGCAACTCATTGTTAAGAACGGGTAATGCACCACAATCGGCCTCCCACATGATTTTTGCGGCTTGCAGAAGAGATTCCTCAGCCTTGATGCATCTGACATCGGGTGTCATACAGGATTGGACTTTCATACTCGTCCTCCTTTTTGTTAATCCTGATACATCATAGCCCTAGCAAGCTAAGACGAAATTCGGAGAACCCCCTGTTTTCGACTAGGGAATTTCCCTATTAGCACACGGGTCAGTAGGTAATCTTGGTTCTGCATCAAAGAAATTAGCTGCTTAAATTTCAAACTGAGAGTTAGATCACGCGTAAAACTTTGATCAGGATCGACTATCCCTTTCAATACCTCTTCGGAGGTATACCCACAATTTTTATCAGGTCTAGACTCGCTTGTATCTGCACTCGGCTGCCCCACTTTTTATCTCCAGCAACTGAGTGAACACCACTTAAAGGTCACCCGCTATGAGTCAGGAATACCATGTTACCAGCCTTGTGGTACATGCAGCCCCCAATGCCTTACAACAGGTTGAGACCGATATTGCCGCATTAAAGGGTTGCGATATCCACGCCATTTCCCCAGAAGGTAAGTTGGTCATCACCCTCGAAGGGAATAGCCAAAAAGCCATTCTCGACAATGTTGAAGCCATCAATGCCCTGTCCGGCGTGTTATCCGCCAGTTTGATTTACCACCAAGTAGAACCCCTAGAACAAGAACTGTTAGAAAAAGAGAGTGAGGAAACACTATGAGCATTAGCCGCCGCGAGTTTCTCAAGGCTAACGCAGCGGTTGCCGCTGCCACGGCCGTTGGCGTCACGCTTCCCGTGAAGATGGTCGAAGCCGCCGAGTCAGATAATATTAAGTGGGATAAAGCTCCCTGCCGTTTTTGCGGTGTGGGTTGTAGCGTATTAGTCGGTACCAAAGCGGGTAAAGTCGTTGCCACTAAGGGCGATCCCGAAAGCCCTGTTAACCGTGGTTTGAACTGTATTAAGGGTTACTTCCTGTCGAAAATCATGTATGGCAAGGACAGATTAACCGCACCGCTGCTGCGGATGAAAGACGGCAAATACCACAAAGAAGGCGAGTTTACCCCAGTAAGCTGGGATGTCGCCTTCGATACTATGGCCGCTCAATGGAAACACAGCATCGCCACTAAGGGCCCAACCTCAGTCGGTATGTTTGGCTCGGGCCAATGGACCATCTGGGAAGGTTATGCCGCCTCTAAATTACATAAGGCCGGATTCTTAACCAACAATATCGACCCTAACGCCCGCCACTGTATGGCATCGGCCGTAGGTGGCTTTATGCGTACCTTCGGTATCGACGAGCCGATGGGTTGTTACGATGACTTAGAAGCCGCCGATCACTTTGTGCTCTGGGGTGCCAATATGGCCGAGATGCACCCGATCCTGTGGGCACGTTTATCCGACCGCCGCTTAAGCCACAAAGACTGCCGCGTACATGTGCTATCCACCTTCGAGAACCGCAGTTTCGACTTAGCAGACAACCCTATGGTGTTCCGTCCACAGTCAGACTTAGTGATCCTCAACTTTATCGCTAACTACATCATCCAACACAAAGCCGTGAATACCGATTTTGTGACTAAACATACTAAGTTTGCCCTCGGTGTGGATGATATCGGTTATGGTCTGCGTCCAGATCATCCGTTAGAGAAGAAAGCCAAAAACCCAGGCAATGGTAAGTCTAGCCCTATCAGCTTCGAAGAATATGCTAAGTTTGTCAGCACTTATACGCTGGAATATGCGGCGAAAATGAGTGGTGTCGAACCCGAAAAATTAGAAACCTTAGCTAAGGCCTATGCCGATCCTAAGGTCAAAGTCATGAGTCTGTGGACCATGGGGATCAACCAGCACGTTCGTGGGGTGTGGGCAAACAACATGCTCTACAACATCCACTTACTCACAGGCAAAATCGCCACCCCAGGTAACAGCCCATTCTCATTAACGGGTCAACCTTCGGCCTGTGGTACTGCCCGTGAAGTCGGCACCTTCGCCCACCGCTTACCCGCAGATATGGAAGTGGCCAACGATAAACACCGCGCCATCACAGAAAAAGTGTGGCAGGTACCAGAGGGCACCATTCCGCCAAAACCCGGCTTCCATGCCGTGCTGCAAAGCCGCATGCTCAAAGACGGTAAACTCAACTGCTATTGGACCATGTGTACCAACAATATGCAGGCGGGTCCGAATATCAACGATGAAATTTACCCCGGTTTCCGTAACCCAGAAAACTTTATCGTGGTATCCGATCCATACCCAACCGTCACCGCCATGGCCGCCGACTTAATTCTGCCCACCGCCATGTGGGTTGAGAAAGAAGGTGCCTACGGTAACGCCGAGCGCCGCACCCATATGTGGCATCAACAGGTCAAAGCGCCAGAAGGGGCTAAATCGGATCTGTGGCAATTAGTCGAGTTCTCAAAACGCTTTAAAGTGTCTGAAGTGTGGCCCGCTGAGCTTATCGCCAAGCAACCTGAATACGCTGACAAAACGCTTTATGAAGTGCTGTTTGCCAACGGCGTCATCAACAAGTTCCCAACCACAGATTGTAAGGGTGACTTAAACGATGAAAGCGCGCACTTTGGCTTCTATCTACAGAAAGGCATCTTCGAAGAATACGCCGCCTTCGGTCGCGGCCATGGCCATGACTTAGCCGACTTTGACCGTTACCACGAAACCCGCGGCCTACGCTGGCCAGTAGTTGAGGGCAAAGAAACCCTGCGCCGCTTCGTTGAAGGTAGCGATCCCTATGTGAAGGCGGGTGAAGGCTACAAGTTCTACGGCAAACCCGATGGCAAAGCGGTGATTTTCGCCCTGCCCTACGAGCCTGCAGCAGAAGAGCCAAATGAAGAATACGATCTGTGGATGTCTACCGGCCGTGTGCTCGAACATTGGCATACAGGTTCGATGACCGCCCGTGTACCTGAGCTATACCGCGCCTATCCCGATGCTCAAATCTTTATGCATCCTGAAGACGCTAAGGCCCGTGGTCTGCAACGTGGAGATGAAGTGATAGTGGCATCTCCCCGTGGTGAGGTCAAAACCCGTGTCGAAACCAAAGGCCGTAACAAACCGCCACGCGGCGTCGCGTTTATGCCCTTCTTCGATGCGCGTCAGTTAGTCAACAAGTTGATTCTGGATGCGACCGATCCACTGTCAAAAGAAACTGACTTTAAGAAGTGTCCCGTAAAAGTGATGAAGGCCTAAGCCTCATTTGATAGCGATAAGCGTATTTGAAAGCGATTAAGGAGTCTAAGGTGAGTCAGCAAGTTAAGCGTCCATTCACAGTCAAGCAAGTCAACCGTCGCCAGTTTTTGGCAACGACGGCTAAGGCTGGCTGCGTGATGGGGCTCGTGGGATTAGGCTTGACGGCCACGGCAAAAAGCCAAGGCCAACTCGCCCCCCAAGCTTGCAGACCGCCGGGCGCCCTTGAAGAAAGCGATTTTCTCTCCGCCTGTGTGCGTTGCGGTTTGTGTGTCGAAGCTTGTCCCTACGACACTCTATCACTGGCACGCTGGTTTGATGGCGCCGCCACTGGCACGCCATTCTTTACCGCAAGACGCATTCCATGCGAAATGTGTGAGGATATTCCCTGCATCAAAGCCTGCCCTTCGGGCGCGCTTGACCCTCAACTTGAGCAAATTAGCGATGCTAAGATGGGTGTTGCGGTACTGATAGATGAGAAAAACTGCCTAAACTTTAAGGGATTACGTTGTGACGTCTGTTATCGGGTTTGTCCGTTAATCGACAATGCCATCACCTTAGAACGCCAACGCAATCAACATAGCGATCACCACGCCATGTTTTTACCCACAGTCAACAGCGATACCTGTACGGGTTGCGGTAAATGCGAGCATGCCTGCGTGCTCGACACGGCCGCGATTAAGGTGTTACCTACCGCTCTGGCGCTCGGTAAAGCGGCGGCGCATGACACTTATATCAACACCGAGGAAACCACCTTAGAGATGTTGAATAAGGGGCTGATGTTATGAGCAATCAGTTTATGAGTACAAAAACAGTGAACTCAAAAGCAAAATCCCAAATGCAGGGTGAACATGCCGCAGCCATAGCAGAACTCGGATGGTTTGGCGCACACAAATATTTGCTGCTACGCCGCGCGGTGCAATTAGGGCTTTTAGGCCTATTTGCACTGGGGCCACTTTTGGGAGTTTGGCTATTTAAGGGTAATTTATCGGCCAGTTTACTGCTCGATACCATTCCCTTTGCCGACCCACTGGTGAGCTTACAAATGCTGGCAAGCGGGCATATTCCCGAGCTTAACCTACTGATAGGTGCCGCCTTGGTCATACTGTTTTATGCCCTCGCCGGTGGCAGGGTGTTTTGTAGCTGGGTGTGTCCAGTCAATCTGGTTACCGACACCGCAAGCTGGCTCAGACGTAAATTGAACCTTCCTCGCACCAGCGAGTTACCGCGTAATTTACGTTATTACCTGCTGGCACTCGTGTTGTTATTGCCACTGCTCACGGGCAACTTGATTTGGGAATGGGTTAACCCTGTGCCCTTAGTCTATCGCGCCGTACTATTTGGCAGTCTCAGTGGTTTATGGATCTTAGCGGCAATATTTCTGCTGGATCTGTTTATCGCCGAGCGTGCTTGGTGTGGTCACTTGTGTCCAACAGGCGCCCTGTTCGGTTTAATCGGCAAATGGAGCCCCATCAAGATCGTTGCCAGTAAGGCCAGTGTCTGTGATAACTGCATGGACTGCTTTGCCGTCTGCCCCGAACGCCAGGTATTAAAACCCGCATTAAAGGGGCCAAACCCGGTGATATCAAACCCTGACTGCACCCAATGCGGCCGCTGTATCGATGTCTGCGCACAACGCGTATTTCGCTATCAAACTCGTTTTACTGCCACTCAGGCGCAACTTAGTACAAGCGATTCGACCGATTGTCAGTCGCCATCAACCACTTCACCAATTCGTCAACACATTGCCCCCAAGGCGGAGAAGGACCAATGAAAAAAATACTCACCTTAGCTGCGATTGTATTAGCCATCGGCGGCTGCTCAGGCCAACAAGCAGACACTCAAGCCACACCCGTAAACATTAAATCCCTTGCCGGCGATAGCACGGTAACGGATATTCGCCCCGCCGATGCAATGCCCGTCTACCCAAGCCGCGGCAAGGCGTTAGAGCGCAGCTTTACCGATCAACCACCGCTCATTCCCCATAAGGATGATTACAAAATCACCTTAGATAAGAATGGCTGTTTAACATGCCATAGCTGGGATAAAGCCCCACGCATGAAAGCCACTCCAGTGGCGAAATCCCACGTTATCGACGATAAAGGCACGCTCAATGGCCATAACTATTTCTGTACTCAGTGCCACGTTGCACAGGCAGAAAACAAGGCGCCTCTAGTCGATAATAAGTTCTCAACGCAATAAAACTGCACTCCCCTACCCACAAAAGCCACTGCTCGCCCAATGGCTTTTGACTTTCTAACCCCTCGGGAAAATGAGGTTTTAGAATTAAATGCCGGGAAGGTCTGGAAATCAAAAAGCTAAAATACGATCAGGAAAGAGCCAAAAGCGCGAAGAATGCAGAAAGTAAAAACCCAGCCTAGGCTGGGTTTACTTGTTGTTTTGCTTTATGCAAATCACCCGCCGGAGCCGTTAATCTGGTTCGCGTTGCCTTTGCTGTTTGCACATTCTTTGTTTCAGGTATAGCCGCCTGCCACAAAGCACCAACCCATAAACTTGATGTTGACTTCATTGGTAAATCTCCTGTTCTGTTAACAAGCTCAAAGTAATACTTAGGCCATCATCAGTAAAATGAATTAACGCCATACAATGGATTCCATTTGAGCATGAACATTCCAATCAAGACCTTGCAATGCTTTCTGATCTTAGTCGAAACGGAAAACTTCACCCGCGCCGCTCAAAAATGCTTTATCACTCAGCCGACACTCAGCAAGATCATCCAAAGGCTTGAGGAAAGCCTGGGAGAAACCCTACTGATCCGTAACAATCAAAAGGTGGAGCTAACCCAAGCGGGACAGCTATTTGAACACAGTGCCCGGGAAATCCTCGGTCAATGGCATAGATTGCAGGAGGATATGAGTAATTTAAGCGGCCTAAAATCGGGGCGGCTTAGACTGGGGGTATGCCCTATGATGAGCAGCTTAATTATTGGATTGCTGACGAGCTATCGTAAGCGTTATCCGGGAGTTGAAGTGCAAATGTATGAATACGGCGGCTTTGGCTGTGAGCAGGCGCTGCTGAATAACAGTTTAGATATCGCCTTTACCGCACTGCCAACCACCCATGAGACTGAGCTAGTCAACCAGCCGCTGACAAAATATCCCCTCTTAGCTTGCTTGCCCGATAGTCACCCGCTTGCCACTAAGTCGCATCTCAGCTGGCAGGATTTTGAACCCTATCCCTTTATTCTCTATAACGAGGACTTCTCCCTCGCCAAGTTAATCAATCGCCTGAGTCGTAAGGCTGGAGTGCAACTCAATATCGCCTTTCGCAGTGGCCAATGGGACTTTCTTGCGGCTATGGTCGAAGCCGATATGGGACTCGCTATATTACCCGAACCTATTTGCCAAAAACTCAGCAACAGCAAGCTTATCTTTAGACCAATGCAACCGGCGCTGACTTGGGATTTAGCCTTAATTTGGCGGCAGAACTTACCTTTAACTCCCGCAGCAAATGCTCTGCTGGAATTGAGCAAACAGAAAGCGTAAATGGTGAACTCTTGGACCGTCAACCGTCAACCGTCAACCGTCAACCGTCAACCAAAGTATTCCCCCATAAAAAAACCGCTGTTAGCCTAGGGGCCGACAGCGGTTTTTATTAGCTAAGGTAAGTTAAGAATTACTTCTTAGCTTCAGCAGCTTTACGTTCTTTAACTTGAGCAACTACTTTTTCAGATACGCTGTTTGGACATGGTGTGTAGTGTGAGAACTCCATAGAGAACTGACCACGACCAGAAGTCATTGTACGTAGTGAACCGATGTAACCGAACATTTCTGATAACGGTACGTCAGCCTTGATACGAACACCAGTCACGCCTGCGATTTGGTCTTTGATCATGCCGCGACGACGGTTTAAGTCACCGATCACGTCACCCACGTTGTCTTCTGGGCTGAACACGTCAACTTTCATGATTGGCTCAAGAAGTTGTGGCTTAGCTTTAGCGATAGACTGACGGAATGCCGCTTTAGCAGCGATTTCGAACGCGATGGCTGATGAGTCAACTGCGTGGTATGCACCGTCAGTTAATTCGAACTCTACGTCTAGCACTGGGAAGCCAGCGATAGTACCAGTGTTCATCATGCTCGCGAAACCTTTCTCAACTGCAGGCCAGAATTCCTTAGGAACGCTACCACCTACAACTGAAGATTTGAATACGAAACCTGTATTTGGCTCACCTGGGCGGATGATATATTCAATCTTACCGAATTGACCAGAACCACCAGATTGTTTCTTGTGGGTGTATTGGTCTTCAACCATTTGAGTAATGGTTTCACGGTAGGCCACTTGTGGCTCACCTACGATCAGCTCAACACCGTAAGTACGCTTCAGGATGTCTACTTTAATATCTAAGTGAAGTTCACCCATACCTTTAAGGATGGTTTCACCTGAGTCTTCGTCAGTTTCTACGCGGAATGATGGATCTTCAGCGATCATCTTACCGATAGCGATACCCATTTTCTCAGAACCGCCTTTATCTTTTGGCGCAACTGCGATAGAGATTACTGGCTCTGGGAACACCATGGCTTCTAATGTACATGGGTGCTTAACATCACACAGAGTGTGACCAGTTTGCACGTTCTTCATGCCCACGATAGCGATAATGTCGCCAGCTTGAGCAGATTCAATTTCGATACGGTCATCAGCGTACATTTCACACATACGGCCGATACGCTCAGTCTTACCAGTCGCGCTGTTCAGGATGGTGTCACCCTTCTTCAGTTGACCTGAGTAGAGACGAACGAAGGTCAGGGCGCCGAAACGGTCGTCCATGATCTTGAATGCTAATGCTTTTAATGGCTCATCGGCAGAAACGATAGCGAATTCGCCAGTTTCATTACCTTCTTCGTCAGTCAAAGGTTGTGGATCAACTTCATCTGGTGCTGGTAAATAATCAACAACAGCATCCAGAACCAGTTGCATACCTTTGTTCTTGAAAGCAGAACCACAGTATGTTGGGAAGAATGCCATAGTACGAGTACCCGCACGGATACAACGCTTCAGGTCTTCCATAGATGGCTCTTCACCTTCCATGTAAGCTTCCATGATTGCGTCGTCCTGCTCAACAGCAGTCTCGATCAGCATTTCACGGTATTCTTCAACTTGGTCAACCATGTCAGCAGGAACGTCTGTTACTGTGTAGTTTTCTGGTAAACCAGAATCATCCCACACGTAAGCTTTACGAGTTAACAGGTCAACAACACCCGTAAATTCGTCTTCGATACCGATTGGCAGAACCATAACCAGTGGGTTAGCCGCTAATACGTCTTTAGTTTGCTTAACAACACGTAGGAAGTCAGCACCCATACGGTCTAACTTGTTTACGAAGATGATACGAGCAACTTCAGATTCGTTCGCATAGCGCCAGTTAGTTTCTGATTGAGGCTCAACACCACCAGAACCACAGAATACACCGATACCGCCATCAAGCACTTTCAGAGAACGATAAACTTCAACGGTGAAGTCAACGTGCCCAGGGGTGTCAATAACGTTGAAACGGTGATCTTTCCAGAAGCAACTTACGGCAGCAGATTGAATAGTAATACCGCGCTCAGCTTCCTGTACCATGAAGTCAGTAGTAGATTCACCATCGTGAACTTCGCCGATTTTATGGATTTTACCGGTTAGCTTAAGGATACGCTCGGTGGTCGTGGTTTTACCCGCGTCAACGTGAGCGAAGATACCAATGT
>NZ_PFGL01000061.1:59469-78595 GCF_002783505.1 Shewanella sp. CG12_big_fil_rev_8_21_14_0_65_47_15
GATTATTTTAGGCGCATATTGTAAATTGGAACCTAGCTCCGCGCAAATGGCTCTTGCACATTTTCACAATAAAGTAGCGATAAAATTGAAAAATATTCGAAGAAAAACATATGAAAACAACCAAATAAAATACTTTAGCTTAAATTTCAAACAACTGATAAAAACCTTAAAAAATAGCGGATTTCAAATGATATTGATGTTTTTGCCGTCTTTTACCGCCTACGGGTACCCAAAAACAGCTTCCAGTGCCCCCTATCACCTGCAACAAGGGTAAGCCATTAACATTAAACTCGGGTCAATTAATCGGATAAATGCGGATTCCCTTAATTAAAATGACAAATGCCGATGCTAAATCACAGATCAACGTTAAATTGGCATCAGTTAGGCCACCTCATCCACACAAACCTGATCTCTCCCTTGGACTTTAGCGCGGTATAATGCCCTATCGGCTCGTTCAAAACAGGATTGCATCGGTTCATTTTCCATCAGCTTTGCGATTCCAAAACTGCAGGTTAAGCGCACGCCATCACTAAATTTATGCTCCCTTATCGTCCCAGCGATCCTTTGGCATAATGACTGAGTCAAAGGTATTGAGGATTGGTGGCAAAGGATCACAAACTCCTCCCCACCCCAACGTGCGACCACATCGCAATCACGCACGCAGTGTTGTAATACGGTTGAGAGTTCGATAAGAATTTTATCGCCTATGGTATGCCCATTGGTGTCATTAATTTCTTTAAAGTAGTCGATATCCACCATCACCAAGCATATGGCGGGATCCACCTGCTCCGATGCTCGATGATCATCCATAAAATGTCGATTGAAGTAATGTCGATTGTAAAGCTTAGTCAGGGGATCATGGGTCGATAAAAACTCCAGCTCGGTATTCTTCTCTTCAAGTTGCTGATGCAACCTCTCTAACTGTAGGTTTTTATTCGTTAATCGGCGGTTATATTGGATGATCAAGTAAGTGCGAGAGCCAAGGAGGAGGAGAATAAACAAGGTAGCGGCAATGATTTGGTAGATCAGTCGGTAATTGGTTTCATCGATAATAGTGACATTATTCCATTTTCGATAAATACTAATCCGCTCAAGTTCACTGATAGCCTCGATGGCTTGATTGATGATTGGCAACAATGCCTCATTTCCTAAACTGACCCCTATGCGTAATTCGTCCTCAGGCCCACCCCAACCGGCAATTTTAAGGTGATTGAAACCCGTTTGTTGGATATAGGCATTCACGGAAAACATTGAACCCACAAACAGATCCGCTCGTTTGGCAAGCACAGCCTCCAGCCCCTCAGGCTCGTTATCCACTGTGATAGTCCGAACTTGGGGATAATAATGATGGATATATTCCGCCAATCGATAACCCTTAGGCACAGCTAAAGTACGCCCACCTATATTGTCAAACCCCTGCAAAAAGGGCTGTTCCCTCAACGACACCAACACATTAGGCGAACGGAAATACACCTGACTAAAGTGCAAATATTGCTCCCGCGAAGCGGTTTTATTGAGCAAAGGGGTCAAGTCACAACGCCCATCCTTCAAGAAAGACAGGGTTTCGCTCCAAGAATGGGTGATAACTAAATGGAATTTTAATGGTGTGTGGGCTTGAATATATTGGATATAGTCGGAGGATATACCCACATGTTTGCCATCGCGAATGGCCTCATAGGGCAACCAATCGGGATCGACACAGTAGCGAATCACTTTGCCACTGGTTTCGGCGCTTTCATCCGCAGCCCTTAAATAGGCCGAAGCCAAATGCTCGGCATATACCTGCAAAGGTAAAAGCAGGCACAGGGCGAGCAACCAATAACGAATACCCATTAATATTCTCAAGTAAACACAAGACTTAGCTGATTTAGATTTAAAAAGTGTATATGCGATGCGGGGATAATACCAATCGCTCTCCATGGCCGTTGAAATGGTAAGTAAGAGGGTAAAAAAATACCCGCCAGTGGCGGGTATTGAATATCGTTCGGCTAGGCTGCTTAAGCTTCTATCGGTGATACTACTATAAACAGTAAATCACCTTGAGACACTTGCCTGCTTAAGCTTCTACTGGTGATACCACAAACAGTAAGTCACCTTGAGACACTTGCTGACCATTGCTGTTCAGGATGCGCTCGATGCGATACTTCTGATCCTCAGGATAGAGTACGGCACCTTGACGGTTAAAGCCTGCCAAGTTGACCTGTGAGAACATCTTCATCGCTTCTGTCAGCGCTAAGGTTTGCTCAACAGTGACAATATCACCTTCTTTCACGAAGTCAGGTTCACCCGGTGCAGGCGAGGTATAGAAGATACCCGCGCCTTGGGCTAATACTTTCAGTTCGTTACTTTCACCCACACGTAGGGACTCAGTATCGACACCCACGGTTTCTGCCGCCGCTTCCATTTCTGCGATAAGCGCAGGAATATCAAGCTCCGCCATAAAGCGTGGCAGATAGTTAGTGTCGTATACGCCTTCCTTGAAGGTGCCGTCATTTAAGATGAGCTTAAGTAACGGAATGTTTGTCGCGATACCTTTAAGCACTACGCTATCCAGGTAAGCATGTAACTTGGCAATCACATCTTCACGATTTTCACCGCGCATAATGATTTGCGCAATCAAGCTATCATAGTATGGCGACACTTCTTTACCTGGCGCAGCAATTGAAATGATTTCCACATCGGGATGATCTGGGAATACACATTCAGTGATCTTGCCTGGATTTGGAATAAGCTGCAGTATGCCATGGCTATCGAGCGCGGCCTTTTCAGCCGTCACGCGCACTTCCATCGCATAGCCAATTTCCTTCGGCTCTAAGTGCTCAATCGAGCGACCCGCGGCGATATCAAACTGTGCACTCACAATATCTATGCCAGACGTCGCTTCAGTCACTGGATGTTCAACCTGCAGACGGGTGTTCATTTCCATGAAGTACACTTCGTTGGCATCTAAGTTATAGATGAACTCGACGGTACCCGCGCCCATGTAATCGGTCGCGTCACCTAAAGCGCGGGTGTAATCCAATACCTGCTTTTTAAGCTCATCTGGCAGCATGGTTGAGCCAGATTCTTCGACGACTTTTTGGTTGTTACGCTGTACCGAACAGTCACGTAAACCGAGCACTTTGGCGTTGCCAAACTTGTCACGCAGTAATTGCACTTCGATATGACGCAGTGATGTCACATATTTTTCAAGGTACAAATCGCCGTTACCGAAGGCAGCTGCTGCTTCGGTGGCCGTTTTTTGGAATAAGCCAATCATGTCTTCAGGACGTTTAACGACCTGAATACCTTTACCGCCACCACCTTGTACCGCTTTAAGCAGCACTGGGTAACCGATTTCACTGGCCACATTCACGGCCTGCTCGGCGTTGGTCAGGATCCCGTGGGAACCAGGCACTACAGGTACGTTTTGGCCTTGAGATGTCTTAATCGCATTCGACTTGTTACCCATAGTCGTCATTGAATGCACGCTAGGGCCCACAAAGTTAACGCCATTGTTGACACATAATGCCGCGAATTGCGGGCTCTCAGATAGGAAACCGATACCTGGGTGCAGAGCATCGACTTGCTCATATTCGGCCACTTTCAGCACTGAGTAGGCGTTCAAGTAACTTTCGTCCGAGGTATTACCCCCTAAACACACTAACTTGTCGGTGTCTTTCAGCATGTCCGCTGGAACTGAGGTCATGTCCGGGTCTGATGCCACTAATACCACGTTGATATCATTGTCATGGGCCTTACGGATCAGCTTCACTGCGGTACAACCACGGGCATGCACCAATACTTTGTTGATTGGCTTCATCAGCTTACGTGGATCGCTTTGGATGATCACATCCTCTTCAACTGGCGCTTCAACCACGAGTGTCGACAGTGCGTTGATGATAATGTCGCTAATTTTGGCCGTCGGCATTGGCATCAGAGGATCTATGCTCGCCAATTGGCCATCTAAGGTTGTACTAAAGGGGTTATGGACTAAGCCCGCCATCGCGCCTGGCACTTTTGACAGGTAGTTAGACAGTGTCGCTGTCGATGGCAAGTAAGCTGGCACCACCATTTGACCCGCGAATGGCATGTTAGTGCCTGACAGATAATAGGTTTGCACTAATGGGTGAGTCACAAAACTCGCCTGCGCGCCACCGGTACAGTCACCAAAACCAAACATCAATACTGGCAATTCGTTATCACGGATAAAGCGTGTGATACGGTCGTTCACTACCGCCATAGAGAACAGCGCCGCAGCACCTTCTTTAGTCTGCATACCACCCGAGCTGATAAAGCACACTACGGGTAATTTACGCTTAGCACACTCGATCAACAGTGCGGAGAATTTCTCGGCACTCGCCATATCGAAGGCACCCGCTTGGAATGCGGTGTTAGAGACAGCCACACCCACACGGACTTTTTGACCTTTTTCTTTAAAGTCAGCGATACCCGTGATCAGACCACAAGGACGAATACCTTTATCTAAAGCGTCTTCGATCGATAAACGGAAACCAGGGAAGTTCAACAGGTTAGCCGACATTTTGTCGCCATTGATCTCATCGAAGCGGGTAAAGAATTGCTTGATGATATTTTCCCAGGTCATATTGCCTGCACGTTTTTCGTCACGCAGCACTTTTTGGATTAACAGATCCTGATAACCCATAGTTAAACGGTTCCAGAAGTCCTTACGACGACCGATACGCACAGGGTTGATCGCGCCAGTGTACTTGCTGGTATCGCTTTCGCTGTCGAAATACTCGGGCAATAAACGCTCGAAGAAGTAAGTCAATACCACGAACAAACTGTCGTTAAGTTGCGGGAAACCCACACTCTTCCACTGTTCTACCCGCACCAATAGATCGGCGCGGTTAGATTGACCCATAAAGTATTTGAGCCACTTGTAGAATTTGGCTTTATCGTTTGCGGTATCCTGGGTCGACAACGCATGGTCAATCGACTTATGCAGCAGATTGTTCACAGAGTTGCGTGACAAACTCTTAGACATCATGGCTTCTTTCGCGATTGACGCTAAGCTGCCGACGACATTGTCGTACAAGGCGTTAAAAATCAGAATGTTATGGCATTGCCAAATAAAGTCTTCACGCAGTTCTTCGTTTACTACTACGTCGAGTACGGTCAGCTGATTCAGTTCAGGCCATTTGGCTTGAGTCGCTGATTTGGGTAGGTTTTCTAAGTGCTGGATCAGCCCTTTGAAGTTGTTTGCCGCATTGCTCTTCCAGCGGTGGTACAGAGACCAGCCAATGTTGAATAACAAGGCTTTACGCGCTTTTTTATAGTTTTCTTTCGGTTCACCCAAAATCAAACGCGTTAACATATTACGCTCGGTCGACACTTCATCACGCTTAGCAACAAAGTTAGCCCAGAGCTTGTTTAAGTCTTCGTCGTAAACCAGTTTATCAGGGCTTGATAACCAAGCTTGGAATACGCGGTCTTGTTCCTGTTGGATACGTGCTAATAAGTCACCTTCTGGCACACTCGCACGGGACAGACGACCGTACTGCTCCTGGGAAATCGAATGGATACGGCTACGCAGGGTGAGATAACGCAGGTAACGATAAGCACTACCAAACAAGTTATGGTGAGTTGTTGGGTTGCTGGCAACCGACAATTCTGCGTTTAATTCCAGCGATGCCAGGTTTTTAGACGGGTTTAAAAAACGCGTCAAACTGCGATCGTAGTGTTCGCGTAAATCCGCTGAATCGCGCACAAAGTTAATCGCTGCGCGCTCAACTGCCTCAATACTGCTAATAATTGCACGGCGTAAATTGTGCTGACGCTCGTCGCGATCACTCGGCGAAAAGTCGATAATCCCATCGATACAACCCGAGGTATAAAGCTCTTCTGGGGATACGCCGACAGATTTCGCACATTCTTGCCAAGATAAATTGTACTTACGCGCGATGCTTTGCAGACCCTGTGGCTGAATCGTGTTGAAAATACCGTCACGCAGTGACAACAGAATGTTGGCCGCGGCTAATGGAATCGCACCACCAGAATAACCCGCTCCGATAACAATACCGACTGTCGGTACGTCAACGTTGGCGCTTTCTGCGATGGCTTTAGAAATAGAATGGGCTTGGTTTTGGCTGTTGGCGATTTCGCCCGCATCCGCCCCTGGGGTGTCAATTAAATAGATAATTGGCATAGACAATTCGGCAAAGTGGCGAATCGCCTTACAGGCGGCGTAATGATGCTCTGGCATCCAGGCACCGTTTGCGGTAGTGCGCTCTTGAGCGATAAAACCAATACGACGAGTGCGCGAACCAAAGTTCAACTCGATCTCAGCACTATAAAAAGAGCCCAAGTGAGTTTCGGTAATCAAACGGCCCTTAAGATCGGCGATGATACGCTTAGCCCCCGGACGACCTTTATCTAGGGTCGGTTGGATCACTTTAGCAACGTAACCATCGACATCTAAAGATGCCAAATCCTTCAAGTTTGCCTGAATGGCATCCTCACTTAAAAGACCTTTAATTTCATCTGATAAGCTCTGTTTACTGTGTTTAGGAAACAGAGAAAAATCCTTTGCCAAATGCTCGGCTTGTAAAAAAAGCGGATCGGGCGTTTGGGCTTGAGTCATGTGTGTGGGCTGATTATTGCTGGTCATCAAAAGATCCTCTGCTTAGCCTCTGAAAATTTTTAGCCAATAAATATAACTTTGTTATCCCGTCAAATGCCATTAAACTGCATAAGACGCTTTGTTCCAAATATGAGACAGTGGGAAAAACATGCCAGATTTAAACGGTATGATGCTATTTGCAGCCGTAGTGAGAGCGAAGGGATTTTCCCAAGCTGCACGTGAAACAGGCCACCCAAAATCCACCATAAGTCGCAAAATCGCGCAGCTTGAAGAACAACTTGGCGTGCGATTGCTACAGCGCGACACCCGTAACTTAAGTTTGACTCAAGTCGGGGCACTCTTTTATCAACACTGTGATTCCATTCGCAATGAGGTGGAGGCGGCCAAGGCTGTTATCGAGAATACTCACGATGATGTGTCAGGGTCATTACGGATTGCGATCCCTGTGTCATTTAGCCAAGAATTAATCGCTAACCTCTGTAGCGGATTTATGCGTTTATATCCCAATGTGGAATTAGATGTCCAGTTTACCGACAACGATATAGGTTTAGTGGGTGAAGGATATGACATAGCTATCAAATATGGCCCGTTGCAATCCTCTGATCTTGTCGCACGCTTACTGTTTGAACGTCAACCTATTCTAGTGGCAAGTCCGGGGTATTTGAAACTCAGGGGCACCCCTGCTACGCCACAGGAACTCAGTCAACACAGTGGCATTTTATTAGGCACCTCGCGCTCGGCACCTATCTGGCCCTTAGGCAAGGGCACCCGTAAAACCATGGTTAACTTTCAGCGTAAAGTGCGAGTCAATAGTCCCATAATGGTGAAACAGCTCGCCATTGATGATTTTGGCATCGCCATGCTGTCAAATTCAGCCTGTAAGAATGAGCTTGCCAATGGACAGCTGGTCCCAATTTTACAGGAATGGCCTATCGAGCCCTTTAAGGTCTATGGTGTATATTCCAGCCGTCGCCAGTTGGCCACCAATATCAGCGTGTTTTTGGACTTCTTTGTGAAACGCTTTAGCAGCCAGGAAAGCCTGCAATCGTTAATGGGTTAGCCCTTTCCCCCTTTTATAGTAAAAGCCTAGCTTTATCCGCTAGGCTTTTGTTTTATCTGTTGGATTTACGGCTAAGGGATAATTTTTTCCTGTCTTAATACGGCCTTAGTGATGGCTTGACGTAATGACAAACCCTCCGCCGACGGCATATCCATATTCATTGCAAAAAACCACACATTATCATCGAGTTCTACCCAACCGACCCACCAGCCAATTTTAGGTTCAATTCTGACTGAGTATCCGGTTTTGGCTCGGATAATATAGTCGCCATTCGCTTCGGTCAGCATGGCCTGTTTAACGATACGTTGACTGCGCTCAGACACATGCAGTTTGTTGTGATACAGCTTTCGCAAAAAGTCGATTTGCTCAGTGGCTGAGATGCGGATATTGCCGTCCAACCAAAAGCTGTCTAAGTTTCCCGAAATATCCTCATTACCATAATCGAAGGCATCCAGCATTTTCCCCATGCGTGCTTCACCGATTTGGCGAGCAAAATCTTGATAGACAGGCACGACCGAATACTTCATCGCGGTAATCAAGTCATGGTCGCGGTTCCAAGCGGCGATATCGCGGTTTTTACCATCCCATTTAAAGACTTGGTGTTCATTCTTAACAACCCCAAGATCGAGGGCAATCAAACTGTTGGGGATCTTAAAGGTCGAGGCGGGTAAATAGCGTTGGTTGGCACGCTTAAGATTATTGCTAAACCCTTGCTGCTTATTTTCGTTCCATAACACCACAACGCCCTGGACAGGTTTTGGCCGAGCTTGTTGTGGCCGGGCTTGCTGGGATTGAGTATGCTCCTGAGCAAAAATAGCATCCCAAGCACGGGTTTCTTGCCACTCCTTCTTCACCTCTGTAGAGGCAAAAGCTGGGGCAACGAAGATAGCAGATGCTACCAGCAAAGCCGATATAGCTAACAAACGCATAAATTCTCCTTGTCGAAACACAAAAATCCAATGAACTAAAAAAGTGATTAAGGCTATCACTTAGCGTTTTTCCCTTCCCTAGCAAACTGCTGACCAATTGTGGCAAAAAAGAGGCAAGCAAGTTCTGTTATCGAAGGACTGATGCCAGCTTGACACGCTTTGGTATAGAAGATATTGACATAAGATGATGGAGATCACTGGTGTTAACTTTATTACCCCCAGCTTGTAGTGCATACTTTTTAGCATAAGAGCCTTTTGCAGGACGAGATAACTATTCTTTTGAACGAAGAACTTTCAACGAAGAACATTTCAACGCATAACATAGAATAACTACAGGGAAATCAAAAATGTTGAAGCCAGTATTAACACTCATCTTCGCCAGCAGCTTAATCAATACGGCCAGTGCCATCCCCTTATTAGGTGATGTGGAAGTGTCCCGCCTACCGACCGCCGCACAAACCTTGGGCGATGTGGTGACACGCTATCAAGCCTTAAATGAAGGCTTAGCTCAACAGTTAACGGTACAGAAGAACGAAGTCGATGCAACTCAATTAGCGGCGCGTCAAGGGCACAGACTGTGGCAACAGGCGGTGCGCGATGTGCAGTCGGGCCACTTTGACGACCGACCTTTATATTGGGCGCGTCTTTCGATGTTAAATAGCCTAAAAACCACCAGCGCTAGCTTTAACATGGCCGACTGGCAACAGGGCATTTTGGCTGGTGCAGTTGAGAAGGCCTCGCGGGGTTTTAGCGATGTTCACTATGGTGATGATGTCCAAATCAAAATCTTCCTCACGGGTTTCGATCCCTTCTTCCTCGACAAAGATATTAGCCAGAGCAATCCTTCCGGCTTAGTCGCCCTCGCCTTGGACGGTTTCCGCTTTCAAGTCGATGGTAAAACGGCGCAAATCGAAACGGCTTTGGTGCCAGTGCGTTTTGAGGATTTTGACCAAGGTGTTATCGAATCGCTACTAAGCCCGATTTACCGCGATCCTAAAACCCAATTTGTATTCACCGTCAGCATGGGCCGCACTGACTTTGATATCGAACGCTTTCCTGGGCTAAATCGCAGCGCAGCGGCGCCCGATAACCAAAACGTGCTCACTGGCGGCACTAAAACCGCACCGGTTGCCCCTAAGCTTAATGGTAAGGATTTTATCGGCCCTGAGTTTGTCGAATTCTCGCTGCCTGTTGCCGCCATGCAGGTAAAAGACAGCCAATGGAAAGTCAACGATAACCACACTGTCACTACCCTTGCCCGCGGTGAGTTTAGTGCAACCTCATTGAATGAGCTGCAAAACGAAACCTCAGTCGAAGGTTCTGGCGGCGGTTATCTCTCTAATGAAATCTCCTATCGCGCCATAGTGTTGCAGCAAAAGTTTAATAGCCATGCGAAAGTCGGCCACATTCACACCCCAAGAGTCAAAGGTTATGACGCCGATACCGAGCAAGCGATAGTCGAACAAGTGCGTACTATGGTGATGCAAGCCGCGGCGAGCCTATAGCCTACTGGCATTGTCAGATAGCGTTCGCTATGATGCGAACGCTGATGATTGACTGAAAGTTTAAGCACACAATTTTTACTTTAGCCGACGAGGACCCAAGCTCACCCTATGTTAAAACCCACTGACTTACTCAATGCCCTACGTCGTCGCAGCAGTGAAGCCCTTGCCCCACTGAAAAAATCGACGTACGCAGCCTTAGGCCAAAGCCAAGATGAGTCGCAGGCAATAACGAGCCCATTAGCACCCAAAGCGGCACAGGCGCATATTTTTACCGGTTCATCGCGCCCACTCTCGTCACTGCAAATACAAGTGCTCGAGCGAATTGAAGCCTGCTATCAAGAGGCAGAAGCATACCTCAAACGCAACTTCCCACGGCCAGTGACGCAGTTTAGCCTCAGGGGCAAGAGCGCGGGTACGGCTCATCTGCAGCAGAATCGTTTGCGATTCAATCCCGTGTTGCTACGGGAAAACAGCGAAGCTTTTCTAACAGAAGTCGTGCCCCACGAAATTTGTCATTTACTGTGTTTTCAGCTTTTTGGCAAAACCAAGCCCCACGGTAAAGAATGGCAATCCTTGATGTTAACGGTATTTAAGGTCAACCCGAGTACCACCCACAGCTTTAACACCACTTCGGTTGCGGGTAAAGATGTTGAGTATCGCTGCGCCTGTGGGCCGATTCGCCTGAGTATTCGCCGCCATAACAAAGTGCTACGCGGTGAAAGCCGTTATCTCTGTAAACGCTGTAAGACCCATTTAATGGCGGCTTAGTTTAATCGAGAGCTAAACACGCGTTACCAAGAATCCCTCAACCTAAGTTCGACACAATTTGCATAAGCAGCGGCATTTCCCTTAACATCACAGCATAAAAGACGGGCCAAAGGCTCGCGTAGTATTTGTTATTTTGGGATAAATCTTGAGCAAAGCTTCTTTAACCGTTAATTCGCGGCAACTTTTGTTGTGCCTAATCACTTGGGCGGCGACCTTATCCGTGCCCGCTAGTGCCTCAGTGTCACACCCCAGTAGTTTCAGCCAAGCGAAAACCAAGTCGCAGGCGCTCTATCAGGGCAGTCACCAAGGCACACTACCCGCAGTCAGTTTTTACTGTGGCTGCGATATTCAGATCAAAGGCAAATCCTGGAAACCCGATCTCGCCAGTTGTGGTTATCAAGCCCGTAAACAGGAAACCCGCGCCAACCGTATCGAGTGGGAACATATAGTGCCCGCCTGGGAATTTGGCCATCAGCTCCAGTGCTGGCAAAAGGGTGGGCGTAAAAACTGCGCCGATAACAGTAATGAATTTAATAGGATGGAAGCAGATATGCACAACTTAGTGCCCGCCATCGGTGAGGTGAACGGCGATCGCAGTAACTTCCGCTTTAGCCAATGGAACGGTAAAGCCGACCAATATGGCCAATGCGCTATGGTCATCGATTTTAAAAATCGTCAGGCACAGCCGCCCGCCAATGCCCGCGGTAAGATTGCCCGCACTTACTTATATATGCAGCAAACCTATGGGCTTAAAATTGCTTCACAACAATTAAAGTTGTTCAAAGCATGGGATAAAAGCTATCCAGTTGATACTATTGAGTGCAAACGCGATAACGCCATAGCGCAAACCCAGGGCAACCATAACCCCTTTGTGCAGAACGCCTGCAATGCGCCACCACTGCGTCAACAACTAGCCGAGTAAGGTCGAATGAGAGTCCCAAGAATTTATCAACCTCAGCCATTAGCCATCCATCAACAGCTGAACTTAGACGAAGATGGCGCGGCCCATATTGGCAAAGTGCTACGCATGGGCAACGGCGAACAGATCAGCCTATTCAATGGCGATGGCAATGATTATCTGGCTGAAATTGTCGATGCGGGTAAAAAACATGTCACAGTCAAACTGCTGTCCTGTGAGGCCAATTTATCTGAGTCGCCACTCAACTTGCACTTAGGCCAAGTGATTTCCCGTGGCGATAGAATGGAATTTACCATTCAAAAATCGGTCGAGCTGGGTGTGAATACCATTACGCCGCTGTTTTCCGATCGCTGCGGCGTAAAACTCAATGGCGAACGCCTAGAGAAAAAAATTCAGCAATGGCAGAAAATCGTCATCAGCGCCTGTGAGCAATCGGGCCGCAGCCAAGTGCCCGTGGTGCGCCCGGCAATGGACTTGCACGATTGGTGTAGTGAGCCGACCTCGGCACTGAAACTCAATCTGCACCCGCGTGCCGCACACGGTATCAGTGGCTTAGATTTAGCCCATACCCGCGTGCGACTATTAATTGGCCCAGAGGGCGGTTTGTCGGCGGAAGAAATCGCCATGACGGAAACCTATCAATTTACCGATGTGTTGCTTGGCCCCAGAGTGCTGCGCACCGAGACCGCCTCACTCACCGCCATTACGGCGCTGCAACTTAGATTTGGTGATTTAGGCTGACCTAAGCGACAGCGAATCAATGCTTTTTTGCCTGCAAACGGCGACAAATAAGGAACAGATTAATGATAAAACTCGGCATAGTGATGGACCCCATCAGTGAGATCAACATTAAGAAAGACTCCAGTTTTGCCATGTTAATGGCCGCGCAGGAAAGAGGTTATCAGCTGTTTTATATGGAAATGGCCGATCTTGCCATGGTCAACGGCGTGGCTATGGCCAATATGCGTCCGTTAACTGTTATCAATGATGCGAGCAAATGGTTTGAACTCGGCGAAGCGAAAGACACGCCGATGGACGAACTCGATGTGATCTTAATGCGTAAGGACCCGCCATTCGATACTGAGTTTATCTACGCCACTTACATGCTTGAACGCGCCGAAGAACAGGGAGTGTTGATCGTCAACAAGCCGCAAAGCCTACGTGATGCTAACGAAAAACTGTTCACCGCATGGTTTAGCGAATTCACCCCAGAAACGATCGTGACCCGCGATGCCAAGCGTATCCGCGCTTTCCACCAAGCTAAGGGCGATATTATTCTTAAGCCTTTAGATGGCATGGGCGGCACCTCGATTTTCCGCGTGAAGCAGGACGACCCTAACCTTGGGGTGATCATCGAGACCTTGACCAGCTATGGCCAACAATATGCGATGGCGCAAGCCTTTATCCCTGAAATTACCAAAGGCGATAAACGCATTTTAGTGGTCGATGGCGAGCCTGTGCCCTACGCCTTGGCGCGTATCCCAATGAAAGGCGAAACCCGTGGCAACTTAGCCGCCGGCGGTAGCGGTGTGGCGCAGCCTTTATCCGACAGCGATTGGGCGATTGCACGTGCCATTGGCCCTGAGCTTAAAAAACGTGGACTGATTTTTGTCGGGCTGGATGTCATTGGTGACAAGCTGACTGAGATCAATGTGACGAGTCCAACCTGTATCCGTGAGATCCAAGCGGCATTCGATGTCGACATCACTGGCATGTTAATGGATGCTATCGAAGCACGCATTAACGCCACAGCATAAATTTACCAACGAGTTTGTCGATTGTAAGGCGCGAGCAAATCGCGAGCGCCGAACCACTTCTAGGGATGTGATATGAGTTTCACCAAAGCGCCACTCTTGTTACTCGGCAGTAGTTTGCTGTTATCTACGCCAGCTTGGGCAGATGAAACGGGTCCAACGAAGACGCCATCGCGACCGAAAAATATCGTTATCATGATAGGTGATGGTATGGGGCCGTCTTACACTAGCGCCTACCGCTACTACAAAGATAATCCTGATACCGAAGAAGTCGAACAAACCGTATTCGACCGTTTACTGGTGGGCATGGCGAGCACCTATCCCGCGGGCGTCAGTGGCTATGTTACCGACTCAGCCGCGGCGGCGACAGCGCTGGCTACCGGGGTTAAATCCTACAATGGGGCGATTTCGGTCGATACCCAAAAGCAACCACTGCCGACCCTACTCGAAAAAGCCAAATCCCTTGGCCTGAGCACAGGTGTGGCTGTTACATCCCAGATCAACCACGCCACGCCAGCCGCCTTTTTGGCCCACAACGAAAGCCGTAAAAACTACGATGCTCTGGCACTCAGTTATTTAGAAACCAACGCCGATGTGTTTTTAGGGGGTGGCCAGAAGTATTTCTCACCCGAGCTATTAGCCCAATTCACCGCCAAGGGTTATCAACACATCAGCCGTTTTGAAGATCTCGCCACTATCACTCAACCTAAAGTGTTAGGCCTGTTTGCCCAGGTGCAATTACCTTGGGCGATTGATGAGAAAGATGCGAAAAAACTCAGCACCTTAACTCAAAAGGCGCTCAGCTTGCTGTCGCAGAATGAGCAAGGTTTTGTGCTGTTAGTCGAAGGAAGTCTTATCGACTGGGCAGGCCACAATAACGATATCGCCACCGCCATGGGTGAAATGGATGAATTCTCCAATGCCATCGAAGTGGTTGAGCAATTTGTGCGTGAACACCCAGATACCCTGATGGTGATCACCGCCGACCACAATACTGGCGGCCTATCGATTGGTGTCAATGGTAACTACAGTTGGAACCCTGAGATCCTGCGCAATATCTCCGCCAGCTCCGACACTTTGGCCTTAGCCGCCATCAGTGGTGAACAATGGCAAGCCGATCTCGCCCGCGGTTTAGGATTTGAGTTAACCGAAGAAGAAACCACAAAGCTTAATGTCGCCAGAATGCAGGGATTAGAAACCATGGCGGTGGCAATTCGCCATGTAATTGATAAACGCACCGATACAGGTTGGACCACGGGTGGGCACACGGGCGTTGATGTTCAAGTCTTTGCCACAGGTCCCGCATCTGAGCTGTTTAACGGCCATCAAGATAATACCGATATCGCCAATAAGATTTTTAGCTTATTACCTAAACCGAAGAAACCTAAAAGCTAAGCGTTAATCGATTCCGTTCATTAAAGGCAACCGCATAATGCAGTTGCCTTTTTTATTGGGTCTTTTGATTAGGGATTTTATTAGGTCTTAGCGCAGGGATTCTATGCAAACTGGCTCAGGCGCGAATAACGGGTATAATGCCCACACTTAAGTCAATCGGTGTCTGTAACTGTGTTAACCAATCCATCGCAAGTCATTATTCGTAATCAAGACAGCCTAAGCCAACACAAAGTATTAGTGCTCAATCATGAAGCCGATCTACTGCCAAAGGCCCTGCTCGATACCGCGGCATCGGTCGATGCACTCGCCTTGGATTACCACCATTACTTGCACTTAGCACCGCACGCCAACTCAAAACTGCGTTGCTACTTCGGCCATGAACTGCCGCACCAAGACCCAGTTGAGCGAGAAAAATACGATACGGTTATCGTTTATTTCCCTAAGGCCAAGCCCTTAGCGCCCTATCTGTTTAACCTCGCCGCCAATCATCTTGTGCCTAATGGTCAACTGTTAGTCGTTGGGGAAAACAAGGGCGGGATCAAGTCTTTAGTGAAACTGTTACCCGAGTATTTGGCGACTGGGATGAAGCTCGATAACGCCCGCCACTGCCTGTTATTTGGCAGCAGCTTAGAGGGCTGCGCGCCAGAGATGAAGCTTAGCGATTGGGTCAGCCAATATAGACTCACTACGCCACAGGGCGAGGTGACTATCTGCAATCTTGTGGGGGTTTTTAGCGAGAAGCACTTAGATCAAGGCACAGAACTATTACTGTCGCACCTGCCGACACTCTCTGGCCGAGTGCTCGATTTTGGCTGCGGCGCAGGAGTGATTGCCGCTGCACTGCTCAAGGCACAGCCAAGCCTATCCTTAGAATGTGTCGATATCAATGCGATGGCGCTCGCCTCATGCGAACTCACGCTTGCGGCCAATGGCATGACGGCCAAGGTCTATCCCTCCGATGGACTGGCGCAAACCACGGGCAAATTTAACGGCATTATCTCTAACCCACCGTTCCACGATGGCCTAGCCAGCACCACCAACATAGCGCATAACTTTGTCAGTGATAGTGCTAAACAATTACAACATAACGGTATTTGGCAAATCGTTGCCAACCGCCACTTACCCTATTCGGATACCATTGCCGCCAAATTTGGCCAGTTAAAAGTGACCGCCGAAAACAATAAATACAAACTCTATTACTTTCAACAGGCTTAACCTTAAGCCCCACTCACTCGATTATTGAGTGGGGCAAACGTAATTTGACTCGATTATGTACCAAGGAATAAAGACTCCTTCAGAATAACGAGAATATAGGCGTATCCTATTGGAACGCCTATTTTGAAATCAAAATGCCTCAAAGCAAGACAAATTTGTCGTCAGTTGTGCTGTACTTATTGTCATTATTTCCCCAGTGACACGCCGTCCTTGCATGTAACAAGAAGCGTCCCTGAGGGCTCTACTAAAACATGTTTTAGAAGGTCACTGGTGCAATAATGACAATCTTAACAACCCCTCTAGCTGTTCGTTCAGCTAAAAAGATATTGCCCCAAAGCAAGACAGTTGAGCTACACGCATTGCGCATTAATTGTCATTGCTTCCCCAGTGACACGCCGTCAACTCGTCCCTGAGGGCTCTACTAAAACATCCATGTTTTAGAAGGTCACTGGTGCAACAATGACAATCTTAACAACCCCTCTAGCTGTTCGTTCAGCTAAAAAGATATTGCCCCAAAACGAGCTGGCAGAGTGCGCTCGACTAACACCGGCACTCCATGTTTGACCAAATGTTAGTAATGCTACAGAGTGGCTATTTAATGGTGGCGATTCAATCATCCCTTTAACCACCGCTCTGTTGCAAAAATGCTGGCTGACTGTGAATTTGAAGGCTACGCGCCCTAAGCAACTCAAACATCAACGCGCGTCAGCGCGGTTGTCACAACTGCGTCCAAGATGACGTTATGGTAAATAGGTATTCTGAAACGCTGTGGGTCTTGTAAGCCTTCTGAGAAAGCCTGAATTTGCACCAGAAATTAGGATTAAAAATGCGACTGTGACATGTGTGCCATTTTTTTATCATTTCCCTTCTCTGAAACCCTTGTGTGGCAACGTATGTGTATCAGAACGTTTTCTTTTGCTACGATGTATATTACATCTTGTATATATAGCGCAGTGTGACAATGAATGATTTGGTTCGTCTGTATCTGTTGGAAAATGGTCCCAGTTTAAGCTCTGAGATAACGGAATATCTAATTCTTTCTCATGGGTTAAGTTCACAAGCAGCTAGGCAGCGGGTTTCTCGAGCGACACAGGACATACTGCGTTTAGAGCTTTCATTTCCTAGACGTGCCAAGTTTTTATTTCTCAGAGAACAAGCTGGAACTGGGCACTATTGGGGTCGTTTAAGCGAAGCACTTCTGTCCTGTAATTCAGCATATGGATTTGCCATTTCAGCTATTGAAGAACGTGGGGGCATTATCCCAAAATGCCATTTTGAGATTATCTGTGGTGCCCCTATCAAGCAAAAGAAGCATTTGTCTGCAAATACCGTTCTTACTCGACTGTTTAATACAAACCTCCTTAAGGAGATAACCGTAGATGGTGTTGGCGCATGTGTTTATCTAGGGCTTCATGCTAATCATGTTCAATCACTAATACCGTATATGAAAGCTAGACTTTTAGCGGAAGACCTGTTGTTGAGAGGTATAACTACATGGCTGAGAAATCTCGGCTTTGTATCGTATAATCAAGTAAAAACACGTTCAAATGAACACAACCCAGTAGTCAGTACTACTGCATGGGATTTAGCTGCACCATCATATCTAAGCCCTTTGGTTAGCGGTGAATCGAATGCTGGAACGATTAAATCAGGTTTCGTTGTGTGTGATATTTTGCTCAATAGCGAGGTTAGTGAAAGAGGTATTCAGCCATTTATTCAAAAACTCAATTCTTTACGAAGTCTTAAAAATGTAGGTAGACAGCTATTTTTCTTTTTTGCTTCTTCATATTCTGAAAGTGCCTTTAATAAATTAAAGGCAACAGGAGTATCTCCTGCCACTATTTCGTCGGTGTTTGACAAAGAGGTTAATAGCGGGATGAAGGAGCTAATAGAACTCCTGTCTCAAGTGTCAAGAGTGGGGGCTTCAGGAGAAAAGTTAGATATCATTTTCAAAACGCTGGGGAAGGTAGAAGGAGCCGCAAGTCGCTTAAGGGGCGCGTTATTCGAGCACGTTGTTGCTGAAGCCATGAGAGCTACTGGGTATAACGGGGTGGAACTTAATAAGTTTTGTAGGGACGTTAATGGAATTCAGAAAGAAGCAGATGTTGTTGCTTCAAACAATAAAGAAGTGCTTTTTATTGAAGGGAAAGGATATAACATCAACAAACAGGTTACAAAAGATGAGATTGATTATTGGCTGATTGAGCAAGTGCCAGTATTTTATAAATATTGCTTATCTCACCCTGATTGGAAAAACAAAAAATTTATATTTGAATTTTGGACATCTGGAGCCTTCTCTGATGAGGCGTTAGCTCGTCTTAATAATGCTAAAAACGCGACAAAAAAGTATCAGATAAACTATAAGAATTATAATAATGTCTTGTCCTTTATTGAAGAATCCAATACCCCTGCTTTATTAAAGACGTATAAAGAACACTTTTTGAATTATCCTATGAAACTGTAGGTTTTATTAGTAATGGTGTTGTAGTGGTCAAGTAAAACTGACCACAGGTTTATAGCTTTTTCATATTTTTGATAATCAGAAATGCTTTCATTAGAGCAAAAGTCCTAACACGAAAATGTCCAAAAACGTGCTGAGTTTTTATTTAAAACTTGCAGGCTACACCGATGTTAAACAGGTGGGCCATGGGGATTGCGAGACGACCGTCCGCCCCATGGCCGCTTTTTGGCATCCATGCCATCGCGGCATTCGTGAATCCATTCACATCAAACGGGGCGGTCGAGCATCCATTAAATAAAATAGCGAAATAGCGGGGACATATATGGTCACCTCGGGGTTAGCAAGGCCAATGTCCTATTTTATTCGAACTACATTTACGTTAATCGATAATTCACCTTTCACAACGGGGTATCGGTCGTTAATGGTTCGCGGTCTTGCGACATATATCCGGCGTCTGTTGCGCCCTAATGAGATCCAAATTGACGTCTTACCCTCCTTGGCAGCCATATGGCCTCGAAGGCCACTGTCCCGATCAGG
>NZ_PFGL01000039.1:0-310 GCF_002783505.1 Shewanella sp. CG12_big_fil_rev_8_21_14_0_65_47_15
TAGGTCCATAAAGCGCTTCAAGTCAGGTTTTGAATGATTAAGTATGCCCTGCAATTTTCTCCATATGTCGCAGGTTTCAAGCCTGTTTTTTCATGGCTATTTTGCCATAGCAGCCCCTAGGTTCCTTTAGTTTAAACCCAGTTCTCTTTTTCGGCTTATAGGGCCAGCTCAGGATGCTTTTGTTCAAGCCATATTTCCACCTCGGCTTTCAACTCCTTTACAAACTCAATAAGTTCATCCACATCGTCATCTGTAACACCCCCGACATAGTCATATTCGACAACATTCCTTTTGGCTCGGCAGGCATCCA
>NZ_PFGL01000039.1:354-1473 GCF_002783505.1 Shewanella sp. CG12_big_fil_rev_8_21_14_0_65_47_15
AGGGCTTGAATAGTGCGGTAATGCTGTAAGGTCCTTTCGGCCTTATAGCCTTCAGCGTAAAGAAGAATGGTACAGAGCTTGAGGGCTGCATTGTAGGCGATCCCAAAGCGCCAGTCAGCCGATACGGCACCTTCGGTGGCATCCTTCAGATCACGTTCCACGATAGCCAGGAGATTTCCTATTTCCTCGGCGCTGGATTGGTGCTCTTTGAGCCAGCCGTTAGCGGCCCATTGCTTTAAGGTCATGCTCGGTCCCAACAACAAAAATCTTGCGCGATTTCAGTATATGTGACATGAAATGTTCGCCTGACTCAACCCGTTTCCGATATTCTATCTTGTTCATCACGTGGGGGTTGATTTCTCTTCCGATTACCTCCGAACACCCTGAGAGCAGTTCTGAAAGATCGCGGAACCCTATCTCTCCGATAACAAGAAGGTCCACATCACTACCGGCGGTTACCTCACCCCCGGCAATTGATCCAAACACAAAGGCAACGTGGATCCGCCCGTCTTGTAGCGCCTCCCGAAGAACGCCAACAACCCCGGTCGTCTTGGTTACAAGATTTCGAATCTCCGGATAAAGAGGGTTTTCCGTGTTGGCCCTATAATAGACTCGATTACTGTCTTTCCTGCCCTTCACCAGATCGAGCCTGACCAATTTGCGCAGCTCCTGTCGCAGGGTGCTGTCGTTCAGTCCGGAGCGACGCTGAATCTCGCGAACATGAAGCTCGTTTTCGGTCCCGCCGAAGAGAAGCTTGAAGATCTGAGCCCGCGAACGAGAGGATAATATTTCACTCAATGTATCCATTTCGCGTGATTATACCATGCAATTGAGTGGCTTTTCCACTCATTTATTTGCGGTGGTATAGTAGTGGTCATTATGGGCCTTTCGTGGGCCACAAAAGACAAAACCCCGGTCTCCATCAGAGAAACGGGGTTTTTGTGTGCCCTGAATCATGGCTTTCTTCCTACATAAAATGTCCATGTTGTCATTTTTAACCCCCTTATACCCCAAATGACACAAATGTCAAGAATTGTTTATGTTCAGAGTTCGGGAAAAATCCGGTTTTTTCTCAAGAATAAAGTTGCATCCAGCGATATGATGCCGAGTTTCGGGTCA
>NZ_PFGL01000039.1:1514-3857 GCF_002783505.1 Shewanella sp. CG12_big_fil_rev_8_21_14_0_65_47_15
GTTCAGTTGGTTGAGCTTCCGGCAGAGTTGTTTGGCTGCCTGTCGGTATTTCCTGTTTTCTATCCATTCTAACATGACCATCAGGGTTTTTCCGGCCAGCTTCAGAAGACCTGGCCGTCGGGTTATCATCTGGAGAACTTTATTGATATCCCGGTGATCGGCGTAGCAGTCCTGGAAAAGCTCGATGAGCCTTTCCCTGGAATGGTATGCCATGAACTGCATCAGATCATAGAGTTTCTTTTTCTCGAGATCGCAACGGGTCATGGGTCTCCCTTTGAGAATCTCCATGATTGAGACCTTATCAGGAATGGTTGAGAGTTTTTGTTGAAACAGAACGATATCGTTTTGCTTGTCTGCTAATGCTGTTTGGAGGGCCGAAACCTTTTCCACGTTCCTTTTGTCGTTGCGCTTTACAAGTTTTGCTTCCGTGAGGAGGATTTCGTCTTGAATGGCCTGAGCTTCCTTCTTGAGAACTTTGATGGCTTTCTGGATCAGTGCGATTTCCGGATTATCAACGAGAGGCTGTTGTTCCAGTTCCTTGATGTCATAGCCGGGGTGATAGTTGAGGTTGAAAGTAGCCATAAGGTCTTTGTAAACGTTCTCAGACTTTCCCCACCGTTGGAGCATGTAGAAGGCGATATCATGGGCAGGTTTGGTGGTGTTGTTTGTGAAAACGCCGAGGCGCCTGCCAGTATCGACGTCCTTGAGGACAACCAATCTTACATCGAGCGAACTGGGGGTCTTGCGGCCGTCGTTCGACGCCGTTTGTATGGACTCGGCGACGGTGCGTTTTTCTTCGGCCACCACAAAACGATTATCCCCGCAAAATACACCCATGGAAAACGATTGGTCGGGGATGCTGTTTAATGACTTTTCACTGAGATATTTGGCCCATGTGACGAAGTCGGCGGTTTGATCCAGCTCTTTGAAAAAATGAATGCCGTATCCGCCACGGTCAAATACAAGAATCGGACGATCAATGCCAAAATCGACCAGCATCTCTGCGCTGCGGGCGATAATCGGTCTGAAGTCAATCTCATTTGACTCAGTGATAAAAAAGAGCGGTCTCCCCTGCAGGTCTGTTATGGCGTACAGCTCATTCCCTTTCATGGCCAACCGACGCACGGTAAAATAGCCTTTCGCAATCACGCTGAGGCCATAATAGGGCAGAAAATGGCCGTCAATGAAAAAGACTTCACGATCAATCCGCTCCTGATCCAGAAGGCGGCGTGCAAAAGCATCAATGAGATCCCCGCTGAGATGCTGATCGGCCATCTGGCCAAGACGCTCTCTCAAAGTCTTTTTGTCCGGCATGCGGCTACGGCCTATCAGAAGTCCGAACTCATTGGCGTTGACCAGCTTAAGGGTTTCTATGGATGGCAAACCATGGGTAATACTGTGAAAAATGGTAGCCATCACATCCACGCTTTGATAGGTGGCGCCGGAATACAATGGGAAGGGAGATAGAATTTCTTCAAAACCGATCTCCTGGAGGAAAAGATGATGCATTAACCCACCGGCAAAGGTGCATTTCATCCCTTGCTGCAGTTGATCGATGAAAGATTGTTGGGTCTCATTTTTGGCCCGGGGCGGGGGCTCGTTGCTGCATTCCTCAGCCACTTGTTTCAGTTCAGGCTCAGTATCGAAATTAAGCCAGAGTTGGCGCTGTTCCATATGTTCTTTTTCAAAGGCATCTGCTTCTTTGGCCATATCGAAAAGCTCGCCTTTGGTTAGCAACGAGGGCTGTTCTTCCTCCCCGGTGCGAATCCTGGCAACAGCGCTGCGGGAAATCTTGATGTCGAGATCCTGGCAGGCCTGATCCGCAATGTCCTGATCTTTCCATTCAGGATGCTCCGAAAGAAGGTTCTGGATATGGGAACGAACATCATCAACGTATTTGTATGGCTTTTTCAACCCGCGATCATCTGACAGCACAGCTTCTATGCCAAGAATACTTTTGGTTTGGAGAATCTTGCCGGCGGTGTTACGATGGAAGCCGCACAATTCGCCGGCGGTCTTGATATTGCAGATACCCCGCTCCACAAGCTGGACTAAGGCAATTTTCCGTTCGGCAGGGCTATCGATATCGAAATGGATTACGGGTCTGCGGTCCATAAAGACATATTTGATCTTCCGACCTCTCTCGTCGGGAGAGCAGAGGGTGAAAAAATCTCCGAATCTTTCGCTTTTGGTGCTGATTTCCATGGGTTAGATGGTCGCAAAAAACGTTTTGTTTTGCAAGCGAAAAATCAAAACTTATTTATCAATGATATCAACCATTTAAAAATTTGAAAGTCGGTGATGCACACCTTTACTTGAGAAATGACTGTTTTATTATTTCAA
>NZ_PFGL01000039.1:3868-4296 GCF_002783505.1 Shewanella sp. CG12_big_fil_rev_8_21_14_0_65_47_15
TGGTCACCGGAATTTTTCCCGAACTCTGAAGGTTTTTACATTTTGAAATAAAACGAAGCTGGCATAACAACAGCTTTGAGAAAGGTGCTCATTTTGTTGCACTTCATTCGCACCTCTCAAGCAGGCGTTAACTATACAAATTATCAATGAATAGGAGGGGTTATGTTTAAAATAATGCAAAATGGCGTGAATCGTTTAGATATTGAGCTGAGTGGAAAGTTAGACGCTGAGGAAATGAAAATTGCGTTAGATGAACTTGTCAGTAAGTCGAAGAATATTGAAAATGGCAAGATGCTGTATAAAATTATTGATTTTCATCTTCCGTCACTAGGTGCAATTGGAATTGAATTTTCTCGACTTCCTTCGATGTTTGGACTTATGACAAAATTCGATCGCGCTGCGGTATTGACTGACAAGACTTGGTTAAA
>NZ_PFGL01000025.1 GCF_002783505.1 Shewanella sp. CG12_big_fil_rev_8_21_14_0_65_47_15
GTTGAACTCCCGCTGAATGAACAGATATTTAATACGATTGGTATTATTGGTGCGTTAGCGGTGCGTCAAGGCACATTGTTTTATAAGTGTTCAAAAATAATCCTGTGCGCCAAGGCCGCTCTGGAGTAGAATGGCACGCTTTTTTATGGCGACTCAACGTAGATTGCTATAACGAATATTGTAATATCCCTATTTTTGTTTGATGGTAAGAGGTTTATCCGTGCTAGAGAATTTACGTAACATCGCCATTATTGCACACGTTGACCATGGCAAAACGACCCTGGTAGACAAGTTGCTGTCGCAATCAGGAACCCTTGCAACCCGGGGAGAAGCTACTGAGCGGGTGATGGACTCCAACGATCTTGAGAAGGAACGTGGGATCACGATTCTGGCAAAGAATACTGCCATCAAGTGGAACGATTACCGCATTAACATCGTTGATACCCCAGGCCACGCCGACTTCGGTGGTGAGGTTGAGCGTGTTCTGTCTATGGTTGACTCAGTATTATTGCTGGTTGATGCCGTTGATGGTCCAATGCCACAGACTCGCTTCGTAACCAAGAAAGCGTTCGCCCAAGGCCTAAAGCCAATCGTTGTTATTAACAAGATTGACCGTCCCGGTGCGCGCCCTGATTGGGTTATCGACCAAGTGTTTGACCTGTTCGACAACTTAGGTGCGACCGACGAGCAATTAGATTTCCCAATCGTTTACGCCTCTGCGTTAAACGGTTTTGCAACTTTAGATCCAGATGTCGTCAGTGAAGATATGACGCCACTGTTCCAAACTATCGTTGAAAAAGTCTCTTTCCCAGATGCTGACGCCGATGGCGCGTTCCAGATGCAAATTTCACAGCTGGATTACAACTCATACGTCGGTGTTATCGGTGTGGGTCGTATCAACCGTGGTAGCATCAAAACTAACCAACAAGTGACTATCATCGGTGCCGATGGTAAGACGCGTAACGGTAAAATGGGCCAAGTATTAGGTTACATGGGTCTAGAGCGTACCGAAGTTGAAGTTGCTAACGCCGGCGACATCGTTGCGATTACTGGCTTAGGTGAGCTTAAGATTTCTGACACTGTGTGTGCAGCTGGTAATGTTGAAGCTATGCCACCCCTGTCAGTTGATGAGCCTACACTGACCATGACTTTCCAAGTCAACACTTCACCTTTCGCAGGTAAAGAAGGTAAGTATGTAACTTCACGTAATATTCTTGAGCGTCTGCAACAGGAATTAGTCCACAACGTGGCACTGCGTGTTGAAGAAACCGATAGCCCAGATCGCTTCCGCGTATCGGGCCGTGGTGAATTACACTTATCTATCCTGATCGAAAACATGCGTCGTGAAGGTTATGAATTAGCGGTATCACGTCCAGAAGTTATTCTGAAAACCATCGATGGCGAACTGTGTGAACCATTCGAAACATTAACTGTTGACGTTGAAGAAGAAGATCAAGGCACAGTGATCGAGAAGCTGGGTACCCGTAAAGCTGAAATGAAAGATATGCAGCTTGATGGTAAAGGTCGTGTACGTATCGACTTCATCATCCCAAGCCGTGGCTTAATCGGTTTCCAAACTGAGTTCTTAACTGCGACTTCAGGTACAGGTTTAATCTACCACTCGTTCGACCATTACGGTCCACATAAAGGTGGCGATATTGGTCAACGCGCTAACGGTGTATTGATCTCTAACGCAACGGGTAAGGCTCTGACCTTCGCACTGTTTGGTCTACAGGACCGCGGTCGTCTCTTTATCGGTCATGCCGCCGAAGTATACGAAGGCCAAGTGGTTGGTATCCACGCTCGCTCAAACGATCTAACAGTTAACTGTTTGAAAGGTAAGCAGCTGACCAACATGCGTGCCTCTGGTACTGACGAAGCGCAAGTACTGACTACGCCAATCACAATGACGCTTGAGCAAGCGCTTGAGTTCATCGATGATGACGAATTGGTTGAAGTAACACCTAAGAGCATTCGTGTTCGTAAGAGACACTTGACCGAAAACGATCGTAAGCGCAATAACCGCGGTTAATGATGGTTGCGGCTGAAATACCAGCCGTTCTGTTAATAAAAAGCCCCGCTGAGTTTCCTCAGCGGGGCTTTTTTGCCTTCTTATCTGGTTGGCAAAGATTAATAGGTAGAGTTCGACTAAAAGCGACCCTGTGTCACTAATCTCAAAAACAGATTGGTGCAAGCTATAAAACTCGCTTTATACCAATCGAATTAAAAGTAGTTAGTCTAAATTTTATACTCCAGAACCCTAAGCCTAAGTTTATAGGTGCAAATAGCTGTGCTTCTTTATGCTAATGGCCAACCCTATCAATCATTTGGATAAGTTCCATTCGAATACTATCCGGTGTTTGGCTATGCCAGAATCCGCCTAAATAACTGATCAGTGGCAGGGCAAATAAGGCCAGTAGCATCAAGGTTAACAGTCCTTTGTGGCTTAATCTGCGACCCGATTTGAGGCTAAAGCTGAGCGCGGCGGACTTAGGACAAGCAGCAACGCAGCGCATACAGGCCTGGCATTCATCGCTGCGAACCGTGCTTTGGGTGTGCACAATAATATTCGCAGGACAGGCACGGGTGCATTTGTCGCACTTCATCCCTTTCGCTTCGATCAGGCAGTGCTGGGTATTGCGGCGGATTTTAAGTGGACTGGCGAAACTTAACAGCCCAAGCATGGCGCCGTAGGGGCACAAATAGCGGCAAAAACCTTGGCGTCGCCATGCTGCTAAGGCGAGGATAAGGCCAAAGCACACTAAGGTAATCAGCCCTGGGGTGACAAAGAATAACGCCATCTTCAAGTCGGCAATCTTGTGATAATTGCCCTGCAGATAATAGGGAATGGACTCGCTCGGCATGCCGATAACAATATAACAAAGTGCCAGTAATAACAGATATTTAAGCATGCGCAGTGGCCAATCTAGCCAGGCTGGTGGGGCTAATTCTGCCTTGATAAAGCGCTTTCTTAGGGCATATAAATATTCCCCAGCCAGACCTAAAGGGCAGGCCCAGCCGCAAAAGGCTCGCTTGCAGAGTAAACCTGTGAGCAATACCGCTGCGAGCAATACCGCCGCTGCGGGGTGGGTTTGATCCCATAAGTTCAGGCTAATAATGGCTTTTAATTCAATACCACCCGCTATGGGTAAGAAGGCATCGCCTACATCGGGACGCATTAACCAAGGGGTTACTCCCTGCTTAAGCTGTATGGCGTTGATGCTGTATTGGATAGCGACTAAGAAGAGTGAAAGTGCGAGCAGATGTTGGCAGGCCTCGCGTAGGGTATTGATTTTTATCTCGGCTTTAAACTCCATCGGCGCTAACTTATGGGCAATTAGGCTGAAGGGCAGGGCGATGAGGAGGGCCAATGCCAGTGGCCAATACAGGCTGACAGCCACGGCTGTGAAACTCAGTAGTAGAGTGGCCAGCGCCCCCCACTTTTTACCGCTCCAATAGCTCAGGGAGGCGATATACATCAGGGCTAGCATTAGGGTAAGGGATTCAATAAAGGTCATATTAATACTGCAAATAGAATACACGTATTCAATCTGAGCTATCTTTGTGGGATAAGTTTTTGAGCCTAAAGTGAATTTGTGCGGTAGATCCAAGATTTATTGAATGGTCACACTAAAGCGCGCCATAGCTCACAAAGCCAAAGATCTTAGCCTTGCACAAGAGAAAGCTGGAATGCAGGGAAGGTAAAATCAACAGCAAAACCGCCATTGCGACTCGTTAAAGTGCTGATAAAATGGGCGTTAAGTATCAGGGCTAAGCTGTTAATTCAGATTTGAATGGCTGAATTAACAGCTTTTTTGAGTTGGCTAAACAGTATTAACCCTTTGAGTTCTCTAGGGCTTCGATAAACTTGTTCGACTCGTTGATCGACTTATTCATCTCTTTGATGAGGCCCGAGATATCCGTTTGTAGACTCGCAAATTCACCTTTGATCGCACCAATGGCTTGGGCGTTCAAGTTATGCTTTAAATACAGCATATTGTCTTTCATGGCGGTGAGGATAGGGGGCATTTTGGATTCGGCGCGGCGCATGCTTTTTATCAGTTGCTGATAGGCACGGCGGGTTTCCTTCAATTTAGTTTCGCTATTCCTACGCAGGTTAGCTTTGCTGATCTCGCCGATTTCAGCTTGCCACTCATCAAACAAAGCTTCGGCGACATCTTCCACTTTGTTAATGCGGTTGCTGACATTATCTGCGGCGCTTTGGGCCGATTCATACTCATCTTTGGCCTTATTGTAGGCCTTTTCGAGGCTGCCGCCATCGTGGTTAAGTAGCGCTTGCATCTCTTCGAGGGCCGAACTGAACTCCTTTTGGGCGTCCTCTTGGGATTCTTTAGCGTCTTTGACTCTGTCAACCATAATGTCGCGTTTATGGTAACCGACTTTTTCCATCGCGCCGTAATAGGCAGTTTGACAGCCTGTCAGTAAAAGGCTGGTGGCAATCAGGCTAGAGGTGAGCAATCTTTTCATTGGGGGTTCCGTTGCTGAGTGAAATGACATTAATCGGCCTTAAACCGCGCCGCATCGATAATGCTCCACAGATGAAAAATCGCCCCTATTACGGCGGGGACAATCAACCACCAGAGGGCATAACCGACCACGGTAATCACAAAAAATAGCAGTGCTGCCATGATTCTGCCCTGCAGCAGTTGGCCTAATCCTGGAAAAAATAGACTGGCGATAGCGGCGATAACATTGCCAGCGGATCCTTGTTGCGACATCAATTCACTCCTTAGACTTGTAAATTAAGTGTTTATTGTACGAAGATAACGAGTCTATACCAACAGAATCAAGAGAAACCCGTGACTAAGAAGATAGAACTGGCACAAATTCGCGTCCTATTCCTCGGGATCTGGCACTTCCTGCTGCATTTAAGACAAAGATTGGTCGAGGATCAAATCAATATCCGTGCCGGACACTTAGCCTATGTCACGCTATTGTCACTCGTGCCTCTGGTCGCAGTGACTATGTCTATGTTATCGGCCTTTCCGGTATTTAAGGGTATTCGTGGCCAGATAGAAAGTTTTGTTTACGAAAACTTTTTGCCCGCGGCCGGCGATACAGTGCAAGTCTATATCAATGAATTTGTAGGCAATGCTTCTAAGGGCACAGCTGTCGGGATTGCCGCTTTAGTGGTGGTCGCCATTATGCTGATATCCGCTATCGATAAGTCCCTCAATAATATCTGGCGCACCAAAGAGAAGCGCTCCGTGGTGGTCGCATTTTCCATGTATTGGATGGTGATCACCTTAGGCCCTGTCTTGGTGGGGGCGAGTTTGGTGGCGACTTCCTATGTCGTATCCTTAAAGGTCTTTGAAGATCAGGCCCTGTCGGGGATGGTGCCTGTTTTTATTGAGCGTCTACCTATGTTGTTTTCCGTGGCGGCATTTTTGCTGTTGTATATGGTGGTGCCCAATCAGAAGGTGAAGTTTTTGCACGCACTCTTAGGTGCGATAGTGGCGGCGCTGCTATTCGAATTAGGTAAAAAAGCCTTTGCCTTGTATGTGACTCAATTTCCAAGCTATGAGGCCATTTATGGTGCTTTGGCCACGATTCCTATCGTGTTTGTATGGGTGTATTTGTCGTGGATGATAGTGTTACTCGGCGCTGAAATTACCGCGGCTATGCCCGAATATTTGGATTATGAATCGAGTTCGGATGCGAAGGAGACCAATCTAGATGGCCAACCTTTAGCAGGCACGGAACAGGTCAATGAGACAGATTCTACTACACTGAATAAACAGCAAATTAGCGACAATACCGGTGTAAAACCAGAATGATCTTAGCGGTATAGACTAGGCTATGACCCATAACTCCCACGCTTTTCCGCCTTTTATTCGCCGTGATTGGTTTAATGTTGGCGATGGCCAACGGCTGCATTTAGCGCAATATGGGGATCCCCATGGGATCCCCTTACTATATCTACACGGTGGCCCAGGTGCGGGAGTCGATACCAGCGAACTTGCTTTATTTAATGGCGATCATTATTGGATTTTATTGTTAGATCAACGTGGTGCAGGGCAATCTTTGCCTGCGGGTGAGTTACAGCATAACCACCTCAATGGGCTTATCCGTGATATCGAAACCATTCGCATTGCCCTCAATATTGAACGCTGGTGTTTGGCTGGTGGTTCATTTGGCGCTACACTCGCCCTCATTTATAGCGGCTTATTTCCCCAAAGGGTCATAGCACAGGTGTTATGGGCGCTCTTTATCCCATCGGCGGCAGGGATTGAATGGCTCTATGGTGGCTCTGGTGCTGCCCGCTTGCATCCCCAGGCCTATCGGGATTTTTGTGATAACGCCTCGCCGGAGCAGTCTATTTTTGAGCGCTATCGACAAGGGGTTAATGCCGCCGATAAGGCTGTGCGCCATCAATTTGCACGCCGCTGGATCCGCTGGGAACTCACGCTCGCGGGCGCAAAGAGTGTATTGCCTCAACGCTTATCCCCTGAGTTATTAGCACTCGCTAAAATTGAGTTACACTATGCGATAAATAATTACTTCAATACGCTCAGTATGTTGCAGCAGGTGACATCTAAGGTCGCTGCACGTACTCTGCTATTACAAGGCACGCAGGATGCCGTGTGTCCCGCTATGCTCTTAAATGAGTTTGTGGCCGAGGTGGGAGAGCATAACATCGAAATTCGCACTATTGTCGAGGGAGGACATTCGCTCAGTAGTGAGATTTTATTCCTCGCCGTCACACTCGAAATCCAGGGCATGTGGTCGTGGATAAACCGACAGGAGTTAGCATGAAATCATTATTGCTCATCATAGGTGTTTTGGGTTTAAGTGCCTGCAGCGCCACCCCTTCGGCCTTGGCTGTGCCGACTCAATCCATTGAAACTGAACCACTTGAAAAGCAGGCACCAGTGGCTCCTAAGGTTGTACATTTGGCGGGGCTGAGCAATGATTTGGCCGCCGATGCCTTGTATTATACTCTACTCAATGCAAATTATTTGGCGACCAAGGTGGCATCGGATAAGGTGGCAGTTCAATTCGGTGATAACCAGTTTATGCTGGAGCCGAGCATGAATGCCACGGGGATCGATCGTATTTTAATGAACCGTTTCTATGCGGTACATCCACAGTTACAGGCCAGCCAAGAATTACCCGCAATAATAGGCGAGCTTAATGCCAAGCTTAATTTTGCTAAATTTATTTTGCTCGAGCAGGGCGCTGTTATCCAAGTCCAGGGCGTAGTCACCTTCGCCGACAGTGTTGAGATCGAAGAGCTGCGCCGCTTTATGCTGTGGACTAACTCGGGTCTAACACAAATTGCCATGTCTCTCCCCGAAGGTATAGACCAATATATTCGCCCCATTCCACTCATTCAGCCTGCTAAGTCTTAATCTAAAAGGAAACCCTGTGATCGCCCTAATTCAAAGAGTGAGCCGCGCCAGCGTGGTTGTCGATAATCAAACCATAGGCGCAATCGATAAAGGCTTATTAGTCCTTCTTGGTGTCGAACGTGAAGATACCCGGGAGAAGATGGAAAAACTGGCGACTAAGGTGATGAGCTATCGCGTGTTTGGCGATGAAAATGGCAAGATGAACCTTAACTTAGAGCAAGTCGGTGGATCTTTGTTAGTCGTGTCGCAATTTACCTTGGCCGCCGATACGGGCCGTGGCCTTAGGCCGAGCTTCTCCGGCGCTGGCACACCAGAGCAAGCCTTAGGCTTGTATGAAGAGTTTGTCGCCTTTTGTCGTGCCAAGGGAGTCATAACCGAAACAGGGCAGTTTGGTGCCGATATGAAAGTAGAGCTAGTGAATGACGGCCCAGTCACCTTTAACTTGCAGGTATAATTTGAGCTAAGAGGCTGTAAGTTAAGGAGAGTCTTTAATCTCCCTTAGTCTTATGGCAAAACCTATTGAATGGAAAATCACGGTAATGGGAGAATATATGGATGAATTACTGACTAAATTATGTCAAACATGGCACAGCACTATTCCCGTCAGTGAGTTTATGCAGATAAGGCCGCTCAATTTCTCCGGGGGTGAGTTTTCTACCACAGCACCCATTATGCCTAATCTTAACCTGCATCAAACCATGTTTGCTGGCAGTATATATACCCTAATGACACTGACGGGCTGGGGCATGGTGTGGCTGCAACAGCAAATGCTTAGTGTTGAGGGTGACATAGTATTAGCGGATGCTCATATCCGTTATATGGCACCCGTGACCCAGTCGCCCGAGGTTAAAGTGCGCTGGCCCGATACCGATTTGAGCCCATTACAGCGGGGGAGAAGGGTGAAAGTGAGGCTTGAGGTTCAACTCTTTTGTGAGGCCAAGCTCTGTGCTGTCTTTGAGGGCCTCTACGTTAGCACCCCGAAAGCGTAAAACATTTCTAAAAAATCGAATGTAATCTCAAATTTTATCCGCTTTTTTTCTTTTTTATGGGCTAATAAACTAGCGCCATAGAGTCGAGAACATTCGTCTGACTCTCAGTCGTTAATTATTGTCGGAGCAGATTATGTCTAAAGTCTTAGTGTTAAAATCCAGTATTCTTGGCGGTTATTCACAATCTGCCTTATTAGTTGACCACCTGATCGGTAAATGGGAAGACCAAGGCGCGACCATCACAATCCGCGACTTAGGCGGTAAAGATGTGCTGCCTATGGTTGATGGTGAAATCGCTTCTGGTTTGCGTGGCGGTGCCGATTTAACTCCACGCCAGCAAGAGATGCTCGATCTCTCTAACGCCTTAGTGGAAGAGTTAAAAGCGAACGACACTATTGTGATCACCGCGCCTATGTATAACTTCAACATTCCGACCCAACTTAAAAACTGGATCGACTTTGTGGCCCGCGCCGGTGTGACTTTTACTTACACTGAAAATGGTCCAAAGGGATTAGTCGAAGGTAAACGTGCGGTATTGATCACTACCCGTGGCGGCGCCCATAAAAACAGCCCAACGGACCATATAGTGCCTTATTTAAAAACCTTCTTGGCCTTTATTGGTATCACAAACGTTGAAGTGATTTACGCTGAAGCATTGAATATGGGGCCAGAAGCCAATCAAAATGGCATTCGCGAAGCGAAGGAAAGTATCGATTTATTAACGGCTTAATATTTAAAGCGTTTAACTAAAATGCCAGCTAAGATGCTGGCATTTTTTACGGTTGTTAGCTGGGTTGCTCGCTATCGGGTTGGCTGGCAGCAAACAAGATCCTTGAGTGAACCGCCATTGATAACGCATTCAAAACCATTGGCCTTGAGGATATCGCAACCCTTTTGCGCTCGAATGCCTGCACCGCAGTAGAGCACGAAGGGATGCTGTTTATTGTCGACTTGGTGCAACCATTGGTCGAGCGTTGGCAGCGGTACATTAATGGCTTGGGGAAGATGCCCCGAGGCAAATTCCTCTGGCGAACGCACATCTATCACCTGCGCACCTTGCTCAATCAATTGCCAGCATTTCTCGCCCGAGTGGCTGCCGGATAATTTTGCCAGTAAAGATTGAAACATAGCATTGCTCCTACCATTAGAAAAGTTTCAATAAGTTTATTCTAATGGGTTGGCGAGTGCAAGCGTGGCAGATAGTGAATTAAATCGTGGAAGACCACGGCTTGGTCGTTGAGATTGCGATAGCCATGGGGTTTGTCGGCCGCAAATCGTACCGCTTCACCTTGTTTGAGCGTTTGCCACTGTCCATCGACTAACACTTCCATAGTACCGCTCAAGACAATCACATGCTCAGTCACACCAGTTTCATGGGGCTCAGAAAGCCGCTCATAGTGTGGCAGTAGCGTGAGTTCAAACATCTCAAAACCGAAACGGTCTTCAAAGGGAAACAGTGAGGCGACTAACATGCCGTCGGTGGCGGGTTGTTGGCGTAACTCGTCTGGCTTACGGAATACTGCGCCTTGGCTCTGGGGCGTGGGTTCGAGAAAGGTCGACAGCGAGATATTGAATCCACTGGCTATTTTCCACAGGGTTGCAATGGTTGGGCTTGATTCACCGCGCTCGATTTGTCCTATCATGGCCTTACTAACGCCCGTCTCTTGGGCGGCTTTATCTAAACTCCATCCCTTTTGGTTGCGAAGTGCTTTAAGCGTGGTGGCGAGATAGCTGTTTATCGTCTGCACAATGGCCCCATCATTTTTATGAAAATTTAGTTGTACGTTATAACGCACAGGTGCTATCTTGTCCATCTCGTACGTTATAGCGCACAAAAGCTATCTTGTTCATTTTATAAGTTATAGCGCACAAAGCGGTGGCGACACTAATTGCAGAGGAAGGGAGTGGATATGTGGCGAGAGGCAGGGAGTTTGTCAAAAATATCAGCGGGTTTTATTGCGGTATTAGTGGGTTATAGCAGCTCGGCTGTGATTATCTTCCAAGCGGCGGCGGCCGTGGGGGCGACACCGGCACAGATCAGTTCGTGGCTGTGGGCTTTAGGTGTGGGCATGGGCGTGACCAGCATAGGGTTATCGCTTTACTACAAGAATCCTATTCTAACGGCTTGGTCGACACCGGGCGCCGCGCTGATGGTGACTAGCTTAGCAGGATTAAGCGTCAACCAGGCCATAGGCGCGTTTCTGGTGAGCTCTCTGTTAATCACCCTTTGCGGCGTGGCGGGCTGGATGGATAAGCTTATCCGTATCATGCCGCAGTCGGTGGCTTCCGCTATGTTGGCGGGGATTCTGCTGCAATTTGGCCTCGGGCTATTTCAGGCGATGCAAACTCAGCTGAGTCTGATATTGATCATGCTGCTGGTGTTTGTCGTCGTTAAGCCTTTTGCGCCGCGCTACATCATCTTGCTGACCTTGCTGGTGGGCATAGGCATGAGCTTTCAATTAGATTTGCTTAAGTTAGATGCGGTTCAGTTGCAACTGGCGATGCCAGTGTGGACCACGCCTGAGTTTTCGCTGGCGAGTGTGATTGGCGTGGCTCTGCCGCTGTTTGTGGTGACTATGGCCTCGCAAAATATGCCGGGCGTTGCTGCGCTGCATGGTAATGGCTATAGGCCGCCCATCTCACCTTTGATCACCAGTACAGGGCTAATCGGGGTAATTCTGGCGCCCTTTGGCGGTTTTGCCTTTAACTTATCCGCCATCACAGCGGCTATTTGCATGGGTAAAGAAGCGGACCCGAATTCGGCGACCCGTTACTGGGCGGCAGTATGGGGCGGCGTGTTTTACTTTATCACAGGTTTACTCGGCGCCACTGTGGTTGGTCTGTTTTCCGCTTTCCCGAAGGAATTAGTACTGGCCATCGCCGGATTAGCGTTACTCGGCACTATCGCCAATAGTCTGACCGCTGCATTAGCTAAAACCGAAGATCGTGAAGTTGCGGTGATCACTTTCTTGGTCACGGCATCGGGTTTTAGTGTACTGGGTATCGGCAGCGCATTTTGGGGGCTGTTGCTTGGGTTTATCATCCATTGGTGGAACGGGCACAGAACTGCATCAGTAGTTAAGCGAGCGAATACTTAACTGCAGCAAAAGCGCCTTAGAGATGAATTTCAAAGACTAAGGCGCATGTGTTTTAGATTTTCTTCGTCATAAACACGCTATTGGGATCGAGTTGATAGGTGTCGAAGGGGCCGCAAATTTCAAAACCAAATTTGCAGTAGAGCAGGCGGGCGGGATTGAAGAAGTCCATCGAACCTGTCTCTAGACTGAGGCGTTTGACACCAGCGGTTTTGGCATCGTTAATTAAGTGCTGCAATATTTTAGACGCTATACCTTGCTGCTTATAGGGCGCGGCGGTGCGCATGGATTTGATCTCGGCGTGCTCGGCATCTAACCATTTTAGTGCACCGCAACCCGCTAAATTGTTGCCATCCCATAGGATCCAAAAGCGAATATTGGGTTGCCGCAGGCCGTCAAGATCTAATGCGTGAACGCTTTCAGGCGGAGAGGTTGCCCGCATATCGTCGAGGTGTTCCTGCAGCAATGCCGCTATTTCAGGCCCTTTAAGGTCATCTAGGATGATTTTCATGGCTCTTATGGTGGCTTTCATGGTGAGTCTCATGGCAGATCGGTCCCTATTATTTTGGCTTATCCATAATGGCGTCATCGCTTTGTTATCTGTTTGCAATTGCGCCGCAGTGGATAAGCAAATCTTAAGCCATTAACGAAGTCATCTCTGAGGAGTTTTAAATTGCCTTATTTTACTCGATACTTATCGCTAAATTTTTGCAGCAAAAAGCACTGTTTTCTTCTGCGTTTTTTGTCCAACAAAGTGTTGAACTTGATGCGATAGCGTTGATAACTTACTGTCATGTTTAAAGAAGTTTGTCATAGAAGGTCAAATCCTAGTATATTTTTGTTTAGGTTTAACGAGACGTACAGGTAAAATACTGCTCAAGCGATTTATGTCCAGTAAACAGCACATAAATATTAAAATGTTAGCAGTACAAGGAAAGTTATGAATACCGTTGATTATTCTACATATTCTGTCGAGGAGCTGCTCGACGTAAGGTCACACATATCATCAGATTCGCCAAACTATCAGGCGTTAATTGCAGAGCTAGATATTAGGAAAGACAAGATAGATGAGTATTCACAGCAGCAAGAGCAACAGGCATTTTCGATTGCAGAAAACAGAGTAAAAATTATCGGCTATTTCCAACTGACTGCTGCTGTAGTCGTACTGTTCATGCTCATACTGTTAGTTATTGATGGTTCAGCGACCATGTTAAACTCTTCAATAGCAATTATCGCGATCGCATTGAACGCAGTCGCTGGTTATACCGCAATAAATGAAATGTATGACAAATATTGGGTTTCTGTTCTAAACCAATTGATTCAAGTTCCTAGCTTGGCTATTGGTTCGGTTAAAACGGCTTATTCAGGGTTAGGTGCCATCTATCTTTACATAGACTGGACTAATGATGTTCAGTTTGGTTTTTCTGCATCATTTTCCCCTGGATTTTCTTTTTTGAAGTTCACAGGGATCTCACCTACTCAATATATTGGGGTAGATATTCTCGCGCTAATTTTCTTGGTGGCACTGTTAACTGTTAGTCAAGTTAAAGGCACTGCTAGCAAGCAAATGCATCCGACGCCAAATAGCGGTGCGGCGGATTAGAGCGTTATAGGCTCTTAATAAACATTGATATTTGATAAGGGATATGTGAAATATTTTTATTCTAATCTGACGAAAAATTATGCTTAAATGGTCAGCCTGTATGAGTGGGGTACCAGCAAACACTAAGATCCAAACCGCTGAAGTGACAGATCGCTCAGTACTATTTTTTAACACTTTTTATATCAATGCGATGGAATGAGCTCTCTAAACTGTTCTCTAATCCACCCACTGTTAATTTCCTTTCTCCAAACGCAAAACTGTCGAAGCAAATATAAAAATGGCCGAGTAAGCTCGGCCATGATTTGCTCGATTCAGCGTGAAACGGGCTGGTTTAGTAGAATTTCTTCAGGTAGCTTGCTGCGTATTTTTGCAGTTTTCGGTTCGAACTTGTGGTCGCAATATTCTCAATCACGTCGCGGTAATCTGCGTTGCCTGAACTTGCTAGGGCTTTGGCCATGTTGGCATAGGTATCGATGGCGAGTTTGTCATCGGCCATTAAGCGTGGTGTTTTCAATTCGTTACTGAGTACGGCTAGGATAAAGTCATCGTACTGGCGGTCATCCATAATGCGTTTAGCCGCCAGTCGCATTAACTCTAAATCATCGCTGTGTAGTGCATTGGCAAAGGCATTATTTTGCTGATTTTGGTCGGCAGCATATTGGCTTTTATCCCCAAGAATGGCATTCCACTTTTTATATTGCGCTAGATTTTCATTGGCTTGAGATGCGTATTTTTTGAGTTTTTTGTGATAGTTGCCATTCACAATACTGTTAATTGTTTCGCTGTACTTGTCGTTACCCGAGTAGGCTAAGCCTTTGACTAACCAAGCACTGTAGTCGATGGCATTTTTTTCAGTCGCTTGGGGTAAAGAGGCGAGGAGCTTTGCTTCGAGCACATCGTATATCGCAGGATCGGATAAACCTGCAAGGGTTAAGGATTCGATGGCTTGCTTCTGCTTAAATTCGTTGTCGCCCTTAAAGACTTCTTGATAGGTTTCTACCGTGTATTCTTTGGCAAACAGTGGTGCGGTTAATAAACTGATGCTCAGCAGCATCCCTGCAAACAGTGGTTTCATTGCTATGTCCTTATGTGGGTTTTAGGTGTTATCTAGTCCAGCGTTTAAAAATCAGCGAGGTATTAATACCGCCAAAGGCGAAATTATTACTCATCACATAATCTGTATCGATTGGGCGCGGTTCGTTACGGATATAGTCCAAATCGGCGCATTGTGGGTCGATATTCTCAAGATTGAGTGTTGGCGCAAACCAGCCAGCATTCATCATCTCAATACTCACCCAAGCTTCTAACGCGCCGCATGCACCTAAGGTGTGGCCCGTGTAGCTTTTTAGGGATGAAATCGGCATGTTAGTGCCAAATACCGCGTGGGTCGCGTGACTCTCGGCGATATCACCACGGTCGGTCGCTGTGCCGTGGGCGTTCACATAACCTATGGCGCTAGGCTCAAGCTGCGCATCTTTGAGGGCCAATCTGATGGCGATCTCCATGGTCTGCGCATTCGGTTGAGTGACGTGTTGACCGTCGGAATTTGTGCCAAAACCGACTAGCTCAGCATAAATTTTTGCACCACGCGCCTTAGCGTGTTCTAGCTCTTCGAGCACTAGGGTACAGGCGCCTTCGCCAATGACGAGGCCATCGCGATCTGCATCGAAGGGGCGTGGCGTGAGTTCGGGTGTGGTGTTTTTAGTGCTGGTGGCAAACAGGGTATCGAACACCACGGCTTCGGTGGGGCAGAGTTCTTCGCCGCCGCCCGCCAACATTAAGGTTTGCTGACCGTATTTGATCGCTTCATAGGCGTAACCTATGCCTTGGCTCCCCGAGGTACAGGCGCTGCTCGTGGTGTGAATTCGGCCTTTTAAGCCGAAGAACACGCCAACGTTCACCGCTGTGGTGTGCGCCATCATGCGGATATAACTCGTTGCAGTGACGCCCGACATATCGCCGGTTTTCAGCATATCGCCAAAGGCGGTAATAGGATCGGTACTGCCCGTGGATGAACCATAGGCGATGCCCATTTCACCCGAGGACACGATAGGGTCATCCAACAATCCCGCATCGATTAATGCCAGTTCGCTGGCGCGAGTTGCCATAATAGAAACCTTGCCCATGGAACGAATTTTCTTGCGCGAATAATGGCTTGGCACTTCAAAGTCTGTAATGGGCGCGGCTAAACGGGTGTTGAGGCCGTCGTATCTATCCCATTCGCCCATAGTGACGACGCAGTTTTTCTGCGTCTTAAGGCTTGTCGCAATGGTCGGCCAATCATGGCCTAGGGCGGTAATGCCGCCAATGCCAGTGATGACCACTCGTTTACCCAAGCGGGTTTGATTTGTCGCCTCGCTCATTTAGATCATGCCTCCATTGACCGATATCACTTGGCGGGTGATATAGGCGGCATCGTCAGACATTAAAAATGCGGCTAAGGCTGCGATTTCACTCGGTTTACCCATGCGGCGCATTGGCACTAATTGCTCGACCATGTCCTTAGGAATATCGGCCACCATGTCGGTTTCTATCAAGCCTGGGGCGATACAGTTGACGGTAATTTTGCGTTTTGCCAGTTCTAATGACAATGCCTTAGTCGCGCCGATAATACCCGCTTTGGAGGCGCTGTAATTCACTTGGCCACGGTTGCCCGCGATCCCAGAAACTGAGGCTAAGGTGATGATACGCCCGCCTTTGCGGCCTTGTACCATAGGCATCACGCAGGGATGGATGACATTATAAAAGCCGTCTAAGTTAGTGTGGATGACGCTGTCCCACTCACTTTCTGTCATAGCAGGAAAGGCGGTATCGCGGTTGATGCCCGCATTGAGGATCACGCCGTAATAGGCACCATTGGCCTCGATGTCGGCTTCGATGGCGGCTTTAACGGTTGCGCGTTCGGCAACATCAAATTTTAGCAGGCTCACATTCACCCCAAGCGCGCGGATTTGCGCGGCAGTGTCATCGGCTGCCGTTTGGTTGCTGTGGTAATGCAGGGCGATATCTAAGCCTGCAGCGGCGAGTTTTAGGGCGATGGCTTTGCCTATGCCGCGGCTCGAACCTGTGACTAATACTCTGTTATTCATTTGTTTTCTCCACCCCATTTTATCTTTAGGAGTCGGTATGGGGCTTCATGTATTTATGGTAAGAAGCTGTTTGCTAATACGCTTAATGTAACGTTTTTTATCGACAGGCTAATTCAGTTTGCTGCGATTGTATGGTCTCAGCATGCTCTCAGTATTGCCTCGATATTAGTGTCTAAGTCAGTGCCCAAGGCTTCTATTGGCTACTTCTTGATTGCCAGCAAGGTAGGCTTGCGTGTCTTGAGGTTGGAACACATTCACATTCGCTGTGGCGACTAAGATTTTCTCTTGATCGCTCCCGGCTTCGGGCAGCAGATAAATCTGGCAATCGAATACCGCTAATCCCGACTCCTCTTGATAGAGGCGATTCACCTGAGTGCGATAGGTGCGCCCGAGTTCATATTGTTTGACATGGAGCGCTAATTTACGCGAGCCCAATAGAAAACCGACGCGGATTTTATCATTGCGCAGCTTAGCTTCTACTCCGGCCAGTGCGGCAATACTTTGGGCCATATATTCGATGCCTACATAATTGGGTACGGCTTGATGTTTAGCGTCGAAATAGGGGCTCTGGGTTGTGATAGTGACTTCGGTCTCTAGGTTATCACGGCGATAGCCAATGACTTTATCGAGCAAAATCATCGGTGCCCTATGGGGAATAAAGTCGGCAATATCTTGTTCGGCAAAGGGTTGGTTAATTTTAAGTAACTGCATGGTACTAGGCCTCGTTACGGCAAAAAATCAGGCTGGCATTGCTGCCGCCAAAGGCGAAGGAATTGCTCATCACATAATTAAGTGCGCCTTTGGCGGTGACTCGATGACGTTCGACTAAGGCTATGGGCGGATCCTGTGGATCGACTTGGCCGTCCCATTGATGGGGCGGCAGGGCTTGGTCGCGATTATGTGCCGAAAGTAATAAGTAGCAGAAGGCGGCTTCGATTGCGCCAGCGGCGCCTAAGGTGTGGCCGACTAAGGGTTTGGTCGAGCTACAGGGCGGCGTGTTAACGCCAAACACTTCAACCACAGCGCGGCTTTCCATCGCATCATTTTTGGGTGTGGCTGTGCCGTGCAAGTTAATGTAACCAATGTCTTGTGCTGCAATATTTGCATCTTGCAAAGCCGCTTGCATGGCGGTGATTGCGCCTGCGCCTTCGGGGTGTGGCGCCGAAATATGGTGGGCATCGCTCGACTCACCAATGCCCGCCAGCATCACATCAGACTCGCCCAACGTCAGTACAAATAAGGCTGCGCCTTCGCCGATATTGATGCCATCACGGTTGATACTAAAAGGATTGCAGTGGCCTTTGGACACGGATTCCAAAGCATTAAAACCATTGACTGTGAGTTGGCACAAACTGTCGACACCACCAACAATCACCATATCGCAGAGGTTAGCCTGTAATAGGCGTTTGGCACTGGCAAAGACTTTGGCGCTGGAGGAGCAGGCGGTTGAAATCGTGTAGCAAGGGCCATCTAGCTCAAAATATTGACGCAAAAAGTCGCTAGTGCTGCCTAGCTCCTGCTGGAAATAGTGGTAACCCGCCGGAAAGTGGCCGTGTTCATTTCGATACGCAAGTGCCGCTTCACCCTTAGAAATCCCTGAAGTGCTAGTGCCTAGCACAACGCCAATGCGGGCATGGCCAAAATCCCGTTTAGCTTGCTCAACCGTGGCGGCAATTTGCTGCGCCGCGCACAGCAGTAACTGGTTATTGCGGCAATCGAACTGGATGAGTTTTTCAGGAATCGCCGGTAGCGCAGCCGTCACTGGCGCAACTAAGGTTGGGTGCTCGAACAGGAGTGTGTCACTGCGCTGCATCGCGCTGGTATCGCCCGCGATCAGGCGGTCTAAAACCTGCTGGGGATCTTGCCCTAGCGGGGTACACAGTCCAATTTGTGTAATGGCTACTCTGTTCATCATTGCGTATCGTTTTTTACCATGGCACAGTGAAGTGCGGGTGTTAAAAGGTTAAATAGGTTCGATTTCTAGCTCAAACTTGGCCTGTGGCATAGTTAAGCTGATGTGGGCTTGCCATAGGGCATCGCCGACATCTTGTTGATAACGGATTTGCACCACATGGGTTTGCTGTTCACTTTTACTGATCAAGGTATCTTGGCTATAGATCTGGCGACAGGGGATTGTGTTCATTCGGGTGCCTTCAAGCGTGTCGTTCTGATTCCCCCCAACCGTATCACAAAGACCAGTGACTAAATGGCCACCTTCCAAATGGGCGCGAATGCTCTGCTCGGGCCAATAGATCAGTTGCATCATCGCCATTAAATATTCGGCTTTAAAATTGTCCCCCAGCAGCACACTTTGCTCACTGCTGAGTGTATTCCCATCATAAACTAAGGTAAACAACGCCTGTCCGAGTGGCGCTAAACCCACGAGCGTCATGCGCTCGCCCTCTAACTCCAACTGAGTGAGCAGTTCGTGGGACTCTTTACCCACTTTAATACTGACTTTTTGGCTAAAGGACTGGGGGGAAGATACGCCCGTATTGCTGTCGGTTTGCTGACTCGCCATGATGGCGGGCTTAGTTGTAGGCTCAGTCGCGGGTTTGGTCGTGGACTTTATCCTTGGCTGAGTCAACGGCCTATCGGTCGTGGGAGCAAAGTTATGGGGCAGTGGAGCCAAACAATAACGCATATCCTTAGCGAGCCCGACACAGGTCTGTCTGAACAGCAGTTCGCTACAGCCCGTCAGCCCAAGGCTTGCGAGCAGCAGGAGGATCATTCGCCATTGAGTGTTAAGGTTTAGCGGCATGCGGTTAGACCTCTGCGAATGCTGGAGTGGCGGCTGGATTTCGGCACAGTTCGACTATCATATTCAGGCGGCGCTCCGAGTCTTTAACGAAGGGATTATTCGTATCCCAAGCATAACCCGCCAGAATAGAGCAAATCATCTGCTTGATACGCTCGTTCGGTGCTTCATAGAAGATCACGTCCTGAAAGCGGCCATCATACCAAGCTTGCACATAGGTGCGAAAGGCATTCACCCCCTGCATCAAAGGCGTTGAGTAATCGGCTTGCCAGTCAACCGCTTCGCCATTGAGTTGTTTCGTTAGGCATTTTGCCGCCATAGACGCCGATTGCATAGCGATAGTCACACCGGAGGAAAAAACCGGATCGAGGAACTCGCCCGCATTACCCAATAGCGCGAACTTGTCGGTCGCAAGGCGTGACACATTGGCGGAATAACCTTTGAGTGTGGCGCATTCCTGTACCACTTTCGCCTTTGCCAGTAGGGCTTTTAGTCCCGGTTCTTCGTTGACTATGCTCATCAGTTGTTGCTCAAGCGAACCCTGTAAACGCGCAAGTAATTGTGGCTCGGCAACCACGCCGAGTGAACAGCGGCCATTGCTAAAGGGAATGAGCCAGTACCAAATGTCTTTATGCTCAGGGTGGACGCTGATCAAAATCTTATTACGATCGAAGTTAGCATCGCTGATGTTGTCTTCCACATGGGTAAAGATGGCGCTGCGTGGTGGCAGGCAAGACGGACTTTCTAAGTTGAGCAAGCGGGGTAACACGCGCCCAAACCCGCTGGCATCGAGCACATATTGGGCATTGATTTGATAAAGCTCGCCCTGTTCATTGTGCACCGTTAAGCGTGGGTTCTCGGTTAAATCGATCGCCTCGACCGTTTCGCCGTAGCGGATGTCGACCCCTTGGCTTTGGGCGGTATCGGCTAACAGTTTATCGAAACTGGCGCGCTGCACTTGGAATGTGGTGCCCGGCCCTGGGGTAAATTTATCGGTAAAATCGAAGGTCGTATAAGTGCCATTGCGACGAAAGGCGGCGCCATTTTTATGCTGGAATCCGGCGGCATTGAGCGTCTCTAACATGCCGGCTTCTTCGATAAATTGCATGCAGCAGGGCAGTAAACTTTCGCCGATGGAGAAGCGAGGAAAATGCTGTTTCTCTAACACCAGCACACGCTTGCCTTGTTGGTGTAACAAGCTGGCGGCGATGGCGCCCGAAGGCCCTGCGCCGATAATGGCCACATCGACATCAAGTGAATTTGGCATAACCGATAAATCGTGAGCGGGTGTAGGCATGTAAAGTACGTTCCTTGTCGTTTTCAGGACTTTTTAGTCGTTAGAAGCTGATTGTTGGTTAAAGCCTGCGTTGTAGTCAAAATCAACGGCGAAAGTAAAAAGGTAAAGCCTATGCCCAGCGACAGGGTTAAGCCAAAGTAGTGAATCGCTTGGGTCTGGCTAAAAGCAAGTAAACCAAAGGCCAACAGGGTCGAGCAGGCGGACATAAACACCGCCATCATCACTGCCTTGCCGTGGTTCTGGGCTGAGGCAAAAAACAAGCTGTAATCTATGCCAATCCCGAACACTAAAATGAGTGCGAGTGCATGGAACAGACTCAGCGGCGAGCCCGTTAAGCCTAAGGTTGCGAGCGTTAGCAAGGCTGCAAGGGCTGGGACTGCAACCACAACCGCGGCTTTTTTAATGCCGAAATTCAGGCTAAACAACAAGAGTGCGATGCCGAGTGCAAGGGCTAACAGCTTTAGGGTTAACAGTCGGTAATGACCCATGACGGCAGAAATATCCGCGACTTTATCGATAAGCTGTACGCTTTCATCCTCGGCAAAGCGCGCCTTAAGCGCATCGATCTGCTGAATGCCGCCAAGGAGGACTATTGCACCCTGATCAGCATCATAATCGGTGGCTTTGTCATTCGGCGCGAGCCATAGCGGTGCGAGTTGCTTGCCTGCCTCTAGCTTAAAGAATGCTGCTGGCGTGATGTACTCTGTTTTCGCGGCCAAATAGGCGGCTTGCAGTTCTGGCTTTAAGTTCTCATCCAACCCAAGGCCCGTGAGCACAGTATCTAGCTGAGTTTGATAGAGTTCGCCCTGTAAGCGGTAAGCCGTGTCTTGCCTTTGCTGGCTGGGCAGATACCGGCTGAGGCTGACATAGTTGCCTAACTCTTGATTGGCGATAGCGGCATCCAGCAGTGGCGACACTCGCTCAAGCTGTTGCAGCAACGCTTCTTCGCTCGCGGCACGTACCAATAAGAATTGATTATCTGTGCCGCCGCTGAGTAACTGGCGTAGCAGGTTTTCTGGCTCAGTCACGCTCGCTGGGCTTTGCTGCAAATGGCGAATATCGTCATCGACGGTTAACTTTGTTACGCCAATCAGACACCACACCACTATCACCGAAGCAAATAGGCCCATGCCTAACGGCGTGGTCAATTTGTTGGATAACTTAGTTAAATTAGCAAGGTAAGTCCCCGCGAGCGCTAATGGGCGGGAGCCCGATGGCAAGCGACTTCCCGCTAACAGTGGGTAGGCGAGAATGAGGGTGAGATAGGCCCCAAACAGCCCCGCGGCGCAGAAAATCGCCACTTGCTGCATGCCGGGAAATGGCGCTAAACCTATGCCCACATAAGCCAAAGCGCTAGTGATAAAGGCAAGCGTCACCGTTGGGAAGATATACGCCACCGTGGCCTTTGCGCTCCGCTCGCTATCGCTTAAGCGCTCGCAGTAAAAATGAAAGCTGTAGTCGATGGCAATGCCAATCAAGCTAGTGCCAAACACTAAGGTGAGTAAATGCAGCTCGCCAAACACGCTTAAGGTAAAAGTCACCGCCAGCAACAGCCCGCTGGAAATGGTGACGATTGCCAACAGTAGCGGCATCACAGAACGAAACGCCAACCAGACTAAGGCAATCACCCCAAGTAGGGATGCAAGACCAAGGATCGAGATTTCACTCTTAGCCATTTGCGTCGCCGCAATCGCGTGAAACAGAGCGCCAGCCTTAAGCACATTGATATCGGGATAGCTTTGTTTAACCGCATCCAATCCTTGGGTTAATACCGTTATCTGCGCTAATTGCGCATTGGGATTAAAAGCGCTTTCTCGCCCCTTTGCCATAACAACCGCAGCGACATTATCGCCTCGATTAGCCAGCAGAATACCTTGGCTGGCTCTGACTTTTGAACTCGGCGTGAGGGCGAGTAAATTGGCGGGGAATAACAGCAGCGGATCTTGGGCGAGCAAGTTGCTATTGGCGTAACTAAAGGCGTTGTAAAGCTGCGCTGTGGCCGCCTCAATCAGATTTCCAATGTCTTTCGTTGCTAACGCTTCGGCTTGCGGCGCAGTCAGTAATTTAAATCTGTGGGGGAAATAGTATTGCCCCAACGCTTCGCCGAGCTGCATATCGGCGCTGCGAATCTCTGTGAGTGCAGCATTTCTGCCAGTAGTAGCAAGGTCAGTTTCAAGCTTTTGCATCAACAGCTTAGCCGCAGCGATTGCCGTGGTTTCATCCTTGGCGACGAGCGCAATATAGACTCGATCGGCGAGCGTGGCTTCAACTTGGTTAAGGGCGCGCTCTGTGAGTTTGTCCTGCTGTAAATGCGGCAGCATGGCGAGAATATCGCTCTGCACCCGTGCACCACTTTGCCAGAGTTGCAGCGTCCACAGACTGGCAGAGAGCATCAATAGCGACCAAATGGCGAGGCGCCACTTGGGGGATGATTGCATTAGCGCTTGATTGGCGCGCGCGGCGAAGTTGGCGGCCATGGTTAAGGTTTATTCGCCCCATTCGCCAACGCATACTGCGCCAATTCGGTTTCGCTGAGTGCGCCCTGGGAAAGCGCACTAAAGTCGATGCGGGTCATATCCTGTGGGCTCACACTCGACGCTGCGCTCAGCAGCACTAAGGATTGCAACACATCGCTCCCCTCTAACACCATATTGGCGATGGCTTTTTTCATTAAGGGATCTTTGGGCGTTAGACCCAATTGCCATTGGCTGTCTGGACTCAAGTTCTCAGGGCTTAACTTTTCTGTGTTTAACTTGTCTGTGTTTAACTTGTCTGTGTTTAACTTGTCTGTGTTTAACTTGTCTGTGCTGAGGAAGTGCAGCTCGAAGTTTTCGCTTAAACCGGAGATATCACCGCCGAGCATAGCGCGCACTAGGCTGGGTAATAAATCCCCCATAGCGGCAGCGCTCGCCGAGGCATCGGCCTTACTGACCTGAACTCGACCTTGGCTATCGCGCTGGATCAGTTGCTTATCCTTTAAAATCAGCAGGGATTCGAAGGGCTTTATCTGTTGCCAGATCAGCCCTTGCTCTTTGTCGAAGATAAACTGGCCTTGGCTGATTAACGGCTTTTTGAGCACCTTTAATTGCCGGGATTGCACAAACTGACCTCGCACCGTTTCGCCCAAGTTAAGTTTTTGGCTCAGGGTCACAAGCTGCGAGGTATCCGCACTTTGGCTAAAGAGTGCTTGATAAACGCCGGGCGCGGCAAGCTTGTCACTTAAGGTTTCAGCCTTGAGTGGCTGGCTTATTAAAGCAAAAGCTAAGCAGAGAAATAATGCACACTTTCTCAACACAGGATTCTTCGCCAGTACAGGGCTCTTCGTCAGCAAGGCGTTCATTAGTCTTCAACCTTAGCGAGCAGGGTGGCGATTTTGTCACGGAACACATCAGGGGTAACAAAGCACAATTCTTGGGTGCTCATATCGACCGCCGCTTGAATGGTATAACCCTTAGTGATGCGCGCACCGGTTTCGACATCGCGAATTTGATAATTGATTTTTAAGCGGTTTTCCCACTCGACTAGCTCGGCGCGCACTGTGATTTTTTGCTCGAAGGTGCTGGCTTTGACGTACTTAATCTGCACATCGACAATCGGCCAGGCATAGTTAGATGCTTGCATTTGGCGGTAGTTGTAGCCCAGTTCATCGAGCAGTTTACAGCGGGCTATTTCGAAATAACGCAGGTAATTGCCATGCCAAGTGATCCCCATAGAATCCACATCGTGGAAGGGAATTTGCATTTCCATATCGATAGTGAGCAATGATTTCATCGGCACACTTCCCATTCGCCCGCTTGGATTTTAGCTATGGTTTGGCGCAGCACGGCTTCGAGCGGCCTATCTTCGATTAAGGTCTCAAAATCGGCGCGCACTTGAGCGAGGGTTTTTGCTAACGATGGCGTGAGCGAGGCTTCGTCTAATTCATTTTGGGCGATACGCAGGCCAATGCCTTGGGTCATGGCGAGCAAGGCTGCTGCGGCGACTTGTTCGGTCAATTGGAGCACGCGCATACAGTCGCGGGCGGCGATAGTGCCCATGCTCACCTTGTCTTGGTTATGGCATTCGGTCGAGCGAGAGAACACGCTGGCGGGCATAGTGTGTTTGAGCGCTTCTGCCGTCCAAGCCGACACGCCAATTTGTACCGCTTTAAAACCATGATTAATCGCGCGGCGCGGGCCGGTTGAGCCGGATAAGTTGGCAGGTAAGCCATTGTTAAACTTAGGGTCCATCACTAGCGCCATTTGGCGGTCGATAAGATCGGCCAAGTTGGCCACAGTATTCTTGAGTGAATCCATCGCAAAGGCGATATGGCCGCCGTAGAAATGGCCACCGTGGAGAATATGCTCGCCTTCGCCGTCGACAATTGGGTTGTCGTTGGCGCTGTTGACTTCGGTTTCGATAAACTGACGCATAAACGGCAGCGCATCCTGCAATACGCCGATAATGTGTGGCGCGCAGCGGATGGAATATCTGTCCTGCAGGCGATCCGAATTACGTGGATGTTCGTGGTGATTCAAGTCTTCCCGTATCCAAGTCGCGATTTGGTTTTGTCCGGGATGCGGTTTAGCGGCAAATAAGATTTCATCAAAATGGTTCGAGTTGCCTTTTAGGGTTAACGAAGCCATAGCGGTAATACGGCTACTTAAGCGGGCAAGATATTGGGCGCGATCGAAGGCTAAACAGGCTAAAGCCGTCATTACGGCGGTGCCGTTCATCAGGGCCAAGCCTTCTTTTGGGCGCAGGACATGCGGGGTGATGTTGAGCTTTGCGTACACATCTTGAGTCGCTTGGCGCTCACCTTGGTAAATCACTTCGCGCTCGCCGACTAATACTGCGGCCAAATACGACAACGGCGTTAAATCCCCGCTGGCGCCGACCGAACCTTCCTCTGGGATCACTGGCACTATGTTGAGATTGAGCAAGGTTTCGATGCGCTTTAATAGCTCATAGGTCACGCCAGATTTACCAATGGCTAAGGAGTTTAAACGGCAAGCCATCACAGCGCGGGCCTGCATTATGCTTAAGGTCTCGCCTAAACCGCAGCCGTGGAAGCGGGTTAAATGCAGCGGTAATTCGTGGACCAGATCTAAACTCACATTGACTGTGCAAGAGTCGCCATAACCTGTGGTTACGCCATAGACCACGCCTTCTTCATGCAGCAGGCTATCGATAAAGCGCGCACCTTTTTGGATATATGCTTGATAATCCGCATCGTCACAGAGTTTGACTTTAGCACCCTTAGCAACGGCGACGACTTGCTCTAATGTGAGTAACTGGCGGCCAAATTCGATTGGCGGCTCAGTGGTTGTCGTTTGAGTAACTGCGTGGCTCATAAATGCTGTGTCCTGTCTGTCTTATGATCCTGCTCTGGGATCGGCGATGATGCTGAAGTTGTCGGTAATGGATTAGGCTGTACTAACTGCGATGGGGCGCGTTGTTGCTCGCTGTCTTTGCGCCAAAAATCGAAAAAGTTAAACCATTGCAAAGGCTCGCGTCTGGCAAAGTATTCTAAACGTTCGCTGTAGCGATTTACCGCCTGCTGTAATCTGTCCATTCTGCCCGCCCTTGGGCCTTTCAGTGTTTCGGCGAAGCGTTCTAAATGCACCCGATAACGCCCTTGTTCCCGCAGGCAAAACATTAAAAATACGGGGCAATCGAGTAAGCCCGCCAAAATAAACGGCCCTTGGGGAAACGCGGCATCTTGGCCCATAAAGGGTGCGTACATGACGCGGCCTTGGGTATTGGATGAGGTTCTATCGCCCGCGATCACCACTAATTCACCGTCTTCTATCTTTTGCTGCAACAGCATAGACGTTGCAGGGTTCAGTTCGGTCACTTGAATAAGATTGAGCGTGCTATCTGGGTTTAACTGTTTGAGTACCTTATTAAAATTTTCCGCATGGCTCGTTAACACCATGACGTTGACTTTGACTTTGCGCTGGTGGATTGAAATGGCGCGGCAAAGTTCTAAATTGCCAAGGTGCGACACTAATAACACCGCGCCTTTGCCGCTTTCGAGCTGGTCGGCCAGCACTTGGCGATCGGGGAAATCCACTTGGCTCAATTGGATGCGATCGCACCAGGCATCGATTCTATCGAGCGCCGCATTGCCAAAGGCTAAAAAGTGATTCAGGCTATCGCGCCAGCCCACGGGCCGATTGAGTTTAGGATGTTGCGGCTCAAGTTTTTGCACGCGGCGCAGAAAATCTAACGAGGCTTCACGGGTGACTTTGCCTGTGAGGAAAAAATAGCAAATCACCGGATACATAATGGCGCGGCACAACCAATGGCCGCCAAAGCGATAGCTCTCGGCGAGCAGTTTGATGCCCCAGTAACTGCCGCGCTCCTTCATGCCCGACCAATGGGTGGTCGCAGTTGTTTGCGGCTTCGATGAGGTCTCTGAAATATAGGCTTGTTGCTGCGATTGTTTGCGTTTCAGCAGCCAGGGCAGGCGTTTGAGCATGCCGAAAAACAGTCGTGTGTGTAGCTTAGAGATGCGCACATTATCGGCCACAGCTTGAAAGTGGCTGACGCCGCCTTCGGGGTAAATCACCTTAGTCGGTTGGAATAAAATCTCCACCCCTTGCCAGTAGAGTTTGACTAGGATTTCGATATCAAAATCCATTCGCTCGGTTAAGGCTTGCTGGCAGAGTAATCGTTCGGTGGCGACCAGCGGATAAACGCGAAAGCCACACATAGAATCTTGAATATCAAAGCTTAAGGTTTCGACCCATACCCAAAAATGGGTCAAGTAGCGTCCATAAAGCCTGCCCTTAGGCACGGATTCATCGTACTCAGGTTTGCCTGAAATCAGCGCATCGGGTTTAGCCTGCGCCCTTGCTAGCATAGCCGGAATATCGGCGAGATTGTGTTGGCCATCGGCATCGACCTGCAGCGCATGGCTAAAGCCATCGCGGTAGGCACGGCGCAGCCCCGTCATCACGGCGGCGCCCTTACCGCGATTGTAAGGATGTTGCAGCAGCGTCACCCAAGGATAGGTTTGGGCTAAGGATTGCAGCAGATAACGGGTTTCATCATTGCTGCCATCATCAATCAAATAACAGGGCAGATTAAACTGGGCGAGTTCGGCCAAGGTCTGGGCAATCGCGGCGCTGTGATTGTAATTGGGGATCACTAGGGCGAGCTTAATGGGCGCCGACTCAACGAGGTCGCTGGGTGGCGTTAACACTGGCTCGCTCCGTTATTGTTGACATCGGAAGACTGATTGACCCATGACGAGGCATCAAAGGCGATACGGCCAGACGCGTAACGCTTGTCACCATCGCTATAGGCGAAGGTGAGTTTTGCCTTAGCGGCATTATTGCTAATGCTTAAGGTGACTTCTTGGCCCGGCAGTATGAGTTGCTGAAACTTAAGCACTTCTAAGTTAGCGACCGCCTCTGAATAACCGAAATGTTGGCAGCCTAAACGCACCGCCCAATCTAATTGGGTCACGCCTGGCAACACGGCTTGCTCGGGGAAATGCCCCTTAAAATACTCAAGGTCGGCCGCCACAAGGAGGCGAAATTCAATTGTATCAATGCCGATATTGGAATGCAGGATCGGCGGTAGACTCGATTTAATCATGGTCAAATAACTCAATTAACTCGGCGGTGACACGCTTACCCTGAGTGTTCAGCGGCAAAATATCCGGATAACGCCAGCGGCGTGGCAGGGTGACGCGCTCAAATTGGGTCAGTAAATGTGCTTTTAGGGCATTGTTAATACTGAGTTTACCCTGTTCTTGGTGCACGCTACGCCCCAGTGCCGAGAGGGTTACGACCGCGCCCAATTGGGATTTAAACTGCGGCAGTACCACAAGTGCGGCTTGTTCGACGTAGCTGTGGCTGCACAATAACGTTTCCATCTGCGCCAGCGACAGGCGTTTTTCCTCAATCTTAACGATGCGATCGAGTCGGCCCTTGAGTCTAAACTGGCCATTCTCGGTTGGTTCGATTCTATCTTCGCAGCGCAACCATTCATCGTCGGCCAAATAGGGCGATTTCAGCAGCAGGGCGCCGTCGCTCGGATCTTGGTCTATTGAGATGCGGTCAAACACTTGCCAAGGTTCATCGGCCTCATGTTGACGGCGATAGGCGATGCCACCGGTTTCTGTGCTGCCAAAAATTTCGATGGGCAGGTGACCATAGCACTGGTTGACGCCCTTGGCCGCGGCAAAACTTAATGGCCCGCCAGAGCTAAACACTAGGCTCGGTGAGCGCAGTTGCCGCTCGTGTTCTAGCGCTTTAGGCAGGCGCGACAATTGGGCAGGGCTACTGATCAAACACAGGTTTGGCAGCAAGGCAGTGTAATAACTTAGGGTTTCTGGGTATTCAATTTGCTCGCTTAAAAACGGTCGACTGGCGGCGAGCGGCCACAAAATCTTGAATAACAGGCCATAAATATGCTGGTGAGAAACCGTTGAAACCACACTGCAATGGGGCAAATGCTCTGCAAAAGTCTGTTCGAGCACTGATACTTCGACATCTAATTGCCTGAGTGTTTTACGGATCGCCTTAGGTTCGCCGCTGCTACCGGAGGTAAAGAGCACTAACTCGCCGATAGCCGCACTCACGGGCCAAGGTTTACTCGGTAGGCTCAGCTCTTTTTTTAGCAGCACAAAAGCCTGACTTTCACACAATGGCTTGTCCGACAAGATACCTTCAAACTGGTGGGTTAACTCGCTCAAGGTGCCGGTTTGGGTGTTGGGAGGCAGGATAATTTCCTTGCCCGCTAATAGTGCGGCACACAAACCCACGGCGAACAGATCGCTGGTATCACTGGCGAGCAGCCATTTCTTCTCGGGTGCGGCCTGCAGTTGCTCATAAAAATGCGCCACCTGATGGGTAAATAATGCACCTGTGACTATGTCGTGGTGATTAAAGCTGATCAGTTGTTGGGCAAAGGGCCCTTGGGTTAACCAGTTTTTGAGTAGCTGTGTCATGTTTTCTTCAACCAAAAGCTGCGATATAACCATTCCCCACCGAGGAGCAGTCCCATGAGTACGTATGCAATCAAACCGTTATACAAGGTCCAGGTTGCTAAGCTAGTAAAGCCTGCGGTATAAGCCGCCATAGTGCCATTGAAGATAAATAAGCCGCACCAGAGTAGGGTGACTTTCTTAAGGTACCCAATGGCTTCATCCGGTAAATCGGGTTCTTTCAAGCGGGCTAAACGCTCGATCATGCTAGGCCCACTGTGCAGTGAATAACTGAACAGCGCCAGCATAGTGAGATTTATCACCACAGGATAATACAGCAGCCAGTCGCTGCGCTTGGCAAGATAACTGCCTGCCGTGAGCGCAATCCCCACTAAAAGTGGTAAAACTAATGTCTTAACTCTTTGCTTTTGTAACATTAACCGCACTATCAGCAATAAACACAACATGAGCGCTATGGTGCCAGCGGGCAAATAATTCAGCCCTAAATACACGGCAACCGGATAGGCCAGCACTGTGAGGGCGGTTAACGCCTGCAGTAAGACTCGCATTAGCCTTTAACTAACCCTTCGATGGCATTGACTACATCCTTGACTGTGCGCACCGATTTAAAGTCATCGGGTTGGATCTTTTTGCCCGTCAGTTGTTGCAGCTTAATTACCAGATCGACGGCATCAATACTGTCGAGATCGAGCTCTTCATACAGGTTGGCTTCAGGCGTAATTGCCTCGGCCTCAATTTCGAATTCGTCCACTAAAATACTGGTCAGCATGGCGAGGATTTGTTCACGATTTTGCATATTCCTCTCCTATGGACGCTGGGATTCAATAAAGCGCGCTAAACTGGCGACACTGTAAAAATGGGCCTTAGTGGCATCAGAGTTTGCTTCGATTTTGACATCAAACTTTTTCTTGATGGCTAAACCGAGTTCGAGGGCATCGATGGAATCTAAACCAAGACCTTCGCCAAAGAGCGGCGCATCTGTCTCAATATCATCAATACTGACGTCTTCAAGATCGAGGCAGTCGATGATTAACTGTTTAATTTCATTGTTTAAGTTCATAATTATTTTCGAGTTGTTGTTTATAATAATGTTCAAGATCCCGCGTGAGTTGCCGGGCCATTTTTGCATGCTCACCTAAAGCCGCTGGGTACTTTAGGTGAGAAATTGTTGCGCCGATTTCAACGGCCATACCCATGGTTTGCCTTGGGATCTCATACCAAGGCTGCTCCTTTGTCAAACCACGCACATTGGTACGTAAAACCACAGGTAAAATATCGGCTTCTGCCCTTAAGGCGATATTGGCTGCGCCACGGGCAAAGTCGTTAATGGTCGCACCGAAAACCGTGCGAGTCCCCTCGGGGAAAATAATCAAGTTAGTGCCCCGAGCGAGCACTTGGCGGCAATCCTCTAGCATCAATTCGGCGCCGCGATTAGGGATATAACCCGCGCAGGACACGACACCGCGCAAAAATGGATTACGCCACAGCCCCTGTTTAACTATGCAGCCCGCATTGGGTATTAGGCTTATCAACACCACCACATCCACTAAGCTGGGATGGTTGGCAATAACGATAACACCTTTAGCATCATGTAATTTTTGCGCGCCGTGGCGGCTGACCTTAATCACGCCCGCCCAAGTAAGCATAGCGACAAAGCCTTTGAACATCAGATGCACGGCCTTTTGTACTCGAATAATCCGCGCCTCGGGTGTGCCTGGCCAAAAGCGTAGCAGCGGCAGAATGGTCAAGGAACTTAATAAACCGCCTAAGCCAAAGGCGATATAACAACTTACGCCGCCGAGCCAACGGGGGAGATAATGTAGCCCTTCGCGGCGAGGTTCTGGCGTCGCATAAGCCACATTGAGTCCAAAACACTTTTGCGGACTCTGCGCCGGGTTAGACATGCTCTAGGCTCCAATGCCATTGGGACAGGCAGCCAGAAATATTTTGCGCCGTCGCCAGGGCGTGGATAAATGCGCCATAGGTCAGAGGGCTTAATGTCGTTGTCTCAGAGATGCGGCTGATTGTGAGCTTGGCTGCAGCGGGGACATCGAAGGGCGCGAGCTGTAGACCTAGGGCCAAAGGCAATTCAGTTTCTTGGGTAAACTCATCGTACACAGGTGGCACAGGATCATCACCGAAGACCAATAGCAATGGCTCGGGTGATTGATGTAACTGGGCGAAGGCTTCAACCATAGCTTGGGACAGGGTTTCTGTGCCCGCCGCCACTGAGGTTGAAGGCGCGGTATTGGCCGTTACTATGCCGAAAATGCCGCTGGCGGTGTTGTGCACCGACTGACTAAAGCCTAAGGGCGATAAGGGCTGTTTGGCGATAATGTCTTCGAGTAGTCCAATAGTGCGCGGCAACTCGCCGTGGCGCGAGGCAAAAATAGAGCGGCAGTTTGGCGCCATATTGCACTGAAAACCCGCCTCTAGCATCATCTTAGTCAAGCGGCTAAAGCGGCGACGCTGCATGGCTGGCACTTGTTTGAGTGCCGGGGCCGCACTCTCTGAAAGTATGGTGTCTGACGGAGTTGTATCGAGACTGGAGGCAGCCGAGTCTTCGCACCAACTTTGCCAGCTATCACTATGCGGATATTGAGGCGTCCATGCGCCCCAGGAGAGAATGCTGAATGTTAGTTGCACTACTTTGCCTCGACACTAGTTTGCAGCTGTCTTAGTTATCCCTAACTAAGTTAACACTTTGGTGAATGGAGCGGTCGTTGGCTATTTACGCGTTGGATATAGCGCGTTCAATCCGCCTTTTAGTGGGCGCCATTCTACACCAAGCCCCCCATTTTTATGAAGCCATTTGCTTAATGTGGGTTAATAAAATGCAATCAAGCTCGCGTGAATCACAGTTGAATAACACTCTTTTCAGTGTTGTATGCCTAAATAACTGCTCATAATGATGCTACATCGCAGGGTATCCATGCAGGCACCATTAACTCTTCCTGAGGGCTCCACCGCGCCAAATGTATCCATACACAAAAGCCAGTTCGCCCTCCATGGCTCACGTTCGCAGCGTATCGCTATGCGATGCTCACCATGGCGCAGAGGGCCTGCTTACCGATGCCCTGCTCACCCTATAAAGTGGCCTACAATTCGAAACGATTTAGTTCGGCTGGGTCAAATTAATCAAAAAGGCGCACTTAGGCGCCTTTTAACCACAGTCGTTAGGGCAATTACTGCGCTAGTTGATTTTCGAGTTTACGCAGCGCAATTTTTACTTTGCGGGTATTTTCTGGTCCCATGCGGATCAGTAGTTTTTGCGCGCTGGGTAGGGCCTCTAAATTTGGGTCAACAAATTGGTAGTTAACACTAATAGAGTTAAGTTCGATGGGTTCTTCAATAATGGGGGCTGCGAGTAATATTTTAATCGCCTGCAGCATTCTGTCGTTGAAGTTGGCATTGCTATAGCCAAGTTCTGTGAAGGCCTCGTTGAGTAACGGCGTCAGTTGCTTATAGGTGTTCAGTAAACTCTGCTCGTCCATGTTGGCTATCACAGTCGCATAGGCATCATATCTATGGTAACTGTCTGGATTTAAATAAACCTTATTGGTGATTTCCGACACTGTGAAGAGCTTTTCAGGCCCCTTAATTGGGCTTACCTTACGGGTCAATTCGCCCTGGGCCAAGTTATCCACGAACACCACAAATTGACGGGCGAGATCCTGAGTAATTAATGATGAGCCCACGACATTGTTATTGATGATGGCGAGTGCTTTTTGGTGAACAAATTCATCGCTCTCCGCCAGTGTAGGTATAGGTTCAACCACGACGGCAGGTTCAGCCTCGGTGGCCGGGCTATCGGTCGTTTCCGCTAGGGTCTCAGGTGTATCGGGTAGGGACTGTGTGGTTTCTGGCTCGGGTGTGCTTTCGAGCGTCATAGGTTCGGATGATGGCGCTTCGGGCAGCACAATAGGTGCGTTAGGGATCAATTTAGGCGAGTCTGAACCACCGCTATAGTAATAATATCCACCGGCGGAAAGGAGTACGACGAGCACTATCGCAAAAAGCGCGAAGCGATTGCTACTACTAGAAGAAGTTTCTTGAGGTGTTATTCTATCGTCTTGATTAACTTGCATTTTATATCCTTCGCTTGGGCGTCAAGGTAACGTGGTGAATACATGCAGCTAACATTAGAGTGCAAGGACGGACTTATTTGAAGGCCGTTGGTTCATTTTGCAAGTTTCCATGCGCTTGTCTATAGCGCCTAGCTGAACATATCGCATTTATTTTGAGTATTGAGGCTGGCGGTCTTGTGCATTTGCTACCTAAGCCTGTACATACTGTTGTCTGTGCCCTAGCCAGCGATGAATGATGGCATCGACTCGCTCGGGAGCTTGCAACATTACATGGTTCGCCAGTTTTTGAATGTGGGGAATGAGGGCTTGATCCCGCACTAGGTCGGCAATTTTCAGTTCGGCCAGCCCAGTTTGTTTTGTGCCGAGCACTTCACCCGGGCCGCGAATTTCTAAGTCTTTTTGGGCAATCACAAAGCCATCGTTGCTTTGTCTGAGCACATTGAGCCGTTGGCTGGCAGTGTGACTCAGCGGCGCCTTATAGAGTAACACACAATGGCTCGCTATGGCGCCGCGGCCGACTCGTCCACGCAGTTGATGCAGCTGCGCTAAGCCTAAACGTTCAGGGTTCTCAATGATCATCAGGCTGGCATTGGGCACATCGACGCCGACCTCAATCACAGTTGTTGCCACCAGCAGATGAATCACCCCAGCCTTAAAGTCGGCCATGATTTGTTGTTTCTCGGCGCTCTTCAACCGGCCGTGCACTAGGCCGATACTCAGTTCGGGCAGGGCGAGGCGCAGTTCTTCGGCGGTGTCTTCGGCGGCTTGGCATTCGAGCACTTCGGATTCTTCAATCAGGGTACACACCCAATAGGCCTGACGTTTATCTGTGATAACGGCATTGCGTACTCGTTCGAGCACTTCGTTGCGGCGTGAATCGGCAATGGCGACTGTGGTCACTGGGGTCCGTCCCGGCGGCAGTTCATCGATAATGGATGTGTCGAGGTCCGCATAGGCCGTCATTGCCAGCGTGCGCGGGATCGGCGTTGCCGTCATGATCAATTGATGCGGATGGAAACCTTGGCTCACACCCTTTTCCCGCAGACCTAAGCGTTGGTGCACGCCGAATCTGTGCTGCTCATCTATGATAATTAACGCGAGTTTGCTAAAGATTACATGCTGCTGGAAGATGGCATGGGTACCAATCACCATCTGGGCTGCGCCCGATTCAATATCCTCAAGGGATTGGGTTCTGGCCTTGCCTTTGAGTTTACCCGCAAGCCAGCCCACCCTTAGCCCGAGTGGCTCAAACCAGGCGGCAAAGTTGGCCGCATGTTGCTCGGCTAATAATTCGGTCGGTGCCATCATGGCCACTTGATAGCCATTTTCAATCGCTTGCAGCGCGGCCATCGCAGCGACTAAGGTTTTACCTGAGCCGACATCCCCCTGCACTAAGCGCATCATGGGATGGGGCTTTTCTAAATCTTTGCCTATATCGACAACGACTCTTTGCTGTGCTCCCGTGGGTTTAAAGGGCAAAGCGGCGAGGAAGGGATTAAGCAACTGTCCGGTGACGGGCATGGTGACAGCTGCGTCTAAATTACTGCGCTGCCTTAGGCGTAACATGCTGAGATTATGGGCGAGTAATTCTTCCTGCACGAGGCGCTGCTGGGCTGGGTGTTGGCCTAACTCTAAATCGAACTGAGAGATCCCCGCTGGAGGGCGATGCAACGTCTGCAGCGCTTGTTTAAGGCTGATATTGTTAGGTTGCAACTGCGGTGGCAGTAGCTCAGTTAAACCACCCTCTTCCAGTAACACTAAGGCTTGTTCCGTTAGCTTTATCCAGCTCGCCTGCTTTAAGCCCTCTGTGGTGGGGTAAATTGGCGTTAGGGTATCGCTTAGGTGAACATCTTCACCGGGATAGACGACTTTATATTCTGGATGCACTATCTCGGCCTGATGGCTACCACGGCGCACTTCACCGTAGGCGCGGATCATTAAACCATTTTGCATGGCATTGCGCTGGGCGACGGAAAAGTTAAAGAAGCGCAGGCTTAAGCTGCCAGTGTCGTCGCGCACATTGCAGACCAACATGCGTTTGCGGCCTTGGATGATTTGTGTCGATTGAATTTCGGCTTCTATCGTGCCGTAACCGCCTAGGCTTAGGGCGGCAATCGGATAGATTTGGGTTCTGTCTTCGTAGCGCAGGGGAAGGTGAAACAGCAGATCTTGTACTGTCGTGATACCAAGCTTGGCGAGTTTCTCTGCGACCCGTTTAGCGACGCCTTTGAGGTCGGTGATCGGAACAAGATCCAATTGCTGCAAGTCGTTAGCACTCAATCACTGTTAATTTATACATATACTAACAGAGTATATGCGTAAGGCAATCTTAGGGTGGGCTTTACGCTTGGTGGCCCGTTTCATAAATATTCTGCCCATAAAGTTCACTTTGTATCATTTTGTGGTTTAATCGAACTATCTGTTGCTATTGGGGATATTTAGGCAACGATGCGGTAACAGGGTTGTGAATCGATAATAATAAAGTGATCTCGGATGAAGGATAACGTTTGGGGGAACACGGTCGAGGAGATCTCGCCTATGCGTTTATGGACATTATGCTGTCTCTCTATATGTGTTTTTTTTAGCGTATCGGCGATGGCTAAACTCGATGTCGTGTTCTTTAATCCCGGTGCCGCAGAGGACAGTTTTTGGGGCGATGTCGATAAGTTAATGTTAGTCGCATCGACCAAGCTGGATATTAATCTCAATATTATTCACTCCGATCGTAATCACTTCAAAATGATCACCCAGTTCGCTGAATTATTAGACAATTCACCCTCTCTTCCCCATTACGTTATCTTGGTAAATGAAAAGCAATCGGCACTTAAAATGCTACAAATGCTTTATCCGTATCCCATTTATGTGCAGTTAATTTTAAATGATATCTCCGTTGGTGAGCGTGATATCTTGCTGCAGGATCCCCACTGGCAGGAATACCTATTACCCGCCATTATTCCCGATAATTATGCGATTGGTTCGGCAACCGCTAAATCTTTGCTGGCCGATTTAAAGGATAAAGAGGCTAAGGTTTTATTAATTTCGGGCGATAAATCGACGCCAGCATCTGTGTTTCGCACCCAAGGCGCCCATGATTATTTCTTTATGCAGGCTAATGCAACTGTGGTGCAAACGGTCTATGGCCAATGGAGTGAGGATATTGCCTATGGTCAGGCGTTGACATTGCTTGGCCGTTATCCCGATCTCAATGTGATTTGGACCGCCAGTGATCGTATGGCAATAGGTGTGCTTAAGGCATTGAAAGAAAAAGGGCTACAGTCGGGTAAAGAGGTATTCGTCAGCACGATTAACACTTCACCTGACATTTTACATCTCCGCCGTGAACATGCGATAAGCGTGCTCGGTGGTGGGCATTTTTTAGCGGGAGCCTTAGGCTTAGTACAGTTGCAGCACTATCAACGGACGCGAAAATATATTCCCTATGAAGGGGTCGCGTTATTCGATGTGCTCAGGCCAGATTCGGCTTTTTATCAGATGCTAGTCGCTAGGGATTGGCCCGCCATTTTTCAGGCTGAAATTTTGGATAAATTGCCGCCACAATAATACCTAATAGGTCTCAATGAAACATAAGAATCATTCCATTAGTCACCGAATGACGCTCACCATTATCGGTGTGAGTTCATTTTTTGCGGTGTTAACTATGCTGGTGCAACTGATATGGAATTATCAGGACAGCATCGACAATGCGACGGCGGATATTCGGGAGTATTCCGAGTCTATTCTCCCTAGTATTGCCAAATCACTCTGGGATGTTGACCGTAGTTTACTCTCCGATTTGCTATCGGGCTTAGGTATGATGCCTATGGTATCGAGCGTGAATTTGGAGAGTATTGACGGAGTTGCTATGCAACTGGGGAGGCCTATCCGTGGCAGTGATGGGAGTCAGACGCTGTTTCATTATGCGGTTGAATATCAAGAGCAGCAGATTGGAACTCTCACCGTGGGTCTAGATACGAATAAGCTGTACTACGAGTTATGGCAGCAGTTGATCATTATCGTCCTAGGCAATGGGCTTAAAACCCTACTGATGATTTATCTTATCCTCACTCTCGTACGTTTACTGGTTACGAGCCGTTTGTCGGCATTAGAAGGTTTTGCCAACCAAATCAATCTTCATTCCCTTAAAAAGCTGTCGGTTCCCGAGGCGATTGTGGCAAACCCCGATGAAATCGGCCATGTCGCCCAGTCACTGCAGGCCATGTACCAGAGGATCCGTAACGATTTAGCCCTGAATAAGTGGCAGCAGAGGGCGTTACAACAACAGCAACACCAACTGGAACGTCTGGTCGAGGAGCGCACTCAAGAACTCAATTGGCAGTCGCGGGCGAACCAATTATTGGCTGAAATTTCACTGCAATTTCTCAATATGGATACGCTCAGGCTGGATGAAGGCTTGGCCGAGATCAGCCGTAAAATTGGGGTGTTATTCGATGTCCAGAGGGTGAGTATACTCGAATTTACTCAGGGGCAGGCACAGTATCGCAGTCTGTGGGCGAGTGAGCCTAATGCCGAGCAGATCCAAGGTATTTCCGTTGAAAATGTCACCCTACTGGCACAAAAATTTGCAACGGAATCGATCCTAGTGATTGAAGATATTGGCTCTTTAAAGTCGCTTTCACCGAAGGAATATGGCGTGATGCGTTCGGTGGGCATATGCGCCATTGCCGCTTTTGCGATTAAAAATGCGGGTAACTTGCTGGGATTATTGTCGTTATCGACTGTGACTCGCCCGTTAAATTGGAACATGCAAAAGCACATCATGTTGACGCAATTTGCCGCCGCATTAAACGAATTATTGTTACGCGCAGAAAAAGAGCGGCAAATGTTGGGCTTGCAGCAAGCCTTAGTCTCAGTGAATGCACAGTTGCAGGTCATGGCCGAAACGGATGAATTGACGGGATTAACCAATAGACGTCCCTTTACCCACACCTTAGAAGCCGTATTGCAGGGCAAAGTGCCCGCCGGATTGTTAATGCTGGATATCGATTATTTTAAGCGTTACAACGATACCTATGGCCATCTTGAGGGAGATTCAGTGCTAAAGCGGGTGGCCGAGGCGTTAATGCACAGCGGCATATTACCGCAGGGGGCTTTACTCGCAAGAATTGGTGGTGAAGAGTTTGCCATAGTGCTCGAGCGAGTCACGCCGGGTCAATTAGGGGCGATTGCGAACCAATTATGTTACCAAGTTGCGGAGTTAAATATTCCCCATAGCGGCTCGCCTATGGCCAAAGTGACCACTAGCATTGGCGGGGTTTATCTAGCGCTCGATACCCAATCTGGGCTGAAAATGGCGGATGTGCTTCGCCGGGCGGATATGTGTCTTTACCAGGCGAAGGACAAAGGGCGTAACACTGTGGTGGTCGAGATAAACCCATGGGGCTAAGTCGCTTTTACTGAGCGGGTGTTAGCGGGTTTATTTCTGATTTTTGCCTGCTATAATTGCCGCCCTTTATTTCCCATCTTTAGGTTTGAGCGTGTCAAAACGTGGTAAAAATGCGGCAAATGTGGTGTCGATTTTTAATATCGATGATTTGTCTACCTGGCAAAAGTACCGTAAAGGTCTGTGTGACACTTGCCATGCCACTTGCTGCACCCTGCCCGTCGAAGTCACTGCCAGTGATCTAGTGCGTATGGCATTAGTGGATGAGTTTGAAGCCGAAGGCGATCTAAAAGCGATTGCTAAGCGCCTACAAAAAGCCCGCTTAATCGATAATTTTAATCATAAAACCGCTATTTTTACCCTAGCACGTATGGCGAATGATGATTGCCTGTTTTTGGATAGCAACACTCGCCGCTGCACTATTTACCACCAACGCCCCGAGACTTGCCGTAATCATCCTCAAATTGGCCCTAAGCCAAATTTTTGCCCCTATCGCCCGCGGGTGTGATCTGTTGAGTGCTCAGGTTTGCTTGTTCTCTGTAAACGCTGATGTAGTAATTCTTTTATAATTATCTATTTATAGATTCTGATAAAATAATTAACGGGTGAGTTTTCAGCCTTTTCGACACCAAAATGTCACTTAAATGATGGACGCTCATCGGCATGACAGACGGGTGGCGAGAGCAGAGTCACGCATAACTGAGCGATTAGCAGATATACTAGACACATATTTACTATCGTCTTGAATTCAACTGACACGCGAGCCCTAAAACGCGGGTTGGTCCTAGTTAGTCCAGTGTTAAACAAAAGGTGTTACATGAGTCTCTTTGATAACGTGATGATTATATTGTGCTTGATCGGCGCGAGTTGTTTTTTCTCTATGTCAGAAATTGCCCTAGCCGCCTCGCGAAAAATTCGTCTACGTCAGTTGGCCGATGAGGGGGACACTAGAGCAGAAAAAGTGCTGCATTTGCAGGCCCATCCGGGGAGCTTTTTTACTGTGGTTCAAATTGGCTTGAATGCCGTCGCCATTATGGGCGGTATTGTGGGTGAATCGGCTTTTCGTCCCTATTTCTATCAATTCTTAACCCCTTGGATAAGCGATCCTTGGTTGAGCCAAGTCAGCTTTTTATTGTCATTTGTGTTGGTCACTAGCGCCTTTATTCTGGTGGCCGATTTGATGCCAAAGCGTATTGCCATGGCGATGCCTGAACCTGTCGCTCTAGCGGTGGTTGGCCCCATGAGCATCTGCATTACGCTGCTGCGGCCTTTAGTGTGGTTTTTTAATGGCATGGCGAGTGGCATTTTTAAACTGTTGCAAATTCCGACCGCCCGCAATGACGAAATCACCTCCGACGATATTTATGCCGTGATGAACGCCGGAGCCGAAGCCGGGGTACTGGATAAGGGTGAGCAACAAATGATGGAAAATGTGTTTGAAATGCAAACCGTTTCAGTCACATCCGCCATGACGGCCCGCGAGAGTCTAGTGTACTTTTTACTGCAGGACAGTGAAGAAGATATTAAACGTAAGATCGCCGAAGATCCCCACACTAAATTTTTAGTCTGTGATGGTCAGTTGGATATGATCAAAGGGTTTGTGGATGCGAAAGAACTGCTGATCCGCGTGATCAATGGCGAGAACATCACGCTCAAAGACAGTAGCTTAGTGCATACCTCACTGATCATTCCCGATACCTTAAGCCTGTCAGAGGCGATGGAATACTTCAAAAATAGCCGCGCCGACTTTGCCGTGGTGATGAATGAATACGCCCTAGTAGTGGGGATTGTGACCACCAACGATTTACAGCGCGCCGTGATGGGCGCGTGGTCGCTGCACGAGAGCGAAGAGCAGATCATCGCCCGTGATAGCAACTCTTGGCTAGTCGACGGGGTGACGCCTATTACCGACGTGATGCGCGCCTTCGGCATCGAAGAATTCCCGCACAATCAGAACTATGAAACCATCGCCGGTTTTATGATGTATATGCTGCGTAAAATCCCCAAGCGTACCGATTTCGTCAACTATGCCGGCTACAAGTTTGAGGTGGTCGATATCGATTCGTACAAGGTCGATCAGCTATTGGTCACTCGTATCGATGCTAACGATAAATTGATGTCGCCAGATACCTAAATCACTTCTAAGAAAGCGCTCAGTATGGGGTCATCCAGTCGTTTCACCTTGCAACAGCAGCCGAGTTCAAAGGGCGGTATCGCAACGGGAGAGGCGAGTAACTGGATGCGATCCCGCACTGGGCTGTTATTGATCACCACTTCTGGGCTGATGCTCACGCCGCAGCCTAACGCTACCATAGAGGCGATCGCTTCTTGGCCCGACACTTGGGCATAGATATTAGGGCTGATGCCCATTTGTTTAAACCAGTTATCGGCGCGGCGCCGTCCGGGGCCATGATCGGGAATGATAAAGGGCACGCTCGACCAATCGATGGGCGTTTGGCTAATTTGCTGCTGCACCGCGCAGCGGATAGTCGGCGCAATAATCGACAGCGGCACATCGTCGATTTTGGCAAAGTGTAAGCTGCTCGGAAACGGATCGGGTAGGGCGGCGATGGCGATATCGGCGCGATTCTGCTGCACTTCGGCCAGCGCGTTCGCCGCATCTCCTGTGGTTAAGGCTATTTCGACGAAGGGATGCTCTTGGCGGAATCGATCCAACAAACCCGGTAAATGACTGTAGGCGGCGGTGACCGAGCAATACAGATTTAACCGACCGCGCAGCACGTCCTGTTTAAGATCGATACTGTGCTTGAGTGTGCTCCAATGGTTCAAGGTCTGCTCGGCGAACAGCTTAAACTCACGCCCAGCATGGGTTAAGGTCACGCTGCGATTGTCCCGCTCGAGCAATTTCGCGTTCACTTCCTCTTCTAATCTTTGCAGTGCTCGGCTTAGGGTCGATGGGCTCACATGCATCTGCTCCGCCGTTTTGGCGAAGTGCAAACTGTCACATAAGTGCAGGTACAATTTGAGGGTACGAATATCCATAGCTTATCCTGTTTAGTTTGAACTTAAGCCTAGCTTGAGTGACGGCGTGATTCGGTGCTGCATATTGGTGCCGATATTACTGCCAGTGTTACTGATCATGATTGCAATTGACGTTGCTAAAAACGCAATATGAGGTTTCGAATATATCATTTTAAGCAATGATAAGCATGGGTTATAGTGATTTCAATCACAACCAAGTCGTAACATTATGTTAGTTTGGTTGCGTCCAAAATTTCTGACTTATAGGTGGTATATCAGATGGCTAACTATTTTAACTCTCTGAATTTACGTCAACAATTAGCACAGCTTGGCCAATGTCGTTTTATGGATCGCTCTGAATTTGCCGACGGCTGTCACTACATCAAAGATTGGAATATTGTTATTTTAGGTTGTGGTGCCCAAGGCCTTAACCAAGGCTTGAACATGCGTGATTCGGGTCTGAATATCTCCTTTGCCCTGCGTCCTGAGGCGATTGAACAGAAACGTGCCTCATGGCAGAAAGCGACCGACAACGGTTTTTGTGTCGGTACCTTTGAAGAATTAATCCCTACGGCGGATCTGGTGCTTAACCTGACGCCGGACAAGCAGCATTCCAACGTGGTTAACGCGGTTATGCCACTGATGAAACAAGGTGCTACCTTGTCCTACTCCCACGGCTTCAACATTGTTGAAGAGGGAATGCAAGTTCGTCCCGATATCACTGTGGTGATGGTTGCCCCTAAGTGCCCAGGCACTGAAGTGCGTGAAGAATACAAACGTGGTTTTGGTGTACCTACCCTTATCGCGGTTCACCCAGAAAACGATCCAAACGGTGACGGCTTAGAGATTGCTAAAGCCTACGCCAGCGCCACGGGTGGTGACAGAGCCGGTGTTCTACTGTCGTCTTTCATCGCCGAGGTGAAGTCGGATCTGATGGGCGAGCAGACCATTCTGTGCGGTATGTTGCAGACGGGTGCCATCTTAGGTTATGAGAAAATGATCGCCGATGGCGTTGAGCCAGGCTACGCGGCCAAGCTTATCCAGCAAGGTTGGGAAACGGTCACTGAAGCGCTGAAACACGGCGGCATCACTAACATGATGGACCGTTTGTCTAATCCAGCCAAGATTAAAGCATTTGAAATTGCAGAAGATTTAAAAGAAATCCTCCAGCCATTATTTGAAAAGCACATGGATGACATCATCAGCGGCGAATTCTCTCGCACTATGATGCAAGATTGGGCGAACGACGATGCGAACCTGCTGCGTTGGAGAGCCGAAACTGGCGAAACAGGTTTCGAAAATGCCCCCGTATCGAGCGAGCATATCGACGAACAAACCTATTTCGACAAAGGTATTTTCCTTGTCGCTATGATCAAAGCGGGTGTGGAACTGGCGTTCGATACTATGGTGTCTGCGGGTATAGTGGAAGAGTCGGCTTATTACGAGTCACTGCATGAAACACCACTTATCGCCAACACTATTGCCCGTAAGCGTTTGTACGAAATGAACGTGGTGATTTCAGACACGGCCGAATACGGTTGCTACCTGTTCAATCACGCCGCCGTGCCACTGCTGCGCGATTACGTTAATGCCATGTCACCTGAGTATTTAGGTGCGGGTCTTAAGGATAGTTCCAACAGCGTCGATAACCTGAAACTCATTGCCGTCAATGATGCGATTCGCCACACAGATGTGGAATATATTGGTGCCGAACTTCGCGGTTATATGACTGAAATGAAAAGTATTGTTTGAGTTAAATTGACCAAATAAAGGCTGATATAAAATGCCAAGACACTAGGATCAGGTGCTTGGCATTGTTGAAAATTTTACCTGCTTCGTGGGTTGTCGAGCGGGCAAAAACGACACAGTTAGTGAGTCTATGGTTCAGTAGGTGAATCGCGCCGACTGAGGCTCAACAGTTAACGTTTTACCTTGTTGTTTTGCATTGTCTCGGCAGGGAAGCTGAATTTTTTTTGACAAAAGATATTTTTTATTGTGTTTGGCTGTCGCTTTATGGTAAAGCTAATAGCTCGCAACGGGCAGAGCCCTGCGACTTATTATTTAAGCGATACTCATATTTCAGAAAACACCGATTAGGGATCCATATTGATGTTTAACCAAGCTGCCAAGCTCATTCTCGTGATTATTACCGTCGTGATTATTAAATCACAGCGGGGGCGGCGCATGGCGAACTGATAGACCTAAAAGGTTAAAAGTTTCGAAAGAACCCCCCGCTCCGAAAGGACCGGGGGGTTCTTCGTTTCAGGGGCTAAGTTTTAAAACCTAAGTTTTTTAGACCAGTTTCGAAAGAGTAAAAATAGTCGATTTTCGGCAATTCAGGACTAACGTAGCGAGAAAGAATATGGAACCAGGGCAGATGATCAGAGGCGCAGACGCGGTAATCAAAGTGTTAGCAGCACATGGCGTCACCACAGTGTTTGGTTACCCAGGTGGTGCCATTATGCCAATCTACGATGCCCTCTATGGCAGCCCCGTCGAACATCTGCTCAGTCGTCACGAACAAGGCGCCGCCTTTGCCGCAGTAGGATACGCAAGAGCCAGCGGTAAAACTGGCGTGTGCTTTGCGACCTCAGGCCCTGGCGCGACTAACCTGATCACCTCCCTTGCCGACGCGCTGTTAGATTCTGTGCCTATGGTGGCCATCACAGGCCAAGTCTCTACCGCCGTTATCGGCACCGACGCCTTTCAAGAAATCGACGTGTTGGGCATGTCACTGAGCTGCACTAAGCACAGTTTTATGGTGACAGACGTCAACGACCTGATCCCAACCTTGTATCAAGCTTTCGAAATCGCCGCATCCGGTCGCCCTGGCCCTGTGCTGGTCGATATCCCGAAGGACATTCAACTCGCTCACCTCGAATATCGCACACCTTTGCTGGCCGTCATGAACGAACCCCAAGCCGAGATGAATGATATCGACGCCGCCCGTGCGCTGTTGGCTGAAGCGAAACAACCTATGTTGTATGTCGGCGGTGGTGTCGGCATGGCGGGCGCGGTCGATCAACTGCGTGAGTTTATTAAAGTAACGGGTATACCTTCGGTCGCGACCTTGAAAGGACTGGGCAGTATCGCCCACGGCACGCCCGGTTACTTAGGCATGTTAGGCATGCATGGCGGCAAGGCTGCCAACTTAGCGGTACAGGATTGCGATTTGTTGATCGTGGTGGGTGCTCGTTTCGACGACCGAGTCACTGGCCGTTTAGCGAGCTTTGCCGACAAGGCCAAAGTGATCCATTTAGACATAGACGCCGCCGAACTGGGCAAACTGCGTATGCCAGAGGTGGCAATCGCCGGTGACTTACGCCAAATCCTCCCCGCCTTAGCCATGTCGATGAACATCACGCCTTGGCAGGCCGAGGTGGAGCATTTATCCCGTAAGCATCAATGGGATTATCAACACCCCGGCAGTTTGATCTACGCCCCCGCACTGCTGCGCCGTTTAGCCAATAAATTACCCGAAGACAATGTTGTTTGTTGTGATGTAGGCCAGCACCAAATGTGGGTCGCCCAGCATATGTGGTTCCGCCGCCCAGAGGATCATCTGTCCAGCGCGGGCTTAGGCACTATGGGCTTTGGTTTGCCCGCCGCCATTGGCGCGCAAGTGGCCCGCCCCGATGCCACTGTGGTGACTGTCTCTGGTGATGGGTCTTTTATGATGAATGTGCAGGAACTGACCACCATCAAACGCCGCAAGCTGCCAGTGAAAATCGTGCTTATCGACAATCAAAAACTCGGCATGGTGAAGCAGTGGCAGCAGCTATTTTTTGAAGAGCGCTACAGCGAAACGGATTTATCCGATAACCCAGATTTTGTGCAATTGGCCTCCGCCTTCGATATCCCCGGCCGCACGATTTTCTCTTCCGACGAAGTGGAAGAAGCCTTAACCGAAATGTTAGCGGCTAAGGGCCCGTATTTATTACACGTTGCAATCGACGATGCTTTTAACGTTTGGCCACTGGTGCCCCCCGGCGCATCAAACAGCGATATGATGGACGAAATGGAGAAACAAACATGATCCACTCTCTGGAATTAACGGTTCAACAACGCCCCGAAGTGCTTGAGCGTGTCCTGCGCGTGACTCGCCATCGTGGCTTTAGGATTACCCAAATGCAGATGCGCATGAACGACGATGCGAGCCTGTCGCTGGATATGGAGGTCGATAGCGAACGTGCCATCGAACTCTTAAGTAATCAGCTGAATAAACTGATTGATGTGACTCAGTGTAAGGTATTGTTACCACTGAGCTTGCAACAAACGGCGAATGCGTAAGCCTGCGCCATAAGAATTAAGAATACGATTTTTCGATTTGAGATAAAGGATACAGTCAATGCCAAAGTTACGTTCAGCTACCAGTACCGAAGGCCGCAATATGGCGGGTGCCCGTGCGTTATGGCGCGCCACAGGGGTGAAAGACAATGATTTTGGTAAGCCAATTATCGCCATTGCTAACTCCTTTACTCAGTTTGTACCGGGTCACGTGCACTTAAAAGACATGGGCTCACTGGTGGCGAGCGCCATCGAAGAAGCGGGCGGTATCGCCAAAGAATTCAATACGATCGCCGTCGATGATGGTATCGCCATGGGCCACGGCGGCATGCTTTACAGTCTGCCATCGCGTGAGCTTATCGCCGACAGTGTGGAATACATGGTTAACGCCCACTGCGCCGATGCCTTAGTCTGTATTTCCAACTGCGACAAGATCACCCCCGGCATGTTGATGGCGGCGCTGCGCCTCAATATCCCCGTCGTGTTTGTGTCTGGTGGACCGATGGAAGCGGGTAAAACTAAGCTGTCGGATAAGCTCATCAAGCTCGACTTAGTCGATGCTATGGTGGCGGGCGCCGACTCGAACGTGAGCGATGAAGACAGTGCCAAAATTGAGCGTAGCGCGTGCCCAACCTGTGGATCTTGCTCGGGTATGTTTACCGCGAACTCAATGAACTGTTTAACCGAAGCCCTAGGGTTATCGCTGCCGGGTAACGGCTCTATGCTGGCCACCCACGCGGATCGCCGTGAGCTATTTTTAGAGGCGGGTCGGCGGGTGATGGCGCTGGCAAAGCGTTATTATCATCAAGATGATGCATCGGCATTGCCACGTAATATCGCCAGCTTCAAAGCCTTCGAAAATGCCATGACCTTAGATATCGCCATGGGCGGTTCATCTAATACCGTATTGCATTTATTGGCCGCCGCGCAGGAGGCCGATGTTGATTTTACCATGGCGGATATCGACCGTATGTCGCGCCTGGTGCCGCACCTTTGTAAGGTCGCACCCTCGACGCCTAAATATCATATGGAAGATGTGCACCGTGCGGGCGGCGTGATGGGGATTTTAGGCGAACTCGACAGAGCCGGATTACTGCATACCGATGTGTTTCATGTGGCTGCCGATGAAGGCGGCAATTTAAAGTCGGTGCTGGCGAAATACGATGTGATGCAGACCCAAGATGAAACAGTAAAACACTTCTTTATGGCGGGGCCTGCGGGCATTCCGACCACTAAAGCCTTTAGCCAAGATTGTCGCTGGACTTCGCTCGATGATGACAGACGAGAAGGCTGTATCCGTAGCCGCGAGTTTGCCTTCAGCCAAGAGGGCGGGCTTGCCGTATTATCGGGCAACGTGGCCGAGAATGGCTGTATCGTTAAAACGGCGGGCGTGGATGAATCGAATCTGACTTTCGTTGGCTCGGCGCGCGTCTATGAAAGCCAAGATGACGCCGTGGCGGGCATTTTAGGCGGCGAAGTGGTGGCAGGTGATGTGGTGGTTATCCGTTACGAAGGCCCGAAAGGTGGCCCGGGTATGCAAGAAATGTTGTATCCAACCAGTTACTTAAAATCACGCGGTTTAGGCAAGGCCTGTGCGCTGATCACCGACGGTCGTTTCTCCGGTGGTACTTCAGGTTTATCTATTGGCCACGTATCACCCGAAGCAGCGGCGGGTGGCACTATTGCCTTGATTGAAAATGGCGATCGCATCGAGATTGATATCCCCAAGCGCAGTATCAAGCTGGCGTTAACTGATGCCGAATTGGCCGCTCGCCGCGAGGCCATGTTAGCGCGTGGTCCAATGGCGTGGAAGCCCATAGGTCGAGAGCGTTATGTATCACTCGCGCTTAAGGCCTACGCCATGCTCGCCACCAGTGCCGATAAGGGCGCGGTGCGCGATCGCAGTAAACTGGAGGGCTAATATGTTGCCACTTGCCTCTATGTCTACAGCATCGCAAGCTCAGGCGGATTTAGCCCATTTTCAGTTGGCACAAAGCTATCTGCAAAAAATCCTGTTGTCATCTGTGTATGACATAGCGAAAGTGACGCCGCTTTCAAGCATGAACAAGTTATCGGCGCGTTTAGGTTGTCAGGTATTTTTGAAGCGCGAAGATATGCAGCCAGTGCATTCCTTCAAGTTACGCGGTGCCTATAACCGTATTGCCCAGTTGACGAAAGAAGAATGTCAGCGCGGCGTGGTGTGTGCTTCGGCGGGCAATCATGCTCAGGGTGTGGCGATGTCGGCGGCGAGTCGCGGTGTGGATGCTGTGATTGTGATGCCTGAGACGACGCCCGACATTAAAATCGATGCGGTGCGCCGTTTAGGTGGCAACGTGGTATTGCACGGCCAAGCCTTCGATCAAGCCAATGGTTTTGCGATGGCGATGGCTAAAGAAGAGGGCCGAGTCTATATCGCGCCCTTCGATGATGAAGCTGTGATCGCAGGCCAAGGCACTATCGCCCAAGAGATGTTGCAGCAGCAGCGCGATCTCGAAGTGGTATTTGTGCCCGTGGGCGGCGGCGGTTTAATCGCGGGTATCGCAGCCTATTACAAGGCGGTGATGCCGCAGGTGAAAATTGTCGGCGTCGAGCCAGAAGATGCCGCCTGTTTAAAGGCGGCGATGGAAGCGGGCGAGCCGGTGACACTGGCGCAAGTCGGTTTATTTGCCGACGGTGTGGCAGTAAAGCGTATCGGCACTGAACCGTTTCGAGTCGCCAAACTGTATGTCGATGAAGTCGTGACTGTCACTTCGGATGAAATCTGCGCTGCGGTGAAGGATATCTTCGAGGACACCCGTGCGATAGCCGAACCCGCTGGGGCTTTGTCCTTAGCTGGGCTTAAAAAATATGTCAGCGCCAATGCCAGTGGCGACAGCGGTAGAGGTGAGAAAGTCGCGGCGATTTTGAGTGGCGCCAATGTGAATTTTCACAGTCTGCGTTATGTGTCTGAGCGCTGCGAACTCGGCGAGCAAAAAGAAGCTGTATTAGCGGTGAAAGTCCCTGAACGTCCGGGAAGTTTCTTAAAATTCTGTGAGTTACTCGATAAACGGGTGATGACGGAGTTCAACTATCGTTTCAGTAGTCGCGATCTGGCCGTGGTGTTTGCTGGCATTCGCTTAAGCCGAGGCCAAGGTGAGCTAGAACAAATCATTGCCACCTTAGAGGCCAATGGCTTCGAAGTTCAGGATTTATCCGGCGATGAAACCGCCAAATTACATGTGCGCTACATGGTCGGCGGGCATCCACCCGAGCCCTTAGAGGAGCGTTTATTTAGCTTTGAGTTCCCCGAACATCCCGGCGCGCTGCTGAAGTTTTTAACTACCTTGCAGAGCAAATGGAATATCAGTTTATTCCATTATCGCAACCACGGCGCGGCCTTTGGCAGAGTGCTGGCGGGATTTGAAGTGCCCGCGGCGGATGCCTTGCCGTTCCAACAGTTTTTAACTGACTTGGGTTTTGTCTATCAAGAGGAAACCCAAAGTCCTGCCTATCAGCTGTTTTTAAATGCGGGAAACGGCAACAAAGTCTTATAGCATTAGTGATGAAGAACATAGCTGCACTCGGCACAATGACATTTTAGGCTCAAGTTAAGTCAAAGTTAGGCTAAAGGAGGGGCGCACAGGCGCCCCTTTTTGTGGTAGTTTTGTAGACTTAATACTCTAGCCGCCGATTAGCGTGTCACGTTAAGTGGCTGACTTAACCCGCTAACGATTAACTCGCTGGTTTTTAAAACAGAATGGCTAACGAATACGAATTAATATCCAGACCTCGACCTGCACGCATTAAGGAGACATGATGTTACCAGCACCGCGTTTTACCGCCTTTAATCCTCCTCGCCGTATTTTGATGGGCCCTGGCCCGTCGGATGTTTATCCCGAAGTGCTTGCGGCGCAGGCCAGACCGACGGTTGGCCACTTAGATCCGCTGTTTGTCGGCATGATGGATGAGCTTAAGAGCCTGATCCAATACGCCTTTCAAACTAAAAACGAAATGACTATGGCGGTGTCTGCGCCGGGCAGTGCGGGCATGGAAACCTGTTTCGTTAACTTAGTCGAGCCGGGTGAGAAGGTGATTGTCTGCCGTAACGGTGTGTTTGGTGAGCGTATGCGCCAAAATGTCGAGCGTATGGGCGCCATTGCTGTGCTGGTGGACAATGAGTGGGGCACGCCTGTCGATCCTGCTGCAGTTGAAGCGGCGCTTAAAGCCAATCCCGATGCCAAATTTTTAGCCTTTGTGCACGCCGAAACTTCTACTGGCGCTTTGTCCGATGCTAAGACCTTGTGTGCATTAGCTAAACAACATGGCTGCTTATCAATCGTCGATGCCGTGACTTCCCTTGGTGGCGTCGAGTTAAGAGTCGATGAATGGGGCATCGATGCCATTTATTCCGGCAGTCAAAAGTGTCTCTCCTGTGTGCCGGGTTTATCACCTGTGTCTTTCTCGCCTGCTGCTGTTGAAAAACTGAAAAATCGTAAAACCCCAGTGCAAAGTTGGTTTCTCGATCAAAGTCTGGTGATGGCCTATTGGACCAGCGCGGGCGGCAAACGCAGTTACCATCACACTGCGCCAGTGAATGCGCTTTATGCACTGCATGAATCCCTGCGTATGTTGGCGGCCGAAGGTTTAGAGAATGCGTGGCAACGCCATCATGACATGCATTTAGTGCTGCGTGTTGGGCTGGAAAAGTTAGGGCTAAACTTTGTGGTTGCCGAAGCTTCGCGTCTGCCACAACTTAACGCAGTTTACATCCCAGCAGGTGTGGATGATGCCGCAGTGCGGACTCGTTTGCTCAAGGATTACAACCTCGAAATCGGCGCTGGTCTTGGCGCCCTTGCGGGCAAAGCATGGCGCATTGGCCTCATGGGTTTTGGTGCCCGTCGCGAAAATGTCGCCTTATGCCTCAAGGCATTAGAAGAGGTGTTGAACTAATATGCCAAGATTACGCTTTGCCCTTTGCGGCCTAATGATCGCTCTGCTCAGTGCCTGTTCGGTGAACAATACCAGCAATGCGTCCTGCGATTTTGTGCGCGGAACTAACAATAACCAAAGCATGCGAGAGGCAAGCGGCCACGATACGGGCAGCGCCGATGAGCGACAAAAAGATGCCGGTATCGGCTTCTTGAATGTCATCTTCGGCGGCATCAGTCGAGCACTTTCTTCCGATAAGTCAGCGGATGGAAAATGTGTGTAACGCTGTGGGTCTTAGTTGTCTTTGATATATTGAAAATCCCCGCAATGCGGGGATTTTTATAAAACCAGTGTAGCTTTGATTTAGGTCATACTGATTAACCTGAACTCGGGATAAGAAAATTTGAACTAATGGCCTTCTTTGTGATCGGATCTTTCGACCAAGAGAAACTTAATCACTCTGGAGAGCCTATGCATAAATTAGTGGAAATGTTTTTCGATGTCGATGATTTTTGTGCTGTTTTCATCCCTGAATGGGAAAAAACGCTGTTAACTGATGGAACACGCAAGCGCCAACGTGCTGGTCGTATGACAATGAGCGAAGTGATGACTATCCTCATACTTTTCCAGATGTTCCACCACCTGATTTCAAAAACTTCTAGACCTGCTTTCTGGCTCATTTCTATCAATCAGCTTTCCCAAATTTATTCAGCTATACCTGCTCTCTTGAAGTGATGTCCACTGTTTTAGTGCCGCTTTGCAGCTACTTTGCCAGCCTAAAAAGTGAACACATTGACATCGAATTTGTTGATTCAACAAGTATCAAAGTCTGTCACAACCTACGGATTAATCGCCATAAAACCTTGGTGGGATTGGCGTACAGAGACAAAGGCACCATGAGTTGGTTCTATGGTTTTAAACTGTATTTAATTGTCAATCATCAAGGCGGAATTGTGGCTGCCAAGGTGTACTCCCACGAATGTACATGACACAAAGCCGGTAAGTGAGATGGTGCACAGTGATATGAATAAACTCTATGCAGACAAAGGTGTATCAGCAAAGCCTTGTCAGGTGAATTACTGGAGAAAGGCGCCAAGCTGGTGACGAACGTGCGGAAGAATATGAAGGCAAAGGCAATGTTGTGGTGGGATAAGGCCATGCTGTCGAGACATTTTATCATAGAAACCATCAACGACCAGTTAAAAACTATCTCTCAGATAGAGCACTGCAGACACCATAGTGCGCATGGTTTTATGCTCAATATGGTAGCGGGGCTCATCGCCTACCAATTGAAAGACAATAAGCCACAAATGAACATCACCAACTCGGAGTTTAATGCTATTGCAATTATGGCTTGTTAAACCGATCTCAGGTTAAACCATGTTATTTATGCAGGCAGCTATATTCGCTGATATCAATTAGGCTGGAATGGATACAGCACTTTCTAAGTCATTGATCTGTTTTTGCATCAATCGGCAATATATCCCATTTTTGTTCAGTATAAGTGAATCATGAGAGCCTATTTGACTGATTTCTCCCTGATCCATAACGACGATTCGTTGGGCTCTGCTAATTGTTGAGAAGCGATGGGTGATCATGATAGTCGTTCTTCCCCTCATCAGGTTTTCCAGGCCCTGCTGCACCAGATACTCGTTGTGTGCATCCAGCGCGCTGGTCGCTTCGTCGAGGATCAGAATATTGGCATCCCTTAAAATTGCCCTGGCAATGGCAATTCGCTGTTTTTGCCCACCGGACAGCTGCACTCCACGATCGCCCAGTTGGGTGTCATAGCCGGAGGGCAGCTTGCAGATAAACTCATGGGCATTGGCGTGCTTGGCCGCCTGGATCACTTCTTCTGCAGTCGCCAGTCGATCTGACAGGGCATATTGAATATTTTCCAGTATGCTGCCGGAAAAGAGGCTGGGCTCCTGTTCCACAATGGCGATATTTCGTCTTATGGCATGCAGGCTCAAGGTGTCGGCATCCACCCCATCAAACTTGAGTCGGCCAGCGTCTGGCTTATAAAAACCCAGGATCAGGCTGGCAATGGTCGACTTGCCTGCGCCGGATGCACCGACCAAGGCAATTTTTTCTCCCGCAGCAACGGATAACGTAAAGCCTCTCAATGCCTGGTTTTCGGGGCGGGCGGGATAGGCAAACGCCACATTTTCAAAATGTATCTCGCCTTTTAATTGAGGTAAATCTGCTCCGCCTGACCCTTCCGGGATCTGTGGCGGCAGGGAAAGCAATTCGAAGACGCGTTCCGTCGCCCCCACGGCTTTCATCCATTCCCCCCAAAACCAACTCACTCCGGATGCCGACATGGCCACCATGGCGGCATAAAGAATAAAACTGGTTAATTCTCCGATACTCAGCTTGCCTTCCAACACCATCTGGCCGCCGAACCAGAGCGTCACCAGCAAGGCCATATACTGGATGAAACTGGTGACGCCTTGAAAGCCGGCGAAAATACGCGTGTTGCCTAAGGCGAGGTCCTGGGTTTTACCCGTTGCCGTGCGATAGCGCTGCTTGGCTCCATCTTGCTGGCCAAAGGCATGCATCAAGCGAATATTGGTCAGGCTTTCCTGCGCTATATGGTTACAGTCTGCCAGGTTGTCCTGAACCAGTTTTGATCTGCTGCCCACCATTTTTCCTGCTTGTCGGGCAGCCAATATGGATAAGGGCACGACGATCAACATTAATAAACTGAGCCCGGGCGACAGCATCAGCAGCAAGACGGCACCGCCAATGCAAGTCAGCAGGGAGCGCAGGGCGATCGCCAATGCCATGGTCAGGGTATCTTTTAATATTTCTACATCGGCAGAAAGTCTATTGCTCAGGTTGCCTACATTATTGCGATCAAAAAAACCTATTCCCTGGCCAATAATCGCGCCATAGAGCGCTTGTCTGAGTCGGGTCACTATTAAGATGCCCGCCGACTCAAAGAGGTAGTAACGCAGGGAGGTCGCCGCTGCGTGGATCAAAAATACCAGTATCATGAGCAGCGCAACCCAAGTTAACCAACTTCCTTGCTGGGCCTGGGCTGAGTTATCGATAAAGTAGGCTACGGCCTTGGGAAAACTGAGCTGGATGATGACAGTGACCAACATCACGAGGAAACCAAGCAAGAGCCGATAAATATAGGGTCTGATCAGTGACAGCCTGAGCCGGTGCAATTTCCTTGTCTCCAGGTTCATAATGCAGACTCCGCTTCCGTTAATATGTCGTCCATCTGAGAGATAAAGCTGATCCAGTCATGATCACCTATCATACCGCTGGCTTGTAACACCCGGTTTTCATCCAGAAATAAATAAAATGGGGAAGCCGTACGTGGGTTCAAACTTTTTCGTACTTCGTTGTCCATTGATACCACCAGGTTTAACAGTGGCGTATCGGCCAAAAATGATTTTATCCTGTCCGGGTGCTCTGACATGATCAACCAGATCTCAACCTCTGCGCGTCTCAGCGCAGCTTGTATACGGCAAAGTTCCGGGAGCTTGCCATGACACTCCTTACATTGAGTGGATAAAAACACCAACACAGTCGGCTTGTTTATCGATCTTACCGGTGTCTTATCCATCAAGGTTTCACCCGCGAAATAGGGCACCTGTTCATCCACAGGTAAGGTTAAAGGCAGGACATCGACACCGGGCATATTCATGGTTCGCATCATGCCGAATAGCCTGAACGTGAGGGTAAGGTTAATTGCAACGATAACAATGAGACAGGCCAAAACCAGGTGTAATAATGTCACGTCCATCATATGAAATCCTTAAGCATCATGGCGTAATATCATGACAACATCTGACAAGTGTATTGTGAGCCGGGCAAACAAAAACGCGCACCCCAATAGCAGCCACTGTGAAGCCGGAGTCACAACCAGGTCGCTCGACGTAAAATTGAGCATAATGCAACAAGCCGCTATCAAGATTAACGCGCGGTAAAAATCATGCCCGTTGACGTGGCGATTTTCCTGCCCGAAGCAATGACAGCTAACCAACCTGTGCCGTAGCAGAATCGACGCTATGAAGAGGGCAAAGCAGACAAATAACAGCAGTGCAGCCTGCATGGCCAAGGCACGCCAGGGCCCGTCGAGAATTAACAAGGCCGCCAACGACCACTCTATTGTGATTAATCCCAGTGCCGCGGCGCTGCGCCATGGCGCGGCCAGATGTAATGTCGCCGCCAGACTGTCTGCAAATTTGGACCATGAGGCGGTCTTACCCCAGGCGGCGAGCACCAGTAGGATGAAGATGAGGAAACGACAAAATTCTGCCAAATAAGCCAAGATGTTACCTCACGATTTTCCAGCAGGGAGAAGGTCTTTCAGGGTGGCACCAACGCCCATTGACGTCATGGGCAGTGGCTATGATGGCATCAAACCAACCGTCGTCCAGTGATTGGCAAGCGCCCGGACCTAGGTTGGCTCGAATTTGTTCAGCCAGTTCCCAGGCCCTCACTTCAAGCCGGGGATCTTGCCTTATCTTTAAGCCTAATTGCGTCATTTCTTCCCGGGTAATGGCATAAGTGTGCGAGTGATAACCGTATTGGAGCTGGGCGACAATTTTGGTGCGCAGGCCTGGTTCCTGTTCCGGTAGCTGAAACGCCAGTAACTGTTCACCTATCTGTTGCAGTTCGAGCGTCGAGCGATAAAAGGACGTCAGTGTCGTCGGGAATATGCTGCTGCACAGATGTGATGCCGACTGCGCTCTGGCTTCATCGTCATCGAGTTCAAACCACTCCTTCATCATTTGTGAAAACAAACGCACATCCTGAGATGACAGGCTGGACGGAGTGTTGCCATTGTTTGGTTCGGCCGAATGCAAGGCAGGATCTATCGGAGAAAAAACCGCCAAAGGCCCGGCGATGATTTCGTGCCCTGACAAACACAGCAAAGTCGCGGATGACTCGCAGTAATGCGGCACGATGAAAGTAAGGGTATGGCAAAATTCTCTCAATAATAAGGCAATGCGCCTGACACCGTTCACTATGCCACCGCGGCTATAGAGCACAACATCCAGTCGCTCGACATGACCGAGTTGGCGCAAACAGTTATAGAGTGCCGGCATTAACTCGATATCGAGCTGACTGGCAGCGAGTACCAATACCTTGCTGTCCCGCTGGCTTTCCAACGCCCTTATAGTGTCCAAATTCAGCATCTGGCTCCCTCTATCAGACAATCGGCCAATGCATCCATCATGGTTAATTCGGGTACCAGTTGTTCCACAAACCAAAATTGTCCGCCGGGATTATTTTCCAAAAAGACATAGTCATCTTCCGGCGTCACTATTAAATCCAGGGCGCCGTAATTCAAGCCGTAACTTTTGACAAACTCGCGACAACGCTGCTCTATATGCTGTGGCAGCTCGATTGCGCTGTAGGGGATCTCCACACTGAAATCTCTAAAATCTGTCTTGGTGCGCTCATCCAGCTGGGAATCAATTTTCGCCGCGAATACCCGCTCACCTATCACAGTCACGCGCAGTTCATAGGCTTTTTCTATATGCCCCTGGAAATGACAAGGCACAAGGGCGACCGCATCCATCTGCTCCATGTCTTCATCGCTGATGACTGTGGTTGGAATGCCATCAGACTCCCGCTCTGCTTGCGATACCTTGTCTGCGGCTAAAAAGGATGACGACATCGCCTTGAACACCATGTCGCCCTCCAGCGCCTGTTTGAACGACTTGACGGCCTGGGGAGTGTTACTGATGATCGACGGCGGGATAGTGAAGCCCAGCCTGACGGCCCTTTTCATCTGCTCTCCCTTGAAGCTTGCTCCACGCACAGCCAAGGGGTGGCTCATCCAATAGCAGTCGAGGCCGTACAATAAGCCAAACAGTGTGTGGTCAGTTTCTTCGATCGCGTAGGCTTTTTCCTGCAGGCCTAAATCTGCACTGAGAAACGCAAATTCCCCTTTCTTACGCAGCCATACCGCCCCTATGTCCTCGATGGCGAGTCTGTCACCCGTCGGCAGATGTTGAATAAAGCCTTCACACCCTTGCTGGCCGATTTGTTGATGAAACTGGTAGTCACGAGGGAAAGCGTCCAGATCGAGACGAAATGGTGTATCGCCTTTTGCTGTCAATAGGGGAGTGAGTACGTCGACATGCAGATCATCGCTGTTGCTGACGATTAAAATCCGTTTTCTATTCATATTCCACTTAAATGAGGGGGAGGGAGAAATTTCAGTGGGGAAACTATTACCCCGGTCAGAAACCGGGGATTTTCGGACAACGTAAATCAGCAATACATGCCGGTGTCGCTGTAACGGGGAGCATGTCCATTGCCTGCAGGCGCCAAAGTACATCCGGCGATTGCCACGCCGTCACGTGCTTTAAACTGCACATTCTGTTGCTGAGAAACGTGGGCCTGTTGCTTTTTTTCGGCCAATTTAAAAGCGAAAAGTTTTTTGTTGCTGTTCATGTTGTTAATTCCTTTTAATGTTTGAGTGGGAGTTGAACAATAGAAGCGGGGGAAAAATACCCGGTCGAAACCGGGGTATTTTCTTACTGCTTAATCAGCAATACATGCCTGTGTCGCTAAAGCGAACCAGTCCCCTACCAGTAGGATCTGTGCAGCCGGCGATTGCAACGCCTTCACGCGCTTTAAATTGATCATTCTTTTGTGAAGACACGTTAGACAGTTGCTTTTTTTCTGCCAGTTTAAAAGCGAAAAGTTTTTTGTTGCTGTTCATTCTGGTAATTCCTTTTGATTTTTAAAGTAAGTGTTTAAGTCAGAAGACCCTGTCCTACAGCTACTTCACAAGTCCTTCGGTTATTTTTATAACAACTAGGTAAATTAAAAGCAACATAAAGTGTTGTTATTGTTAATGTGTGGCATCCTCTTTTGTAGTTGTTATGGATACTCTGGCAAAGATATGGGGGTTCGATGGTTTGTTGTAAGCATCAGATTAATTACATCTTGGCTAAATTGACCTGCCAAGATAGAAGGCGGTTGAAATCGCTGTTTGGCTGAGATAACTGCGTTAAGCTGTGCTCAATGTAATCGCGGTAAATATGGCCAAAAGCCTTCGGTGAGCGAGCTATTGCCTTGACTCACCGGGAGCGTCCACATATGGCCTGATTTCCGTCTTATGGGTTTAATCCGATGAGGGGATGTGGTATGAGTGTCAGCCTGAATGTGGTGTCAGAATGCTGTCAATTAAGGTCATTAATTAGTCAGAGCTGAGCCCTAAAGAATGATAAAACTAAAGCGATATCAAGTGATTACTTGTCATAGCAGATAGAATGTAAAAGATAGGACATATATGGTCACCTTGGGGTTAGCAAGGCCAATGTCCTATTTTATTCGAACTACATTTACGTTAATCAATAATTCACCTTTCACAACGG
>NZ_PFGL01000019.1 GCF_002783505.1 Shewanella sp. CG12_big_fil_rev_8_21_14_0_65_47_15
ACCCGACATGTAAAGTATTTGTTAGTTTTATTATTTGCCGAAATTAACATTTTTTATCTCGCTTTGAAACAGCTCAACCCAATTTAGGCTCTGTTAAATAACATTCTAGCGTGTCAACCTTGCATTTATGTGGCTGAGGCGGGTTAAAACCCATTTGCCGTAATATACGCTGTGTGATTTTATTATCGATATGATGCTCAGCTCGAATACGATGTAATCCGACTTGTTTAAGCGCGTAATCACACAGCACATCGCCCACGTCGACGACCACACCTTTACCGTGTGCCTCACGACGTAAAATAATCCCTAAATCAGCTTGTTCGGGATAAGTGATGTCCGAAAACCCAACGATACCCATTGCTGTATCGCAGATTTTGCCTCTAATAGCCCAACTCATTATTTTTGGATGAGCCTCCTGAGTCGCAGCTAACGTCTTTTGAAAAGCGCTTTGGGCGCGTGTCACAGAAAATGGTGCCGCTATCTTACTCATTAAACGCTCAGAGGTGTAAAGCTCAACAAACAAGTCTTTATCCATCTCCGACAAAGGCACTAGCCAGACTTTACTGGTTTGTAGTGGGATCATTTTTGCACTTATACCTCATCGACTAGGGCGGCAAAGCGCACTATGCCGGCTTCACCTTCATCGCGGCGAAACACCACGTAATAGGGATTAAGTAATGGCAAGCCCAGAATACTTTGGGCGGGCCATTGTGGTAATTGCCCCATGAATTTAAAACAGGCTTTGCCATAAGCAGGAGTATTGATTTGCCAGTAACTTGTAGGCGGACAAAGCAGGGTTACACTCTGACCATTTTCACCTTCAAAATGAAATTCGATATCTGGCCAGTCGCTTAGTCGCAAAGCACTGGCATCGATTCCGCGCTGCTGCGCCTTATAGCCTTGTTCAAATGGCGCTAGCAGTTCTGCAGCGTTTGGCACTTGCGCTTTTAGCTGACTCATCAATGCGCTAAATGCCATTTGCGGCAGTGACACCATAGACGCACCGGTATCGATAATGGCATTGCTGGAGCCACGATTTAGGTGCGCCTCTGCGACTGTGGGCAAATGAATGCTATCACCGCCCGCAATATTGATACTGAGCAAATTCACGTTGTAATAGCGGTCGTGTACCACTTTGACATCGATAAAATCGCCATGATAACACTGAGTATGTTCTTCACCGCCGCCGAGTATCAACCAGCCTTGATTGAGCGGGTCATCATGTAAAGCATGGTGTTCGACTCGCTCACTGGCATAGTGAATGCTGGAGCGACGCGAGATAAACGCAAACCGATTGGCACAGCGCCCCGACTCTTCCATTAAGCTAAAGTAGGTCGGTACATCGCACTCTACTGCGGTATACAGCAAGGCCTTAAAATCGGTTAAGTCCTGATGGCAAAGCGGATGATGAGAACCAGGAAAGGGCCAAGGATAGGTCACTGGCGGCTCGACACTGTGAGCCGTTAAATATCGGCCCATATCATAACTTGGGTTAAGCCTATGATAAGCCAAGCCCAAAATGCCATCGGCGTTCAAAAATGTATGCTCGGCCTCACGGTATACTAAGGCCACAGGGGTATTGTCTAACTGCAGATATGGCGTCGCCACTTTGGTATAAATCACCGCGCCAAGCCAGCCACCCAAGCCGTAGCAGACTTCCTGGGCTAAGGTCGATGGTCGCAGATGTTGATCGAGTTCGGGCTGGTAGCGGTTGTGGTGCACCACTAAGGTGGAACTGCCAGTATCTATGATGAGATTAACTTTTGTGGCCTGACTGCCCAATTTAACACTGGCAGTGTAGCCCCCTTCTGCTAAGACGTTGGTTAACGCCAGTCGACTTTGATGTAAATGGCTAGACATAAAAATAAACATTAAGAGGGGAAAAGTTAGGAGCCTGTTATCACAGAATCACACTAGGGTGTCAAGAAAGGAAACAAAGAAGGAAACAAAGACACCCAATCTTAATGGCTCGGTAGTTAACCTCCGACTATGCTTTGGTTAAGCCTTAAACAAGGAGGTTTTTATGCCGCGCCCTCGCAGAACTCAAATTAGTCTTGAACTCTCTCTTTAAAATCAGTTTCTATTACCATTGCTGTAGCCGCATTATTCGACGTGCATTTTTATGCGGTGATGTCAAATCATCTGCATGTGGTCTTGCATATCGATATAGAGACCGCAAACAACTGGACTGACCGAGAAGTGCTTGAGCAGTAGCATAAGCTGTTTAAAGGCGATGAATTAACGCAAAAATTTGCCAAAGGAGAGTTAGTCGAACCCCACCAAGTGCTCAGGCTCAAGCGCGCCATTGCAATTTACCGCAGCCGATTATGTGATATTTCATGGTTCATGAGATGTTTGAATGAACCGATAGCAAGGCAAGCAAATCAAGAGGATAACTGCACAGGTCGATTCTGAGAGGGACGCTTAGAAAAGCGACGACGACACTTTGCGATAGGTTGTCAGCACTTCCAAATCAACTGATAGCAATCCTATAGTAACTATCACCTCTACTTTCCCCTGGCTCTACGGGATGACTTATCACGGTTAAAATCTGCCATTTTTTAGCTAGTTAGCTTGATTTAGTCTCCATCAGCAATCCAGCCATTTTTTATAACTCTCGTTAAAGCAACTTTAGTCAATGCAACATGAAGGCAAGCCGAAAGCACATTATGTTATTGTTTTAACTTGGGTGGCCGGATTTGCTCTGGATTTGCTTTGTAGGTATTAGCTGTGCGGTCTTATTTTTCATATATGATTACTTGATATTGAAGAAAAAATATATGAAATGGCGTTAATTTTTAAAATTCCCCCTTTGTGAATCCAAAGTCTCGCTCCTGTGGGGCGCATAAATATTTAGACGTTATAACGCAGCCCCCTTGCTCACAACGGTTAACCGGACTATAGTTTGTACGTTATTTTGTACCAAATGGAGTTCAATATGAGTCGTATTCGTTTCGATCAAGATATTCAGCCGTTATCTGAGTTTCGTGCAGGTGTAACCTCTTACATCAAACAAATCAATGAGACTCGTCGTCCGTTGGTCATCACGCAACGCGGTAAAGGTGTTGCCGTTGTTCTCGATGTTGCAGAGTATGAAGCAATGCTAGAGAAAATCGAGCTACTAGAAGAAATGCGCACAGCAGAATCTCAATTAGCTTCGGGTCTTGGTGTCGCAAATGAAGATGCGCGTGCTCAAGTATTAGCGCGCATTATTAAATGAAAGTAGTTTGGTCTCCCCTAGCACTTCAAAAGCTTGGTGATGCAGTAGAGTTCATTTCTTTGGATAATCCATCGGCTGCTGAAAAATGGGCAAATGAAGTTTTCGACAAAACGGAATTGCTCGGAAGTATGCCTGAAATGGGGCGCTTTGTTCCTGAAATGCCCCACACGAACTATCGTGAAATCATTTTTGGTCACGATCGTATTATTTATAGCTTAAGTCATGAAATTCGAGTGCTTACAGTGCGTAATTGCCGTCAAATGTTGACGGAAGACGATGTGTAAAACTGTGTAATATACCCGCAATCATTGAAGATGCTTGGCTTTTAAAACAGAGGTTCAAGCTTCAGGTCATGAAACTGACTCTATCCCACAACCCAAAACAAGCACTCGAAACCCTGCATGATCAACCTCTAAATACAAAAATAGCGATAAACCCTGTGAGTTTATCGCTATTTTATTATCTTGTTATGGCTGGATTCAAAGAGCGCTAAATCGCGCTTGAATGCTATTAATCCAAATTCACTATGCCACTACAGGCCACACCATTGCTGGTGCGGCAATAGATTACTTAACGATTTCCATCTCGGCTAATAGATTGTCGGCATGATCTAAATACTTCATTACCCACAACATATAGCGGCTATCCACTTGGATAGAACGGTTGATGTTATCGTCATATGCCCAGTCGCCGATAATGCTTTCATACACACCATCGAACAGCAGACCGACTAATTCAGCGCGGCCGTTTAGGGTGGGTGAACCTGAGTTGCCGCCGGTTGTGTCTAAGGTCGACAGGAAGTTAACCGGTACAGAATCGATGGCTTTCACATAGAAATCACCGTATTGCTTCTGCTTAATCAGCTCTAACTCTTTTTTCGGTGCATCGAATGGATCAACACCTGTGTCCTTTTGCACTATGCCTTCAAGGCGAGTGAATGGCACAGCCACTAAACCGTCTTTTGGCGAGTAGCCTTTCACATGACCGACCGTGACACGCAGGCTTGAGTTCGCATCGGCATACACTGGCTTACCTTGCTCAAGATTGTAAGCAATGATGGCATCCATGTACTGCGGACGCACTTTCATCAGCTCGCCATCCAGTTCTTTTTCTTTCTTTTCTTCAGCCATATCAGTGTCATACATAGCCACGGCGAATTGAATGAAAGGATCTTTAGAGGCTTTAAAATCGGCAACGGATTTATCCATCCACGCCAGACGCACGTCTTTTTTGCCTAACTCAGTTTTGGCGTACATTTTGTCTAAGGTTTTCGAAAGCTTAGCTTCGCTGAACTTTTTATCGATACCAAAGGCTTTATCCAATGCGGGTAGGCGTTTGTCCTCTGGCAGTGCGGCGTAGCGTTTCAGCATATCGAACAACACAGCTTTATCGACGCTTGGCGCATAACGACGGTCGATACGCTCCATGCTCGCTTTGAGGCGAGTCATATCACGCTCTTGGAAGCCAGGTTCACGCTGTATATCCGGCAGTTGTTTCTCGTTCGCTAAGCGATACAAGCTGCGCGCCGTTGGCAACATAGTCGTGCTACCTATGTAGCTTAAGATCATGTCACGCTCTTGATGCGCTTTACTTTTGGCAATTAACGCATCTAATTCCGCTAAGGTTTTGCCGTATTTCGCTTCACGGCTGCTGTCTTTAGCGATCCACGCTGCAAGCTCTGCTTCGCGGGCTTTACGGTCAGCCAACATGGTGGATTTGCCATAAAACTCAATCATCGAAGTGAAGTTTTTCGCATAGTTTGCAAGGCTAGCAATTTGACTCTCGTACTTAATACGTTCGTCACTGCCCTCTGGCGCGGTATCTTTAATGATCTCAATAAAGCGCTCGCGCAATAACTTACCTTCTGGATAAGCCCACTCGAACTGATTTTGTACTTCATTGGCGGTGCGATATCTGTTGGTGCGACCTGGGTAGCCAGCCACCATCACAAAATCGCCATCGCTCACGCCTTTAGCCGATACTTTTAAGAAGCTTTTTGGTTCGTATGGCACGTTATCGCTACTGAAATCGGCAGGTTTGCCCGCTTTAGACACATAGGCGCGGTAGAAAGAGAAATCGCCTGTGTGACGTGGCCACATCCAGTTATCGACGTCGCCGCCGTATTTACCCACGCTCGCGGCTGGGTTATAGACTAAGCGTACGTCACGAATTTCCAGTTGTTTAACCAGATAATATTCGAGGCCGCCGTGGAAGCTATACACTTGGCAACGGTAGCCTTCATCCTTTTCACACTCGGCGACGAGCGTTTTTTCTTGCTCCTCAACGCCTTGGTAAAACTCACGACCCGTTTTGTTTTCAAGCCCAGCATTGACACGCTCAGTCACATTGGTCACATCTTCGGTCACATATACGCGAGAACCGGGCGCCGCAGGTAACTCATCGGCAAAGGTCTTAGCTAAAAAGCCATCTTGCAGTAGGTTTTTTTCTGGGGTTGAGTTGTATTGAATCGCACCATAGGCACAGTGATGGTTAGTGACAACTAAGCCTTTTGGCGATACGAATGATGCAGTACAACCGCCAAGGCTTATCACGGCATTCATAGGAAATTCGGTGAGTTTAGAGATCGATTTCGCATCAATTTCTAAACCCTTGGCTTTTAGCTCATCGGCCATTGCAGGTAACTGATGTGGCTGCCACATGCCTTCGTCTGCCTGAGCGCCAAAGCTGGCTGCAACTACGGTGGCGAGTAACCATTTTTTCATTGTGTTAAGTCCATTTTATGTGAATAAAGCCATGTGCAAGCTGGGCCATGTTCTTGTTTTAATAGTGTCGTTTTAAGCTCAAATAACAGTGCTACAACCCAGCATCACTCGCTTTAAAACCTAAAAAGCAAAAAGTCAGGCCGGGGCCTGACTTTATCATATGGGGTACACTCTATAACAGGCTCAGAAAAATTCGCTTACAAAGCAAATACATTTCCCAGAGATTACCCTGCCTCGTTCGCTAAAATATCGCCATGCAATTACGCTTCACAAGGCCACTACTAGCTGGGCACCAATAATAACAACCCCTAAGACACCCGCGGTAATTAACGCAACCGAGCCGCCAGAGACTTGATATCCTTCCGCTTGCACTTGGCGTTGACGCAGCGCCATGGCAATCGGCAGAAATATAATCATCACCACCAAAGGCACAGCCGCGAATCCAAGCACAGCGACAAAGCCCTCCGGCAGATACAGGGCACATAGTAAGGGTGGTACAAAGGTGAGAGCCCAGGTCTGCATGCGACCAACAAGGGTATTTTTCGCACGAGTCAGTTCGGCAACAAAATCATATAGGCTTAAGGTCACCCCTAGAAATGAAGTCACTAGGGCTAAGTCTGCGAATAACGAGATACATTTACTGATCCAAGGCGTATGGGCAATGTCCTGCAACGCTGTCACCAGTGACGGTAAGGAACCGTTAAAACCACTGATCTCGGCCCCACCAACGGTACCTAAGGTCACCAACAACCAAAGCACATAACAAACGAGAGGAATCGTCGAACCGATTAACAACACCTTACGCAGTGAAACCGCATCGCCATCCAAATAACGCACTAAAGTGGCGATACACACGTGGAAACCAAAAGAAGTAAACACGACGGGGATCGCCGCCATCCAACTGCTGGTCAGAGACTCGGCAATCGTACCCGTTGCCATGCTGGCAATACTGACTTCGGGCAGTAAAAAGAGTACTACCACCACCAGCAGTAGGATCATTAACGAAAACAGGAAGCGGGACACTTTATCGACCCAAGCCACACCGAGCGCCGCAAATCCGCCGAGCACTAGGGTAAACAATAATACGGCGACTTGATTATCCAGCACGATATCGAACATGTTCTTCGCTTTAAGCACTAATAACGAAGAACCGCCAGTAAGATAAGCCGCAGTCAAGGCAAACAATAAACTCAGAAAAGAAGCCCCTTGAATTATTTGACCTTTTTTACCCAGAAGCTTACCCGTGATGGCATGCACATTATCACCTACCCCTGAGCGCAAATTAATTTCGAGCATCAATAGCGAGGTATAGGCAGAAACGCCCCAAATAACGACGAGTAACACTAACGCTGGAATAATCCCCAAAGCCGCAGTCGCTAAAGGTAAGGCTAACATACCTGCGCCAATGGCCGTCCCGGCAACGATGGCGATCGAGCCTAACATTTTTGAATTCACACAATAGTCCTGTTCAATGATTAATTATTATTTTATTTGAGTAAGATTTGAACCGATAAAGCCTTGCGTCTTAAATCGAAATAAGCAACACATCACTTAAAGCAGCTTCAAAAAGCATCCAATCGGATCTCATTCCCGCAGATCAATTGGCCCCAATAGCTTTTGAATATTTCAACCCAGTAGCCATTGAGGCTAACTAAATCGGTTGCATAAAAGTGGCATGACTTTCAATTGTGATAATCCCAATAACAACATAGGTAAAATAGATAGTTTGGGACATTAACAGAGCCAAACCCAGTGGGCAAGCCAGTTGTGAACAAAGATAAGTCGCGCACTGTACGGTAACAACTTAATAGCGCTGTGATAAACGAAAACATACAAGCCAACAAAATCGCTACCTTTGTCAGGAATACGTGGGATGCCGCATTGTGGGTGAATCGGGATAAAACGTGTATTTTGACCGTCGCGAGCGCGCTGAATATGGGCTTAAACATATTCGCTGTGTTTAAGCCCAATTACAGAATCGATTAACTCAACATGTTAATTTACAGCTCGGTCCACGCCATAGTCCAAGAAGCGCCAACACCTGGCTCAAATCCTGTGGCAGAAGCCGACCACTGCATGCAATAGCCGCTATAGGGGAATGGCTTACATTGATACACTTTGCCATTTTTAGGCTGTAACACTGTAGTGCCCGCAACGTAACCTTTGACTCCTTCAGGGAAGACAAAATCCGCTTCTGGCGCTGGTGCTTGATCCTTTAAGAAGAGATCAAAGTTCTGCTGAATAACATCACCTTGTTTAGGCTCAGCTTTAACCTGCAAGTGATAATGCCCTGCTTTAGGCGCAACCACATCTAACACTAAGCTCGCGCTGGTATTGTTAACGGTTTGGCTCACAAAACCCGCAGCCGTGCCATCGTGACTAAACAAATACGCAGACACTAACATTTCAGCATTGCTGGTGACGTCAAAACGAACCTGCGCCGCGCCGTCGATAATGTGATAATCGTCGGCAAGTGAAGTGACTTCTAAGCTGTTGCCCGGTGCGGGCGCCAGATCGAATCCCACTTCGACACGTTCAATACCTGAGGTCGTCGCAGTAAAAATGTCGTTTTTGCCATACACAGGCTCAATCACACCTGATGCATTTTTTTGTCCCGCTTTTAACTGAGACTGCTGGGCATTAATCGCGCTCGCTAATAGGAAAGGCCAATTTTGTTTATCACCTTGAGTCGCATCGCTAATGGTAATCACTGTTTGCTTAGCCGGTTGCTCACCATTGGCATCGAACACTCGGGTCATCACTTTATCGCCCGCCTTGAGATCGAGTGACGGATTAATATCGCCCACATCGAGCCATTCACCCGGTACGACGGGACCCGAGCCTAAATTCACATCGATAGCATTGTAGAAACTATTGGTGGTATCACCCACTTCCCACACGGCTAGAATCACTTGATAACCGCTGCGACCTTCTGGCACATAGCAGTCATGGGTCACTAACTTAGGTGGCTGCACCATGCCACCATCGACCACGCAAAATGGCGCTAAGTCAAAGCTCGCACGGCTCAAGGCTTGGTTTTGATCCCAATCTTGGCGGGTTAAATAATAACGCCAATTGCGGGTGACATGATTGGCAGTAAACTGCCAACTGAACTTATTCCAGCCCGCTTTGATATCCGTCTTTGACCAACGACTGGGACTCTGTTCATCTAAAGGCGAGAAAGCACCATTACCCGCACTCGCCAGTTTGCCATCCGCGGGACCCGATTCAGGAAAACCCGATGGTCCTTCAACGCTTTGCGGTTCCCATTGCACCGCGCCACAGTTGGCATTGTTGCCGGTTTTACAGGCATAGGAACGTGACTCTGGTGCCACAACATAACCGTGTGCCTGTGCAGAAATACTCACAAACGCATTGGCCGCCATCACCGCGGCGGCCAATAAACTCAATTTAGAAACAGGGGAAAAAACAGTAGGATTTGCCACTTTAATGCACTCCATTTGCACCCATCTTTGCCAGTATTGGCTTGGGCTTAGGTATAAAAGTGGTATTTGGGCAAACAACAGCATTAAACAGCAGTCGTTTATCTTTCACAGAAATCGAATTCTGCGGCAACTCCGCTATCTTAGTTCACTAAAAAATCCATTTACAACCTTAGACCGGAAGCTTTGCGTCCTAACTTTTCAATTAGTTTGCCAAATACGGTAGGTGTCATCGAATCACTACGAGTTAATAATATGTAATCAAGTAGAAATGACTTGGCTAAATTAGCAACAAAAGACAACGCTGTCAAAATAATAATCTATTTATATTCATACAATTACAGAATGACGCGCGGTATTATTCTGACACCTGTCAAACATCCATTCGTATCTACTGCAATAAACTCGTGCTTGAAACCGAAAGGCGCTTAGGTATAATGCCCACCTCGCTTCGGGGGAGTAGCTAACTGGATTTCGAGCCATCGTCATCTAGGGTGAACATCAACATACTTGGCCACACGCCATGGTGTTCACAGCAAATCATCGATTTGCCCAGCAAGACCTGAGCACAATGACTGCACCTAGGGGTGGACGGTTTATTGTGCTTATGTCTTAACCACCCCTAAAGGATCACACTTGGAAGCCCTACTTGCCTCAACCTTTACGGTTACTATTGCCGAAATTGGTGATAAAACTCAATTGCTTGCACTGATTCTTGCCGCAAGATTTAAAAACAAAACCGCCATAATTCTAGGTATTTTGCTGTCGACCTTATTTAACCATTTTGCCGCAGCTTGGATTGGCCAATGGGCGATTAACTGGGTCAGCCCAGATCTTGCCCGTTATTTAGTTGCGGCGTCCTTCTTTGCGATTGCCCTTTGGGTGTTAATCCCAGATAAAGTCGATGCCGAGGAGAGCCGTTTCTATAAAATGGGCCCCTTCCTCGCCACCTTTATCCTGTTCTTCATCGCCGAGATGGGGGATAAAACCCAAATCGCAACGGTAGTGTTAGCCGCAAAATACGATTCATTGACTATGGTGGTGGCAGGCACAACCTTAGGTATGCTGCTTGCCAACGTACCCGTAGTGATCGCAGGCCATTTCAGCGCCGAAAAATTGCCTATGCTCTGGATACACCGTGGCTGCGCCGTTTTGTTCGCCCTGTTAGGCGTTGTCACTCTGCTGTTCTAAATGCTTTAAAGCTTGAATTAACTTAACAAAAAGGCCAGTGATATCCATCACTGGCCTTTCTACTTACGACGGTTTTATTGAGATAAACAGTGTCGACTTAGAAGCTTAACCTCATAGAAACTGAACTTCTTAGAAACGCAACTTATAGCCCTAATGCTGTTTTGATCCGTTGACCATAATCGGCATCGGCTTGTTCGAAATGTACCAGCATACGCTGCTGCACATCTAAACTCGCTTGACTCAATGAACCTGAAATCGTTGCCACTAGGCGCGCTTTCTCATCTTCAGAGAAGATGCGATACAGATTACCCGCTTGAGTATAATCGTCTTGATTATAACGACTATAACGCGCCGCCTCGCCTTCTAAACGCAGTGGTGGCTCGGCAAAATTGACCGGTTCAACCAAGGCATCCGCAGTGCTGTTCGGACCATAGTTAGCAGAAGCGTCGCCACCGGTCTGGCTGCCATGGTAAGGGCATTGTGTGCCCGCCATAGCGCCCGCACGTTGATGGTGATTTGCCTTAGCGGCATGTGGGCAGTTCACCGGCAATTGGTTGTAGTTAGCACCAATGCGGTAACGCTGGGCATCTGCATAGGCAAATAAACGCGCTTGTAACATCTTGTCGGGTGAAGCGCCGACGCCTGGGACCAAATTGCTCGGTGCCAATGCCACTTGCTCAACTTCGGCAAAATAGTTTTGTGGCAGGCGATTCAGTTCTAACACGCCAATCTCAAGCAATGGATAGTCGCTATGCGGCCAAACCTTTGTTAAATCAAATGGATTGATATGATAAGTATTGGCATCCGCCTCAGGCATAATCTGCACGTTAACAGTCCAACGTGGGAAGTTACCATCGGTGATCGCCACCACCATATCGCGCTGGGATGAATCGGGATCGATCCCTTTTAATTTATCGGCCTGTTCGTTGGTTAAGTTGACCACACCTTGCTGGGATTTAAAGTGGAACTTCACCCAGAAACGCTCGCCCTTGGCATTCCACAGCGAGAAAGTGTGTGAACCATAACCGTGCATTTGACGGTAGTTGGCCGGAATACCGCGATCCGACATCAAAATGGTTACTTGATGCATGGCTTCAGGGTTCAATGACCAAAAGTCCCACATGGCCTGTGGATCTTTTAAGTTTGTCTTAGGATTACGCTTTTGCGTATGGATAAAGTCTGGGAACTTAATCCCATCACGCAAAAAGAAAGTCGGCGTGTTGTTACCCACGATATCGTGATTACCACGGGCAGTATAAAAACGTAAACCAAAGCCACGTGGATCGCGCTCAGCATCGGCTGAACCCATTTCACCACCGACGGTCGAGAAACGAATAAAGGTTTCAGTTTGCTTGCCAACGCCATTGAAATGGTCGGCTATGGTGTAATCGCTTAAATCTTTAGTCAGGGTAAATGTGCCGTAAACACCGGTACCTTTGGCATGCACGATACGCTCAGGAATACGCTCACGGTTGAAATGGGCTAACTTTTCAATTAAATGCCAATCTTGTAATAGCAGAGGCCCACGTTCACCCGCCGACAGTGAGTTTTGATCATCGGCCACTGGGGCGCCGTTTTGGCTCGTTAAGTACTGACTTGTTTGATGTTGTTGACTCATGCCCTGCTCCTTAGTCTTGATTGCTGGTTAACCAGGTTTCAATTAAATCGTAAATGGTGGCCATGGTTTATCTCCTTGGCTGGCGACGTGTTGTCGATGGAGCAAGAATAGAGAATCGCCAGTAAATAATAAAACGATTAAACTAGATTCATGCAATCTATAAATGAGATTAACAAAAATAGCAAAGTAGATAAACGATTGCACAGACTCACAGCCAATGGTCCGCTCACATCACTAAGATGCGGCTGAAAAACCAAATGGCTGCTCGCTGGGATGAAGCTGAGTGCTGTAAAGCTGAGTACTGTAAAGCAGAGTGCGGTACAAAAAAGCGGAGAAAGATGATGCGTTGCCATTAACTGGCGGGTGAGTCGGCTTCGCGGTAAAGCTTAACCAGATAATAAGTGTCTATCAGTACGATAAAAAAGTTAACTAAGGCTACAGGGTAAGCCCCAATTGCCACGCCGTAGGCCACAAATAAAGCCGCACCGATAAGATTCCACCAGCGCAGTTTTTTGATGTTTGACATCATCAGTGATATTGCAACGACCACAGACGCTAAATAACCAACCCATTCCCAAATTGTCGCGTTATCCATATCCAATCCTTATTCATAAATTATTTAAATCAAAACGATTGATGCGCCATTCACACCGCAGGAAATAGGCTGGGCTATTGCACTTAGCGTTTAACGACAGCCGCCGTCATCCGTGAAATACAGGTCAGTTCACCGGCGCTGTTATGGATTAACACTTCCCATACAGAGCTACGTTTTCCGAGATGGATTGGCTTAGCCGTTGCGGTTAACACCCCATTGCGGGAAGCCCGTAAATGATTGGCGTTAATCTCTTGCCCGACACAATAATACTGCTCAAAATCCACCGCAAAGTTTGCCGCATAGCTGGCAACGGTTTCAGCAAGCGCGACATTCGCGCCGCCATGGACTATGCCCAGAGGATTATGCACCGCTGGACTGGCTGGCATAGTCGCCTTCATATAATCGTCGCCAATCTCACAGATCTCTATCCCTAAGGTCTGCATTAATGTGCCTTTGCCGCCCATTCCGGCATCTAAACGCGCGCAATCTTCTAAGGTCACAGGTCTAAACCAAATACTCATTTCAACATCCTAGTTAATAAAACCTACGAGCAGTTTACTGAGAACTGGATGAAGTTCAACAAATTAACAAAAGCTAAATAAGACCCAAATCCGTTTAGGTTAACCACTGCTTGGTGATGCTAAAATGGCTAAACCAGACGAGAAAAATCCCCCAAAGGATCACGACACTCGGCATAATAAGACTGTCATTTCCTAGGATAATGGCGGCTTGTTGGATACCGAATACATAGCCCATTTGCACTAACACTGCGATCAGCGACGCCAATAACACTTTATAAGATATGGCTTTTCTCAATATTAACAACAAACAACCTAGCACCCCAGAAACCACTGCAAAGCCAAAGATGAGATCGACCCACCTTGGCGTAGACTCATAGAGTTTGATTTGATCTGGACTCATCTGTGTCATCGCTTCCGGCGTAATTGTCATTTGGATAACAAATGCCAAGAATCCCATGATATTCCACAGTAAACTAAAAGTTGCGACAAAATAAAACCACATGGGTGCTTTCACACCCTCCATGGGATAAGAAGCCGTAGCGACCATATATTCCTCCCGTTAAGCATCACAAAGCATAAAAAAGGGATGGTTAACCATCCCTTTGCTCTCAGTTTAGTTCACAAACTTTCTTTGTGATGATCAAACTGATGAATTAACGGCGACGACGTTGTAAGCCAAATAAAGACATCAGTGCTAAACCTAAATAACCCAAGGAACCACCATCGTCCTTAGGTTTAGGTTCAGGTTTTGGTGGCTCAACTGGTGCTGGGTAGCTTAAGGCGACAATCACAGGATCGTGATCTGAGGCAGAGAACGCATTTTCAGATTTAGCCAGATCACCAGAGAATTTCTTACCATATTCAAACAGGTTCGATTCCACCGAGTTGATATGCCAATCTTCAATATCCACTAATCGCTTGGCTAGGCTAGCATTGGCTAAAGCATGGTCTAAATTACCTAACTCACCGTTATAGCTATAGGAGAAAGTGCCTGCACCGTGGGCCTTAGTGTTCAAGTTGATCAGGCCATAGCCCTTCTCAATCTTGCTACCTTGGCGTTCAAACACTTTGCCATCAAGCGTCGTCCAAGAAGCAGTCATGATATCGCGATCTGACTTGCTCGCATCGAAATCCGTCAATACACGGATAGGATCTTCCATACCATAGGCATTCATATCACCTATGACCAATAAATCACCCTTCACGTCTTTTAATGTTTCACCCAAGACTTTGGCTGCTGATACACGGAAAGCATTACACTTGCCCTGTTGATCGGCAGGATCGACCGACTCTTCGAAGTTAGCCCAATCTTCTAAACAGCCTGAGCCCTTAGATTTCAGATGGTTAACTACTACCGTCAGGGATTCATCGTGGATCTTAAAGGTTTGCGCGAGACTGTGACGTTGGTAAGCATCGTTACCTGGGTTAGTTTCAGTCTTGTCATCTTTAGTCCGAGTCACACTGCCAGCACTCGCATGTTGCTCTGGTGTATCGATAGCTTGCGCAGCACCTGCTAAGGTCACTTTGCCGCCACGGTATAGCATGCCGACAGTGATAGCATCGGAACCAAAGTATTTGCCGTCATACTTGTCAGCATCGGCGATCTCAACAAAGCTATAGGCATTTTCAGGCGTTTGCTTCTCGTTCAGTGCATCGACTAAGTTTTTAATCGCACTCTTCTCACCAAAACCGTTGTTGGCAATTTCCATTAAGCCGACGATATCGGCGTTCATAGCAGTAATGGCACTGACAATTTTGGTGCGTTGTAACAGCATTTCTTCTTCGGTCAGTGCACCACGGTTACTGCCTGAAGGGTTAGTATCGCCGCCAACGACATCGTTGAAGAAGTTCAGCACGTTAAAGCTCGCCACGCGCAGATCGCCCTTAGTCGCTACGCTTGGGGCTTCGGTTCTATCATCACCACGAATAAAATCACCGGCAGTAATCGAGTTAGTCGCCACTAAACGATAAGCGCCGTAACTATAACCAATCACACCTTGCAGGTTAGTCAGTTGATCGCCAACACGGATATAACCGGTTTCGACGTTAAAGTCAGGGAAGTATGGAATAACACCATCGGCTGGCTTGTAATCGGATTCGATAAAGAGTTGGTTAGCTTGGTTAAATTTGACTAATGCCGTCGCTTCGGCAGAAAGCGCGGGATACAGCTGTGTCGACTTCATTAGCGGTTCTTTGTAAGACACCAGCATGTTATTACGACGGCCAGCGTAGTCATAGCTGAAGGTACGGCTGATCTTAAGATCGCTGCCCGCATCTAAAGCCACATTCATGCCTTCATAGCGCTCTAGCGCTTGGGCTAAGGTTTCACCATCGGCGACATAGAAAGGCGCGGCAACTGGGACTTCTCCCTTAGTACCGACTTCAAATTTCTTGTCGGTTTTAATATCGATTTGGGTTAGGCCGAAGTATTCCTTCACCTTGCCTTGTACGCAGACTTCAACCCCAGGTTGAATCGCTTCTGGCGCAGCTTCACCTAAGAACACAAACACACCATCAGAGGTATAGGGTGAGCTATCCCCTTTAACTTCTTGTAGATAGAAACCTTTAAATAGACTTTCACCACGGGCAGTGACCACACCGCGAACCGTCACTTCGCTTTCAGATTCAAATGCACCAGCAGGAACAAAAGGACTCGACTCACCCGCGCCTTGTACTTGATAAATCGGCACTATTTTCGCGCCGCTGCAGCTAAAAACAGGGACTTCAGGCTCAGCAGGTGTGTCTAACGAACCTAAACCAGAAAAAGTATCTTTAGGCAGTTGTTCCCACTGGGCAGAATTGAAGACAGTGTTAGCCACTAATGAGTCGAGTTTACGCTTGAGGGTAACATCGAGCCCCCAACCCGCTGGAGTAGGCACATCACCAATAATATCGACAACGGCACCATCTTTAACTAAAGCAACCGCATCACCACCGTTAAAACTTAAAGTGCCAGAAAAACTATCGACACCTTGAGCCGGCGTAATAGCACCACTTGAATTTAAAATAACCTTAGTGGATTTAGGTGCAATAGTTTGGCCATCTAAGACCTGCATATCTAATGCATCGGTTGCACCATCTTTATAACGAACCAGTTTATAACCAGCGAGATCAATTACCGTATCGCCGCCGTTATAAATTTCAATCGCTTTATTATTTGAGCTACCTTCAACATATTCAGTAATCATCACATCAGCGCTTGCCATCATAGGTAAAGCCGCTGCAACCGCTAAAGAAATAGCCGTTAACTTATTAACATTATCCATATCATCAACCCCATTATTATAATATTGCCGCTAACTTCTATTAACGTGCGGGCGGATTATTTCAGAGTTGCAAGCGTAAAAAAAGAGGGCAAGATCTCACATTGACCATGTAACACATTGATGAGTATATAATTATATACACTTAATTGTTTAGCATGCAGAACAAGCATATAGAACGAAAGTATTAACCAAATAAAAACAACCAGTAAGACTAATACATGCGAACAGGATTACTCCCCATTAATGGCCAAATAATCAACAATATTTAAATATGATATTTTGATGATATTATTCAGAACGAAGTACCAAATAAAATATAAAAAACAACCTCTATCAAGCTCAATTAATTTATTTAAAACTTAACTATGCATTCATTATTTTGAAACAAACAACTCATTCAGCAATGATAGAATCTAAGATTTAAACATATACGCATTATCCAATCCTTGCTAAGGCTGCCTTTGCAATACAGATTAAAACAACAAGTCTTTTCCGAGGCAAAAAAAATACCGCTCAACTAGGAGCGGTATTTCAATTGCTGCATCTTATTATATGCGGCAGTTAATCACTTACTTTTGAGCAGGCTCAGCGGCTGGCGCTGCAGACGCTTTCTCAACTGACTTCAACTCAACTTCGAAAATCAATGTCGAGTTAGGTGGAATAGTGCCTGTATCACGGTCACCGTAGGCTAAGTTTGCAGGAATAACAAACTTGTACTTAGCGCCCACTGGCATTAATTGCACGCCTTCGGTCCAGCCTGGAATAACGCGATTCAGTGGGAACTTAGCCGTTTGACCACGTTTGTATGAACTGTCGAACTCAGTACCGTCGATTAAAGTCCCGACGTAATCCACCTCTACCGTGTCTTCTGCGGCAGGTTTTTCACCAGAACCTGGGGTTAACACTTCATATTGCAGGCCCGATTCAGTGGTCACTACGCCTGGTTTAGCCTTGTTGTCTTCGAGGAACTTTTTACCGTCCTCGATATTTTTCGCGGCAATGGCCTTAGCTTGTTCTTGACGTTTGTCGTTTAACTTCTTGTCTAAACTTTGAAGAATGGTTTGCATTTCTTCTTCAGTTAATTTCAGTTGATCATTCAAACCGTTAGTAAAGCCTGTAACGATCAGAGTGCGGTCAACTGGCAGGCCTAATTCTTCTTGCTCTTTGATATGGCCAGACATATAACGACCGATTGAAGCGCCTACACTATATGCTTCTTTTTGAGCTTCTGTCGTTAATTCAACATTTGTGCTTGTGTTTGTTGCTTTTTCTTCTTGATTACAAGCAGATAGGCCAATAACAGCCAATGCAACTAACGATAATTTATAAATCGATTTCATTAAAGCTTCCTCAGCATCCTCAAGCGGTTACAATAACCTAAGCGCGACAACTTTATACTAGTTATCTCAGTTATACCAACTAGATTCTTTATGGGTTAACAGTGATTAATCTCACTCTCTCGAGACTAGAGACACCAACTTTAGGAGCAAGTTCATGAAGAAAAATCTACTGCTGGTAATTTGTACCATTTTTCTGACGGCTTGCCAGCCCAAAGCCGATGATATTAACGTCCTCACCACAGGGCCTAGTTATAGCGCCAGCCTCTCGAGTAATGCCCAATTCGCCTTAGTTGCGACTCAAAGTGAGGGCGTCCAGTATTGGGATTTAAGCACCCACACACTTAAATACCAATGGATACATGGCGATATCAATACTGGTGTCACCAGCACAGCCATTTCCCCCAACGGGCTCTTTGCCGCTTCATTAAGCCGGGATTCAGTTGCGCTATGGACAATAACCGACGGTAAATCCCTAGGTTGGTGGTCATTACCCTCATCGGGTGAGAGCGTCGCGGTTGCCGATACTGGCGCCCTCTTAATCGGGCTTAATGATGGTACTGTCATGTCGTTAAATGCGGCCAAAACAGCGTTAATCAAATTTCTAGGCCATAAAGAGCGGGTGAATAGCGTCGCCCTTTCAGCCGATGGTCGTATCGCCTTGACAGGATCGAACGATATGCAGGCCATTCTCTGGCAGGCACAAACCGGACAACCCCTGCACACTTGGACCTTAAGTAGTCGCATCACTAAGGTTGCACTCAATGATAGCGGTAGCCTAAGTTTTACCAATGGTAGCACGAATGAAGCAAAAATCTGGGACAACACTAGCGGTAAGTTGCTAAATCAATTAGAGATTAAACGTCGCCAAATGAACTTCTCTGCGGTACGCTTTATTAAGCAAGACAGCCAACTATTAACCGGCACCCCCGCCAGAGAGGTAATACTCTGGCAACGAGATACCGGGAAACAAATCGGTAAATGGCAGGTAGCACTCACTAAAAACAGCCAAAACCGAGGAGCCGTTGTATACTCTGTGGCAATTCGAGATACCAATAAAGTCGTTAGTATCAGTAGCCAAGGCTTAGTGGAGACTTGGCAGCAATAGAGGTTAGTCATGCAAGGCGTACAAGCACAGATTGAAGAGCTACAAATGAAACTAGCTTTTCAGGAACTCACGGTCGAAGAGCTAAACCAAGAAGTGATAAAACTGAATCGGCTCATGGCTCATCAGCAGCACCAGATCCAATTATTAGTCGGAAAGTTACAGGCAATAGAGCCCAGTAATATGGCAACCCAAGCAGAAGAAACACCGCCACCACATTACTAATACTGACGCTTTAAAATAAGAGTTTGATTGAAGACGGTACCGCAAAATATCCAGGGAATGCGATGTTTAAACATTTGATGCCAAAACAAACCCCGCCTTTACTACCCATAGCGTTAGTGGGTGAAGCTATCTTAGGGCAGACTGCAATTGCTGTGCATCATTTCGATGCCGAGCTTGCGCACCTTGCAGAGCAAATGTCTGTCAGCATGGAGGCCGCCAAAGGTGTTGGCATCGCGGCTCCCCAAGTGTATAGCCCTTTAGCCTTATTTATTATGGCCTCGCGCCCTAACGAGCGTTATCCTGATGCCCCATTTATGGCTCCCCTTGTGGTCGTCAATCCACAAATATTAAGCGTATCGGCTAACCTTAGCGCAGGTGAAGAAGGTTGCCTGTCAGTGCCAGGGCAAAGATTTAATATTCTTCGACATCAGACTATCGAAGTGCGTTATCAGAATTTACAGGGTGAATGGCAGCAAACTGAATTATCAGGATTTATTGCACGGATCTTCCAACATGAATTCGATCATTTACAGGGCATTACCCTATTAGAGCGTTCACAAATGCCGGAGCAAAAACAGCGTATCCATCAAGAAGGTGATCCTCAAGCATGAAAACGACCTTCAGCAATTCTTTGATAAGATCGGCCATTAGCAGCACCTTAATTATCGGCTTCGCATTAGGCGCCAGCGGCTGTGCCTATAACAGTGTTTTTATCAATTATCCCTCGCAAATTGCCCCAATTAAACAAGGGCTAAACACTGCAACCCCCTTGGCTGATATCGACAAACTTGCCAGCAATATCAATGGCAACGATGGCCTACTCTATGCCCAAGAAGCGGGGAGAGTTGCCCAAATAGCCGGCGACTTTGCCAGCAGCAAGCAATACTATCAGCAGGCCGTAGCCGCCTATATTGCCTTTGACGATAAAGCCAAAATTAGCGCAAGTGATGTGGGCGCCACCGCCAGTAGTTTAGTGCTAAACGATAATGCGATTCCCTACCGTGGGCCTGGGTATGAGCGCATTATGTTACATCAATATCAAGCACTTAATTACTTATTCAGTGGAGATTATCAAGGGGCGCTCGTCGAAGTGCGCCGCAGTAACGAGTTGCAAGGCAGCGAACAGGAACGCTATCAAAAGTCGCAAAAATCAGTACAAGCCATGGCAAATGGCACTGTCGATGCTGAGGTCAATAAACTCGGGCAGGCCGCCGGCACTGTGACCAGCTCTTTCTTAAATGCCTACAGCTATTACACTACGGGCGTACTGCATGAAGTGCTCGGCGAGCCAAACGATGCCTTTATTGATTACCGCAAAGCGGCGCAAATTACCCCTGATAACACCTATTTACAACAGGATTTAGTCCGCCTTGCGAAACAGCTAGGCATGCCTCAATACGATGAATTTAAGCGGCGCTGGGGCGATGCCAAACTGCCCAAATCCGGTGAAGGCCAAGTGATCTTGATGGTCGAGCGTGGTTTTGTCCCCGAGAAGCAAGCGCTGACAGTGCCCTTTACCATACACGGTAACTGGCAAACCGTGTCTTTGGCGACCTATGGCCCAAATAATGCTTTTGTGCAGCCAGCCCAAGTTCAAGGTTTAGGTACAGAGCTCAAAACCGAACCTATTGCCAATATCGATGCCTTAGCCATCACGGCATTAAAAGAAGACTTGCCCGGTACTTTAGTGCGCCAAGTCGCTAGGGTATATGCCAAATCAGAAATGGCCTATCAGGTCGAAAAAAGCGGTAAGCCCGGCAACAATGCCGCCGATATAGGCAGTATTGCCATGCAGATTTTTAACGTAGTCACTGAGCAGGCGGATCGCCGCAGTTGGCTAACGCTTCCTAAACAGGCGCAGATCGGCAGACGTTATCTCAATCCGGGGGAATATACCCTACAGTTAGATAAAGCTCCGCCAGCCAAAATTGACGTTGCAGCAGGCAAAACCACCTTAGTCTGGGCAATTGATACTGGTAATTACACTCGAATTTATTCAATAATCATCTAGCGGTGAATGTTTGGATAAAACGAGTGTCATTAAGTTTATACAATCACAAAATGGAACTGACTATGAAACAATTTAAACTAATTTTTGTGCTGGCTGCCGTACTGGGTCTGGCTGCATGTCAATCTAAAGTCGAGTATGGTGATGCCACCGAAGTTGAAACCGTCAACGAAAACTTTGGCTCAACGGATCTGCAGGCCATCGCCGCTAAGATGGTGGATAGCATGATGACGTTCCCCCCAATCGTCGCAATGACTGCAAATAATCGTCCAATTTTATTTGTCGATAGCATTAAAAACAAAACCTCAGAGCATATTGATACAGAGTCAGTGACAGACTCTATCAGCAATAAGCTGTTACGTTCTGGCAAGTTCCGTTTTATCGATATGACCAAGGTTGATTCGGTGCGTAAGCAGCTGGATTATCAAAATAATACTGGCATGATTGATCCATCAACCGCCATCAAGTTTGGTCGTCAAATTGGCGCCCAATATATGCTCTATGGCAACCTGTCTAGCATAGTAAAACAAGACGGTAGCACTAAAGACGTTTACTACAAGATGACCATGCGTCTAATGGATTTAGAAACCGGTTTGATTGAGTGGTCAGATGAAAAAGAAATCCGTAAGACTAAGTCTAAGTCTTTCTTAGGTATGTAATTACGGCACTGGGCACCAGTACGCCCCATCGCCCCGTAGAAGCCAGCATCATTGCTGGCTTTTTTTTACATTTTTAACATTGGTTATCCCAGGTAAATAAGGTAGTGTACTGCCCCAAAATACACTGCAATGATGCCACAATTGGGCGCAGTTCTAACCTTGGGGTGAGGCCAGCACGGTCAGCCAACGGCTAGATGAATGCCAATATCCGCGCAGAAAAGATAACAAATCGTTGAAGGATTTAAGTTGTGAACTTGTTTAAAGCTAGCCTGATCGCCCTAACCTGCTCCGCATTAATATCATGTGCAACCCAAAGTACGCTCAATACTGGGCCGCGGGATGCGAGCCCTTATATCAGCCAATATCAGGCGAGTCTGCGCTCCCAATTCGTTTCCGACGTCCACTATGCACTGGATTTTCAACTGACGGGCGAAGCCGAGTTCACGGCGAGCACTAAGGTGACCTTCAACTTAAGTGAAGTACCAAAACAACTGAGCTTAGATTTAAATAAAGCACAGATAAAGCGCTTTATGATCAATGGTACCGCCGTTTACCCTAACTATAATGGCGCCTATATCAGCTTAAATACCCGTTTACTGACCTCGGGGGAAAACACGGTCGAAGTGCTGTTTACCCGTGCCCACAGCACCAATGGTGAGGGCTTGCACCGTTTCCAAGATCCCGTCGATGGCAAAGTGTACCTCTATTCCCACTTCGAACCCGCCGCCGCGCAGCAGATGTTTGCCGTATTTGACCAACCTGATATTAAGGCCAACTACCAAATTACGGTAACGGCCCCAAAGGACTGGCAAGTGATCAGTGCGATGCGTGAAACCAATATCACCGCTGTGGGGGCTTTTAATCGCTGGGAGTTTCCACAAACGCCTAAGTTGAGTCCCTATAACTTCTCTATGCATGCGGGGCCTTACCATATGTGGCAGGATAATTCCGGCCGCTATCCAATGCGCTTATTCGCGCGGGAGTCCGTCGCCAGCCAAGTAACACCCCAGGATTGGTTTACCTATACAAAGCAAGGTTTAACCTTCTTTGATAACTATTTTGGCATCCCTTATCCCTTTAAAAAGTACGATCAAATTCTGGTGCCTGACTTTCTCTATGGCGCGATGGAAAATGCGGGCGCAGTGACCTTTGCTGAGGATCATTTCCTCCATAAAGCGGCCATGACGGCGGAGCAAAAACAAAGCCTCGCAGGCGTTATCATGCATGAAATGGCGCACCAATGGTTTGGCGATCTCGTCACTATGAAATGGTGGAACGGCCTGTGGCTCAATGAAAGCTTTGCTTCTTTTATGGGAACCCTTGCAACCCAAGAAGCCACCGAATTTACCAATGCCTGGCGCAGTTTTTATGCCCAAGGCAAGCAAAGAGCCTATGAACAGGACAGTTTAGTCACCACTCACCCGATTGAAGTCCCCGTCACAACGACGCAAAATGCCTTCGATAATATCGATGCTATTACCTATCAAAAGGGAGCCTCGACACTGAAACAACTGCGCCACTTGCTAGGCGATATGGTGTTCCGCCGCGGTGTCAGCAATTACTTAAAACAGTACAGCTATCAAAATGCCGAACTAGACGATTTTATCAATAGCTTGGGCCAAGCCGCTGGGCGTGACTTAAAGGTATGGACTCAGGAATGGCTCTACAGCGCAGGGGTTAACACCATTAAAGCAGAATATCGCTGTGAAGGTAATCGCATCAGCGAGTTTAGCCTATTGCAGCTCCCCGCAAGTACAGATCTGCCGACACTGCGCGAACAAAAGGTGCAGATAGCCCTATTCACCCAGGGCCGTTTCGATTTAAGAAATGACATCACAGTGCCAGTGACTTATAAGGGTGAACGCACCGAAGTCAAACAATTGGTTGGTGAGCGTTGCCCGGATTTAGTGTATCCAAACTTTGATGACTGGGGTTTTGTAAAAGTAGAGTTAGATGACAAGTCCTTTACGACGGCCAAGCAACAACTCAGTAATGTGTCGGATCCTTTGCTGCGTTCAATGCTGTGGCAAAGTCTGTGGGATAGCGTGCGCGAAGGTAACTTGAGCTTAGATCAATACCTGAGCACAGTGTTTGTCAACGCTCCTGCGGAGACGGATTACACTATCGTCGGCCAAATTATCTCAAGCCTGCTGCGCTCAAAGGAATACTTAGCACAAATCGCCCCTATCCAGCAAAACTATGCCGAGAATGCGGTTAAAGGGCTAGCACAGATGAGCCTAAGAAAGACCATGGAAAGTAAAGATGATAGTGACTTCCAGCGCCGTTGGTTTAACGCCTATATACAGCTAGCAAGCGATCGTGACAGTCTGCGCCACCTCGCGCAGCTTTTAGATGGCACCTCAAAAATCAAGGGGCTAACGCTAGATCAAGATCTACGCTGGAGCATCATTACCCAACTCAATCGTTATGATTTTCCGAATGCGCAGCAACGTTTAACCAAAGAAGCGGCAAAGGATAACTCGGATTCGGGTGAAAAAGCGGCCCTCGCGGCTCAGGTTATCCGCCCCGAAGCCGCGGCTAAACGTCGCTGGTTGAGTAAAGTTCATTCAGACACCCTGCCATTTGCGAAGCAGCGAATTGTGATGGAGCATTTATACCCCGCCGAGCAAAAACTATTGAATGCCGCAACCGCAGAAGAGCGCTTAGCCAGCTTAGTGGATATGGATAAAAAGGGGCCAGTGTTTATGCGTAGCTATAGCAAAAACTTAATCCCAACCGACTGTAACTACACGAGTATTGCCGCATTGGATAAAGTGCTAGATAGTCAGACTGGGCTATCTAATCTTGGACGCCGTGCCCTGCTCGAAACCCGCCAAGCGGAGCAGCGTTGCGTGTTGATCAAGAATAAAATGACCCATTGATCTTAATGTGAAAAATTACGTTAAGGGGCTCACAGGAGCCCATTTTTATGTCCGTAGGAAAGCAACAGACTACAAAATCACGCCTTTATTTAGCCACAGCATTTGTGAACCATTTAAATAGAACCTCATAATATTTTGTCCCATTATTTATGAATATCAAACCGTTATGCAAACGGTAAATAATGAGGTAAACCCCTAAATTAATTAAAATAATGATGGCCTCGCCCTGTTTTATAGCCTACAGCCGCTATACTAAAGTAACTTTAGTGCGCTAACGGAATATAAAGGAATAGATAATGCGATCCACTCTCAAAACCCGCTTATTATTAAGCAGTCTCATGGCCGTACTTATTACCGTTGCGGTTTTGGTCAGCATCTCCAGCTATTTCATCAGAAATAATGCATTAGAAAATACCCAACATGAAATTGATCAGCTTGCCAATACCTTTGCTCAAGGTATTGGCCTATGGATGCAAGACCGAAAAAACGCTATCACTAGCCTCAAAAAGACCATAGAGGCAGAACCTACAGTACAAGTGACGCCGTATTTGCTCCAGGCCCACAATACTATGGGTTTTGCTCTGACGTATTTCGGTGATGAGCAAGGCAATATGTACCGTCAAGATCCCTCACTCAATACAGCGAACTATGACCCTAGGGTGCGCCCTTGGTATATGGATGCTAAGGCCGCCAATGCGATGATAATGACGGCGCCTTACGTCAGTGCGACCTTAAAGAAACAAGTCGTTACCATAGCAGAGCCAGTGATGGTATCAGGGCAACTCTTGGGAGTGGCTGCGGCAAATTTAACCATAGATCAGCTAACCGATGCGGTGCAGCGCCTTCAGGTACCGGGCAAAGGTTATACTTTAATGGTTGATAGAGCAGGCCTTATCATCAGCCACCCCAATAGCCAGCTCAATAACCAGCAACTCAATAGTATTGACGGCGACTTCACCACTAGCTGGCTATCCCAACACGCTAACGCTAATACCATGGAGGAGCGAGACCTCGATGGTACGACGAAATTAATCTATGTCGCTGCCGTTCCCTCAACTGACTGGGCGCTCATTTTCGTTATGGATAAACAGGAAATCATGTCCCAAGCGACTAATTTGGCATGGTGGATGTCCGCCGTTGGTGCCGCGCTGTTGTTCCTTTTTGGTTTGATTTTGGTTGCCATTTTCAAAATCCAATTTAGAGATCTGGAGCGCGTTGCCCAAGCACTCAATGATATTGCCGAGGGGGATGGTGATTTAACGGTACGTATTCATACCGCCAATCACCACGATGAAATAGGCATGTTGGCCTCGGGTTTTAACCGCTTTGTCGAACGTCTCCACGGTATGATTTCACGCATGCACAAAATCGCAGGCCAACTCGAATACCAAGCGAAAGGCAGCAGCGCTTCGGCAACCGATAACAGCCAACGTATTGAAGTACAACAGGATGAAGTGACTATGGTTGCCACAGCAGTCACCGAAATGGCCAGTGCGACTGAAGAAATTGCCAGCAATGCCGAGCACACGGCGCAGACGGCACAAAATGCAGTAGGCCTTTCAAATCACGGACAAAAGCAAGTTATGCAAAGCCAGCAATCCATTCGTAATTTAGCCAATGAAGTGGAAACCGCTGGCCGTATTATCGGTGAACTCAACGAACACTCGCAGAAGATCAACAGTATTCTGCTGACCATCAGCGGCATTGCCGAGCAGACCAATCTACTGGCCTTAAACGCAGCTATCGAAGCCGCTCGCGCCGGCGAACAGGGTCGAGGCTTTGCGGTCGTTGCCGACGAAGTGCGCGTATTGTCGCAACGCACCCATTCATCGACCCAAGAAATTCAAGCCATGATCGAGACCCTACAACAAACGGCAGGCAAAGCGGTTAAGTCTATGACTCAGAGTCACGCAATGGCTGAAACCAGTGTCGCCGATGCCCATTCTGCCAGTGAGAGTCTATTGCAAATCAGCAAAGCTATTAATGATATTTCGGATATGGCAAGCCAAATTGCTACCGCAGCGGAGGAGCAAACTTCAGTCACCAGCGAAATCAACCGTAACACCGAGTCCATCCGTGAGGTTTCTGAAAATCTCTCTATCGAAGCCCAAACGTCTATGGTACAGGCTCAGGAACTCGCCCATTTAGCGGCGTCACTGCAACAGGAGGTCAACCGCTTTAAGCTGTAATGCTAGGTTAACCATCAATTGATGATCAGCTATAAATAAAAATGCCCGATAACCTAACATTATCGGGCATTTTATTGATGCTGAAGTTACATCATTTTTTTAGCATCCATTAATTGCACTTCGAGGTGGGGTAAAGATTGAACCTGCACCGTTCTTAAACCTTGGTAGCCCATCTCAATACGGTTTCCACCACTCTTTTTCGCCTTATACATAGCGGCATCGGCACAGGAAAGTAATTGTTTCTCATCCAAGCCGTGCTCTGGATATAAGGCAATACCTATGCTTGGCAAAATATGGATCTGCTGATCGGCGAGCTCAAATGGTTGATTTAGCATTTGCAATACTTTCTGCGCGACTAATAGCGTATTTTGAGCCGAATCCACTCGTTCGAGCAAGATAACAAATTCATCGCCACCAAAACGCGCCACAGTATCCGATTCCCTCACACAACTGAGAATACGCTGGGCGGTAATCTGCAATAATAGATCGCCCACGTTGTGTCCATAGGTATCGTTCACCCATTTAAACTTATCTAAATCTAAGTAAAGCAAGGAGAAGTAGCTTGATTCTCGGTGGGCCCGAGTCAATGCCTTCTGAAATCTGTCGTAAAACAGCTCGCGGTTTGGTAAATGGGTTAACTGATCGTACAGAGCAATATGCTCTAAACGAGCCAACATCTGCCGACGTTCAATGGCAAACGCAATTTGAGTCGAAACAAATTCGACTAGCTCACGATCTTGTTGGGCATAGGAGGCTGACCTTGGATCGCTATGCATCACCAGTGCGCCAATCACTCCTTTTTGTAACTTAAGCGGTACGCCAAGCCAACTCATATTGCAACTATCAGGCTCACACTCTGCGGCGCTGGCCTTCCCACTTAACGTGAGAGGACATAACAGTAAAGACTCGGCACTGTGGATCACTTGTTCAGTGAAAACGCTAAAACTTGCGATGTCGACATCCGCATTCTCTTCGGAAAAGACACGGTAAGGGAAGCTTAATTCATTTAAATCTTGATCATAGAGTGCAATGGCAAAATTAGCCGCAGGTAAGAGTTTCGCCATAATTTGATGAAGGCGACTATAGAGTGCGAGTAAATCCTCTGCGACATGTACAGCCTCTGAGATCTCGTACAGGGCCGACTGCCTACGCTCAGCATTCTTACTCTTAGTGATATCACGGGCAACGGCGACGCGTTGTTGGTAGGCCTCAGACCAGCGTGCAGACCAGAGAATATCCACAACTGAGCCATCTTTACGGACGTATCGGTTCTCAAAATCCACCTTAAAACGCCCCGCCATGATCTCCTGCGCCGTCGCTAAGGTGCGCTCCCGATCTTCAGGCAACACGAGATCTAACATCTGCATGCCAATCATTTCTTCTGGGGTATAACCAAAAATACGCTCGGCGCCCGCGCTAACAAACTCAAACCGTCCCGTTTTATCGACGACACAAATCGCATCCAAAAGAAGATCGATAAAATGACTTAGGGATGTGTAACCATCATTGTTCACGCGGTTCTCCACTCAAGATCCATTGCCAAAAAGCAATGCAAACAGGCCAACATATAAAAATCAACCTTAGCACTGTACTTAAACTCAATCACTCTCTACGCAACCACTAACAAAACATCATACCGTAAAGATGGGTTCGTTTCGAACCATTGGGCATGCTAAGCCTACAATAACACACTATTAGAGTAGGATAATTTTTAGCGTCGATCCATCATCAACACCCATGAATAGGCGTTTCGAGGCCATTAATTTATCCATGATAATTGAGTATACAATCGACCCAACACAGGCAATTACAACAGATGTGACGCCTCTGCAGATTTGACGCCTCTATAGTGACATAGGCACAATAGCGGTCAATTTCTAGTTGAGCAAATCATACTGGAATAAACCCACAGTATTGTGAAAGGAATGTCTATTTGAATCCACTCGTACCGCCTTCACGCCGTCACGGAAGTCTACGTCTTGGGCTAGCCATGTGGTCGCATCCACATTGGCAAGGCAGTATTTATGGCCGTGAAACCAAACAGGCCGATCGACTTGCCCGCTATGCCGACATTTTTAATACTGTTGAAGGTAACACCAGTTTCTACGCGACACCGAGCCAACAAACCGTATTGAATTGGCACAGCGCTACCCCAGATAGTTTTCGTTTTACCTTTAAGCTGCCACAGACCATTACCCACCAAAAGCAGCTTTTACTTTGCGGACAAGAACTCAATGATTTTTTTCGGGTAATGACGCCACTCATAGAGAAAACGGGCGTTTGGAAAATACAGTTACCCGCTCACTTCGGGCCGGAACAATTACCTGTACTTAAACAGTTTTTGGACCAAGTCCCCCAGGGACTCAACTACGGCGTCGAAGTGAGACACCCCGCTTTTTTTGCTAAGGGTGATGCTGAACGAGCACTAAATCGACTACTCATAGATAAAGCGATCAATCGTATCATTATGGATAGCCGTCCATTATTTGCTCTACCACCCAGTAATGAAGCGATCATCGATGCCCATAAGAAAAAACCACGGCTACCTGTACATCCTATTGCCACAGCGAATACACCCGTAGTGCGTTTTATTGGACAAACCGATGTGACAGAGCCTGGGCCCACTCAAACGGAAACCGCGGGACTACCTAAGAATAATGATGCCTTCTTTGCCAATTGGCTGAAGCAACTGCCGCTCTGGCTCATCGAAGGCCGCGAGCCCTATCTTTTTATCCATACTCCCGATAATCAAACCGCGCCAGAACTTGCCATTCGCCTATATCAAAAGCTGCGGGAGCAGATTGCAGCGCACATTGATCTCCCTGAGCCAAGTCTGCTTGAAAAGAAACCAGAGGAGACAAGTACACAGATGGGACTTTCTTGGTAAAACGGCGCGAATAGCTTTAATTTTTGCCACCATATCAGCAACACCTGCACTGCCATCCTCAATATTAATCCGAGCCCCACCAAGTTTGGCGAGCTGCGCAACAAAAGCAGCAACCTCATCGGGAGCTTGGCTATGTGAGCATGATTTGCTTGAGTGTTTGGATCTGAAGCCCTGAACGATTAGCCACCATAGTGCCCGCAACGGCTGAAGATAGAATATGAGTCGTCGATACTGGCATGCCCGTCACACTAGCAATCCCAATCGATACGGCCGCTGTGACCTGTGCGGCAATACCTTGGCCATAAGTCATACTCGATGAACCAATTTTTCCCCCAACGGTATGCACAATCCGCCGCCAGCCCACTAACGTACCGCAGCCCAGCACTGTCGCAAATACCAATAGCAATAACGCCCACAGATTACGCCTATATTTAACCTCTTTTACAGTGAAAAATTATTTAGATTGTCAAAAAGTGAATTAGCCCTCAATAACTCAGTAGCATGCTTACAATTAACACAGGCTTCATTTTATTTAACTATATGAATAACCTTAAAAAGCATGTAACACATTGATTTTACGTGTAAAAAATCCATTTAAATAGAGTGATCGTTATCATAAGTCGTAACTGAGCTATACCCCATGATCGCCTAATCGAAATCGCTGTGGCGTCATCCCAAAACGCTCCTTGAAGGCTTTGATATAGGATGAATCATTTTGATAACCGATTTGGTGGGCCACATTCTGTATTGATAGGTCAGTGGCCAATAACGACAGCGAATAGATCAGCCGCAAATGTTGACGCCATAATACAAATGAAGAACCAAACTCCCTCACAAATAACCTCGACAATGTTCGTTCCGATGCCCCAACCATCTCACCCCATTTCGCTAAAGAGAAATCTAAAGCTGGCGTTTGGGTTAAATGCTCAAAAATCTGTTTTAGGCGCCTATCTTGCGGTATCAGTAACTTAAACGTCTGTCCTTCCGCACTTTTAATTTGATCGTATAACACCTCAAGCAAACGCAGTATTGGCGCTTGAACCATTGGCTCAATATTCATTGGGGTATTAAAAGCACATTGTTTTCTGAGCGTTAACACTAACTCCCTTAGAAAAGTACTCATAGCGACGGGTTTAATCGTGGCGCCATAATCTCGACCATAGATAGGATTCAAATAGACGCCAATAAAGCAGGTATCTGTAATAGCAACAGACTCATGCATGACACCTGCAGGCACAAAAAGCGCTGTGGTATGGGGGACCAAAAACAGTGCCCCATTTGCCTCTGTCTGTAACAGGCCTTGGAGCGGAAAAATAAGCTGATGCCAACAGTGCTGGTGTAAAACATCCACATAACCCTTCTGCATCTCAATCGTTTTTATAAAGGAAGGCATATTAGGCGCTTGCTCAATTATGGCATTAATCGAATCGAGTTGGCGACTTAGCATCATTACTTGTCCATATAACGTTATTCAGCCAAATAAAAAGGATTGTAGCATAGTGTTATCCCATAAAAGACACAGGAAAACTCGATGCGCATTCATTGCATTATCCATGAAAGCTATGAAGGTCCAGGCTATTTTAGCGATTGGGCCGCAAGCAAAAACTACAGTATGAGCTTTAGCAGAATCTATCTAGGTGAAGCTTTACCCGACAATAGTGATGGTTTTGATCTATTAATTATCCTCGGCGGCCCCCAGTCTCCCGCAACATGCCAAAGTGATTGTTCATATTTTGATAGCCAAGCAGAACAAAGGTTTATCAGACAAGCTATCCAAAAAAATAAAGCCGTTGTGGGGGTTTGTCTTGGGGCACAGTTAATCGGCGAGGCATTAGGTGCCTGTTATCAAAAGAGCCCACATACCGAGATTGGTTACTTTCCCATAGAGCTAACGGCGGCAGGAAAAAGTGATGTTAACCTTAAGTCATTTTCGACAACTGAAGTGGTCGGTCACTGGCATAACGATATGCCAGGCCTCACTCCCGATTGCGAAGTGCTCGCCACAAGTGAAGCTTGCCCACGGCAAATTGTACGTTACACACATATAGTCTTTGGATTTCAATGCCATCTTGAATTTATCAGTAGCCAATTAACGCCACTAATTACCCAAGAACAGGCTTTTTCTAGCACACAGAAAATGCCATATATTCAAAACCCAGAGTTCATTTTGGGACAATCAACGACTCGAATGAATCAGTTGCTGGGGCATTTTCTAGATAATCTAGTCTTAGCCTATCAAGCCGTACAAAAATAAAGCCAAAACAAAAACGCCAGCTTAAATTAGCTGGCGTTTTTGGTTAATGGCTCACGAATCGCTTATTGCAGATGACCCGCATTGTGCAATTCGCGGTCATCCATTGGTGGCGGAGTCCACTGGTACATCCAAGTTTCAGTAAGTGGCTGTCCCTCAACCTCCAAGTACACTCGCAGGTTTATCGGCTCTAGGCTGTCTTCTGGAGGCACAATATCAAACATGGCACGATAACCATTGATCGATGCGAGAGGACGGGCAGACTCAATTTCCACACGGCCTTGGGAGGTGCTGATCACCGCCTTCACTTGGGTATCTTTGCCTAACATAGGTAAAGAACCACCAGCAAAATCAATCACAAAACGCTTGCTATAGTACTTACGTTTTTGGCCAACCACACCACCTAGGCCAGTGAACGTATCCACTACACGGGCGCGTGGCGACTGAACGGGTGGAATTCCGCCCCAGTACATGTTGTAGCTATAGAGCAATTCTTGACCGGGCAGGATGGGCTCAGCAGGATTCCAGAAGGCCACTATGTTATCGAAGGTTTCATCTAGGGTTGGAATTTCCACTAACTGTACCGAACCTTTACCCCAGTTCCCCGTTGGTTCGATCCACAGGCTCGGACGTTTTTCATAGAAAACACCGTCATCCTGATAATGATCGAAGTTACGATCCCGCTGCAGTAAACCAAACCCCTTTGGATTTTCATCGCTATAGGCATTAAAACGTAAGTTACTTGGGTTAGCTAGCGGACGCCAAATCCATTCACCATTGCCCGTGTGCATGGCTAAGCCATCGGTATCATGGATCTCTTGACGCCAGTCGTAACCGGTGCGGCGATCATTTTCACCGACCATATACATACTCGTTAGCGGTGCAACCCCTAAACGCTCGATGGCTTTACGTGGATAAATCGCCACATCGACCTTCATTTTTAAACGCTCACCCGGCTCGATATCGAAACGATAAGCCCCTGTCACACTCGGTGAATCAAGCAAAGCATACACAGTCGCAATGTTAGAACCAGGTTGTGGCTTCTCTAACCAGAAGTGGGTAAACATTGGAAACTCTTCAGGTTTCGGTAATGCTGTATCTATCGCTAAACCACGGGCAGAAAGACCATATTGCATTTCTTGGCCTACCGCACGGAAATAGCTCGCCCCTAAAAAGGCGACTACGTCGCGTTGCCAGTCAGTATTAAACTGCATTCTAAAGCCAGCAAAACCTAGGTCCTTTGGCATCTGACTGCCCTTCACTTTAGATTTGCCATAATCAAACATCGAGGGGGAATATTCGATAAGCTCCGCCTTTCCCCCATCAAGCTCATAGATGTGAACTGGTGTATCAAAATAAAGGCCTAAGTGAAACAGCTCGGCGCGAAACTCCGAATCATCCTCACGCCACATGGCGGCCTTTTTCTTATAATGGAATTGCTGGTAATCATCCCAGCTCATGCCCTGTAAGCTCTTTGGCAATTCGCCTTTATGGCTGACATAGGACTCTGACGCCAGCGTATGGGCATAGCCTTTTAACCAAGCGTAGCTAAATGCTTCACCCTCTTGCGGCGTGTTAGCCTTGCTAGCCGCACAGGCAGAGAGACTCAGTAATACGCTGCAGGTCAGCAACACACTGCCAACCATACGTTGTAGGCGACCGCGGTAAGATTTGGCTTCAACCGACGAGGGTATCAGCCTAGTTCCACGGTTAACATTTCTTTGTTCGGGAAATAAATTGGGTTGCATAAGCAGACTCTGAATTGGTGTAACTTCCTGACACTTCTCTGCAAATTTTAGCTTTAATTGCAGTAACTGCCCTGTGGAGAACTGTTGATGACAGTGATAAACATACCTCTATCTCCATCAGTTCGCCAGAATCTAACATAATTTCGATACAATGGAATATGGCTCGATGACAATATTCAATACTGACGCCAGTTTATGAAAATAGTATTAACATTCTCGGCCCAAAACGGCTATTTGCGATGGGCTCACTAACAATAGCTAATGGATTGTATATAGGCTGTTTATGGCTTGTATATTAAGCTCACACGAGTTAATTCATCCCAGCGAATGGCAAGAGAGTAATAAGGGTAAGAATTAGCTTTAAAATCAGGTTCAATCCGCTTGATAACCACCAGTCCTGCCCGTGTTTGGCTGCCTTTCATTTTATAAGCTTTATTTCAACCTAAATTCAATTAGTGGAGCAGTATCCCCCTCTTCTTGAATTAACACGCCCGTCTTTGCAAATCCATGGCGCAGCAACACCCGCTGAGAAGCCAAATTATGCTGAGCTACATGGGCAAAAAGTGGTCTTGATTCGACTAAAGGCAAAAATGCGTACAAGGTCAGGGTTGCAACACCGCGCCCCCAGAATGCACGGTCAATCCAGTAGCCAATGAGTGCCTGCCCATCCGCATGCCAATGGCCAATATTGCCAACAAGCTGACCATCGACTTCTATTCCCCTTGCAAGCACGGCCTCCTGCCCGAGAATATTTTGCTGCCAATGACGGTAAAATGACTCCCGATCCCGTGGTGGAAATTGCGCTAATTGGCAAGCAACGGGATCTATTTGATGAGTAAAGATCACCTCGAGATCGCTTTGGGTTATCGGTCGTAAACTCACATTCAACTTGCTTGCCTTCTTGTCCATCATAGGTCTCTACTCGATTAAATTGCGTTACAGTGCTACTAGCGAATAAATGGCTAGATAAAAAAATGGGCGCATAACCCAAGCAGAGGTTAGCGCCCTAAGAGGCAAAACAAAATCATTTCAAGGTAATAAAATCAAACTAACGTTAAGATGGCTAACTCAAGCTAGCTAAAAATCACTGCAAAAACCGGTGCGCCCAGCACCATAGCAATACCAATAAAAATCATAGTTAAGCTCGCAATCACGCCTTCCTGCTGACCTAACTCACTGGCCTTGGCAGCACCCGCACCGTGGGCAGAGGCACCCAGCGCAACACCTTTGCCTAAGGAGGTTCGAATGTGCATCAGTTTAAATAAAGGTTCACACACTAACATACCGATAATCCCAGTGATAAGTACCATCATGGCGGTGAGTTCTGGCACGCCACCAAAGGCACCTGTGGCCTCCATAGCAAAGGGCGTCGATACTGAGCGCACGAACAGACTCTTCGAAAGCTCTATAGGCAGGGGCACAAACTTCACTAACAACCAACTCGAGATCATCCCCAAAAATAGCCCTGCAACTACACCCAAAGTGAGAGTAAGTGGATACTGACGGATCAACTGGCGTTCGCGGTAAATCGGCAGCGCAAAGGCGATGGTCGCCGGAGCCAACATGGCCATTAACCAATGGGTATATTCAAAATAGGTCGGTAAGGGAATTTCTAAATTAAATACCAATAGAGTGATCACCACAGGGGCGAATACTATCGGTGCTAGCCACCAGACTCTATGGCGTTGATATAAACGTTTGGCGGCAAAATAACTGCATAGGGTCAGCAATAGGCTAAGCAGTGCTAGCCCTGCTTGAGAAAACAATAACGAGAATAAACCCACAGCGCTGAGATCTAGGTTAAACATCCTAAATGGCCTTAGCATGGTGACGCGCATGCTTTTTAATGTTGAGCTGACGCTCGAAGCGAAACACCCTATCTACTACAAATCCTGTGCCGACCATCACACACACGCTGCCCATGACTAAGGTAAACAGGATATTGACCCCATATTGCTCAAACAGTCCTTCATATTTGATAACGGTTATCACAGGCGGAATAAAAAACAGTAATAACTCACCGATTAGCCAGGCGGCACCGAGCTGCACAGCATTCTCAGGGATCAACTTAGTCGCTAGTAAAATCAGTAGGATACCTAAACCTAATACACTGCCTGGCACGGGTAAATGTGCCCAAGAAGCAAACCAGTGGCAGGCAAAGGACAATAAACAAAACAGGCCAATTTGGGTTAATAATAAAGCCCCATAACGGCATCGACGTGTTGTGGCTTGTAGGAAGGACATGTGGATCCTCGATTTACACTAAAAGTTGCTATGGGGTTATTTTAAGCTTGCCTATTTAATAAAAAAAATGAATATTAAGAATGTAATCCATAAATTTTAAGAATGTATTTAAGGTGAGTAAACATGGATCTTAAGGTGCTGCGCTATTTTATCGAAATCGTTGATGCAGGCGGTTTTGGTAAGGCCAGCGAAAAACTTCACCTCACTCAGCCCACACTCTCAAAAGCCCTACGCCAATTAGAGGAAGAACTCGATTTAGTGCTACTCGAGCGGGGCAAACGCGGCACTCAAGTGAAACTTACCCAAGCGGGAGAAGTCGTTTATCGCCATGGCAAGGAATTACTGACCGGACGGCAACGTATGCTGGCCGAACTCAGTGCCCAGCGCAGTTTAACCGCAGGTGAACTCAAGCTCGGGTTAGCTCCGCTGGGTAGCGCCGAGATTTTTGCTCCGATTATTGCCAAGTATCGCCAGCAATATCCGCAAATTGACATGCACTTGCTCGTCCGTGGCGGTGTAGAACAAACCTCGGCGATCCAAAAAGGTGAGATTGAACTCGCCACAGGGATTATCAACTTCGACCAGGGTTACGATGGCATTCGGATATTTAACGATCCTATGGTTGTCGTACTACCAAGGGAAAATACTTTAGCTTCCAGAGCAATACTGTCGATTATCGATCTGAAGGAGCAGCCTCAGGTCATGTTCGAAACCGAGTACACCCTCTACCAATTAGTGCTCACGGCCTGCCAGCTTGCGGGATTTACTCCCCAGAATATCACCCGTGTCAGTCAAGCCGATTTTGGTATCGCCTTAGTGGCAGCGGGCACGGGGGTAATGATACTGCCACGCTCTATTGCGCGGCGTTATAGCGTCTCAGGGGTGGTTAATATTCCATTAGCGAGTGACGAACTGCGTTGGGAGTTGTCACTCTTCTGGCGCAGAGATCAAATATTATCCTTCGCGGCCAGGGCCATGATTACCTTGGTTGAGAAACACTTAGCCGATAAATAGTTTCAATTTTTGGCTTAGTTCTCGGGCTCGCGCAAATGTGCCTTAAACGCCTCCAGCCTCTAGAGGCAATCAGGGTTACCAAGGCACAATTAAACTCAAACGCACTAGAGTATCGTTATCCCAGGGTAAAATGGGCAGATATTCGGGTGAATTCACATCGACCTTGGCATAGTGGTCAAGATTGTATTGAGTATGTTCGACGCTCAACACCCACTGGCTATGCTCAGCCCAGAAATTCGTTTGGTAGGTCAGGTCAAATCGATATTGATCCTCAAGCCATGCATCACCATCATGCCAAGTTTGCGCCGCAGCGCTCATATGTAATTGAGGTGTGATATCCACGCCAAAACTGCCCATCGCAGTGTAAGCTAGCCCATCATTACCAAAATCGCCCCTATCATAACCACGGGTTCTTGGTACATCATCATCAATCTCCATGAAGTAATATCCCGCGCCCGCCTTTAACTGAGCCTGCATCCGCTGATCTTGGTAATTAGCAGTTAATGCGGGAAATAACTTAAGTTGCTTTTCTACCGAGCTAACCGTATTACGTTTGCCCTGTAAATCCACCTGCCAACCAAAGAAAAACTCGGGGTTGAAACGATAGAGTTCACCTATCGCCGCATAATCAGACTTGAACCAAATAGGAATATGGTCAGGATCTAAATCATCCACATCCACATCGAGGAAAACATCGAGCGAAGCCAAAAGCTGAATATTCGATGCGGTTCGATGTGCAATCAATAAACTCATGTTTGCACCCAAGGTGTGTGAGTTCTCCTCATCCACCACAAAATCGTGGATACCTAAGCTGTAATGCCATTGAGTTTGCTCTTCAGCACTCACAGACGTGGATAAATTTAATAAAAAAACAAGCGACACTAAACTAAGATATCTCACATTTTGCTCCAATAATTGCCATGCAATCCAGCCTAAAGCTTAGCCTAATTTATACCTAAAATAACCATAGCCCCTAAAAGAGATGATTAAGATGAGAATAAAATAATCAATTTGGCCAAGTATTTATAGTCAATGGCTCGCAAAATACCTTTTTACTCAATGAATGAATAGAAACTGATTTAAATTATTGCGCCATAAGCGTGAAATTTACAGTCAAAACCTATCGACACACAACAGGCTAACCATTTAAAAACAATTCAATAGCAAATGAAGCTATCGCATTAGGTGGTTTTAAAGCCACGACGAAAACCCAAACATAAAAATGCATTTATAATCAATTTTAAAGCATAAATATTGACACCATCTGTTCATCTGCCTATAGTCGCCGTCAGCACAATCAAATCGACAAGAGAGTCTTAAATGAAAAAATCCATGTTATTAGGCGGCCTGACCTTAACTGCCACCTTGTTGTTAGCTGGATGCGGAAAAAGCGATGACGTGTTAGTCGTTGGCACTAATGCCGCCTTCCCTCCTTTTGAATATGTTGGCGGCCAAAGTGGCGATGAAATCAAAGGCTTTGATATCGATCTGGCCAAGCAAATCGCTAAAGATGCGGGCAAGATGCTCAAAGTCGAAAACATGAAGTTCGATTCACTGATCGTCGCACTCAACTCAGGCAAGATTGATTTTATCGCCTCAGGTATGACAATTACCGCCGAACGTCAGGCCAACGTAAACTTCTCAGAGCCTTATTACGAAGCGACTCAAGTGGTACTGGTTAACAAAGATAACGATAGTATTCATACACTTGAAGATATTAAGGGCAAACACTTTGCGGTGCAGTTAGGCACAACCGCTGACATTATGTCGAAGAAATACACCCAAAATATCACCGCCTTTAATACGGGTTTCGAAGCCATTATGGAGCTTAAAAATGCCAAGGTGGATTTAGTGTTATTCGACAGCGAACCTGCCGCTAACTATCTGGCTAAAAATCCTGAATTAAAGATGATTAAACTGGATTTTCCTGCTGAGTTTTATGGTTTCGCCGTGTCGAAAGAGCAGCCTGAACTGCTGGCGAGCATCAATAAAACACTGACTAAGATGAAAGCTGACGGCCAATATCAGACGCTCGTTTCTGCCCATATAAAGTGATATCAGCATGATAGACGCAATTAACAGCTCGCTGTTCAGCCCAATTGGCGAAGACGGCATGATAGGCATACTGCTGATATTAAATGGTTTGAAAGTGACATTAATCGTCACTTTCTTCGCCATGTTATTAGGCGCAGTGTTAGGCATTGGCACCACCTTTATGAAGATGTCGTCTAAGTGGTATATCCGCTTCCCCGCCAATCTTTATGTCGGCGTGATCCGTGGCACCCCAGTAGTTGTGCAATTAGTGATCCTTTACTTCATCGTGCTTTCAGCCTTAGATGTCGATAAAATCACCGCCGCCATCATCGCCTTTGGTCTCAATAGCGGCGCGTATATTTCTGAGATAATCCGCGCAGGCATTCAAGCCGTCGATAAAGGTCAAACCGAAGCGGCCCGTTCGCTTGGCTTGTCCCAAGCCATGACCATGAAGTCGATTATTCTGCCCCAAGCGATTAAGAATATTCTGCCCGCACTCGGTAATGAATTTATCGTGCTCCTCAAGGAAACCGCCGTCATTGGCTTTATCGGTGGTGTCGATTTAATGCGCGCCGGTGAAATCATCCGTAGCCGTACCTTCGAGGACAGTGTGCCCTTATTTACCTGCGCCCTTATTTACCTATTCCTGACCTACAGCTTCACATTTGTGCTGTCGAAATTTGAAAAGAGGTTGAAACAAAGTGATTAAAATAACCAACCTACATAAAAACTTCGGCGATAACCAAGTGCTCAAGGGTATTAGCGAGCATATTCATCAGGGCGAAGTGGTGAGCGTGATCGGTCCAAGTGGCAGTGGCAAGAGTACCTTTTTGCGCTGTATCAATCTGTTAGAGCAGCCAAGCCAAGGCGATATCGAGATCGAAGGTCAATTGATCACAGCGCCAAACGCCTGCGTAGATAAACTGCGGCAGAAAGTGGGCATGGTGTTTCAAAATTTTAACCTGTTCCCCCATAAAACCGTCATTCAAAACATCACCTTAGCGCCCATTAGTCTAAAACTGATGACGCCCGCTCAGGCCGAGACCAAAGCCCTCGACCTACTGGCGCAGGTTGGTTTAAGTGACAAAGCCAATGCCTACCCCGCTAGTCTATCGGGCGGCCAAAAGCAAAGGGTCGCCATTGCCCGCGCATTAGCGATGGAACCAGACTTGATGCTGTTCGATGAGCCAACATCGGCGCTCGATCCTGAAATGGTCGGTGATGTGCTAGACGTGATGAAAGACTTAGCGCTCAAGGGCATGACCATGGTGATTGTCACCCACGAAATGGGCTTCGCACGGGATGTATCCGATCGCGTGATCTTTATGGACGGCGGTTATGTGGTCGAATCTAGCCCACCCGATGAACTATTTAGCCACCCCAAAGAAGCCCGTACCCAAGCGTTTTTAAGCAAGGTACTGCGCTAGCTAATGCGGATTCAGTTAAATCCATCATTGGAGGCAGGTCTGCCCCATCTGATGTGAAAGGATTCACAAATGCCGCGATGGCATGGATGCCCAAAAGCGGTCATGGGGCGGCCAGTCGTCTCGCAAATCACCAAGGCTCACCTGTTTAACATCGGTGTAGCCTGTAAGTTTTAAAGAAATACGTAGCAAGCTTTTGGACAAAAGTGCGTTGGAAAAAGTGCAAAATATAGTTCGACTGAGTGACTTATAACTTAAGCTGTTGGGAACTTTCTGTATGCAGGCACCGACTTATAGGCGTGCCATGGCATTCGCTCACCGACACGGTGAATAGAAACCTAGGGTTTCTACACTTATGAACGAGAGCCATGGACGGCGAACTGGCAGTTAAACAGGGACGCTGTTCCAGTCCCTCCCTGGATGCTCGACCGCCCCGTCTGATGTGAAAGGATTCACAAATGCCGCGATGGCATGGATGCCAAAAAGCGGCCATGGGGCGGACGGTCGTCTCGCCAATCACCATGGCTCACCTTTTTTACATGAGCGTAATCTGTAGATTTTAAAGACATAGGTAGTACGCTTTGAGACAAAAATGCGTAGATTTAATGCACTAAAGGTGAGTAATAGCATTAGCAAAGTTATGGTAACCAGATTAATTTACACTGACCACGCATATTCGTTGGCTGATATCCACTCACGTAGGCTTGCCATGATGTTCGCTCACCGACACGCAGCAAGTCCCTCCCTGGATGCTCGACCGCCCCGTCCATGGGGCGGACGGTCGTCTCGCTAATCACCATGGCTCACCTGTTTAACATCGGTGTCGCCTGTTTGTTTTAAAGCAGATATGTGACTCGTTTTTGGACAAAAGCGTCATAGACCCTTTGCTCTAACTCTTCAGTTTCGGATTAAAATTTCTATGGAGATAACGCCCAACTATGGGGCTGATACAGATTGGCTAAAATGTGTAGCGAAGCGAAACTGAGCCAAGCTGTAGCAGTCCCACATAAGTTGTTTGTTATAGCCCTCTTACTCACCAACAAATGCTTTAAATGAAAGCTCGTGTTCAGTGATGAGTTGTTCTTTTTTCATATCTTCAAACCAATTATTCAGTGCGGTTTTCATGACATCCATTGAACCCCGCCAAACAGGCTTTAAATGTTTAATCCATAACTCTATTTCACGCGCTGTAAAATTTCCTTCCTTACATTGTGTTTTGGCGATTGTAATCATTTGAGTCGCATTTTCTTTATCTATTACTTTTACGGGTATAGACCAATGAGCCTTTCCCAAACAGTCAGTATAAAAGCCTATTTGCTTCAAGTTATCCAGCAGCTGAGGATGTTCAGACTCGTTATTGAAAACGTCCTTAAAATCCTCCAATTTTTTTGCACCATCCGCCACAAGCGATGGGAAAATCCACATTACATTTTTCTTAGTATGTGAACGATATGCTTTCCAAGCTTCTTTAACCTGATCGCCATTTTTTGCCAATGCAAGTTCTCGCAATATGCTTACTTTTCCTGATTCTTCGATTGATAAAATTGCCAGTGACAAAGCAGATGGAAAGCGATCCAAAGCAAATAGTGATTCAGCATCTTCTAACAAGCGAATTGCATTTTTATTGGCAGCATTCATACCATCTGCTATTTGAGAAGGTTTTAAATTATTTTTCCACTGCCCAAGTCCTTTTGACATCCACACCTCTCAATTAGGGTTATAACGCTCAAAGCAGCTGCGCGGTACGCGTCGGCTACCTTTGTTTGTTAGCTTATACATGTTGAAAGCCAGATATTATACCTTTATCAGTTCTAATAAACTGTTGAATCATCGGCTGATAAGGTGCAAGTGGTACACTTTCTAAAGCGAGGTTAGAAAGCTTAGTAGAAATATTTTGGGCATATTTTAAACAATCGTATTCCCCATAATCATCTAAAGCAGCCTTTGCTATCAATTCTAGTGCATTAACATATTTAACAAAATCATCTCTCTTGCTACGTTGTTTATAAAGACCATCTGGATTGCTAGGAATTGGAAATCTTACTGATTGAGCTTGTTTGGAATCAGGTAGTAGAATAATCTCTTGAATACAATAGAGCCGATGGTTTGCAATGTTGATAGGTGCTGAGTGCATAACCAAATCTCGATAAGCACCTAACTCTTTCAACCAGCCACCATCATCCATACACTCTTTAAGATGCTTCTCAAAAGAGCTTAGCTCAGTATCATTCTTAAGTAATCTATATAATCCCCCAGCTGTTGTAACATTTTGACCTTCCCTTAGTGCCCCTCCCCTAGAAAAATAGTAAACAAACTCCGATAAGTAATCGCGCAAGATGCAAGCATCAAACAGGAATGAATGAAATTTCTGATATACAATGTCAGTGAAACCATCTTGAAAACGCTGGCCATGTTTGGGTTTTGACTTAATATTTAAAGCATTCAACTGGTCACGATACGACAGCGACAAATCTTTTAGCCTTAAGTTTAATGATGTAAGCTGGTAAGAAATTCTATTGGATAAGTCGTAGCACACCCCATCTTTGTGCTTATATGAAACATTACCGATCTGTGACCACAACTGTGTTGCATCCCAGTTTGACCAAATTTTCTGTTGAGCAGAGTAGGCTCTCCATTGAGTAGGTGACTCTCCTGTTGCCTCAGTTTCATGTGTGATAAATTCGATGCCGACAATTTCAATCCCGAGACTTTTAATCTCAGTATATATTTTCCCATAAGTCGGAATTTTTATTCCATAGCATTTACCACATAAAGTATTTGGCCAAAGTCTAACCATATTTGATTGGGGTTCATTGATCGCTAATAGACCTCCATGCAAGTGAACTTCACGTCCACAGATTGGCCAGTTTTCCATCACGACTCCTCCTTAAGCTAACGTCTTAGTATTTATGCGCTGCGCTGTTTATCTCATTAGACCAGTAAAAACGCACTTTATTAACTATCTGTATTGCAAAGAAATTATCAGCTTTCTATCAAATACGCCACCCTAAAAAACGCGCATGCGCGTTTTCCAAACCTATTAACTAATTTGGTAAAAATATATATCAATGATTTTAATAGAATTTGTTAATTTAAGGCAGGAAAAACACGCAAACGAATAAGCTTGGAAACACTCAAAACCCATTCGATTTTAATACGACTGTATGCCTATCCAGTTTTGAACAGTCAAATAATCAGATAAAACACTAAAAGCAGGGTTTATAGATGAGATTTTGTAGGGCAACTCATTCGTCAATTTGCAATTGAGTAAAAGTGTTCTAGCAAACTTTGGGGCAAAACAGTGACAATAAATTCAGGATTACTAAAGATTCCTTTACCTCGGCTTTGGAGGGTTAATAGCCATTCAACTAAGGCAGCTAAAGCTTTGCCCTAATCTTTGCTGCCAGCATCTGTCCCTGATATTTATCTATAATTTCCCTACAATTGAAGTCGAGCTTCAAGGGTAAATACACCGATTCCCTATCCAAAATCTCAATTAAGCGGCTTGGCGTTTTACTCCTTTTCAGCGTTGCATCGGCATACAGTTTCAAAAATTTTTTGAAACTAATACCTGTCTTGATCACATTGTTTTTTACGTAAACCCGCTTAAAATGCTGTACTAAATTTGTATTCCTCGATGATATGGAGCCGTTACATGAGTGATTTAAGTTTTCTCGCTAAAAAGCGTTACACCACTAAGGCGTTTGATCCCACTAAGACGATTCCTGCGGATAAAATAGCAGAAATCAAAACCTTATTGCAGTACAGTCCGTCATCGACTAACTCTCAGCCTTGGCACTTTGTGCTAGCCAGTACCGCCGAAGGCAAAGCTTTGGTGGCACAGGCGACCGAGAACTTCGCATTTAATACCCCAAAAATCCTCAATGCCTCCCATGTGGTCGTCCTTTGTACTCGTACTCAACTCGATGAAGCACACTTACTGCAAGTGCTGGAACAAGAAGCAAAGGATGGCCGCTTTGCCAATGAAGAAGCCAAGCAAGGCCAACATAATGGCCGCTCTTTCTTCGTCAATATGCATAAATATGAGCTGAAAGATGCCCAACATTGGATGGAGAAGCAGGTCTACTTAGCACTCGGTACCTTAATGCTTGGCGCGAGCGTGTTAGATATTGATGCCTGCCCGATTGAAGGTTTCGACGCCACAAAACTGAATCAAGTTTTAGGTCTGCGGGAAAAAGGCCTATGTGCTTCTGTGGTCGTCGCCCTCGGTTATCGCTCGGAAGAAGACTTTAATGCTAAGTTACCTAAGTCCCGTTTAGCACAAGAAGTGATCTTCACCGACATCTAAATCGGCCCATAAATAAAATGCCCTTGATTTAACAATGTTTAAATCGGGGCATTTTGTTTTTTGTAGAAAAATGCCGCGTCACTCGCTCCGAATCCCCCCTAAAACCAACAAAAAGATGGAGTGACTCGCGGAACGATTGCTCTAAAATCCATCTTTGCCTACACTTTTGCTCTATGGCATAGTCTATTTTCGTCACTGTTTTATGGGCGAATGTAGGGCTTTAAAACCCACGGCTAGCCGCAACAATTGATTCGATAAGATAACGTCTATTTTTTACCACTTAAGCTTTGCAAACAAATAGGATGGGACAGTCAGTATGTTATTTGCCAAACCCTCACTCACTGAGGAACCTCAATCGATTCGAGTTGCAAATACTAAGGGTGACAACCCTCTGATTTGGCCCCTTCTGTCGGTATTGCAAGCCTCAAATCACAGTTGGAAAATCCATCATCTTGCGACAGAGTTACAAAGCAAAGGGCTTATTCACCCCCTCGATGACAATCCGGGTAACGATCTTTTTAAGCGCAATTTCCTGCTGATGAATGCCCTGTTTGAATTACAAGAAATGCTGCTACCTAAACAATGGCTGCAAGTCAAAGCCATGGAGATCCAAATATTTCGTTTAGTCCCATCCAATGTTAACCAGTTGATTATGCAAGACTCTCACCTTCGTGATTATTACCTTGACTGGAATAATTACGATGTCAGTGAAAATGTCGTCCGCGAGTTATTGGAAGCCTTCTGGAGCAGCTATACGAGCTATATTGGCTTAAATGTCAATCTAATGCATAAGGGCCATGCCTTAAGGGTATTCGAGCTGGATGAAAGTGCTAGCGCGCGGGATATTCGTAAACAATGGCGCCGTTTAGCCTTAAAATGGCATCCCGATCGGCCAGATGGTAATGCCGCGCGTTTCCGAGAAGTCTGCGAGGCTTGGCAATCCTTAAGAGATATTGCTTAACACTCCCCCTAAGCATGCTCTATATAGGATATCGCTAGCGATGCTCGCCCTTGCACAGAGGCTTGCTCATGCTTCAACTGCGCTACCATCCGGTGCCGTTAGGTGCGAAATAACCCCATAAAGAAATGTGATCCCCTTTGCAGTCCTGTGAATCTCACGGAGAATACCTTCAAGGATCACAGATTTACTCCAATATTTCCTCGGCAATTCAGCGATAATTAAGCCTTTCAATTTACTCTGGAACCCTGTGTGAACACTGGCATTTTGGCAAGCGTCACTCCAAGAAGAAACATCCTCTGTTTGTCTAGCGCCTACTTTGCCGAGCCGTTAACAGATGATCTAAATTCAATCTAACCGACTTTGAGGAACATATGATCAAACCATTAGCCTTGGCTGTAGCCTTAATTGTCACACCATTAAGCGCGTTTGCCGCCAACTTTGTCGAAGGCACCCATTACACCCAAGTGTCCGATAAGGCCCCGAGCAGCGAGCCCAAACTCACTGAGTTTTACTCCTTTTACTGCCATAACTGCTTCAATATGGAGACAAATTATCTACCTGATATTAAAGCTAATTTAAATAAGCAGATTAGCTTTGATAGCAAGCATGTCGATTTTATGAATAGCGCAATCGGCACTGAGGTGATGCGCTCGCTCGCGGTCATTCAAAACGTTGAGAATAAAGGGGCAATTACCCATGCCATGTTCACCGCTATCCAAGGTGAAGCTGGCGCAAATGGCCATGATCACAGCGCACCAGGTCACCAACATGAGCCGCAAATCAACAGCCGCGACGATATTAAACAAGTCTTCGCCCAATTCGGCATAGATGCTGCCAAGTATGATGAACTTGCCGATAGCAAAGGCACAGATGAAAAACTCGCCCTGTGGCGTGCACAGCAGGAACAGTTTCGAGTTGAGAGCGTTCCCGCTTTTATTGTGAATGATAAATACGCTGTTAACTTAAGCAATATCAAAACTTTAGATGAATTAGTTGGCTTAGTGAATTATCTTGCCGTCGAAAAAGATGCCAAAGCCCCGGCAAGTTCAGGTGGCAGCTTAGGCTGGTTGTTCCTCATCTTTGCTGCTGTGATGGGTCTAGGTCGTCAACAGCGTCTTTAAATATTGATGCCATAAAAAAACCAGCAGCACTGCTGGTTTTTTATTATTAAGCTCAATTCACTCTGGGGTAAAACCCACAAAGCTAGCTTGCCTAGGGGAAATTACGCTCAGTGACAGCTTTTGCTGTAACGGTAATGCCCTGCTCGTCGGCGTGAATGAAAAATGGCGCGTCCACATCGTCCGCATTATTGCTCACATCGGGATCATCATTTTGTGCCAAACAAGTGTAGCCTAGGCTGTAATCCCCAGTCACAACGAAACCAAACTCGTAGCCATGCCCAACAACTTGCCCGTTCTCATCGTTAATGTCATTAACCCTTGCTGCGGCAATAGGAGCGATTTCAGTGGCAGTATCGGCCTCGGCACGAAAATCCTTCATCTGCTCTAACCCAGTATTCGCGGGGTATAAATAAACCGCAGGGGCAAATTCTGAACCACCAGCAGCCACTTCACATCCTTCCATTACAGTGGCACCGACAACACCTTTAATTGAGCCTACATCAGCTTGGTTATGCATTTGCACTGAGGTAGGTTTTAAAGTCCAATACGCCTTATTTCCATGGGGATCTTGCATTCCTTTATGTAAATCGAACTCTGCCACAAAGCTATTCACACCGGCTGCGATAGTGAATTTTTGATTAAAAAACAGTCTTCCCGTATCGCTATCTTCCGCCCCCACGCCACCACAGGAACCATTACTGTTGGTCACTAACCCGTGCATCACATCATCCATAGTCTGCACAAATGAACTATCTGCATTCGCCACTGTGCTATTTTTCATATAGAGGCACATTTGGTATTCACCAACGGGAATGGATTGGCCACTGACTAAGGTTTCGACTGCGCTGCCTTGAAACTCCAGCAAATCAACAAATTTGAGTTCACCATTGGGCATAACATTGAATGAATGGCTACCTGTCTCATTTTTTAAAACCACTTGCTTAAATGCAATAGTGACTGATTTGGCATCGGCGGGATTGTCGGAAACACCTAGACTAAAGGTTCCCATCTGGGGGACGGGATCATCAGAGTCTGAGCCGCCACAACCAAACAGTAGAGCAGTTAAAACAACAGCAAGAGCACTTTTTTGAATGTTCATAGGATACCTCCATTTAGGATTTCAAAAATAACTCTCAATGCTTCAATAGGTTTAGACTCATTCCTGCCAGTCAAAAGATACAGATCTTTAGTAGAACATCTTGAAGAGATACAGTAAGAGTCAAGCTTAGGGATGCATGTAGAATTAAGTCTAAGAGCAAATGTATATCTTGTCGATGAACATAGGCTGAACGCTTAACCACGCTCGGCGACAGGCAAGACATAAATGCTAGGCTACAAACCGACATAAAGGATCCCAATAGGGTGTCCCCGTTGTCAGCGGAACTCAATAACGGTGTAACAAGTGAAATAGTAAAAATACAGGATACGAGGATCTATTGACGAATAAAATCAATGATATGGGTTGCGGCCAGCACTATATGTATAATCAAAAAAATGATAAAAGCTTGGGCAAATATCTGGTGATAAGCACGCCATTCCATTGCCATAGCGGTATCTTGGTAGACAAACCACGCTCCACCCGTCAACCCAGTTGCGACGAGCAATAACATGCCGATCCCTTCCACTGTGCTGAATAACCCTTTGCCCCCCGCCACGGGAAGCTTACCTCGTGTTATCCCGACAATATCTTGCTTAAGCTGTGCCCAGTCACCCATCAGCCAGCCAAAATACAAGTGCCACTTACCCTGCAAGGTATTGCGAACCAGAAATAACATACCGAGGACGGCGCAAAAAAGCCCGAGGTAAACATGGAGGTAATCCCAAATACTGGCGTGACTTCTCAGGCTTCTGCCAATAAAAATCCATGGGCTAGTGCACACTAAGAAAGTACAGCAGCTCACAATCCAGACATGCAGATGTGCAAGCAAAATAGCCAATACTTTATTGAGCTTAGCGACCAGACGCGGCATTTAATCTCCTTATTCTGCTTGATGAATTTGCTCAGCAAACTCGGCCACTTCCTGCCAATCCGTGTATTCAACATTGGTCACAGGGTCCGTTGGGCCTTTAGTTAACCACATAATAAAGCGGATAATATTTCTATCTAGCGCGTTATAGCCTTGATAGTTTAAGTTACCACCAAACACCTGTAACAGCTGTGGCCGCCAAGTAGTTTTACTTAAAAAAGCCTGCATATAAGGGTTTGTTTCCGGCGTATTTTTCTCCGGTTTACGGGCAACTAAACTCACTGAGAAAAAGCCCCCCACTTTTTGCGTTAATAGTGACTGATGTTTCTGAATAAACTCATATAAACCAGAACAATGCTTACCATGGCGAATACTGGCACCTATGATAATTTTATCGAAGGACTCCATCGCAGGCACAGCTTTGATGTCCGCAATCACAACCGAATTGCCTAAATCTCTAAGCTGCTGCGCTAGCTGATTAGTAATTTTACGGGTCTGGCCGTGGACACTGGAGAAAATGATCAGAATTTTTTTCACTTTAGTCTCGATTTATCTCAACAACAATAAGAAAAAGCGGCCCGAAAGATAATAGGAGGAGGCGGCTTAGATTTATCTCGTAATAGGCAAGCTGCCCATTACTCTATTGCATACTAGGTGATTTACCCAGTCATTTACATGAAATAGATCACGGGCTTAGCGCCAACTCGCCAAGGGATATGCCGGAGTTATAGCTTGCTCACAAAAATAGATATTAAGGATGTCGAGACTCAAACTGTTACATATTCGGCATATATCAGTATGGCCTGTTATGGCTAATGAATGAAAAAAGCATTAGCATTTGAACACTTATCGCCTGAGTCCCCTAAGCCTATGCAAAACCCTCAAACCAAAGATCCTAAAGCACTCTTGCTTTGGATGACCTTCGTAATGTCATTAGTGTTCGCAGTCTGGCAGGCCCTACTCAATAACTTTGTGATTGAAAAAGCTCAATTTACTGGTGCTGAAATTGGCATGCTACAAAGCCTGAGGGAAATACCCGGCTTTCTCGCCTTTACCGCCATCTTTGTGCTGCTACTGATCCGCGAGCAGGCCTTCGCCCTGCTTTCTCTGGCGCTGCTATGTATTGGTGTGGCGGTGACAGGTTTCTTTCCTCAGGTCATAGGCCTGTATCTGACGACGGTGTTGATGTCTGTCGGGTTTCACTATTTTGAAACCATCAACCAATCGCTCACACTGCAGTGGGTCGATAAAAAAGATACCGCAGGCTTTATGGGAAAAGCGCTGGCGTGGCGCTCGGCGGCGGCCTTAGTGGGCTACGCGAGTATTTGGCTGGTAATGACCTGGTTGAAACTAGACTATCAACACATGTATCTGATTATTGGCGCATTAGGCCTCGTTATGGTGCTGACCATGGCTTGGTATTACCCCAAGTTTGAAACTACGGAAGTACAACATAAAAAAATCATTCTGCGTAAGCGCTATTGGCTCTATTACCTGCTGACCTTTTTCTCGGGGGCGAGACGGCAAATCTTTATGGTATTTGCGGGCTTTATGATGGTCGAAAAGTTTGGTTACAGCGTGAGTGAAATTACCGCGCTGTTCTTAATTAACTATGTCGTCAACCTACTGTTTGCACCTGCGATTGGGCGGTTTATTGGCCGGATTGGCGAGCGTAATGCGCTTACAGTGGAATATGTCGGACTCATCATAGTCTTCATCAGTTACGCCTTAGTCGAGCAACCCCATATGGCTGCAGCGCTGTATGTTATCGATCATTTGTTGTTTGCCATGGCGATTGCGATGAAAACCTATTTTCAAAAAATCGCCGATAGCAAAGATATTGCCGCCACTATGTCGGTCAGTTTCACCATTAATCATATCGCCGCGGTCATCATTCCAGTACTCCTAGGGCTGTTATGGTTAACTGACCCAGCCCTCGTCTTTTATATAGGTGCAGGTTTTGCCGTATGCTCGTTAATTCTTGCGCTTAATGTGCCGCGCCATCCTGAACCGGGTAAAGAGACCCTATGGTCTTGGCCTAGCAAAAATGCGAAAACCATCGCCAAAGCTGTCGAATAAAGCAGCAAAATAACTAGATAGGGAATAAGCTAAGCGAGAGGCTCAAATTAAAGACTTAGCTCAATGCTCAAACCAAATTAGAGGTTTAAGGATTATTAACGCGATGAAAGATTCAGATATTTTAATGTTGGCAGAAGAGGGCGAGTCAGCATCCGAGGTATCTGCTCGTAAAAAAGCCCTACTGCTCGGCCGTCAATTAGGCTTAGCCAGCGAACAAGATTATCGCCCTGCGAATGCTTCCATCGCCGAACGAGCCCAACATAGGGCACGCAAACTGTCGAGCCAATACCAGGCCAATGTGGAAACTATCTTTGCCCTTGCGTTGAGCTACACCCCATCGGATGTAACGGGTGTCGACCTCGATCCCGACTGGAGTCATCAATTCTTTCTGATGGCGGAGCAAATCCATAACCGCAGGATGCAAGACTTGTGGGCACGGATATTATCGAGCGAGATTGTTAATCCAGGGAATTTCAGCCTGCGCACCTTAGCACTACTCAAACAACTGACCCACAGGGAAGCACAAATCCTTGAAAAAGCGCTCGGCATGGCGGCCAAGGTGAATAATGAACAACGGCTAAAACTCATTAGCGGCTATCGCTTATCGGGTGGGATTGGCCAGTATTTCCGTAAAACAACTTCGGTCAATTTAGGCTTATCCCAGTTTGGCCTGCCCTATTCCAGCATTCTGACCTTAGTCGATGCGGGGATACTCCACAGCAGCGAGTTCGAAACCGGTTTACTCAACAATAAAACCCCCATTCAATTTGCCATGCCAGGCATACACATGAAGCTCACGCCTAAAAGCGGCAATCTGCTTTTTAGCTATTATCGCTTCACACCGATAGGCGATGAACTTGCCCAACTCGTGCAGCCTAAGGCGGATCAAGAATACCTCAAGGCCCTACAACTCCTGTTCGCTAAAGATTTTAAAATAGAATAATTATCATCTGCCGCGAGTAAGAATTGGCTTATTAATATCAGAAATAACAAAGGAGCCCTAAGGCTCCTCTTAACGACTAATTAGGCTAACGCTTTGGCCCTATCGGCATTGATCACATTGATTGCCGTTAGATAATCGATTAAGGCGCGCACTTGGATCACCAGATCACCTTTACTGGTATCTATGGTTAACTCTGCCGCTAATGGCGCCTCATAGGGTGATGAAATCCCGGTGAAATTGCTGATCTCGCCACTGCGTGCTTTAACGTACAACCCCTTAGGATCGCGTTGCTCACACACACTTAATGGCGTAGCCACATGCACTTCAATAAACTGCCCCGCCGGAAAGCGGGCACGAATGCTATCGCGCTCCTCACGGGTCGGGGAAATAAAGGCCGATAACACCACCAGCCCCGCATCCACCATCAACTTGGCCACTTCACCGACACGGCGCAGGTTCTCGTCACGGTCCTCAACGGTAAAACCTAAGTCTTTACACAGGCCATAGCGCACATTATCGCCATCGAGCAAATAAGTGTGGAATCCCGCCTCAAATAACGCCCGCTCTAATGCACCCGCCAGTGTCGACTTGCCCGCACCAGACAGTCCGGTAAACCAGAGTAATACTGGATTTTGGCCTTTCTGCTCGGCTCTGGCGGCTTGATCTACAGGATGTTGATGCCACACGATATTTGTCATAAAAACTCCTCAATCCCCATGCACTAAACGGCAAACACAAGGGCTATAAACTCAAGCTAATCACTAAAATGGAAAGATGATCGGCACCATAAATATCACTATCAGGGAATACAGCACAGATAACGGCAATCCTAGGCGGACGAAGTCACTGAAGCGATAATTACCCGCATTAAACACCATCAAATTAGTCTGATAGCCGTAGGGTGAAATAAAGCTCGCACTGGCGCCAAAGACCACGGCCATAATAAAGGGTCTGGCATCGACTCCGTAATTAAGCGCAATCGCATAGGCGATAGGAAAAGCCAGGGCCGCGGCGGCGTTGTTGGTGACCAATTCAGTCAACAACAAGGTCATCAAATACACGCCGACAAAGGCGCCAAACACCCCATAGCCATTGATAACCGAGAGCAATCCTTGGGCTAAACTGTCCGCAAGGCCGGTGCTCATCATCAAGTTGGCGAGCCCTAACGCACTGCCCACGATCACCACTAATTCCAAGGGAAAACGGCGTTTAAGCTCAAGTAAAGTAACGGCGCCGATGGCAAAATAACTCAGCAGCAAGAGCACTAAACCCTTAGCCAAGGGCAATACATCGGTGACACTCAAAACGATCGTGACCGCAAAGCCGAGCAATACCCAGCGGCCACGGCGGCTGTCTAAGCGCACATTCAAATCTAAGCCGCTGATCGCCGCAAATTCTGAACTCAATTTTACGCTATTGCTGAATCCATCGCCGGGCGTTAATAACAACACATCGCCGGGTTGCAGAATAATGTCACCGAGTCCGCCTTTCAGCGGATGATTGCCGCGACGGATCGCCATCACAGCCGCATCGAACTGCTCACGAAAACGCGACTCTTTCAACGAACTGCCGACTAAACTGGATGAGGGTGCGAGCACGGCTTCAACTAAGTTTTGCCCCTTGGCTTGGTGCTTACCAAACCAATCTAAACCGTCGAATTGATGCAATAATTCAACCGATTCCACCGCACCACTAAAACGCAGCACATCGTCCGCTTGCAGCACTAACTGGGGCGGCACAGGACAAATACAAATACCACTGCGTTCTAATTCAACCAGATATAACTTCTTCAACGCCCTGAGTTTGTTATCCACCACACTGCGACCCACTAAGGACGAGCCCTTTGCCACATGGGCTTCGAGCAAATATGGCAGTGTCTCTTCATCCGATTCTTCCCGCCTGTCGGGCAGAATATTCGCCAGTAGGATCAGCAACAAGATGCCAGCGACGACGATCACCACCGCGACCGGCGTGAACTCGAAGAAACCTAAGGCGGGTAGGCCGGCGTTTTCCACAAAGGAGTTCACAATCAGGTTGGTCGAGGTGCCAATCAGGGTCAATGTACCGCCTAAAATTGCCGCATAATTCAATGGTAATAACAACTTAGCGGGCGCATGTGCCTGATTGCGGCGCACCACACCGATAAGCGATGCCACCACAGCCGTGTTATTGGTAAAGGACGACAGCAAGGCGGTCGACAACCCAAGCTTTGTCATTGTCATAGACAAAGAACTATTGCCTATGACTTGACTCAACTTTCCCAGCAGGGAGGTTTTTTCTAACGCTGTCGCGGCCAATACCAAGAGGACAAGCGTGACTAAGCCAATATTAGTAAAGCTTGTTAATGCGGTATCGAGCGCAACCATGCCAAGCAAATAACAGAGCAAAAATGCAAATAAAAACAATACCGCAGGATTAATACGGCCGCTAATTAAACCAGCCACTAAGCCAAACAAAATTATCGCTAACAGCCACAAGTCACTCACAAATTAGGCTCCAAGCTTAGAGATATCTATCGCTTGCCAATGGGGGAAGTGTTTACGCACTAGGGCATTAAACTCGACTTCAAAGGCACTAAATTGCGATGCGGTTTGTTTGTTAACATGCTGGCCCGATACCACCATCACTGCGGCAACCGTCGCATTACTCAGGCGATCGATTAAGATCATCCCGCCCGTATCGCGCACTAGCGAATAGGCATCGAACACTATGTCTTCGGTCAGTTCTAAGGTCACGCGGGCAATGGCGTTTAGCCCAAGCGTATCCGTTGCGCTGCGCGCTAAGGTATTAACATCAACCACATAATCGATAGCAGTCACAGAGGCTTGGGTCTTCTTACCCGCGACTTTGATATCGTATAACTGACCGAGTTGTAATGGCTTTTCATCCATCCACACTATGTCGGCGCTGATCAGATTAGCGACGGCGGGTGCAGAATCCGGTCTTGCCAGTAAATCGCCACGGGAAATATCAATTTCATCTTCCAGCGTGATAGTCACAGCTTGGCCCGCAACAGCTTCCTCTAGATCACCATCGAAGGTGACAATACGGTCAACCTTACTGCGTTTGCCCGAGGGTAAGGCCACCAATTCGTCGCCGACCTTGATGATGCCAGAGGCTAAAGTGCCCGCAAAACCGCGGAAATCTAAATTAGGACGCGACACGTATTGCACCGGGAAACGCACGGGCAATGAACTAAGTTCACGTTGCGTATCAATGGTTTCTAACAGCTCAAGCAGAGTACCGCCTTGATACCAGTCGCTTTGGGTGCTGCGCTCAACCACGTTGTCACCATTAAGCGCCGATAAGGGCACAAAGTGGATATCGAGGTTACCGAAATCTTTCACGAAATCCGTAAAATCGGCACGAATTCGGTTGAATACTTGCTCGTCAAACCCCAGTAAATCCATCTTGTTGACGGCAACCACAAAGTGACGGATCCCCAGCAATGAGGCGATAAACGCATGGCGCTTAGTCTGAGTCTGCACGCCGTAGCGGGCATCGACTAAGATCACCGCTAAATCACAGGTCGATGCACCCGTTGCCATATTGCGAGTGTACTGCTCATGCCCTGGGGTATCGGCTATGATGAACTTACGCTTATCACTTGAAAAGTAACGGTAAGCCACATCGATAGTGATGCCCTGCTCACGCTCGGCTTGCAGGCCATCCACCAGCAAGGCTAAGTCAATGGCTTCACCTGTGGTGCCCATCTTAGCGCTGTCGCTTTTTAGGCTCGCCAATTGATCTTCATAGATCTGGGCGCTGTCGTGTAACAGCCGGCCGATTAAGGTACTTTTGCCATCGTCCACACTGCCACAGGTTAAAAAGCGCAGCAGACCTTTATGTTGCTGCTGGACTAGATATTCTTTCACCCCATGGAGGCTAATTTCTGCCGCCATACTATTGGTTTTGTTGACTGCTTTATCCATCGTTATCTCACTCTTGATCTGCTTGGCTGAAGGTCGCATTTTACTTGCGCCACCTTCGCGAAATAGGGTTAACCTTGCCGAGGTTAGAAGTAGCCTTGGCGCTTCTTCTGCTCCATCGATGCACTTTGATCTGAGTCGATCAATCGGCCCTGACGTTCACTTGAACGGGTTAACAGCATTTCTTCGATAATCTTCTCTAGGCTATCGGCCTCGGAATGCATGGCCGCCGTGAGTGGGTAACAACCTAAGGTCCTAAAACGTACCACTTCTTCTTTAATCTGCTCGCCTTCGGCTAATTGCATCCGCTCGTCATCGGCTAAGATCAACTGACCACCACGCTCAACTACTTGACGTTTAGCGGCAAAGTACAAAGGCACTAACTCAATGTTTTCTTGATAGATATACTGCCAAATATCTAATTCTGTCCAGTTGGATAAGGGGAACACGCGAATGCTTTCTCCCTTATTTACCGCGCCGTTATAGGTGCGCCACAATTCTGGACGTTGGTTTTTAGGATCCCATCTGTGGTGACGATCGCGGAAGGAATACACCCGCTCTTTCGCCCGGGATTTTTCTTCATCGCGGCGAGCACCACCAAAAGCCGCATCGAAACCGTATTGGTTAAGTGCTTGCTTTAAACCTTGGGTCTTCATGATATCAGTGTGTTTCGCACTGCCATGGTCGAAGGGATTAATCCCCTGGGCTAAACCTTCTGGGTTAATGTGCGTCAGTAACTCGAAGCCAAATTTCTTTGCCTGCGCATCTCGGAACGCGATCATCTCTTTGAATTTCCAACCCGTGTCGACATGCAGCAACGGAAATGGGATCTTGCCCGGATAAAAGGCTTTACGCGCTAAGTGCAACATAACGGAAGAATCTTTCCCGATGGAATACAACATCACAGGATTGTCGAATTCGGCTGCAACTTCACGAATGATCTGGATGCTCTCGGCTTCCAGTTGTTGTAAGTGGCTTAATTCACGCCCGGCCATACTATTCTCCGTTTACCTTAAATTCGCTGCATTGACACAGCATGATTACTTAATCTGATAGTTTGTTAATTTGTCGATACTTTTGCAGTCTGAGTCAGTTCATGCTGGCATTGTGCGTTGTCGATGGATTCTGGTGTGAACCAATTGAGCGTCTCAGAAAGCGCGACCACTTCACCTATGATCATCAAGGCTGGCATTTGTAATTCGGGATCGGCGGCAAGTTGTTCAAGCTCACCTAAACGGCCGATAAAACGACGCTGTTCATTCGTTGTGGCCTTTGAAATAATCGCCACGGGCGTTTGCGGGCTTCGACCCGCATCGACTAAACCTTGGCGAATAATGCCGACGTTCAGAATCCCCATATACACGACTAAGGTATTGTTGGGATTAGCATAACCTTGCCAGTCCATAGGCCGGCTTTCTAACTGACAATGGCCAGTGATAAAAGTGACACCTTGGGCATGATCTCTATGGGTTAGGGGAATGCCCGCATAGGCCGATGTGCCACTGGCGGCGGTGATGCCGGGAACGACTTCAAACTCAACCCCCGCTTCGACTAAGGTTTGCAACTCTTCACCACCGCGACCGAAAATGAAAGGATCGCCACCCTTAAGACGCACCACATTCTTACGGGTGTAGGCTTTAGTGACGAGTAGCTGATTAATATCATCTTGGGCGGCACTGTGTTTGCCGGCACGCTTACCGACAGCAATCTTTTCAGCCTCTTTAGGGATGAGAGCGAGGATATCTTGACTGACTAAGGCATCGTATAATACGGCATCGGCGGCCTTAAGAACGCGCCACGCCTTTAACGTTAACAGCTCAACATCTCCAGGGCCTGCGCCAACCAGCCAGACTTTGCCTTTGGCCATTTGGCCAGGTAAAGATAAAACTTCCATCACATTCCCCAAGATCACGTTAGTCTGGTAGAAATATAGCGCCTCTTATATTCCATAATAAATAGATAATTATTAGTTTTTATACCTTTTAGATATAACAATGTACTTAGTGACAAAAATGAGCACAAAAAAGTGTTAAACAGATGCAATAAATCGATGACAAAATATTATAACAGACTAAATTTATTAGACTTTTAAATAATAATGCTTATATTTTGGCTCGTTAGGGACATACAAGGACTGCTATTCTGGCACTATGTTATTGCCAAAAATTCTACTCGAAAGCCAAATTATTTGAGCTAAATCTACATTTAAGCAAGTGAAATGCAACCATAGGTTCCAGCATTTTCGTAACAGTGAATACATTAACTAGTGTTAAGCTGGAAAATTCATTGTAGAAAGCATAAGACTGACAGACACATCAAGGAGAGCGGATGTTCCCATTTTATAAAGCGATCGCGTTAGTAGGGCTATTCACTTGTGCAGGGCTGCATGCCGAAGAGTCCCTAGTGAAAGACAGAGTAAAGGATGAACTGGCCACATCAGAACTTCCCTTTGTTATTACACCGCATAAAGTCAATTACCTATTGCCTGTCACCTACAGTCCCGACCCTAATATGGAGCCCTTCACCGAAGATGCGGCCGAAAACCATTACACTTTGGATAATGTTGAAGCTAAGTTTCAGATAAGTTTCAAATTTCCTATTTGGTACAATGTATTTGGTGACAATGGTCATCTGTTTTTTGCCTATACCAACCAATCCTATTGGCAAGTGTATAACAAGGATATCTCATCCCCCTTCCGTGAAACTAACCACGAACCCGAAGTCTTTATGCTGTTTAATAACGATTGGAAAATCGGTAGCATCACTAACTCTTTCTGGGGCTTTGGTGCCGTCCATCAATCCAATGGCAAGTCGGGTAGCCTTTCCCGGAGTTGGAACCGACTCTATGGCACTATGATTTTCGATGCGGGCCCGCTCGCCTTCTCCACTAAAATATGGTGGCGAATTCCAGAAGATGAAAAAACCGATCCCAATCAAGCCCAAGGTGACGACAATCCTGATATCGAAGAGTACATAGGCAGGGCTGAATTTGTCGGTGTCTATGGCATAGATGAACATAGATTGACCCTCACCCTCAAAACCAATCTACAGGATATCGACAGAGGCTCGGCAGAATTGACTTGGAGTTATCCGATTGCAGGTAACCTACGCTTTTATACTCAATATTTTAATGGATATGGCGAGAGCCTGATCGACTACAACTACCATAACCAACGCATTGGGATCGGAGTGTCACTCAATGATATTCTTTAAGATAAAAGTGTATGAAAATCAGCCATAATTCTATGCTAGCTCAACCAGCACCATGGAGGAATATGCGTTTTAGCTACCGCAGCATAGTCACATTGCTCACTGCCATTATCCTCGCGAGTTTAATTAAGCTCGCGTTTTTTGCTCTGCCTGATGAAGAACCTAGTCCTGAATTAAGTGCACAGGATATACGTCAGGATCTCTATGTATTACTCGCCAAAATCGAGCAACACTCGGCATTTTATGCCTTGAATCCACTTAAAAACACCGAGCAACTAACCCATATGGCAACGCTCATTGCCGAGCAATACCAAGATCTCACGCCCAATGACAGATTCGCCGCAGAGGTGACTAAGTTACTCAATACCATGAAAGATCCTGGCTCCCAAGTCAGCAAGTTTGAAGATAAGAGTGGTGACTTGCCCCTCACTCTCAGGCCGATAAACGAGCAATGGCTCGCATTAGATACTAAAAATAGCCCTATTAATCCTGATTTTCCCTTCGTTACCCATATCGACGGTTTGCCTATGAGTAAATGGGTCACGGCGAGTCAAGCCTACCTCCCAGAACCGGCAAAAGAGAGCCAAGAGATGCAATTGCCTTGGCTTAAAAAACTCAATCTATTGCGGGAAGATTTAGGACTCAGCCTCAAGCCCTATGTGCAGATAACCTTAATTAACGACGAGCTGCAAACCCAGCAGGTGACGATAGCCTTAGCCCCAAAGTCTCAACGTAATCACCAAGCAATGACGACCAATACAAAGGACTTAACACTCAGTGTTAACGGGCGATTAACTCAACTCGCCCAATTAGAACCTGAAATATCGCCAACAGCAGCTTACCCATTAGAAACCATCAACAACACCACAGTGAGACTAAGGATCGACGATATCTATGCCTTCGAGCAGGATAAGACACAACAACAAGCGCTTATTCAAGGCATGAAGCAACCGTTACTGATTGTCGATCTGCGGGAAGCCCATGGTTTTAGCCCTAAATTGCTCAGTATGCTATCCCGCTATCAGGATGTTTCATTAGATAGTCGACCGCTTCGCCAAATAATGGGATTTGCCCATTACCGCCGCTCTCCAGAATTGAGAAACGATTACCTACAACCCCTCAATTTTAAGCCCTTAGCTGCGCTCGACTTCAGCTCACCAAAGCTGAAAATGCTGACTCAGCACCTACCGGATATAGATGCGAACAAATTTAGCCCTTGGTATGTCCGCACTAAACCCGAAGTGCTTCCCGAGGGGAATAATCGCCTCGCACTACTCGTAAGCCCACGGTGCCGGCAGGAATGTGAATGGATAGCTTACCGGACTAAAGCCTGGTCGAGGGTGAATTTGATCGGGGAGAAAACCTCGGGAGATTTTGCAAGGCAATACCATTTTATTTTACCAAATAGTGGCTTAGAGATACGTTTTAGCAGCTCACTCACCTACGATACCCAGGGACAACTGCTATCGGGAAATGGTACTGAACCCGACATTTGGTTACCTCAAAATAGTGATATCGAATGGCAGGGCTTAGTGAGTCTGGTTAAATCAGCGCCCCCTAAGTCGGCCAGTCCTTTTAAGTCGCAGCTTAAACTTGCTCAAATGCATTAATCATAAAAAAGCCCGCAATTGCGGGCTTTTTTATCACAGATAAAGGCTTACTTGTTATCGCCAGCCTTAGCATTCATCACAGAGCCGAAGACTAATCCTTGCTTATTGACATCGAAACTCATTTGAACGCGCATGTTGTAATCCTTCAACATTTGCAATTCCTCGGGGATGGGTTCGCCACTCATTTCTAACAGTGTCAGCACTGGGGTAAACATTTTGCCGTAATCCGCCGACATGCTATAGAGGCCATTTGCCGCTATCTTTTCAGCCGCTAACTTATTGGCCAAGGCTAGCCCTTTATCACCACTGTAAACCACTAAGTGTTGGCCTTTAATCGCCAACATTGGCTTGATACCTAACTCGGGTGGCAACATAAATACGGGTGATAAATCCGTTGCATCGCCATTTTCGGCCAACTGTACTTCGGCAAGCATAGGTGCGAAGGGTTTCACCATATTAAATAACATCGATGGATTATCGGCACTCAGGCTAACTAAGGCATCTAAGCTTTCAAGCTTTGGCTCTTGATCCTGTGAACTCATCTTATAATCGAGTAATGAGACACTCATGCCCTTCACGCCATTTGCCATGCCCGTAAACATGCCAAGCATGGCAGGACTCTGTTGGCTCAACTCAGCTTGCCATTCTGCCAGTGGCGCGCAGGTCAATTGCGGTTTTTGCAGATCGTCCCAAATCGACGTGAGTGAAGGAGTCACTTCATTAACATCGAGGCCTAACCCCATAGAGAAGATAGTGCTATCGATATTGGCTAAGTGAGCCGGAATGAAACCACGCATCTTTTGCAATGCCGCGAGGATTGGCTGGTTCTTAGTTTCAACCACAAAAGAAGCCGCCATATGGCTCTCTTTTTCCGTCGCAGAGAAGGCGGTTAATCCGGCCACTGTACGTGGCCAGTTTGCGGCAATGGCAGTCAACTCGCTACGACATTCAGGTGTTCTAATCTCGGCTAATGGATCTTCACCATTATTCCCATCGGCAAAGAACTTGGTCAGTTGCTTCGACAACATATTGCTATCTGGGGAAGTTAAGGCCTTAATAATTTCAACATGGTTGATAAAGCTGATGCTATCTTCCATAAAACCATGGGTCTTGATGATCTCTTGCAGTATGCCGGAAGAGGCGAGTGATTGCGGCGCTTTCTTCAAACCGAGCGCCATTTCTAACAATTCAGGCTCAGTCACCGAAGTGCTGAAAGTCACAGTTAAAATACCGTCCTTGTGGGAGAATAAAAGATCTGCTTTTTCAGTAGAATCCGCATCGGATAAAGCGTAAGCACGATAATCTACACCGCCAACTTGACGCATTTCATGGGTGACACCACCATCCTTTTCGGCTTTATCAAGCACGGCCCAAAAAGCGGCAACTTGATTCATCTCGATTTTTAAAACTGGCAAAGCACCGAGTGTATAGAAATATGATTTAACTTCATCGGCTAAACCGAAGGTTTTTAGTAATACGGCAGGCTCTTTAATACCTTCCATATATTGCTGATAGATACTCACAAAGAACTTACCCATAGGACTATCGAGCTCGCTCAATTCAGCGAGGGCATCCGTTGGGTATTGCTGGTAATTACCAGAAATCGACTGTAGATACGCTTTTAACGGAAATGGCTTCAACTGACCAGAAAACACGGGGGTATCGGCAGGCACATAATCTAGTAAAGGATTGGCTGAGGCACTCGAGCTTGTTCCATGCTGTGTGTACCAATACGCGCCCGCACCCGCTGCAATTATCGCCGCAGCAATGACCATCTTTTTCATCTAAAAAACTCCATTTTATGACAATTCAATTTTATAAAAACAATACCTAACGTATTCGTCCTAGGTATTTAAATATTTATCCGCACTTATACCTCTTACGCAGATAATGCAAAATCAGAAAACTAAGGTGTAAAATTTGCCCGACAATTTAACATTAAACCGACACAGAAGCGAACTGGATAGGGACTCAAACCATTAATGCCTATTAGTACCAACCTTTACTCAACATATTCCTCATCTTATTTCAACCCGGTAATAAAAGTTCCCTAAGTCGCCGACGAGTAAGCAAGGCATTCAATGAATAAACTCACTTTACTCAACCGAGTCCTATTCCGCCCCATGGACTCGTTTAAGGGTAATATCACCTAGCTGGCGCATTTGCTTGCGGATCCAAGCGGAGCGCTGCTGCACATAGGGCGACGGTGGTGACATCTTATAACGCCAAGGGTTGGGTAAGATGGCGGCGAGTAAAGAAGCTTCATATCGGGTCAGCTTGGTCGCAGGCTTTCCAAAATAATACTTAGATGCGGCTTCGGCGCCGTAAACTCCAGGGCCAAATTCGACAATATTTAAATACACCTCAAGGATGCGGGACTTATCCCAAATCAGCTCCATTAACAGCGTAAACCAAGCCTCTATGCCCTTACGTAAAAAACTGCGACTCGACCACATAAACAGATTCTTTGCCGCCTGTTGACTCAAAGTGCTGGCGCCGCGCACTTTACTTCCTTTTTGGTTGTATTCGAGTGCAGAGCTTATTGCGGCAAGATCAAAACCACTATGGTTAGCAAACTTCTGATCCTCGGCGGCAATCACGGCTAATTGTAACTCGGGGGAGATTTGCTCAAGCCCACGCCACTGATGTCGCACTTCGGTAATTGGCGCGGGTGGAAATAAGGCTCGTTCGATGCGCCAGGTCCATATTGGAGGATCGACAAAACGAAATAACACCACGATCAGAATTGAGCTTAACCATAAGCCGAATATGATTTTGCCTATCCAAGCAAACAATCGCTTAAGGCCTCGCTTTCCCGATTTAGGCACAGGTGGATTGACCTTGCCAGTAGGGGGACGTTTGACATGATCGGGCATCGCATACAGAGGTGCGCTCATTCATATATTCCCATTGGAATGAATTCATTATTTTTCTTATTAATCATATGCATTGTGATAGTTATCAAACCATTTATAGCTAGGTATGCGGTCAGTATTTTGTCATAAATTAAGCCATAAACCGAGCAAAAACGGCAATAGGAACAAAAGATTAAATAAGGGATAGTGCAAACATGATTGAAGCTGGCTTAACTCAACCTCGGCAGCTTTGACGACAGCCGACCGAGGCGAAGATGACTGATTAACGAGGGCTAGCAAGTCAATCAAACTGCTTGATACTCGCAGGTGCGAGCGAGGTCCTTTGGAACATTCACTGCGTGTAGTCTCGTTATATCGTTACACAGCAAACTAAGCCCATAAATAACAATATTCAACAACTTAACACTGCAAAATACCGATTAAATCGAATTTGCGCAGTAAAATCCCTCAAGACTATCTACGGGAACTTCGAAATATAGCTCAAATAGGATTAATGTGCATAACTCTGTGAGTAAAAATGTACAGTATTTTTCTCAGCAACAGCAATACATAAGATAACCATATGAAAATTAACTCTATCTTATTTTAATGACAACGGAATGACAGCTAAGATTTTTAAGCAATTCGTTCGCTTCAAAATCGAGCAATCGCAAAATGTTTAGGCTACAAACAAAAACACCCCAAACAAAATTGAGGTGTTTAATATTTAAATCAATAAGATAGCTAAATATCGTAGTGCAGACCACACTCACGTTTTAAGCCATTAAAGCGAGTTTCTTCCTCAGTCATGCCTAATTCGAGGGGTTTACTCGAATGAGTATCCCCCACAGAAACATAGCCTTGGTCCCAAAGTGGATGGTACGGCAAGTCAAATTGAGTCAAATAGAGGTGAACATCTTTATTGGACCATTCGATAATCGGCAGTAGCTTAAAGCGCGTGCCATGAATCGCCAGTATCGGCAGCGCCTCACGGGTGCTGGCTTGGCTGCGTCTCAGCCCAGCAAACCAGGTACCGACGTCAAGCTCGGCTAAGGCGCGTTGCATAGGCTCGACTTTGTTTAAACGGTTGTATTGCTCTAGTCCGTCTAACCCTTGTTCCCACAACTTACCAAAACGAGCCTCTTGCCATGCGGCTGTCATCGGCGCTTGATACACTTTTAAATTCAGTGACAAACGCTCGGTCAGCTCATCGATAAACTGATAGGTTTCAGGGAACAAATACCCCGTATCAGTGAGAATAACCGGAATATTTGCCTGAGCCTGACTCACCATATGCAGCATCACTGCGGCTTGGATCCCAAAGCTTGAGGATAGCGCATGATTACCGGGCAAATAGGTTAAACCCCATAACACCCGCTCCTGCGCGCTCAATCCGGCTAAGAACTGATTGATGCGCTCAAGCTCTATCGTTTGTTCGGCCTTAGGCGCACTCAATAGCGCCTTAAGTTCGGCAGCGCTGATCACAGTCGGCACTGTATCAGTGGTTTTTTGCTCAAGATCAGCCATGAAAATCCTTAGCGGCATCGATCACCGCCTTCACTACGCCCACGCGGACGGTGAAGTTACCAAAGGTCTCGCCAGCATCACGCTCTACAGCGTAGCGGCCAAACAGGGCATCCAACTCGGCGAGAATTTCCGCTTCTTGGATATTTTCTCTGTGCATCTTGTTCAGGCGCGTCCCTTCAAAGCTTGCGCCTAAGTACAAGTTGTAACGACCCGGTGCCTTACCCACAAGCCCAATTTCAGCGGCAAATGGGCGCGCACAACCGTTAGGGCAACCCGTCATCCGCACCACAATAGCTTGTTCACTGATGCCGTGTTTTGCCTGTAGCGCATCGATATGATCGATAAACTCAGGGAAATAACGCTCGGCTTCCGCCATCGCTAATGGACAGGTTGGCAAGGCCACACAGGCAATCGAGTGACCGCGGGTTTGCGTCAGCACTTGCCCCAGCAGACCATGTTTACGGGCTAAACCTTCAATCGTGGCTTTATCTTCCGCCGCGACGCCTGCGATGATCATGTTTTGATTCGAGGTCATACGGAAATCACCTTTGTGGATCTTAGCGATTTCACGCAGTCCCGTTTGCAGGGTTTGGCCCGGTAAATCCTTAATACGACCGCTTTCGATAAATAAGGTTAAATGCCAGTTACCATCAACACCTTCGACCCAACCATAACGATCGCCGCGATCGCCGATGACGACATCACGCTTAGGTTCAAACTTCACCCCAGCGCGCAGTTCGACTTCGGCTTTAAACTGCTCATAGCCATGGTCGACGATAGTGTACTTAAGGCGCGAGCGCTTACGGTTAGAGCGATTACCCCAGTCACGTTGCACTGTCATGACAGCTTCGGCAAACTTCATCACATCTTCGGTTTTGATAAAGCCAAAGTCGTCCGCCAGACGTGGGAAGGTTTCCACTTCGCCATGGGTCGAGCCCATGCCGCCCCCCGCAGTCAAGTTGAAGCCAACCAGTTCGCCGTTTTCGGCAACGGCGATAAAACCTAAATCGTTGGTGTAAACATCGACATCGTTGTCGGGAGGCACCGCAACCGCCATCTTAAACTTACGTGGCAGATAGGTTTTACCATACACAGGTTCAACGGTTTCATCTTCGGTCGAAAGTAACTTTTCTTCATCTAACCAAATTTCGGCATAGGCGCGTGTGTGTGGCAGCAGATGATCGGAGAGCTTTTTCGCCACCGCATAGGCTTGCTGATGCAGTTTCGATTCCACCGGATTGGGGTTACACATCACGTTGCGATTAACGTCACCACAGGCGGCAATCGAATCGAGCGCTTCTCGGTCTAAGTCTTGAATAATGGTCTTCAAGTTACGCTTAGGAATACCGTGGTATTGGAAGGTTTGACGGGTCGTCAACCGAATGCTGTTCGAACTGGTTAAGGTCGAGGCAATTTTGTCTACACCTAACCATTGCTTAGGCGTACAAACACCACCAGGTACGCGTGCACGCAACATAAAGCTGTATAAAGGCTCGAGTTTTTGCTCTTTACGTTCGTTACGTAAATCACGGTCATCCTGCTGGTAAAAACCATGGAATTTAATTAACTGCTGATCGCCGTCACTAAAACTGCCGGTCACCGAAGAGTCTAAACCTTCTTTAATCGTCCCGCGCAGGTAATCACTGTCGGTCTTTAGATATTCGTTTAATGCTAACTTTTGCTCACTCATGACAACGGCCTCTTAAAATTCATTTCGCGACTGCACGGATCATCACCGGTGCAGTTTTGGTCATTCTTATATGCGCAACGGTTGAGATTAATACACGTCTTTTTGGTAACGTTTATCGCTGCGCAGGGTTTCAAAATAAGCTTCTGCAGTTTCGGTATTCAAACCACCGACTTCAACTGCCACCTCAATCAAGGCTTGGTGAACATCCTTTGCCATACGTTCAGCATCACCACAAATATAGAGATGCGCGCCATTTTGCAACCACTGCCACAGGGCTTGGCCTTGCTCTTTAATGCGGTGCTGCACATAGATCTTATGGGCCTGATCCCGCGAGAATGCCACGTCGATACGGCTTAAATCGCCATTTTTCAGATACTGTTGCCACTCGGTTTGATACAGGAAATCCTGCTCAAAGTGTGGATTGCCGAAGAATAACCAGCTATCACCTTGAATCCCTTGGGCCACACGTTCCTGCATAAAGGCGCGGAACGGCGCAACGCCCGTACCAGGGCCAACCATGATCACTGGCGTTTCTGGGTTTTCGGGTAAACGGAAATGCTTGTTCGGCTCAACATAAACCTTAACCTGTGTTCCTTCCTCTGCGGACGCTAAGAAGTGTGACGCGCCGCCAAAACGGGCCGCGCCATGGCGCTCATCTTCCACTAAGGCCACGGTTAAATGCACTTCAGTTTCTACTTCGCTTTGGCTTGAGGCGATAGAGTAGAGTCTTGGGGTTAATGGACGCAGTAATTCAAGCAGTCTTGCCGCAGTCAAAGCCGTAGAGCTTGCTAATGGATATAAGGCAACTAAGTCCGCAAATTGATGCTTAAGGATAAACTGACGTACCTGTTCTTTATCTTCGCTCAATGCCAACAGATCAGCGTTGCCGCTCAGTTCGGCCCAGGCTTTGACTAATCCAGGGTACAACTGGGTCAATTCTTTCTTATCGACCAAGGCTTGCTTAAGGGTCAAGGACTCAGTCCCAACAACCACTTGCTCATCACCTGAGAGTGACAGAGCAGTTAAAATCTCTTCAACTAAGGCTTGATCATTGCTAAACCACACACCGAGGGCATCGCCCGCTTGATAGCTTAACCCTGAGTCTCCTAGGTCAATTTCAACATGGCGTACATCTCGGTCTGATCCGCGGCCGGTAATTTTCTGGCTCACTAACACTTCGGCGCTATAGGGGTTTTGTTTAGTAAATTCGCTTTCGCCCAGCGCTTTAGCGGTACCGATAGATACCACACTGGCGGACGAGGTTTCAATGAATGGTTTTACGGCCTCTAAGACATCGGCGTGCCACTGGCCAGCGGCAACTTCATAGTCCACATCGCATTCAATCAAAGGTAACAATGACTTAGCACCCAATGCTGCTAGGCGGGCATCGAAGTCTTTACCGGTTTGGCAGAAGAACTCATAACTAGAATCACCCAGCGCCAGCACTGAGTAATGTAGATTGTCTAACTTAGGCGCGCGTTTAGAGGCTAAAAACTTATGTAATTCAATCGCATCATCCGGCGCTTCACCTTCACCATGGGTGCTGACCACCAGCAAGAGCAAGGTTTCTTGCTTCAATTGGCGGACATTGTATTCGCCCATAGAGGCCAGATTGACCGCATAACCTTGGGCCTGCGCCTTATCGGCGAGCGCCTTGGCAATGCCACGGCCATTACCGGTTTGGCTGCCATAGAGAATCGTCACAGTCTGCGCGGTTTGAGCGTCAGCCACTGGCGCGAGTTGGCCCGCATTAGCCGTTGCAGCAAGATAGCCACTCACCCAAGCCAGCTGTACTGCACTTAACTCAGAAGTGAGTTGTTTTAGCTTATCGACTTGTCCTTGAGACAATGGCGAAGCCAGCGATGAAAGTTCTTTTAACAGCATGAGATGGCCCTATGACAGTGTAATGTCCACAAGCTTATCGCGGTTTAAGAAAAGCAAAAAAGAATAAAATTTGATTTTTAATTCCATTTTGGAATATACAAAGTGCAAAATTTAGGCTACAAAAGTGTGCACTGGTTAAAAGTTTTTGATCCGACCAGTATAGAAACGACCAGCTTGAGCAATATGCGCTTGTGTCAAACCAAAGTATTGCCACAATGGTGAAGAGCCTGCTGTACAGTGACCTTTTGTTGCTCGCAGAGAAGTTTGTTTTTAAAGCACAAATTTCATGCCTAGATTTAATGCGCTAACTTACCGCGATTGAATAGACGAGTTAATTCTTACTGCGACCTAGCCCTACCTAGGTTTAGCTCAGGGGAAGCGCTCAGGCGGAACGATTATACAAACCACCAGGGAGTAATCATGCAAATTGGAATACCGAGAGAGAGTCTCGCCGGTGAGACTCGGGTCGCCGCAACCCCAGCCACCGTCGAGCAGCTTAAAAAACTCGGCTTTGAAGTTGTTATTGAGGCCAATGCGGGTCTACTGTCAAGCTTCGATGATGCAGCCTTTGAGGCGGCGGGCGCGAAGGTGACAACTGACGTTTGGCAAGCGGAGCTGATTTTTAAGGTCAACGCCCCAAGCGATGCAGAAATTGAGCAGATTAAAGAGGGCACTACCTTAGTCAGCTTTATTTGGCCCGCACAAAACCCTGAGTTGGTTGAGAAACTATCTCAACGCAAGATCAACGTGATGGCGATGGACATGGTGCCGCGCATCTCCCGCGCCCAGTCACTCGATGCCCTCTCCTCTATGGCAAATATCGGTGGTTATCGCGCCGTTGTCGAAGCCGCGCATCAATTTGGCCGTTTCTTTACTGGCCAAATTACCGCTGCCGGTAAAGTGCCGCCCGCAAAAGTGCTAGTGATTGGTGCTGGTGTGGCCGGTCTTGCCGCCATTGGTACTGCGGGTTCACTTGGCGCCATAGTGCGCGCCTTCGATACCCGCTTAGAAGTGGCCGAGCAGATTGAGTCAATGGGCGGCCAGTTCCTAAAACTGGACTTCACCAACGAAGATGGCAGCTCATCGGACGGTTACGCTAAAACCATGTCGGATGAATTTATCGCCGCCGAAATGGCGCTATTTGCCGAGCAAGCCAAAGAAGTCGATATCATCATCACTACGGCGCTGATCCCAGGTCGTCCCGCACCTAAGCTCATCACCAAAGCCATGGTCGATAGCATGAAGAGCGGCTCTGTGATCGTCGACTTAGCCGCAGCGACGGGCGGTAACTGTGAATACACCCAATCTGGAGAGCTATTTGTTACTCCTAACGGCGTCAAAGTGATTGGTTATACTGACCTTCCCGGCCGCTTGCCCGCGCAATCGTCACAGCTTTATGGCACTAACTTAGTCAACCTGATGAAGTTAATGTGTAAAGAAAAGGACGGCACAGCCAGCATCAACTTCGATGATGTGGTCATGCGCAATATGACTGTGATCAAAGAAGGCGAAATCACCTTCCCGCCACCACCGATTTCGGTTTCTGCGGCGCCGGTAAAACCTGCCGCAAAAATCGCACCTAAAGACACGACCCCGAAGGCGCCATCTAAGCTCAAATACGTGCTCGCCGCCTTAGGCGTCGCCGGATTTGCCGCCGTGGCATCGGTTGCACCGCCAGAGTTTCTGTCCCATTTCACCGTATTCTTGTTGTCCTGCGTCGTCGGCTATTACGTGGTGTGGAACGTATCCCACTCACTGCATACGCCTTTAATGTCAGTCACTAACGCGATTTCGGGCATTATCGTGGTCGGCGCCCTACTGCAAATCGGTCAGGGTTCAACTTTGGTCACTGTACTGGCGTTTATCGCCGTGCTGATCGCCAGTATTAACATCTTCGGTGGCTTTACCGTCACTCAGCGCATGCTGAAGATGTTCCGTAAGGATTAAGGGGGTTTAACGTGTCTCAAGGACTGGTAACAGCAGCTTACATTATTGCCGCCATTCTCTTCATCTTCAGTCTCGCGGGACTGTCGAAGCAAGAGACGGCAAAACACGGCAATTTATTCGGAATCGCTGGTATGGCAATCGCCCTACTGGCGACCATTTTCAACCCTGATACTAACGGTATTGCGTGGATCTTAATCGCCATGGTGATTGGTGGCGCGATTGGTATCCGTTTAGCATTAAAAGTCGAAATGACTGAAATGCCTGAACTGGTTGCCATATTGCACAGCTTTGTCGGTATGGCCGCGGTATTAGTGGGCTTTAATAGCTTTATCGACTTGCACCCGCAGGAAGTATCACAAGTCGTGGTGGCTGTCGGTGGTGATATCAATACCACTCTCGCTGCAGTGCACGATGCACTAAGTGAAGCAGCAAAAGCTGCCAGCAAAGAGCATCTCACTGGCGCTATGCTTAACATTCACTTGGTCGAAGTCTTCCTCGGGATCTTTATCGGTGCGGTGACCTTCACGGGTTCTATCGTGGCCTTTGGTAAGTTACGCGGGCTGATTTCATCTAAGCCTTTGATGTTGCCACATCGCCATAAACTCAACCTTGTTGCGGTATTAGTGTCTTTTGCCCTGTTGGTGTACTTCGTCCAAACGGGCGGCACTATGCCGGCTCTGCTGTTGATGACGCTGATCGCCTTCGCCTTTGGCTGGCATTTAGTGGCCTCGATTGGCGGCGCGGATATGCCAGTGGTGGTGTCTATGCTGAACTCCTACTCGGGTTGGGCGGCAGCGGCGGCGGGCTTTATGCTGTCAAACGATCTGCTGATCGTGACAGGCGCGCTCGTGGGCTCATCGGGTGCGATTCTGTCTTACATCATGTGTAAGGCGATGAACCGCTCGTTTATCTCTGTTATCGCAGGTGGCTTTGGTACCGATGGTGTGGCCTCTAGCGGCGATGAAGAAATGGGCGAATACCGTGAAACCAACGCCGAAGATGTGGCGGATATGCTGAAAAACGCAACGTCTGTCATCATCACTCCGGGTTACGGTATGGCAGTGGCGCAGGCGCAATATCCTGTGGCTGAAATCACTCAAAAGCTGCGCGATCGCGGCGTGAAAGTGCGTTTTGGTATCCACCCAGTGGCGGGCCGTTTACCTGGCCATATGAACGTACTGCTGGCGGAAGCGAAAGTCCCCTACGATATCGTGCTGGAAATGGACGAAATCAACGAAGACTTTAATGACACCGACGTAGTGCTAGTCATAGGTGCCAACGATACCGTTAACCCTGCGGCCATGGAAGATCCAGGTAGCCCAATCGCGGGCATGCCAGTGCTCGAAGTGTGGAAAGCACAAAATGTCATCGGCTTTAAGCGCTCGATGAACACAGGTTATGCCGGTGTGCAAAACCCACTGTTCTTCAAAGAAAATACCCAAATGCTGTTTGGGGATGCAAAAGCCAGTGTCGAAGCGATTTTAAAAGCGCTTTAACCTCGGGATAGCTGACCGCAAATAGATGAACGAAAGGGAGCCAATGGCTCCCTTTGTTTTGATATTAAACTTTGGGTCAATCCCCCATAAAAAAGGAGCCATAAGGCTCCATTTTTATCTTCATTAGTCAGCCTATTATGCCGCTTTGGCCACATCAAAATTGGATAATAGCATCACAGCTGTACGGCCTAATAAGTGGTTGATCGTGCGATCACCCGCTAAACCTAACTCGGCAATCGCTTGCTGACGCGCCGTACTCACAGCTCTGAAGAGCGTAATATCATTATTTGCACCACCGCAAAGACTAAAAAACAGTCTCAATACTGCGCGGTAATGTTCTTCTTGCATCGCTTGCATCCACGAGGTTTCTAATGCCTCTTGGCTCGAAAAATCGAGTGCAGCAACAAATAGATTGCCAATACGGCTATCTAAACGAACCAGAAAATCGCTTTTGCGCGGAAAATGATGACTAATACCTGTACGGCTAATACCCGTTGCCTCAGACAGCGTGGTATAAGACATAGTCTCAAAGCCAATAGTCAAAATTTGTCTTAACGCTTCATCCATAATCTGATTTATGGTTTGCTCAGTTTGTATCCGCGAGCGCTTAGCCATAGTAAAGTCTCCCATTCTTCTTTTTCTGGGAAAAGAGCTTACCAAAGCATCTCAGGGATTACTGCTGTTGAAGCCCGTTAAACAAGTGTATTTCGCTTTTGTTCAGCTAGGGTTCAGTTTTAAACAGGGTGTGTTGTCGGTTTTATTTACAGACCTATAACATTGCATTTTGAAGCAGCCAGTCACGGGCTTTTTCTCGTCCCATTAACAAATCAAAGGTGGGCTTTAAATAGTTCCCAAGTTCTGCTTTTCGCCAAAAGAGATATTCAGGAAGGGGTTGTATGACACTCCCACCGAAGGTGCGCTGCATTAAACTCGAATATTCACCCAAGGTGCGGGGGTCTATTTGTGTTACTGTGGGGTAAAAATCGGCCAGAAAGTCACGATATTGGTTGTAATGTGCAACTTGCAATACCTGGTAGTCATTTAACATTTGCATCATCATAGGCACGCTCCAATGAGACATATATTGCGCATTTGTTAATGCCGCAAGGTTTCGCCTATGGTATTGCTGCCAGGCGAGATGATAACTGCCCTTTTCCCTCGCTATACGCCAAATTAAGTAGATGTCGGCTAAGCATTCATGCTGATAAGCAGTTAAGTTTTCAGGCAATAAACTGCCTTGCAGGGCTAGATTCTCAAGATGCCCTAGCTCGTGCCAGAGGGTCAGCTGGGCCTGTTCTTGCAAATCTAATTGATAGGTCACCCGATCGATATTGGCAAATTGAACCTTTAGTGTTTCTCGCTCATTAATCAGTATTAAACCGGATAAATGACTATCGGCTACTGGCATAACCATAGCGCTGCGCAGGCCCATGTCATGCTTAAATTGTGCAGGAGTGCTCGGCAATTGGAGCCGTACAGATGCGGGGAGTGTTTTGAGGCATTCCTTTAATTCGGCTAAAGGACAGATTAAAGCCTGCTTATCGGCGATAGGCACCCAAGACAGGCTAGTCATCAAGGTCAGTGCAATAAGGCTCACTGATTCGCCATGATATTTTGAATAATCGCCGTGGTTGAAATACCGTCTTCAAAGCCCAGCACTTGTACTTGACCGCCAGCGGCCATCACTTCAGCACCGCCTGCGATATCCTCAAGCTTATAGTCGCCGCCTTTAACCAAGAGATCCGGCAACAGTCGAGCGATAATGCGCTGCGGCGTATCTTCACTAAAAGGCACCACCCAATCGACCGAGGCTAAACCAGCCAATACCGCCATGCGTCTGTCGACTTGATTGACAGGACGACCCTCACCCTTAAGGCGTTTAACCGAAGCATCATCGTTGACCGCCACAATCAAACGATCCCCCAAAGCTTTCGCCTGTTTAAGGTAGCTCACGTGGCCCGCATGCAAAATATCGAAGCAGCCATTGGTCATCACCACACGCTCACCACGCAATTTGGCTTGCTCTAATGCATAGGCGAGTTGATCTTCACTCACCACACCAAAACCGGATTCTCCATGGTGCAGTGCAAGGGCTTCAATCAGCTCAATGCGGCTCACGGTAGAAGTGCCGAGTTTACCGACCACCACGCCAGCGGCAGTGTTCGCAATTGCACAGGCTTGGGGTAAATCGGCGCCCGCGGCTAATGAGGTCGCTAAGGCCGAAATCACAGTATCGCCGGCGCCTGTCACGTCATAGACTTCACGGGCAACGGTGGGAATATGCAATTCAGGCGCATTAGCGGTCACTAAGGTCATGCCCTTTTCGGAGCGGGTGACTAAGATGGCATCAAAATGATGTTGCTTGAGTAAGCCACGGGCTTTTTCCAGCAGATCCGCTTCTGAGGTCACAGTGCCCACAACCGCCTCAAACTCGCTCATGTTCGGGGTAATCAATGATGCGCCCTGATAACGGCCAAAGTCACTGCCCTTAGGATCGACTAGCACCATCACACCTTTTGAACGCGCTAAAGCAATGAAATCCCGCGGCTGATCGATAGCGCCCTTCGCATAGTCAGACAACACCACCACATCGACGGAATCGAGTAAAGCCTCAGATTGCTTGAGTAAACGCACGCTGTCGGCCTTGTCGAAGGCTTCTTCGAAATCGAGGCGGATCAACTGCTGGTTACGTGATAACACCCGCAACTTAGTGATGGTTGGCTTGTCTGCAATGGTTAACCATTGGGGTTCAACCCCTAAGGTTTGCACGCCGAGCGTTAAGGCATGGGCAGTATCGTCCTGGCCGACGAGCCCAGCGAGTTGGACTTGCCCGCCTAAGGTCGCGATATTGAGCGCCACGTTGGCCGCGCCGCCGGGTCTGTCTTCGACTTGATTAATCTTCACCACAGGTACGGGGGCTTCGGGGGAGATACGTCCCGTTGGGCCAACCCAATAGCGGTCTAACATCACATCGCCGACGACTAACACTCTGGCTTTTTCAAATGCTGGCAGAGAAACCTTCATAGTGCTCTTATCTTTTGCAGAAATTAAACCGTGATTGTACCTAATTTTCGGCAAAAATTGAGTTAGAATAAGCAGTAATTTTCAAAAGTAGTGAGTATTTTCGTGGTCGAGAAAGCCGAGTTTTCATCTTCGTTATACCATCCTAAACATTGGCCCATGTGGTTTGGCGTATTATTAATGCGTTTAACCCAACTCTTGCCCCTGTCTTGGCAGATGAAATTAGGTAAGTGGATAGGCCGTTTAGTCATGACGGTTGCGGGGAGTCGCACCCATACCGCGCGCCGCAATTTAACGCTATGCTTCCCTGACATGCCAGAGAGTGAGCGAGAACAACTGCTTACCCGTAACTTTGAAGAAACGGGCAAAGCCATTTTCGATACCATCAATGCATGGTGGTGGTCCGATGCCAAAGTGCAGCAGCATATGCAGATCACAGGCCAAGAACAGGTGCAAGACACACTCGATGCTGGCCACGGAGTCATCCTCTTTGCCGTGCATTGCTTACCGCTGGAAATGGGCGCACGTATCTTCGGCCAATTCCAACCCGGCGTGGGGGTTTATCGCCCACACAATAATCCTGTGATGGAATATCTGCAGGTGAAGGGGCGTTTACGTTCTAACAAAGGTTTAGTCTCTAAGCGGGATCTGCGCCAAATGGTGCGCTGCCTGCGTAATCCCGATGTAATTTGGTACACGGCCGATCAAGACTTTGGCCGCTCTAGCGCGGTATTTATCCCCTTTTATGCTATGCCAGATGCGGCAACGATTACGGGGGCCACCACATTAGCCAAACTCGGTAAAGCTAAGGTCTTGCCCTTCTTTGTGGAACGTACTGAAGGTGATGAGGGTTATCAAATCGAAATTATGCCACCGCTGGAGAACTTTCCCGGCGAAGATGAATTAGCCGATGCGATTCGCGGTAACCAGATTATCGAATCCATCATAGATAAAAACCGCGCCCAATATATGTGGTTACATCGCCGTTTTAAGACTCGTCCAGACCCAACGGACAAATCTTTATATCAATAAGCTCAATTAGCTGTGAATACAAAAATGCCAGCAAATAAGCTGGCATTTTTTATAATGACTTGCGATTAGCAAGCTAATCAGAGCGAATTCTCGGTCGGCAAACGAATACCCACGTTAGTGACTTTGCCTTCGTACAACCCAGCCACGACCCAATGTAGCGACTGCCATTGGAACTGATCGCCCAGCACAGGATTGCTGCCAAGCTCAGCGACCACTAGATCGGCGACCGTCATATCGTCGGCGAGATTATCTAAGCTCAAGCCATAAATGGGCGCGAGATCCGCAAGCTTAACGTCGGTTTCAATAAAGAAATCACCAAAGAAGCGTTGTACTTCTTTAGTTTCAGGCGCTTGGCTAAAGAGAGTGCTCAGGGCCTCAAGACTTCTCTCCTGCCCAAGCACGCAGAGAATATCCCCCGCCTCTAATCTGGTACTCCCCGAGGGATGCAATAAAGTGTCATTCCTAAATACCGCCGCAATCCGTGTTCCATCTGGCATAGCTAAGCGTTTTAGCGGCTCACCAATACACCACTTATTCTCACTTAAACGATAGACAAACACTTCCCATTCGCTGCTTGGGTAAATTTCAACCCCCGAACGCGAAACGGGCAACGGCTTTGGGGGCAATTCCACCTTAGCTAAACGCGCCGCAGTGGTCAAAGACGCACCTTGAACCAGTAACGAGACTAATACGACGAAGAAGGCCAAGTTGAAGTACAACTGAGCACCCGGTAAGCCCGCCATCATTGGAAATACCGCCAAGATGATAGGTACAGCGCCGCGTAATCCTACCCACGAAATAAACCAGCGGTCGCGACTGCTGAAGCTCTTAAAGGGCAATAGACTGATCCACACTGCGACAGGACGGGCGAATAGAATCATGCCGAATGCCAGTGCAAAACCTGGGATCAGGATATCGATTAAATCGGAAGGGGTAAGTAATAACCCTAATACCAGGAACATACCGATTTGGCTAACCCAAGTCATGCCATCCAGTACATTTAAAATCGCATGGCGGCCACGGGTCGGCTTATTGCCGAGGAAAAGCCCAACTAAGTAAATCGATAAAATGCCACTCCCACCCAGTTTGTTAGAAGCCGCATAAATAATCAGACCACCGCTTAGGACTAAAATCGAGTACAGACCGTCGGCTAATTTGCTCAAATTAACCAACTTCCACAGCATCCAGCCGCCGCCTAAACCTAAACAAATCCCCAGACCAAATTGCTTAATAAAGCTGATAAACATAAAGCTGAAGGACAGCTCAGTGTCCACATTGGCGAGAATCGCAATCAGCGTCACGGTTAAAAACACCGCCATAGGGTCGTTACTACCGGATTCGATTTCTAAGGTTGCCCCAACACGCTCGTTAAGACTGCGCCCTTTCAGTAAGGAGAATACCGCAGCGGCATCGGTCGAGCCCACAATCGCGCCCACCAGCAAACCTTGCAACCAATGCAAGTCAAACAGCCAAGCGGCCATCATGCCAGTGATACTCGTGGTAATGGCAACACCAAAGGTTGCCAACGATAATGCAGGCCACAGCGCCACCCTAAAACTGGCGACGCGTGTGCGCATACCGCCATCGAGTAAGATGATAGCTAACGCTAAGTTACTGACTAAATAAGCGGTGGAATAATCATCAAACAATATTCCGCCAGGGCCATCTTCACCGGCAAGAATGCCTACGGCGAGAAAAATCAATAAAATAGGGATGCCGAGGCGGGAAGACATGGGGCTGAGTAAAACACTCACTGCTGTAAGTAAGGCACCGATCAGAAAAAAACTATTGATGGAATCTGCATCCACACATGCCTCCTTAAATACCGCTTGTTTAGCTATCCGATAGACAAATCACCGAGGTTAAAAATGACTCAACTGACAATTTTTGTGGTTTTATATTAGCACATAAAACACAAAATATTAGAACGTTAAATATTAAATTTCAATTAGCTACGGTCAAACGCCCTCAATAGTAACCTTTAATTAACTTTCACATAAAAAACCATAAAAACTTAAAAATCCACAAACAATAAAAATTAAACAATTATTTATGTAAAAACAATAAATATCATAATGTTAAAAAAACACACCCAACACAAACTTTATAATTTAAACTGGAATTATTGCAATAACCTTATAGAAATACACTATATCACTACAAACCAGCCTTAAAACCAATTAAGTCTAGCAGTATCTTAAAAATGCTAGAGGGTGTTGTCATTCGGAGATTAAGTTTTGTTGCAAAAATAACCATTAAACGTCACCTCCCCTAGGTAACCAGACTACGGTTATTGTTTTATCGACATCTGTTCACTACCCATTGTCATAAAAACAATCAGTGTCATTGCGACACCAAAAAATAGTATCAAAAAGACAATGCAAATAGACGCCAAATAAAAATATTCCTTTATTTTCAACAACAAAAAAATTGGCACATTTTGCGCAATAGCCAACAAAAGGTATCAAAATGACGTTGCATTAAGGGGACTTATGAGCAAACAAAAACTCACCGCCATCGCACTACTATTAGTGTTGATTGCTTCATTTACTGTACTACTGAGCGTAGGCAGTGAAATTTATCGGGAAAAACCACCCATACCCACCGCTTTTATCGATGTGAATGGCCAAGTTGTTTTTAGCGAAAATGATATAGAACAGGGCCAATTAGTATGGCGTTCAATGGGCGGCCATCAACTCGGTTCGATTTGGGGACATGGCTCCTATGTTGCCCCCGATTGGACAGCAGACTGGTTACACAGGGAAGCCGAGGCTTGGCTCGATCTGCGCGCCGAGCAGCAATACCAGATGCCATTCGCCCAATTAAACTCCCAAGAAAAAGCAGGCCTTGAGCAAGCATTGAGGGATGATTTACGCCATAACAGCGTCGAACAACAGGCCGATGGCACTAGCCTGATTAAACTGTCCTCCACGCGGGTAGAAACGATCAACAGGGTTACTCAACATTATTTATCCTTGTTTGGTGATGACCCTAAACTCAGTTCACTGCGCGAACAATACGCCATGAAAGAGGGCACAGTGCCCGATCTCGCCCGCCGTGAGCAACTTAATGCTTTCCTCTTTTGGGGTGCTTGGGCTGCAATCACTGAACGCCCTGATGCACCCTATACTTACACCAATAACTGGCCCTTCGATCCTCAACTGGGCAACACTCCCACCTCGGATAATATTGTCTGGTCGATACTCAGTATCGTGACCCTGATAGCGGGTATTGGCGGATTGCTCTGGCACCATGCCAGCGGTAAGCATGAAAGTCTGCCTAAGCCATCGGAACAAGATCCGCTGTTTTTTACTAAACCTACCGCCTCACAAAAGGCTGTCGGGAAATACTTCATCACGGCGATAGGTCTCTTTTTACTGCAAATTTTACTCGGGGGCATTACCGCTCACTACGCGGTGGAAGGCCAAGAGTTTTACGGTTTCCCTCTTGCTGAGATACTTCCTTACTCAGTAACTCGTACCTGGCACACCCAATTAGCGGTATTTTGGATCGCCACGGCTTGGTTAGGCACGGGTCTATATATTGCCCCCGCATTATCGGGCTATGAGCCTAAATACCAACGTCTAGGCGTTAATGTACTTTGGGTAGCCTTAGTGGTCGTTGTGCTAGGTTCAATGGCGGGGGAATGGATTGGGGTGCAGCAGTATTTTGACCTCGATATGAACTTCCTCTTTGGTCATCAAGGGTATGAATACATAGACCTAGGCCGAGTATGGCAAATACTGCTCCTCGTGGGATTACTGATCTGGCTCGCTTTAGTCACGGCCGCCATTAAACCCGCCCTCAAGGTGCAAGGCGAAATGCGCCCCGTTATCTGGGTTCTGTATGCTTCCTGTGTCGCCATTGGTTTGTTCTATGGTGCAGGCCTCTTTATGGGCAAACATTCCAATTTAGCCATCGCCGAATACTGGCGTTGGTGGGTAGTGCACCTGTGGGTTGAGGGCTTCTTCGAAACCTTTGCCACCGCAGTGATTGCGCTGATGTTAGTTCGCTTAGGCTTGATCCGTGGCCGCAGTGCCAACGGTGCGGTGTTGTTTACAACGGTGATCTTCTTAACGGGTGGCTTAATTGGCACCTTACATCACCTCTATTTTACCGGCACCCCTACCTCGGTTATCGCCTGGGGCGCAATTTTCTCGGCCTTAGAAGTCGTGCCTTTAGCCATCATAGGTTTTGAGGCGATGGAAACCTACCGCTTGCGTAAAGCCAGTCCATGGATGCAAAGATACCACTGGGCCATTATGTTCTTTGTAGCCACCGCATTTTGGAACTTAGTCGGTGCTGGCATGCTGGGCTTTTTAATCAACCCACCGATTTCGCTCTATTACATTCAAGGGTTAAATACCACTGCCACCCACGGTCATGCAGCCTTTATGGGAGTATATGGCATGCTAGGCATGGGGCTAATGCTCTTCTGCCTGCGCGGTCTCACGGGCAATATGCAGTGGAATAATAAAATGCTTAAAGGAGCCTTCTGGAGCCTCAATATTGGACTGGCTGCCATGGTGTTTATGTCATTGTTACCCGTTGGTATTACACAATTTTTTGCCGTAATCGACCATGGTTATTGGTACGCTCGTTCGCCCGAGGTTATTCATAGCCCACTGGTTGAACGACTGGTATGGATGCGTATGTTTGGGGATGTGATCTTCAGTGTTGGAGGCCTATTGATGGGAGCCTTCTTGCTCGATTTGATCAGAAGAGCCTTGAATAAATCCCCCAAACTACAGGAGGAAGTATTACAACCCAATAACTAAATACGCTCGACTAAAACCATTCTAGCCACTTCCAAGGTGTCGTCACTGACACCTTGGATATTTAGGGCCAAGAGCCATGGATAATCGGCCAGTGTTGCCCATGCCTGTACACCTTTTTACCGTTAGTATTGTCTAAACTACATGTGTCAATATAACAATCAATGGTATAAATCGGGGTAACTTAGTCATTGCTGGAGTTTTTATGACCCTTAGCCAAACCGATCTCACCCGTATCGCCCTCGATATCACCTCTGGTTTAGCCCATAGGGATCGCTTTTCGCGTTTACTCAACACAGTGAGGCAAAATCTACACTGTGATGCCGCGGCCCTACTCACCTTCCACGGTCAATATTTTACGCCACTAGCCATCGATGGTCTAAATGATGATGTGCTCGGCAGACGTTTTATCCTCAATGAACATCCAAGGCTTGAGGCGATTGCAAGGGCGGGGGATATAGTGCGTTTCCCTGCCGACAGTGAGCTTGCCGATCCCTACGATGGTTTGATCCCCAATCAAACTGGGGCGTTAAAAGTCCATGCCTGCATCGGACTGCCGTTATTTGCCGATGAACGTCTTATCGGTGCAGTGACTATCGATGCCCTTAATCCCCTGCAGTTCGATCAATTCAGCAATGCCGAACTGCGTAGCTTAAGTGCCATCGCCGCCGCATCCTTAAGTAATGCTCTGCTCGTTGAAAAACTTGAACGCATGGCACTCAACAGCCATTCAACCAATGCGCAGGAGAATAGCCCTAACCTGAGCCAGGATGCCGAAATCATCGGCCACTCGCCCTTAATGCAAAGCTTAGATCGAGAAATTGAAGTCGTTGCCCATAGCGATCTTAACGTGTTGATCCTAGGCGAGACAGGCACAGGCAAAGAGTTAGTCGCACAGGCAATACATCAAAAATCGGCGAGATCAAACAAAGCGTTGGTCTATCTAAATTGCGCGGCACTCCCCGAATCGGTTGCCGAGAGCGAACTCTTTGGCCATATCAAAGGCGCTTTTACGGGGGCAATCAGCCATCGTAGTGGCAAGTTTGAAATGGCCGACAAGGGGACACTCTTCCTAGACGAGATTGGCGAACTGCCCCTCACGCTACAGGCCAAATTGCTGCGGGTATTGCAGTATGGGGACCTACAAAAAGTGGGCGATGACCGCAGCCTTAAAGTCGATGTACGCATCATTGCCGCAACCAATAAAGTGCTTAAGACAGAAGTGCTCGCCGGCCGCTTTAGGGCGGATCTCTACCATAGGTTAAGCGTGTTTCCCCTACTGGTACCGCCACTGCGAGAACGGGAACAGGATATCACCCTATTGAGCGGTTTCTTTGCCGAACGCTACAGACAAAAACTCGGGATGAAACAACTTAACTTCAGCCCCAGCAGTTTAATGTTACTTAATCAATATACTTGGCCAGGCAATGTGCGTGAGTTAGAACACGCTATCCATAGGGCAACTGTCCTCGCCCGCGTATCCGCAGAGGACGGCTGTTGCACCATAGAGCCACAACATTTTGATTTGCCGCTTAAACTCAGCCCCTTAGCAATGGGCCAAGCGGCGATTTATTCCGCGGGCGATGGCGCAGGCACCCAGCGGGAGTTTGTCAACCTAACCCTAGCAACTGACACATTTCAGAGTGACTACATCAAACAGGTATTTAGGGCACAAAATGGCAATTGGGCCGCCACGGCCAGAACCCTAGGGCTCGACCCTGGTAATCTTCATCGCCTAGCGAAACGCTTAAAGCTAAAATAAGGTATAAATACGCTTTATGGACCATATTTCAGTTGAAATAATGTTCAAAATAAGGAAGGATGCGAGCTTCGCGCGCCAGTGCATTTTGTCTGTCAAATTGCCACTCTATTTTCGGTAGAGAAAGCTGCGCTAAACACGCTTTTTCATTAACAGGAATCGTAGTATCCGCTTATGAGTATGCTTCGCACCACAGCTTTATTACTGACTTTGGCTTTCCCAAGTCTTTCCGCTTTAGCAACGGAATATCCCCTACCGTCTCCAAAGAGTCGGTTAGTTGGCGAAAACCTGTATTACACAGTACCAGAGGGCAAACATACCCTCGAAGATATTGCCGCCCAATTCCAACTCGGCCTGAGTAACTTGCTAGAAGCAAACCCTGGTGTCGATCCTTTTCTGCCAACACCCGGTAGCAAGCTATTAATTCCTCAGCAGTTAATACTGCCCAATGCACCTCGCGAAGGCATAGTGATTAACGTCGCAGAAATGCGCTTATACTACTATCCTAAGGGCAAGAAAACCGTTGAAGTCCTACCCATTGGCATAGGCCAAATCGGTAAAGACACACCCGAAAATTGGGTAACCAGCGTACAGCGTAAACGCGCTAATCCAACTTGGACACCCACACCACGCATCCGCAAAGAATACGCCGCTAAGGGCGAGATCCTACCTGCGGTATGGCCAGCGGGCCCAGATAACCCAATGGGATTATATGCGTTGTATATTGGCAACTTATATGCGATCCACGGGACTAACGCGAGTTTCGGCATAGGCTTACGCGTCAGTCAAGGGTGCGTGCGTTTACGCCACGATGATATCGAACATTTGTTCAAGAATGTCCCTGTGGGAACCCGTGTACAATTTGTGAACCAACCGATTAAAGCCACCGAAGAGCCTGACGGTAAGCGCTACTTAGCCGTACATCAGCCGCTGTCGCGCACTGTGGCTGAATTTGAATCTAATGAGCCAGTCTCAATATCCTTACCCAAGGATGTCGCTAAATTTATCGCTAAGGCCGATACCGACTCTTCGGTGATCAAGAAGCTGCTTGACGAGCGCACTGGCGTACCAACGGTTATCAATCAGTAATATGACGCAGATAAAAAAATACCCGCGAATAGGCGGGTATTTTTTTATCTATAAACAGACTTTTCAATCACATAATGGCGCACAAAGGGCCAAAAAGTGCGTCATCGCCGCACTATTGGCCAACACCCTTTGATCGAAGTTTTGTAGCGCCGGCGTTTCAGTACAGGCACCGACACGGGCGCCACTGCGCACTAAGCATGCCTCGAAGGAGGTGTCGAAGTGATTGAAGATCAAGCCATCCTTCACTGGGCACCCATCAATCTCACCGTCTACGGCAATCGGGAAGTATCCGCCTAAGGTATCGCGCAAATCTAGGCTAAAACGCCCGGGGACTTGGCTTGGCTCGAATGAATACACATAGGCCTCACGACTCAATACATCTTCATGGCAGGTTAAAATGCCATCGCGGCTCGCGGCAATCAGCAGCTGGGCATGTTCTAACAACAACTTGCCCTCAACCGAGGTCGTTTCATTCGCCTTAGGTTTACCATTTTCAAACACAAACCCACGGTTAGGGTTTTCACCAAACTTATTGAATCTATGGCCACGGCTAAATCCCGTAGGATTGACTAGGGGCAATAAACTTAAATTCACTCGCTCGAATAATTCGGGGGAAGCCTCGCTTAAAAAGTGCAGTAATCCCCAAGGACCAGCAGACTCTTCGCCATGGAAACCTGCGCTGATCAGTAATGAGGGTAAGCCTGACTTAGCGGCGGGAGATTGATACAAACTGACGCTGTATTTACTCACTTCCCCCAATTTCTTCTCAACCATGCCCAAACGGGACATTTCCTGTTCAAGCAATAGATAAAAATTGTCAATATCAGTGCTGTCACAGTTAAAAATATCACTTTTCCACTGAAAGGATTCGAACGGAGATCTGCTAACCATATCTTGTACTTATGCCAGAAAAAGAACTGTGCCATCATAGCAGTTCTTTTCAAAAACTGAATGCTATTCAACTGATTTAGATGAAATCCGATGAGCCACAAATGCTGTCGTCAAAAACACAGCCACAGGATTAGGGTAGGCACGCCATTGAGACGGGATATGAAATGAAAACCCAAGTCAGCTTCTATATTGCCTTTATAGCGAGTATTTTCAGCCCAGCGCTAAAGGCCCAATGTCATGTTGTTGGTGCACAAACCCTGTACCAACTAGAGTCACGCATCGAAACCTATACCTTAGCCAATGGGCTAAGAGTCCGTTTATTGCCATTAGAAGATAAACAAACCCTGACCATTGCCAGCCAATTCAATGTCGGCGCCAGAAACGAAGCCAAGGGCCAAAGCGGTTACGCCCACTTATTCGAACATATGCTATTCAAGGGCAGCGAAAACGCCCCCGGCGACACCTATGCCCAGCAATTTAGCGCCCTTGGGGCACGTTTCAATGCCAGCACGCATTTTGATTACACGAATTATTTTGTGACTCTGCCTAGCCAAGCGTTAGAACTAGCTTTGTATCTCGAAGCGGACCGTTTTATTCGCCCAAGCTTGAATGCGACCACAGTGAAAAATCAGCAGGAAACCGTGCTGCAGGAAATGGCACAGACCATAGATAATCAGCCCTATGTTCGCAGTGCGATGGAGTTCTTACTCGATCAAGTGCAAGGCACGCCCTACGGCCACGGTATTATTGGCAGTCGCGAAGATATCTTGCAAGCCACGCCAGAAAGCCTAACCGCCTTTCACCGTGCCTATTATCGCCCAGACGCCATGCAGCTTTCCCTTGTCGGCAAGTTAAGTCCACAAACCCGGCAATGGATCGAGCAAAATTTTGCGACTTGGCCTAAACCAACGACGACTGAGCCTAGATTCACTGAGCTGAACATCGAACCTAAACAAGTGCATGCCGAACTAGTCGATGAACGTGGCCCTTGGTCTGGATTATTACTCGCTTGGCATACTGTGGGCAAAGACCACCCCGATGCCGCGGCAATCCGTTTACTTGAGGCCCATTTATTCCAGAATACCGCCAGCGCCTTGGCCAAAATAAGCCAGCATAATCCTGACCAAATGCTCAGTTATTCCCTGCCCTTTGAGCTAGAAAATCATGGGATTGCCAATATTGTCTTGGTTCCTCGCGCTCGCACTTCACTGGATACCTTAGTGGAAAAAGTACAGGGGCTTATCGCACAAACCCAGCAACAGGCTCTGGATGAAACCCGCCTGTGCACACTTAAGCAAGTGTGGTTAAACAATCGATTACAACAACTCAGTGACACCCAAGCATTAGCCACGCAGCTTTCGGCGACCTCAGTTCAAGATACAGATCATCCATTGACCGCGCCGTGGCAACGGATCAATGCAGTCACGGCCGAAGAGTTCCAAAGAGTCGCAAAACAATATTTTAATCAAGACTATGTAAGAGTCGACCTACTGCCACCTTGGTATATTCGCTGGGGGAAAACCCTGCTGGAATGGCTGCCAGATGGGGCAAGCGATAGCCTAGAGGAGGCGGTACTGTGATGAATCAATCAGGGATGAATCAATCAGGGATGACTCATACAATGTCAAAGCGACTACAAAACTTGATATGCTGTGCTGTGGCGTTATTGCTGAGTGCCTGTCAGCAAACACACATCGTCTTTACCCCGACCAAGCCGCCGAGTTTAGCCAATTTTGAAACGCCCGCATCCCTATCCTCTGCTTTACCTAAGAGTGGGGTTATCATCCCCGCTACGGAGCAGGCTTTTACGGATGAAGTCCCTGCATCATTGAATTTACCCTACCAGTTACATAGGGAAGTCGCGACTCAAGCCCATAACAATCTGAACAACAGAGTCAGTTTAGCCGCAATAAGTCCGCACATTCCCTTTGATAATCCTGACATTTTGCAGATTGCCCTGCAAGAGAAAGCCCGCGCTCTGGCCATTAGCAGCGCAGACCCCTGCCTTGAAACCTTCAGTATTCGCGTCACCTTGCACAGCATTAATTTAAGCCTCGCCTGCCCTGACTATGTTAATCATCTCTACAATTTGCTACTGCTATTTTGGCAGCCAGATACCTTCGATGGAACGACAACCGCCGCCGTCGACATTGATAATATTCGCCGCCAACTCAAGCTCAATAAGCACTTAAATGCTTTTAGTGGCGCCGAAATAGATAAACTGTGGCGTGAAAAACTGCTCGGGCCAGAACATCCCTACAATAAAGTGCTTAATAACGATGCGTTGTTCGATTCCCTCAACCTAAAACAACTGCAGCAAATCCAGCAACAGGTGGCAATGCAGGCGCGGTGGCATCTGTTTCTCCCCAGCGCACAGGCAAAAAATGCCGAATTTGATCTTCAAGCCAGCATAAATCAATGGCCAACATTGGATAAATCGTTGCTACTAGCAGATAAGCCCGAGATGGCAAAACCTAAACAAACCAAGAGGATTTACCTTATCGATGCGCCGGGCAGCGTGCAAACCCAAGTCCGCATCGGTTATGCACTCGATGATGCCCCAAGCCCTAGCGTCAATGAGATGAATGATGTAGCTAACCCACAACCACTCAGCCCACAGGACATTGCCTTAAGTTGCCGCAGTTTGGCCGCACTGATGGGCCGCAGCTTTTCGGGCAGACTCTATTATGATTTGCGGGAAAAACGCGGCCTCACCTACGGCATTTACGGCCAATGCGCCAATGCACCGCTGTCCAGCAGCATCAAGTTTTACGGCAGCACAGCCATAGAACATACGGGCGCCTTTGTGGTGGGCATACTCGATCACCTCGCGCTCGTTAAGACACAAAGCGCCAGCCAAGGCGAAATCGATGCCCTCAAAACCTATTTGATGGGTGAGGATTTACTCAGCCAAGACAACGACATCCAGCGTGAAAGCCAATATATCCACCAAGTCGCCACAGGCTTAACTCAAGTTGATGTGCAAAAGCTGAATGCCGAGTTGCAGGCGCTAACGCCCGCAAGGCTGCAGCAGTTAGCCAACGGGGCGTTTAGCGGTGAGCCATTGATTATTTTACGGGGGGATATCGACAGAATAATCCCCGACTTAGCCTCTAAACTGCCGGAGTGGCAGTTGGAAAGAGTCAAGGTGGACTAGCTCCTAATGTAGAAAGCTCGCTATCTCAACTTATGGTAACAACGTTCGGGGCGGCCGATGGAACCATAGCTTTGATCCGCCGCTAACTCATTGCATTCCAACAAAAACTCTAAATAACGCCGCGCGGTAGAACGGCTAACGCCTAGTTTCTCACCCACCATTTGCGCCGTGAGTTTATCCTGTGGCTTGGCATCAAACACTTCGCGGATTTTCTGTAGGGTCAATTGGTCGACCCCCTTTGGCAAACGGGCGGCGGCCTTGGTCATCCCTGTCGGCACTTCCATAAAGGCATCGACCACAGATTGAGTCAACTCTTCTGTGGCAGACAGTTTGAGCTGACGGCTCTCGAACCGGCTCAGGGCTTGATCTAATCGGCTCAAGAGTACAGGTTTTACCAGAAAATCGAACACGCCGAGCTGCATGGCTTTTTCTAAAATCTGTACTTCCTTGGCCGCGGTGAGCAATACCACTTCACTGCGGATCCCTTGGCTGCGTAATTCTGCCAGTAAATTCAAACCATTGCCGTCGGGTAAATACACGTCTAACAACAAGAGATCCGGCGTGATTGCGCCCAGTAAAGACCGCGCCGTACTGATATCGCTGGCCATGCCAATCACTTTATAACGATTGGTCGAGAACAAATATTGTGCGACCAAGTGCGCAACTTCGACTTCATCCTCAACAATTATCACAGTATGCATTAAACGATACCTATATCAGGCAAGCGGCTAAAATGAAAACACCAACAGAGTGCAGCAATACCAACTTCATCCTCAACGATGATCACTGTATGCATTAAACAGTACCTACTTCAGGTAAAGGTTTAGTGGGAATATACACAGAAAAACGCGCGCCACCTAAATCTGAGTCGGCGAACTCTAAACTGCCATGGCAAGCACAGAGGTAGGTATTGACTATATACATGCCCACACCGTGCTGCGCCCCCTGCTTAGAGCTGTAATCTGGATCGAATATCGTGCTGTACTCGGTTTTAGAAATCCCATCGCCACTGTCTTCCACATCAAAAATCAGGTTCGAGGTGGTTTCATCTAAGGTCACGACCACCCGGCGGGGCTTATGATTGTTCGCCCGCTGAACAGCCTCGATAGCATTGTCGATAAGGTTGCCCATAATCGACACCATCCGCTCTAGCATAATGGCGTCTTGCACATCGCTGAGCTGACTATCTGGACTGATTTGAAATTCAATATTAAGCTCTTTCGCCTTGTGGTACTTACCCAATAGCAATCCGGCGATCGTAGGCTCATGGATTTGCGACAGTAATAAATGGATTTGAGCCTGCCAACCTTGGCTTTCTTGGCCGATAAATTCGACCGCTTTGTCGTAGGCTTTGAGTTGCAACAAGGCGCCTAGTGTATGGAGTTTGTTCGAGTAATCATGGGTTTGAACTCTGAGCATTTCGGCAAACTCCTGCACTTTGGCGAGTTGCTGACTCAAGCGCTCAATTTCATCGGCGGGGCGCATCGTCAGCAGCAAGCCATCATTTTGATCCCGCACCTGAAACGGCACCCGCGACATCACCAGCCATTGCTCATTGGCAAATAACTCGAATCCCCTGATGGTTTTGTTTTGATTCGTCAGTAGAAAATCGGCGTGCTGCGGCAATAAATCACTCAGCATCAGATCATTAGGTTGGCAGGTAGGAGATAAAGCTAAGATCTCCCGCGCCCGTTGATTCAACTTGCGGATACGTCCATCGGCATCCAATGCCACCACGCCCATTCGCACTGTGTTAAGAATCGCGTCCTGCTCGACAAATAATCGACCAATTTCAGCAGGTTGTAAGCCGAACAACATTTCCCGCACTTGCCGACCCATCCAAAAAGCCACCAGCACGCCCATCCACAACACACCAAGGACAGTAATGATGATTTCAGGAATACGTTTATCGATTAACACGCCCACGGACTGACTCAAGAAACCCACGGAGACCAGCCCGATAATATGACCTTGTTCACCGTAGACAGGTACTTTGCCGCGAATAGAGCGGCCTAAACTGCCCTGCGCCTCGGAGATATAAGCTTCCCCTTGCAGGGCCGCTTGGCTGTCACCGCCCTCCATCATTTTGCCAATTTTATTAGGATCGGGATGCACAATACGGTGTTTATGGGTATCGCCCACCACAATAAAATCGGCCTTAGAGGCTAAACGGATCCCCTCAATCGCAGCCAGCAATTGCGGACTCGAAATCCCCTTCTCCAACGATGTAATCACATCACCGCGGGTCGCAACTGCATGGGCGAGACCTAATGCCTTAGCACCCAATTGCTCAGTAATGCTACGACTCAAAATTTGATAGCTGATACCGCCAAAGAGGGCGCACAGCAACAAACTCAGGCAAGTCACCACACTGATTAACCAAGTTTCTAAGCGCTTAGGGCGTCTCATTAGCGTACCTTTAGATTAAGAGGCTTTCGCCAATTTAGCATTTCTACTATGACTACGAATAAAACCGAGCAATGGCACAGCCAGCATAGCAATTGCCACAATCAAGATAGTCAGTGTCAGTGGGCGTTCCCACAGGAAGCTCAAAGAACCATCGGAGGCGATCATAGCACGGCGGAAGTTACGCTCAATCATATCACCTAGGATAAAGCCCAGTAGCAGCGGCGCCATCGGAAATGCCAGCAAACGTAGCACCACAGCGATCATCGCAAAACCTATCATCAAGAACAGATCGAAGGTATTAAACGAGACTAAATACACCCCAATCAAACTGAAGAATAGGATCATCACAGTCAAGATGGACTTAGGCAAAGCCAGCACTTTGGCAAAATAAGGGATCAGCGGTAAATTCAGTACCAGCAGAATAATATTGCCAAAATACATAGAGATAATCACAGACCAAAACACGTCTGGACGCTCTTGCATCAACATAGGACCAGGTTGAATACCATAAGCAATCAATGCACCGAGCATGATGGCCGTCGTGCCCGACCCTGGAATACCTAAGGTCAGTAATGGCACAAATGAGCCCGTACAGGCCGCATTGTTAGCCGACTCTGGCGCCGCAACACCGCGAATCGAGCCTTTACCAAACTCATCGCGTTTCGCGCCGCGGGATAAATTACGCTCAGTGCCATAGGCCATAAAACTGGCTATTGTCGCTCCCGCGCCCGGTAATACCCCAATCAAGAAACCGAAAATCGATGAGCGACCAATCACAGGTGCTATCTCTTTCACCTCCTCTTTGGTTAAGCGAGTGCTGCCAATGGGCTGCGCCGAAAAATTGATGTTTTCGGTCGCCTTAGGCGGCTTAATCACATTCATTAAGGCTTCCGATAGGGCAAAGGTCGCCATGGCGATTAACAGAAAACTGATGCCATCGAGTAAATCTGGCTGACCGAAGGTGAAACGTTCCATCCCCGAGAAAGGATCGATCCCCACTGACGAGAGTAACAACCCTAAGTGAGTCATCATCATGGCCTTGAGGAAATCGCCACGATTCGAAAATGCCGCGATGGCCGTTAAACCGAGGAACATCAAGACCACATAATCGCCCGATTGAAAGCTCAGTGATACTTGCGCTAATAACGGCGCCGCCACCATCAACATGATGGCGCCGATAGTGCCGCCGGTAAACGAAGCATAGGCGGCAATCGCTAATGCCTTACCCGCCATGCCTTTTTGCGCCATCGGATAACCGTCGAATGAGGTCGCAACCGTTCCTGCCACGCCCGGGGCGTTGATCAAAATTGACGAAGTCGACCCACCAAAAATAGCGCCGTAGTACACGCCCGCCATTAAGATCATGCCTGAACTGGGGCCAATGCTGTAAGTCACAGGGATCATCAGGGCGATCGCCGTGATCGGCCCTAATCCCGGCAGCATACCGATCACTGTGCCGACCAAGCAGCCTAAGACCACATACATGAGGTTTTGCAATTCAAACGCGGTCGATAGACCAATAAACATTGCATCGAACATAGTTAACTCCAAAGAGAACCTGAGGCCAAGTAGATACCTAAGACTTGCGTCATCAACACCCAGAACACCAACACCACGGGCACAGAGGCGAGCAGCAAAATCTTAAAGCGGCGCTCTCCCATCAACCAAAATCCAGCGACTAAAAACAATAAAGTAGCGACAACAAACCCCAACGGTTCGAGTCCGGCGGCATACAAGACCATAAGCACAATCAGCGCCGCCGTTTGTTGTAAGGCGGCTTTCGTCAGCAGCGCCCCTCGCTGTTGAACCGTGTTTCCTTTCAGCAAGACGGCAACCAGAGAGAACAGACTAAACATCAGCCCCATGGCAGCATAAATCTTCGGCATAGTGGAAGACGTCACGACTTCAAATTCTTCAAACGGCAATAAGGGAATTTGCCATGCCAGCACGCCATATCCGGTAAACACGGCGACAAATAGCAAGGAACCAAGCAGATCACGATTCAACATCTGTCACTCCTTACTTAATAAAGCCCAGTTGCAACATAGTGGCTTTAAGCTGTTGCTCCTGTGCTTCCAATGACTTAATGAATTCGGCTTGGGGTTCAAACAGATTGATCCAACCGTTACGGGCACGCACTAGTTCCCATTCTGGCGTCTTAATCAGCGCCGCAAACTTGGCCACATACTCATCAACTTTGGCTTTAGGCGTATTAGGCGCCGCAAAAAAACCGCGCCAGTTAGTAAACGTCATGTCATAACCGAGGGATTTAATCGTCGGAACCTCTGGATGCTCGGCAACGATTTCAGGTGCTGTCATCGCAAGGATCCGACCTTGACCACTGCCTGCAATTTCTAACGCTTCACTGAATCCCGTCGACAATAAATCGACTTCGCCCGAGAGTAAGCCAGCCTTAGCTTGACCACCCGCATCGTAGGGAACATAACGTAAACGACCGCCATCTAAACCCGCCGCCGCAATCGCTTGCGCCGCAACTAAGTGATCCATACTGCCGCGCGCTGAGCCGCCAGCGATATTGAATCTTTGTGGATCCGCCTTAAAGGCCGCCAACACATCATCCCAGGTTTTCAACGGTGAATCGTTACGTACCACAAAGGCACCGTAATCGGCGACTATGCCTGCAACCGGCGTTAAATCACGATAACTAAACGGGATTTGCCCAGAGAGTGCACGCAGCACAATCGGAGTCGAGTTAACCAGTAAAATATCGCCCTGTTTATTTTTCGATTTGATCATAGAGGCAATCGCACGGCCGCCACCGCCGCCCGAGAGATTCTCAAAGGAGGCATTACCATCGATTTTCGACTTCACTAAGGCTTCACCGACGCCGCGCGCCGTGGTATCCCAACCACCACCTGGACCGCCAGGAATGATAAAGTGGATATCAGCACTCGCCATGCCAGAGACACTCAGTAACAGCGCACTCATGACTAAAGATTTCATTTTCAACATGATTCGTTACTCCTAAAACACGTATTGCAAACGGGCAGCAAAGGCATCGCCCACATCTTCATTGCCGACTAAGGCAATCGTGCCAGCGCCATCGACGGAAGAATGGATGTAGTTAGCCATCACTTTGATTTTTGGATTAAAGTAGTAAGACACGCCTAAGGTATAGGTCTGAGCTCGAGTGCCTTGGAACTCGGAGCTCGCATCCATGCTGGAGAAACGTGCCGCCAATTCCCATGCATCGGTTACGCCCTTAGGCTGGGAAAACACCGCGCTGCCCTTGGAATAGCTGCGCTGTTCACCCGTTAAGAAATAACTCGCCTGCAGGTAGTACCCTTGATAACGCTCACCATCGAGCACTGACTGAGGATCTTGGGTCGTTAAATTGCGCTGGGCGTATTCGCCCTGCAACAACAAGGCATTATGTTGGAATGCCAGCTCTAAACCCGCTTGATTTACATCATCAATGGCCGCAGTTTCCCCACCCGCGACATAGTTAATCAGCCGAGTATTGGTCTCGCGCAGTTCGCCGCGGGCAAAGCTGGCAGACAAGTCATCGCCGCCCATTTGACGCGCCGAGTACCACAAGCCTGCATGCAGCACTTGGCCCGGTTCTTTGGCCTGTGACCAAGTCACTCGCGAGCTAAGGGCATAGTTCAAATCATCGGGTTCATCTTTGCCATCGCTTCCAAAGGCATCGTTTTTATAAACACCCAAGGCGTAACGTAAACCTGTGCTGGGGAAATATTGATAGGCAGAAACACCCCAGCGGAAGTACGGCGACATAGTATCGGCAAGGCTAGAACGTTCGATCAGCGCAATGTGCTTACTGCTAGTGAGCGCATCGAGGCTGATGTCTTCACGCAACTTACCAAATTGCAGTTTAGGGCCATTCTCAAAACCCGAATAACGCATCCGAGCCATGACGATTTCAGCAGTATTTTCAGCAAATTCGAGCAACAGCTTGTAATCCCAATCCTGTAATTCACCTTCAACAAAGGTACGTACTCGGCGTGGGAAAATATCCTGCGCGCTACTGCCATTATGTTCGGCGTTATAGGCACCATTGAAGAGGTTGTAATCGAGTTGAATGCGGCCACCGATCTCAAAGGCTGGCGCGCTAGGCTCAGATGAAGTCGCAGTGGTATTCGCTGCCTGCCGTTGTTTTAGCTGGTTAACTTCTTGAGTCAATTGGGTAAGTTGTGCTTGAAGCTCTTGTGGCGTTAAGTCTTGCGCATGCGCAAAACCAGTAAAAGCCACAGCGGTTGCCGCGGCAAGTAAGGTCAATTTAGGCATCAATGCCTCCTGTATTGCAGTCTGTCATTCCCAATGGGAATGCCTGTGTTATTTGAGTTGTGTCAGGTCTGTACGGACTACTTCCTCGCCCAGAGGGTGCAATGTATCGTTAACATTTCGTCAAAGATATTTAACGCACTTAATCTTCATTAAGGGACTTAAGGTGACTAAAAATCATAAAGTTCATGAACAAAATGAACTTAACTCAAGGGAAACGGCTTGAAGTGCACAAAACAGGTAAAAATGAGAGGTAACTCAATGAAAATATGACAGGAATATTAGCGAGCGCTGAATGTTAACAGATGAGTGAAATAGCATAAAAAGAGGCTGAATTTGCCCTTAAGAGGTAGAACCAAGCTAGAAGCCATTCATAAAAACAAAGCGCCGTTAAGCGCTTCGGAGGGAACTTGGACCAATACTTGAAGCGGAACCTGAGTTGGATTGGGCCGAGCTTATCACCTAGAAATTAAAGATTAGAACTTAGATATAAGCACTTAAATATAAGTGCTTAGCAATCAGAGCTTATTGCCTGCACTCTCGCTGGTGGGCGCGGTGCCATTATCACCCTGCGCCATCTGTGCATGGCCTTGTTCCATTTGCTGTAAATCTTCCATCGCCGAATCCTGCGATAAAGCCAGCGGATCGGGATCTGCGGATAACGCCGCCATATTGTCGGCATTCGCGGTATCTGGCGCAGTCGTTTGTTCTGTCAGTAATGGAGCAGCATCTAACCCCTGAGCCACGGGAGACACTTCAGTGTTGAGCGGGCTATCACTCACATTCGGTAACCAGTCACGCAATTGCTCGGGTCCAAAACTAAAGCCCAAGGCGATGACGACCGTTGCCGCAGCAGCATACAGCCAAGGACGAATCGCACGATTACCGCCGCTTATAGAACCACTTTCATTGGCATATAAATGCGCATCCGAGCGTTGAGTCGGTGGCGCTATCGCTTTTAATATGTCTGGCAAGGCATCCAGCTCAGGGCCTTTAATACGCTGACCAATAAACTGGCCGCCTTCATAAATTTCCATCTGATGGCTGGCAACTTCACCTTCAACCACACCAGAACTGGTAATAATCAACTTATTACAACAGACTCGACCACTAAATACACCGCAAACCCGCAACTCATCACAGCTGACTTCACCGGAGATCTCGCCACCAAGCTCGATCTTAATTTGCCCCGCAGAACCAATCTTACCCTGCAATTTACCCGCAATTAATGCCGAGTTATCTAACTGAATATCGCCCTCAATTGAGGTTTGCGCACTGATAAAAGTAATGCCATTGCCTTTGCTAGCCATTGGATTCATTCCATATCATTATTTTTGTGACAAAGATGTTAAGGTAAAATGCCCCGAGAATAAAGCACTGGTTTCGTTTAGTATTTGACCTAAGCCTCAGAGCGGGATTTAAGTCACGCCAGCGACTATGTTACCCTGAGCACCTTACAATATGGCTTCTGAGTACCTGAGTACCTGAGTAAGAGTATGAGTGGCAAAGACGAGCGCTTAATCAAAGCTAAAGCGCACACTGACTGCAGCAAACACCTAAAACAACCGCCAACGAGACCCCGAATGGCTCATTCAAACTCCGCTAGCTCGCAATCGATAACGCCAATGATGACGCCACTGGAAGTGTATCGCGCCAAAGTGAGCGAAAATCTGCTTGACGATCCGGCGCAGCAACAGGCGGTGTTGGCGCTCGATATGTTATTTAAACAGTTGATGCCACAACCCTATTCAGCACGCCTGTCCCATTCACAATCCATCAAAGGGTTGTATCTGTGGGGCGATGTCGGTCGGGGCAAAACCTTTCTGATGGATTTATTCTTCGATTGTTTACCGAGTGAAGGTAAGTTAAGGCTGCATTTCCATCGCTTTATGGCGCGGATCCACCAAGCATTGCGGGAACATTCGGGGCAACGAAATCCCTTAAAACTGATTGCGAACAATCTTGCAAAGGAATGTAAGGTGCTGTGTTTCGATGAGTTTTTTGTCTCTGACATTGGTGATGCCATGATACTTGCAGGCCTATTTGAACAACTATTCGAACAAGGTGTAGTACTCGTCGCCACTTCAAATATTCCCATCGACCGCCTATATGAAAATGGGCTGGCTAGACACAAGTTTTTGCCCTGTATCGCACTGCTACAAAAGCACACGCAAATGCTGCACCTCAATGGTAGTCAAGATCATAGAATGCACACTTTGGCTGATGGGGTGTCAGAGGAGGCATTGGCCTCAACGTCGCAAAATATAGCCCCTATAGACGTACTTGATTTCGACAGTATATTCAATAAATTAACCCCAAATGCTCCCAGTATAGGACAGAGCCATATTCGCATCTGTCAGCGTAACATCCCCATTATCCGTGCGACTCTTAACACTCAACAGCCGTCGGTCGCTTGGTTTGATTTTAATGCCCTGTGTGATGGCCCCAGATCCCAATTGGACTATATAGAAATTGCCAGCAAATTTAATATCTTAATGCTAAGCAATGTGCCCAGACTCGGCGGTGAAGTGAAAGGTTGGATCCGCGCCCGCGGCACCGAGGATGGCACGGGTGAAAACCAAGCGGAAACCACGGGTGAGCGTAAACTCTCCTATGCCGCCAATGACGATCCTGCACGGCGTTTTATCAGCCTTATCGATGAGTTATACGATCAGAACGTAATCCTATATTTAAGTTGTGAGGTGCCACTTAAGGAACTCTATCAAGGCGGCGCCCTTAGCTTTGAGTTTCGCCGTACCTATAGTCGTTTAATTGAAATGAGCCGCAGCGCCTAACATTTTGGTCGTTAACGCCCTGAGAATAGCCTAGTCAAATTCAGCAATAGGAATAGGAGGCCTTAATTGCTTTGGACCAAAAGCTCTTAACGACTATGCCCTAAATAATCTGGATTACCGGCCAGAAAACTCAGATCATTAAATTCTGGCAATTCACATTGAGCCGTATTTTCAAGCTTAGTGACATGCTGAAATTCGAGAGTTAAAAAGACGCGGATATAACAATTGAGTCCATTTGACTCGTGTCGATAATAGGCGGCAAAAGAATTGGGCCGTCCATGCAGATGATATAAATCAACTAAGTTTTTTTGCAATTTGATTAGCTGATAATCAGTGAGTAACGCATCGCCAAGATTTATTGAAACCCAATTTTCCATTTTTATTACCCTACTAGGATAAGCAGCGATGCCAAATCCCTTCTATAGCTAAAGCAAAATCCCCCTAGAACTTATCACCATGGTGGGTCGCTTTATCCTGATACATGGCTTTATCGGCGGAATCAAACAATTCTTCTAAGCTAATATCTGCATCCGGAGCCCAATGGGCAACACCAATACTGGTGGCAATTTTATGTTGCTGTGGATGTCGTTGATTGTATTGTTCAAGTAATAATTTAAAACGATTTATAGCGAGGTTAACCGTCTCCCTGTGTACAAAACTTAACAGCACCACAAATTCATCACCGCCGAGGCGTGCGATCACATCCGATTCCCTAAAGGCCGACATCAAAATATGGGCAAAATCATATAGCACTTGATCCCCCCTAAGGTGGCCAAAGTTGTCGTTCACTTCCTTAAAAAAGTCTAGATCGAAAAATACCAAGGCAGCTTCGGCATTAGTGCGACGACAACTGGCTAAGGCTTGATGTGCCAGCAATTCAAAACCACGACGATTAGAAATCGCCGTGAGTGGGTCTAAGGTATTTTGGGCAATGGAGAGCAACTCAGCCTCTACCATTTGGCCTAAATCCGTTAAGGTCTCAATATCTTCATCACTAAACCTACGCGGCTCAGTACCGATTAGGCACAGGGTTCCGACCCGAAATTGGCCATGAATAGTTAAGGGATAACCTGCGTAAAAGCGAATACGGGGAGGCTGAACAACGAGGGGGTTATCACTAAAGCGTGTATCCTTTAGGGTGTCATTAACAATAAAAATTTCTTCATGATTGATGGCATGGGCGCAGAAAGAAATATCCCTAGAGGTTTCAGTTACTTCTAATCCTTGGCGAGACTTAAACCATTGACGATTTGCATCGACAAGGGTAACGACACAATAGGGCAACGAAAAAATTCGCCGAGTGAGCCGAGTAATACGATCGAAACGTTCTTCGGCATCGGTATCTAACACATTGAGTGAACGTAATGTGGCTAAACGTTGTAGCTCATTCTCAGGAATTGGCGGTAATTGCATGGCGCTCTCTACTTGCTGCCCTTATTAAACTTTAGACCAAGTTAATCGGAACGTCCTGTAGATGAGCGCCATCATTTTAATGGAAATAATCTTGCCCGAAGCACAAATTAGGGAAATAAAGGCAATGCTAATCGAGCACGGTTCGATAAATGCTGAGCACCCGCTCGGCATGTTCAGCCACCTCAATATAAGGCAGTTGCCCTGGCTTTTGCTGCAATGTAAGCCGATGATTTTCATCCCTTAACCAACAATAACTCTGGGTTAAATACTGGGCGCTCATCATAGGCAAAAGCTCAAGCTCGGCCAATACACCAAAAATACGCACATTGTCGGACCAAATCGACAACTCGGGATATTCATGGGCATTGGCCAGCACTAGATATTGGGCAATAAATTCAATATCGGCGATGCCACCTGGGCTCTGTTTTAAATCGAATATCCCCTCACCGGCCTTAAGCAAGTGATCGCGCATCTTCTGGCGCATCTCGCGCACCGCTTTTTTAAGTTCATCTTTATCCCGCGGTTTTTCCAGCACCGAGGCTCGGATACGACTGAATTTCACCGCCAGACTGTTATCACCAAATACAAAACGTGAACGTACTAAGGCTTGATGCTCCCAAGTCCAAGCTTCATCGGCTTGGTATTCGCCAAAACGGGTGATTTCACTCACCATCAACCCCGATGTCCCCGACGGACGCAATCGCATGTCCACCTCATACAACTCGCCCGACGTAGTACGAGTCGAAAATAAATGCAAAATCCGCTGCGCCAGTTTCAGATAAAAATGCCCGACCTCAATGGGCCTGTCGCCATTCGTCAAGCTGTTGGCCATGCTAGCATGTGCCTCATACAGAAACACCAGATCCAGATCCGATCCATAGCCCAGTTCGATACCCCCTAACTTGCCATAACCAATGACGGCAAAACCAGTATCATTACCCTCAAGGTAAGTGGGAACACCGTGACGCTGGGCCACCTGTTGCCATGCCTGCATCACCACTTGCTCGATAATGGCCTCGGCTAAAAAGGTTAAGTGATCGCTCACCTGCATCACAGGGAGAACCCCAGTCACATCGGCGGCGGCAATCTTAAGCTGTTGTGATAATTTAAATTGGCGCAGCGCTTCCATCTGCTGCTCCATATCATCCTCAGGCACGCGCAGCAAATACTGGCGCAGCTCGCTGGGGTAATCATCGAGCGAGGTCGTATCATATAAGTGCGCAGGATCGATAAGTTCATCGAGCAACATGGGAAACTTAGCCAATTGCGCGGCAATCCAAGGGCTGGCACAGCATAGGCTCACCAACTGTTGGCGCGCACCGGGGTTTTCACATAGCAATTCAAGGTAAGTGGTACGCGTTAAAATCTGCTCCAATACCTTAGACACGGGTTCAAAGGCCGCCGACGGACTCGGTTGATTGAGCAATTCTTCCAGCAATCTTGGCATTAACTTATCGAGGGTTTCCCGGCCACGGGGGCCGATGGAGCGCTTAGTCACAGTTTCACGCCAACGACTGAGCAAAGGCCATAACTGCGGATCGTCGATATGTTGCTCGGCGAGCAGGGCAATGGCGTGGTCATCCTGTTGCACGTTCCACAGCTGCGCCGTCCAATGCTCGGCTTTTTCTTCACCTTCTTCCCCGCCTACGGTCGCTTTAAAGTGACGATGAATTTTCGCCATCGCGGCCTCAATATGGGTTCTAAGGTCGGTTTCATTAGCCATATCGAGCACATAACACAATCGCGCCCAATCGAGCGGGTTATTCGGCAAGGTTTGAGTCTGTTTATCATCGATGGCCTGCAATAGGTTTTCGACCCGACGTAGCAGTAAATAGCTGTGTTTCAGTTCATCCACCGCCAAATACTCAAACTGTCCAAGACTGTAGAGAGTATCCATAGCGCCAAATAAACTCTGCTGGCGCAGGGCGGGCTCGCGGCCGCCACGGATCAGTTGAAAACTCTGCACCACGAACTCCACCTCACGAATACCGCCCGCACCGAGTTTAATATTGTCGGTCAATTGGCGACGGCGCACCTCTTGGGCGATAAGTTGTTTCATTTTTCGCAGGGATTCAATCGCCGAAAAATCGATATAGCGGCGATACACAAAGGGCCTGAGCATTGAATGCAATTCATCACTGAAGTGGCTCCAAGGTCCTAGCGCTCGCGCCTTGACCATGGCATAACGCTCCCAATCTCGACCCTGTTCTTGGTAATAATCCTCAAGACCACTAAAACTCACCACCAGCGGGCCACTCTCACCATAGGGGCGCAGACGCATATCCACACGAAATACAAAGCCATCGACGCTAATTTGATCGAGCAGATTAACCAGCCTCTGCCCCATACGGATAAAAAACTGTTGATTATCAAGACTGCGACGGCCACCGACGGTTTCACCATGTTCGGGGAAGGTAAAAATCAAATCGATATCTGAGGAGAAATTAAGCTCACGGCCGCCCAATTTTCCCATACCTAAGACAAGCAATGGTTGTGGGTTGCCTTCTTTATCCATCGGCGTGCCATACTGAGTACACATATCCCTATAGAGCCAATCACGGGCGCAAATCACTAAGGCTTCGGCAAGCGCCGACAAATCGAGTAAGGATTCTTCTAAGCTGGCGTAATCTAAAAAGTCACGCCAGGCTAAGCGCACCATTTGGTAATTACGAAAGCGTCGCAGCACAGATTTTGCCATGTCTTCGGATGTGACACTGGCCAGCTTGGCATGCAATTTTGCATCGAAGTATTGGCGTTCGACCAACCGCACATCACCAGCAAACAAGGATGCAATCCATTCGGGGTGACGGCTCAACTGCGCCGCCACATAATCACTGAGCCCAAGCACAGTTTTTAACTCTTGCTGCTGGCTGGGCGTCAGTTGCGAGAGTCCTTCGGACCACACTTCCTCTAACCGTTGCCAATGGCGCTCGGCCGTTTGAGTGATAAGAATAGACAATGACTTATTACTGTCTTTTTGCATGGTCATAATAATCCCTAACAAATTTAACTATCGACATATTATGTCGCAAATGGTATATACCCAAACAACCTGAAGATGCAGGATGACAAAATACGAAAAGACTTCCTTTTCTCCGTGGCATTTAAGGGTACTATAACCTGCACGGCAGGCATATTGGGTAAGTGGATTATTATTGTCCGCAAGTATTTGAGTTTTATTTCAACACTTTTGGAGAAAACATGGCAGGAATGCTAATGCGTGTTCTCGCATCGATACTCTGTTTAGCCGTCATGCTATCACTCACGGGATGTGGCGATGATAGGCCGGCAAAAATCGAAAAGTATCAACAACTCACAGAGCAACGCCTCACCACATTGAGTACCATGCTTGATGATGGCCAACTACGTAACGCTAATCTACTAAAACAGTACAGCGCACTGTTAACACAGCAAAAACCCGATTTTGCGCCCCTTCTCGGTGAGTTAGCCAAGGATTCAGGCACCCAAGGGCCTATGTATTCCTCCCTAAAGCGTCGTTTAGCAGAGTCTAAAAATTCAGCAAACTTTGCCGATTTGGATCAACAGTTAGCCGAAGCCGAGAACCTCTATCAGGCCGCCGATCCCAGTTTGTACAACGATATGTTGTCTGATCCCGTGAACGTGGTCGCCGATATGTCCGACGGTAAGCTTGCCCGCGTGAATGCAATTAGCCGCGAAGCCGCCGCACTAGCCAATAGCGCCGAAGATTTTGGCCCCGGCAGTCAATTGGTCGGCAATCCGTCCTATGGTAGCTGGCAAACCGACTCGAGCGGCACTTCGTTTTGGGCCTGGTATGGCATGTATTCGATGTTTTCGAATGTTTTCAATCGACCAATTTATTACGACAGGTGGTCCGGCAATCGCGGCTATAGCTATTACAATGATGTAGGCCGCTATCGCTATACTTCACCAAAACAAGCAAATGCCCAGGCTAAAACCTTCGAACAAACGAAAAAACGTTTCGACTCCCAGGGTAAACGCTTCGATAGCCCCTACGCTAAGCCGCGCACCGGAGCCACAGCACTCTCCCGTGAAAGCACCAGTGCGCCTAAGGCCAATACCACCAGTGCCAGTAAAAGTTCGAGCAGCAAGTTCCGTTCAAACTATTCTAAAGACAGCAGCTTTCGCAATTCCAGTAATCGCACGACCCGCAGTGTGCGCCGGGGCAAGTAACTAAGGATTTCCAATGACACTATTTCAGGATTTCGGTATCACACCAGAGCTAGCCACTATACTGGCAATCGACCTCACTATTGCGGTTATCTTGCTGACATTAATGCGTTATTTGCAAGGCTGGAGCGTGAAAGTCAACAGCCGTAACGAATTAGCGGAGCGGGATAACTTTGCCTTTGGCATCAGTACCGCGGGCGCCGTTGCCGCACTAGGCATAGTGCTCACGGGCGCTATCACGGGCGCAGCGGCACATTCCTATCTTACTGAAGCCATTGGCATGAGCGCCTATGGTCTATTCGGTTTAGTGCTGATTAAACTCGGCCGTTTCCTCCACGATAAGATTGCCTTAAATGAGTTTGATAAGAATGAACAAATCATCAAAGGAAATGTGTCCGTCGCCATTGTCGATGCCAGCGTTGCCATAGCGACAGCCATCATCATCCGCTCCGTGCTGTTATGGGCGGAAGATTTAACCCTCGATACTTTTATCGCTATCTTCAGTGCCTTTGCGATTTCGCAGTTGATGTTAGTGCTACTGACTCGCTGGCGTGAAAATCGTTTCGCTAGTCGCAATCAAGACTCCTCAATGCAGCAGGCTTTGGTGCAGGGGCACACGGCTGTGGCCATACGTCACGCGGGTTATATGATTGCGATGGCGCTGAGCTTTAACGCCGCCAGTCACTTTATCATTTATAATCCAACGGCCTATGTCACGAACGTGATCGGCTGGTTAGTGTTCTCCGTTATCATGCTGATCGCACTGACTTTGCTGCTGTTTATTGTGAAAAAACTGGTATTAGCCCGTATCAATTTAGCCGATGAAGTAGAAAGACAGCACAATATTGGCATCGCCGCCGTTGAAATGGCGATCAGTATCGCTATCGCGCTTATCCTCACGGCACTGATGGCGTAACCGAATGCAAGAAACCAGCTTAACCCCCTTAGCGGCTAAACCTAGCCGCCTAGGTTGGTTCGACGATGCCCTATTACTGGGCATTATGGCCGTGTTAGCAGGCTGCGGCCTGATTTACGAATATCTGTTATCCCATTATGCGGGGCGCATTTTAGGGGCGTTAGAAGCCGCCATCTACACTATGATCGGCCTGATGATAGTCTCCATGGGTTTAGGTGCCTTTGCCGCCCGTAAGATCCGTGATGCCTTTACCGGTTTTGTCGTTTTAGAACTCACGGTCGCACTCTGTGGCTCATTGGCCATTCTTATCACCGCCGCCGTGATAGGTTTTGGCCAGCAGCTACCTATGCTGATCGCCAGCACCTTAGGCTTACCACCGGATCAACTGCCCGAGGGCGGTGTGATTGGTCAACTACAGAAACTCAGTGAATACTTACCCTATCTGTGGGGAGTATTGCTCGGGTTGATGATAGGTATGGAAATCCCACTGATCGCTAGGGTTCGCCAATCCCTTTCGGACGAGCATTTGCTGCATAACGCAGGGACGATTTACGGTGCCGATTACATAGGTGCAGGCATAGGCGCTGCCATTTGGGTGGGCTTTATGCTTGCCATCGATATCCAACTCGCCGCGGCCTTAACCGCCAGTTTCAATCTGCTCGCGGGCTTTGTGTTTATCTGGCGATTCTGGCCTAAAATCCATCGCCCTAAGCTCCTATTAACCGGGCACTTTATGGTCACAGGCGTCTTGTTGATACTCGCAACCCAGGGGCCACAATGGGAGCAACACTTCAATAATCTGCTCTATAAAGACAAAGTAATTTACAGTAAAGCGACTCGGTTTCAACAGCTTACCTTTACTGAGCGCTTACGCGGGAACGGTCTGCCGCCCGTTTATGCTTTATATATCAATGGCCGTCTGCAGTTTTCCAGTATTGATGAGCATATCTACCATGCGTTTCTGGTGCACCCCACACTCGCGGCCAGTGCTCGCCATAACAAAGTGTTGATTATTGGCGGCGGTGACGGACTGGGTCTCAAACAAGTGCTGCGCTGGCAGCCTGAGCAAGTGACCCTGCTCGATCTTGATGCGGCGCTGGTGCAACTGTTTAAGTCCCCCGATACCGATATGCCCGACAGATTGAGCCGTGCCATGTTAGCGCTCAATGGCGATGCCTTTAACGATCCCCGCGTCACAGTAATCAACGATGATGCCTTTAATGGTGTCGATAAACTGATTGCCACTGGTGTGAAATACGATGCCATTATTGTGGACCTGCCCGATCCGAGCCACCCCGATCTTAATAAGCTGTATTCGGATTATTTCTACCGTAAATTAAAGGAACTAATGAGTCATGATGGCGCTCTGACAGTACAGTCAACCTCGCCTTACCATGCCCAAATGGCATTTATATCGGTCGCAAAAACCTTGGCATTAGCGGGATTTGACGTCAAACAGTACCATCATAATGTGCCTAGTTTCGGTGAATGGGGCTGGAGTATTGCAACATTAAGCGGCAAAGATGCCCAACATAGGCTGGCCGAGCTTAAGACTCTGCCTGTACAGGATAATTGGTTGACCTTAGGTTTAGTGAGCGGGGCCTTTGAGTTTCCGGCTAATTTTTACCGGGATGCCGCCAATATCAAACCTAATGAACTCGGCTCCTTGCAGTTGTATCACTACCATCTACAGGCTTGGTCCGAAACCCAAGGACTGGAACTTTTTTAACGGATAAAGATAGTACTTGACATATTATGTCTTAGTGCTATCTTTGAACACAGACATAATATGTCAATAAGGACAAATATGAATATCCATACCCTTGCCAATCACCTCAACAGTCTTGGCAACAACAGCCAAACAGGCTTTCAATTCGATTGTTATCCTATTGATGGCGAAGTCGAAGTATTGCAAGTGAATGTGGTTGGCCGTGAAGAAATCCCGGTATTCGTATCGGTGACGGATAACCAGATTCTCTGCATCAGTTACCTGTGGGGCGAGAACGAAGTAAACCAAGAACGTCGCAGTGAAATGTTTGAGACCATGCTAGAACTCAACATTCCAATGCCCCTGTCAGCCTTTGCGAAAATTGATGACAAATACGTGGTTTACGGTGCGCTATCACTGCAATCTAGCATGCTCGAAATCGAGCAAGAATTAGCAGTTTTATCCGATAACTGCTTAGAAGTTATCGATGAAATGGTCGACTATCTGAAATAAGGAGCCACAAAATGGGCATTCTGAATAAAATTTTGACAGCGTTTCGCGGTGGTGCCACCGAAGTTGGCCAAAGCATCGTTGACGCAAACTCAACCCGTATTTTCGAACAGGAAATCCGTGACGCCGAGAAACATTTAACCAACGCTAAGCGCGAACTGACCGATGTAATGGCAAAAGAAATGCAAGCCAGCCGCGAAATCGATCGCCTGAAACGTTCGATTGCCGAACACGAAGGTTATGCGACTCAAGCATTGGACAAAGGTAATGAAGCCTTAGCCATTGAAGTGGCAGAAAAAATTGCCCAGCTCGATCAAGAGCTTGCTGAGCAGCAAAGTGCCAACGATAGCTTTAGCGCCCATGCAGCACGTTTGAAGGATTTAGTGAAGAAAACCGAGCGTCAACTGTCTGATTATCAGCGCCAGTTAAGCATGGTTAAAACCACTGAAAGCGTGCAAAAAGCCACGGCAACCATTACTGACTCGTTCGCGTCTAGCAACTCTAAGCTGCTGAATGCTAAAGATTCACTCGAGCGCATCAAGGCACGTCAGCAACAGTTTGACGACCGTCTGAAAGCGGCAGAAACCTTAGCCGATGAAAACAGTGATAAATCACTGCAAGCTAAGTTAGCCGAAGCGGGGATAGGCGAGCAAAAGTCTAATGCTAATGCCGTGCTTGACCGTATCAAAGCACGTAAAAGCTAAGCAATGATTGACCGAATGCCGAGTCTCAGTGGGATATCACCCCCTACTGACCTCGGCATTTTTTTGCTTTATTCGCGATTGAACCTTAGCCAGTGAGATTTTGCAGCCTATGGCTAACTATATCGTTATGACTAACTATGCCGTTCTGGCTAACTAGGCCGTATTGGATTTTACCGCACACGGACGCCGTCAGTAGGAGTGAATATGGGATTTTTCAACAGTATTTTTGGCAAGAAAGCACCGCCACAGCGTGAGCTCAATCACCCATCAGCGCTCAATGTGGGCGATATGATCTCCATCGATAACAGCTTTGCTTTACCCACACAATTACGCGGCCAGCAACTTAAGGTTGAAGCCGTTAACACCTATGAGTTTGAACGCCGTCAGCAGGCAGAATGGGTGCTCAAAGGCCATGGTAGCGATACCATTTATTTAAGCATTGAAGAGGACGATGAAACCTACCTCGCCTTTTCCTTAAAAATTTCTCGCTCCCAGGTAGAACAGATTTTCGATTTGGAGCAATTTAGCACGCTGTTTGATGAGCCAGGCCATGCAACGTTACTGACTCAGGAATTACCCGCAGAACTCGCCAATCAACTTGAGCAATGGCTAGGAAAACAATACCATCAAGTGACGTTTGCCGCCTTTGGTTACTTTCACCGCGAAGATTATCGCAATATTAAGCCGCCCCAAGATGCCAATGGTGCCACGGGAGAACCCTTTGAATATTATCTCTTACTCGATGATGACGAGAGTCGCGCGCTGGAGGTTGAAGTTTACGAAGGTGGCGATACCGATGTGGTATTAACGCTATATAGACCAATCACAGACATTAGAGATTACTGGCCTGGTAAGTAGTGGCTAGAATAAGATAAAGTGCGAAGCTCACACTTTACCACTAAGCGAAATACAATATCAGGGTGTAGTCTCGCTATAGTTAGCGATATATATGGTTGATAGCAATAGGTAATACGTAATGAGTAAAACGAAAAATCCACTTCCAGAGCAATGGTTGAAGAATCAACAGGCCGCCAAGGCGACACAAGTGGCATTCGATCTCGATGAAAAATTTCAATACTCTATCCGCAAAGCGGCACTGGATGCGGGTGTGAGTCCTTCGGATCAAATCCGTACCATTTTAGGTCTCAGTGTATCAAAACGCCCGACTCGTCCACGCTTAACTGTATCCCTCAATGCCGAAGACTATGTACAACTCGCCGAAAAATACGGCCTCAGTGCCGATGCGCAATTGGAAATTAAGCGTCGTGTGCTCGATGATTTAGTGCACTTCGTCGATAAAAAGTGAGCCCCTGCAATGTCAAGCTATGGTCATTATTTAGCGCAGTTAACACCCAAGTGATAGCCCATTATTTGTCACAAAGTTAATTTACTCATAGCGTAAACTCTTTTACCTTAACTATTTGCCGCACAAAACAGGGATCCTGTTAAGCATGACTGATAAAACCCCTTGGTCACTCCGTACGCTCGGTAGCCCTTCACCCTTCGAGTTAGCTATGATGTTGTTATCATTGCTATCTGTGATCATAGTGCTGGTCATGACCTTTGGTCGCCTCGATGGTGAAACCTATCGGTTACTGTTTTTTATTGATACGACCATTTGCTTGATTTTCATGATTAATTTTTTTATTGGTCTGTTTCGTGCCCGGGATAAAACCTATTACCTACGCCACCATTGGATTGATTTTATTGCCAGCATTCCGGCAATTGAAGCCCTACGTATCGCCCGTGTGTTCCAGATCCTAAGGGTTATCCGGCTGATCCGCATGAGCCGCTCCCTACTCCTACCACTGATAAAGCAGCGTAAACAAACCACTTTAGCCAGCCTATTGGTCGCCATGGTGACTATCCTTACCTTTGCCTCGATCATTATTTTAATCGTCGAAAGCGGCACCGAAGGCGCTAATATTCAAACCGCCGAACAAGCCATTTGGTGGGCCTTAGTCACTATTTCAACCGTTGGCTATGGGGATTATTACCCTGTTAGCACCGCAGGTCATATCGTTGGCGGCATAGTTATCGTGAGTGGCGTCAGCTTCTTCGGGGTGATCTCTGGTTATATGGCATCGGTATTTGTCGCTCCCGATGAAACCGAGAGACAGGAACGCCAAGACGCCCATAAGGCTGAAATCAAGTCAGAGCTAGAAGTTGCACTAACGAGAATGGAGGCGAGTCAGCGGCAAATGGAGCAAAATCAGGCACAAATGTTGACTAAAATTGCCGAGCTAAAGCAGGCATTAGAAGATAGAAAAGACTAGAGCCCGCTCCTTAGGCCCTAATCATCACCATAAAACTACCAATAGACTGTTTGCTGCAGCGCATTTTGTCTGGAGGACTCCATGGCGAACAATAAGCTTTGCTGTTTTTCCTCAAGCCATTCACTTACATCAATCCCCAGTTGCTGAGCCGTCCCATTTAAGGTGCGATAGCAGGCTAAGGTTTTGATCCCAAGCACTATATCCTGCCAAGGAGCACGAAAAGCATCACGGGGTTTCGCCTCATATAACGCGCCATAGGCTTGACCCACTTGAATGCTTTCATCCAGTAGTCTTGCACATCCTAAGTAATCTTCGCCTCCCATAGGTTTATCTAAAGGCATAGCATCGAGAATAGCCTGCCAAGAGGCTTGTTGAGCCCTATCTGCATGTTGCTGCAATCCCAGTTCATTATTTAAGGGAATATTGCCCGCACTGATATTGAGTAGAATGTCGACGATCGCCAGTTGCAGTTGACCATATTCCACTTGTCGCCAAAGGGAAGGTAGCTGCTCGGTTAGCTTAAGTTCATCAAACTGAACCTGCAACTGCCGCGTTAATGTACTACCTTCAACAAGTCTATTCACTAAGCCCTTTTGGCTGCCAAATAAAGCCGTAAGCGCCTGAGCCTCCTCAATAAAATCTAACTGATGTTCAATATTCATAAACCACTGTGACAAGCTGGTATCGAGTAAACCAAACTGGATTAAGGTCATACGCAGTAAACGAATACAGGCCCGCATCCGCCACCAAAGTGCGATACACGCTTCGTTATCAACCTCCTCAGTTATCATGCTTTCAAGCAGTTGCCAGCGTTCGAGCGCGGTTTCGAGTAGCACCTGACAGGTGGCCGTGAGTTCTTGCTGATGGGGCTGGTGTAGATTCATATCCACCGGCGTTGGCAGCGGTAGAAATTCGAGCGCACTGAGCGCTATAGGCTTCTGTTTACCCGCAAGTAGATAACCGCGCTGTGCCTTACTGGCTTTACCTAAACGCACGGGAACGGCATTCGCCACTTGTAGCGCTAGGGTCAACAGTGCTTGGGTGTCACCACTGAGCAATTCAAACTCTAACTCGCATAGGGCTTGATGCTGACCGTTAGCGGTGATCTCCCCGATATCCAACGCGACTTCGATCACACTTTTGTCAATTTCAACATGCCAAGTACGGCGATTAAAATCCGTGTGAAAGACACAACTCAACTGAGCTTGGACGGCGGCAATATCTGCAGCCTCTGGCCAAATTGTGGCTGGAAATAGGCTTAAATCTGGGCTATCCGCTTGAATGGTTACATTATATTCAGGCCGGGAATGGATCCCTCCCACAACTTGTCCTGCGGTTTTTATGGTCTGTTCTTTATGCTCATCGTAACCACGCACCCGCAATCCCATGTCCCAGCGACGTAACTGGAGGTCGGGTGTATCAAAATAACCATTTGCTAAACGACGCTTGCCTTGAGGTACGGAACTATCGAGGCTATCTAACTTATTTATCAGGGATTCTTGGTATTGTGGCAGGAAAAACAGCTTTAATTCAATCTCAGCATTCATTGCACGATCGCTCACTTTGTCATCAAACATTCACCTCTGTGTCATTTTTAATTCATAATGTCACAAATGTGTCATAAAAATCCCTTAGGATTTGGTTTTGAAGTTGGTATAGAACCCGTTAGAATATAGCTGTGATTTTTTCTCAAAAAACACAGTTTCAATACGCGGACGCATAGGTTAACATGCGCCCGCTTTTTCCAATCATGGAACAATCTAAATAGGTAAACGGCAATGCCAGTAAACTCTATTTTGGGCGTGTTTGCAAAATCGCCAATTAAGCCTCTTCAAGAGCACATGGACAAGGTCTACGATTGCGCATCGTTACTGGTCCCCTTTTTCGAAGCCACTATCACAGGTAACTGGGATAATGCAGTTCAGCTACGTAAGCAAATCAGTTTAGCCGAAAAACAAGCAGATTCACTCAAGCGTGAAATTCGCCTTACTCTGCCAAGCGGTTTGTTTATGCCGGTAGAACGTACTGATTTATTGGAACTATTAACTCAACAAGATAAAATCGCTAATAAAGCAAAAGATATCTCTGGTCGTGTTATCGGCCGTCAATTGCTTATCCCTCAGGTTATGCAAGTGCCTTTTATTGCCTATCTACAACGCTGTATTGATGCGGTAGGTCTTGCACAACAAGTCATTAACGAGCTAGAAGATCTGTTAGAAACGGGTTTCCGCGGTCGCGAAGTCGACTTAGTGGCCAAAATGATCAACGAGCTCGATATCATCGAAGAAGATACTGACGATCTACAAATTCAGTTACGCCGTCAGCTGTTCGCCCTGGAATCTGAATTGAATCCTGTCGATGTGATGTTCCTCTACAAAACGATTGAATGGGTCGGTGGTCTTGCGGATCTCGCCGAACGCGTCGGGTCACGTCTTGAGCTTATGCTGGCTCGCGTTTAATAAATAAGGTTATCAAGGTATCAATATGGTTGATGCAGGTATTGAGGTGGCTAACGTCTTAGTCACCAACGGCCCGTGGCTTATTGCCGTTGCGGCCGCATTTGGTTTTCTCATGGCGTGGGGTATTGGCGCGAATGACGTCGCCAATGCGATGGGAACCTCTGTAGGTTCAAATGCAATAACAATTAAACAAGCGATTATTATCGCTATGATTTTTGAATTTGCAGGCGCTTATTTAGCGGGTGGCGAAGTCACCAGTACAATCCGTAACGGGATTATTGATCCTAGTTATTTCACCGAAACCCCAGAATTGCTGGTTTACGGTATGATTGGCTCACTGTTAGCCGCAGGGATTTGGTTAGTCGTAGCATCGGCCTTAGGTTGGCCAGTGTCTACCACCCACTCTATTGTGGGGGCGATTATCGGCTTTGCCGCAGTGGGTGTAGATACTGAATCAGTTTCATGGGATAAAGTCGGCGGCATCGTTGGCTCTTGGATTATTACCCCTGCTATTTCTGGTTTTATTGCCTTTACCATATTCCAGAGCACGCAAAAGTTAATCTTCAATACCGACGATCCATTGAGCAACGCGAAACGCTATGTCCCTTTCTACATGGCATTTGCGGGTTTTATCATGGCATTGGTCACTATTTTGAAGGGCTTAAGCCATGTCGGCATCAATATCAAAGGTTTTGATGCTTATATGCTCGCGGGTGCAGTGGCATTAGCCGTAGGTATTTTCGGCAGAATCGCCATTTCGCGTTTGAAAATGAGTGAAAAAGCCAATCGCCAAACCATGTTCGCCAACGTAGAAAAAGTGTTTGCGATCCTCATGGTCGTCACCGCCTGTTGTATGGCGTTCGCCCACGGTTCAAACGACGTGGCTAACGCCATTGGTCCTTTAGCCGCTGTGGTCTCAGTGGTAAGCAGTGGCGGTGAAATTGCCTCTAAATCCGCTTTAGTCTGGTGGATTTTACCCTTGGGCGCCGTAGGTATTGTCATGGGTCTGGCGATTTTCGGTAAGCGCGTGATGCAAACCATTGGTAAGAACATCACTCACTTAACCCCAAGCCGTGGCTTTGCGGCTGAGTTAGCAGCGGCTTCTACCGTGGTTATCGCCTCGGGTACAGGCTTACCAATCTCTACTACGCAAACCTTAGTCGGTGCGGTATTAGGTGTGGGTATGGCCCGTGGTATCGCAGCGATTAACATCGGTGTAGTGCGTAATATCGTTGTCTCTTGGGTGGTCACCTTACCTGCGGGTGCAGGTTTATCCATCATCTTCTTCTTTATGATTAAAGGCATCTTTAACTAAGAAGAATGAGAGCTTCTATGGCAGCTCGCCATAGAAAAGTATGACTCATATGGGAAAGCAGGCATGGATGCGGCAAAGTTGAGGGAAGTCTATGACTTCCCTCTTGCATTGCAGGCCTCAAATCCCTAGCATGTGGTCACTATTTCGTTGATGAGAATACAAAAGTGTTAAGAATGCTGACTCTAGTGGGAATGATGTTACTCTCCCCCAACCTGCTGGCCGAAGGCCAACCCCGCTATATCTCGGATAACGTGTTTCTTTATATTCTCAATGGCCCAGGTACTGATTATCGTATTTTGGGTTCAATTGAAGCGGGACAACCCATTACACTGCTGGGCGAAACCCAAGGCGATTATTCCAAAATCGTCGACCATAAGGGTCGCGAAGGTTGGGTGCAGACCAACTTGATCAGTTCAACCCCAAGTTTTCGTGAGCAAGTGTCAACGCTGACCAATGAGCTAAACGAAGCAAAAGCGAAATTGGCAGAAGTGTTAAGTTCTACGGATAACCATACCGATGAAGTAGCAGAGTTAAAAGCCAAGTTAAACGAAGCCGAAACTATGCTGAGCAAGACCACGCAGGAACGTGATAGTCTCAAAGTGACCGTTGACCGTAGCGCCCAAGATGCTCAATTTGCCCTATGGCGTGAAGGGGGACTTATCGCCGCCGCAGGTTTAGTGGTTGGAGTGATTTTAGTTTACCTGCCAAGACCACAGCGCCGTAACAAGAAACGCTGGATGTAATTATTTAGCGCCACAGCGTGATTTATTCCTCTAAAAAGCCAGTGTTTTCAAACACTGGCTTTTTTGTCAATTAAGCGTTACATCGGCTCATTTACGCCTGAGTTAAACATTCTTCACATTCTTCCTCGCTAGAGTGTTGTCCGTCACATTTTGGTTGTATAATCTGCGCGCGCAAACCTTCATATTGTATACAAAATATCAAATGCGTTTCGCGCCCCCCATTTTTGTTTCAACAATAGCGCCGAGATAATTGGCCAAGATGGAAGCGATTACTATGTTCAAAGCGAGTGAAGTGCTGGCAGGCCGATACGATTCTGCCAATCTCGACGAACTGTTCAGAGCCGTCACCGACAACTACATTGTCGATGAAGAACAATACTTGTCAGAGTTAATCAAACTAGTACCCTCCAGTGATGAAGCCATAGAGCGCGTCACTCGTCGTGCCCACGAACTGGTCAACAAGGTTCGTCAATTCGAGAAAAAAGGCTTAATGGTCGGCATCGACGCCTTCCTACAGCAGTACAGCTTAGAAACACAGGAAGGCATTATCCTGATGTGTTTAGCCGAAGCCCTGTTACGTATTCCCGATGCCGCCACCGCAGATGCGCTGATTGAAGATAAACTATCAGGCGCTAAGTGGGATGAGCATATGAGCAAGAGTGATTCTGTGCTCGTTAACGCATCGACCTGGGGCCTAATGCTCACGGGTAAAATTGTCAGCTTAGATAAAAAAATCGATGGCACCCCAAGCAACCTGTTGAATCGCTTGGTTAATCGCCTTGGTGAGCCCGTTATCCGTCAGGCCATGATGGCGGCGATGAAGATCATGGGTAAGCAGTTCGTGCTGGGCCGCACTATGAAAGAAGCGCTCAAGAACAGCGAAGACAAGCGTAAACTGGGTTATACCCATTCCTACGACATGCTGGGCGAAGCGGCGTTAACCCGTAAAGATGCCGAAAAATACTTTACCGATTACGCCAATGCAATCACAGAGTTAGGCGCTCAAAACTATAATGAAAACGAGTCACCGCGCCCAACAATCTCCATCAAATTATCGGCGCTGCACCCGCGTTACGAAGTCGCCAACGAAGACCGCGTGCTGACTGAGCTGTACGATACCGTTATCCGCCTAATTAAACTGGCGCGCGGCTTAAATATCGGTATCTCTATCGATGCTGAAGAAGTTGATCGCCTCGAGTTATCGCTAAAATTATTCCAAAAACTGTTTAATTCTGAAACGACAAAAGGCTGGGGATTACTCGGCATAGTCGTGCAAGCCTACTCTAAGCGTGCTCTACCCGTGCTAGTTTGGTTGACTCGTCTGGCGAAAGAGCAAGGGGATGAAATCCCAGTTCGCTTAGTGAAAGGCGCCTACTGGGATAGCGAACTTAAATGGGCACAACAAGCAGGTGAAGCCGCTTACCCACTCTACACTCGCAAAGCTGGTACTGACGTTTCTTACCTCGCCTGCGCCCGTTACTTGTTATCGGATGCGACTCGCGGTGCTATCTACCCACAATTTGCCAGCCATAACGCGCAAACTGTGGCGGCGATTTCCGATATGGCGGGCGATCGTAACCATGAATTCCAACGCCTACACGGCATGGGACAAGAGCTGTACGACACTATTCTGTCGGAAGCTGGCGCAAAAGCTGTGCGTATCTATGCGCCTATCGGTGCCCATAAGGATCTACTGCCCTATTTAGTGCGCCGTCTGCTGGAAAACGGCGCGAACACGTCGTTCGTCCATAAACTGGTCGATCCAAAAACCCCAATCGAGTCTTTAGTGGTGCATCCGCTAAAAACGCTGACGGGCTATAAAACCCTGGCTAACAACAAAATCGTTTTACCTACCGATATCTTCGGTAGCGATCGCAAAAATTCCAAGGGACTCAATATGAACATCATTTCCGAATCTGAGCCATTTTTCGCGGCCTTAGACAAATTCAAAAATACCCAATGGCAAGCGGGCCCTCTGGTTAACGGTAAAACCTTAACTGGCGAACATAAAACGGTTGTTAGCCCATTCGATACAACTCAAACCGTGGGTCAAGTGGCCTTTGCCGATGACGCAGCCATAGAACAAGCGGTGTCTTCCGCCGAAGCGGCATTTGCCTCTTGGGCACGTACGCCAGTTGAAACCCGTGCATCAGCACTGCAGAAGCTAGCGGATTTATTAGAAGAAAACCGTGAAGAATTGATTGCACTTTGTACCCGTGAAGCGGGCAAGAGCATTCAAGACGGTATCGATGAAGTCCGTGAAGCCGTTGATTTCTGTCGTTACTATGCTGTACAAGCCAAGAAGATGATGGCAAAACCTGAACTACTTCCTGGCCCAACGGGAGAGCTGAACGAACTCTTCCTCCAAGGCCGCGGCGTATTTGTGTGTATCAGCCCATGGAACTTCCCATTGGCTATCTTCTTAGGTCAAGTATCTGCGGCATTAGCGGCGGGTAACACAGTTATCGCAAAACCCGCGGAGCAAACCTCGATTATTGGTTACCGTGCGGTGCAACTCGCTCACCAAGCCGGTATTCCTGTTGAGGTGCTGCAATTCCTACCCGGTACGGGTGCAACTGTCGGTAGCGCAATTACGGCCGATGAACGTATCGGCGGAGTGTGTTTTACCGGTTCAACTGGCACGGCAAAACTGATTAACCGCACGCTAGCTAACCGTGAAGGCGCGATCATTCCTTTGATTGCCGAAACCGGCGGTCAAAATGCCATGGTGGTGGACTCTACCTCTCAACCTGAGCAAGTAGTGAACGATGTGGTTTCATCGTCTTTCACCAGCGCGGGTCAACGTTGCTCGGCATTGCGGGTGCTCTTCCTCCAAGAAGACATCGCCGATCGCGTGATCGAAGTGCTGCAGGGCGCGATGGATGAGTTAGTGATTGGCAACCCAAGTTCAGTAAAAACTGACGTAGGCCCAGTGATTGATGCTACCGCAAAAGCGAATCTTGATGCGCATATCGACCATATCAAGCAAGTCGGTAAGCTTATCAAGCAGATGCCACTGCCAGCGGGCACTGCAAACGGCCACTTTGTGTCGCCAACTGCGGTTGAAATCGATTCAATAAAAGTGCTTGAGAAAGAACACTTTGGCCCAATTCTGCACGTGATCCGTTATAAAGCAGCGGATCTTGGTAAAGTGATCGATGAAATCAACAGCACAGGCTTTGGTTTAACCTTAGGCATCCACAGCCGTAACGAAGGCCATGCCCTCGAAGTGGCAGATAAAGTGAATGTGGGTAACGTCTACATCAACCGTAACCAAATCGGCGCTGTGGTTGGCGTGCAGCCTTTCGGCGGTCAAGGTCTGTCAGGTACTGGCCCTAAAGCCGGTGGCCCACACTACTTAACCCGCTTCGTGACCGAAAAGACCCGCACCAACAACATCACCGCCATCGGTGGTAATGCGACTCTGCTGTCACTGGGTGATAGCGACGAATAAGCTCTCTCACCTGTGAGAGTTGAAAAAAGCCAGACTGAGTCTGGCTTTTTTATTACATTAATCAAAATCAAAGTCGTGGGGCTTCACCCCACACCCGACCAAAAGGGGAAAAGCGCCTGTTCCCCTTTTGGAAATCCCCCGGCGTCCCTAGCGAAGTTACATGCATTAGTTAGTGGCTTCGTGCTTATTCGAAAATCGCTAACGCTTCCGATGGTACATCCTGTACCCCGAAAGCTAACTCGGCATCCATGCCTCGCTCACACGATTTTCTTCAACGCCCTTCAGCAACTTCGCAGGGGAGGTGAACTTCTGTGATCTCGATGTTTGCCGTTAATCCTCAAAGATATGTGTCTGTCCCATTTTTACACACTACTTAACTCGCTTCGTGACCGAAAAGACTCGCACCAATAACATCACCGCCATCGGTGGTAATGCGACCCTACTGTCACTGGGTGATAGCGAAGAATAATATCGTGCGTCAGTGAGTATTAAACAAAAGCCAGACTGAGTCTGGCTTTTTTGGGATGTAATTTGATTTGAGAAAAAGATAAGTTATGGAGCCGAACTTGAATCTTCTTTTTCCTTAGATAATATAGACTTATCTATTTATAATCATTAGTGAATATTAAATAAATTCTATTTAGGGACATTTAGAAATGTCAAAATCTCATTTTTAAAAAGCCTAACCCCATCTTCTGATCTAGTTTCCAAATAAGAATAAATATCGCCAAATGTTATATTCCTACCATCATATTGAGTTCTTAACAACATTTTGAATAGACTTTTTGCTCGTTTTGGATCAGAACCACCATGAAACTCAATTGGCTTTAAAAATGGAAAGTCTGGCGACTCATTATAGGCTCTAAAAATTTCCATCTCAATATTATCAAATGGTAGAAAAACTACATTGTCAATATCAGAAAGATAACCTTTACCGACTTGATCTCCATCCAAAACAGCTAAGACATGTTGTTGTTCACCAAAATAATTCATTTCTATATTTCTATTTTTAAGGTCTATTACTTGAGTAGCCCCACCAATGTATATGACTTGAAACTTGTAAAAACAAGTTTCATTTGACACTAGGTACTCAATATAGTCTTGAAGACATACATCCTCAGTAAGAATATATCTATCCCACCCTTTAAAACCATACATTATGCTTTTGATATAATTATATGACCTCTGAAATATTTTCACCTCGAGTTCTTCTGCCTCAGCATAGTACAACTCTTCTTCTAATAACGTTTTTATTAAAGCTAAAGAGTGAGTAGTAAAAAGGATATTAACCTGGTATTGATGGCAATATTTCCTAAGCATTTCAACCAATTTAACTTGTGCACTTGCATCTAGAGATATGTCAATTTCATCGACAACTATAAGCTTTGTTCTTTTCCTAAACTGTTTGTAAAGATTTATCAAAAAGTATTCACCTGAGCTAAGATAATCCTCCCTAATGTAATACCTTTGCTCATCATCTTTAATAATAAAATAATATAATTCCCTTCCAATTAATATTTCTTTTAAACTGTCAAATCTATTCCCACCATAAATCGAGTTTAAAAATATAATCAGATCATTGGGTGTATTATAGTCACCAACAGAAATCCTAGCTCTTAACTGCTCATCCATTCCAGCAAGCCGCTGAAAGTGGTTAAATCTCTCCCCGTGTGGTATAGGTAGCTCTACAGTAATTAACCCTCTAATATCACTAGGAATATTCTGTTTCGTATCGATCGAATTTACAAATTTGCTATACGAAAAAACTATCGGTTCACGCCCATCATCGAAGCTATAAGTAATTGAACTGTCGCGATTAAAAATGTAAGGGGCAGCAGTTTCCTGGAAAGTATTATTTATAGACAAATTTCTGATTGCACGAACTAATGTAGTTTTCCCAACACTATTCTTACCTGCAATGCAAATTATTTTGTTCTTAGTTAAATCAACTTCAACAGTCAAATTGCTAATATGCTGAACTTCCTTAAGTGTTACTGTAAATTTCATCTTAATTTACCGACTGTCTAACAAACATTTCAATCACTGTATTCCCGTACTTACGCCTCAACTTATTAACATATTCAGGATCCATTGAGTTAAATGCAACTAATTTATTCGTAATATATCTAGCACCTACCTCTACAACAGTTCTCTCTTTACTTTCCTTGTTATATTTAATGTTATTCTTTGTAAAATCAATAAATTTATCTTTATCTGTAAAATAAAGATATATTAGTGTTTCTAACTTTTTCTTTTCTGAACTAGGAATTGTAACCGTACCATTAGGTAATATATTCAACCCTAATAGTTTAAATGAATTTCCAATATGATTAAATTTTGTTTTAGACTGATTTAACGAAATACTATCATTTACATGTTCACATAGTAAACTTTCTATTTTTAATACAATGTCATTATCAAGCCTATCGTTCACACTTGATATGATAAGGTCATCAGAATATCGAGTGTATACTAATTCATTTTCATTTGCATATTTTAGCAATGCAATGTCAAAATCTAAAAGACACAAATTACTCAAAAGAGGAGACGTTGAAAAACCAGCTGGTAATTTATCCTCAACAACAGTAAGATAAACTATTAAATCAATATAGTCTTCTATATCTGAAATTGGGAAGTTATCAATCTGATAGCGTAATGAAATTTCAATATTATCCCTGTTCAAACTACCATAGAAATTAGATATGTCCGTCTGAAGAAAAAACTTACTCCCAGAGTGTTTCTCGATAGCATCTCTTATACTTACACCTTTCGTGTATGAGTACACAACATCTTTATTATATTTAGCGTAAGCAAGGATAGAACTATTGATAAATTTATGGATATCCTTCAACTCTTTTGATGCCGAAAAAACTTCTCTGTTGTTAACCATCAACTTTTTATAATTACTTGACAGATCAAAACCAATAAAGTCATTGAAAGAAAATTTATCATGAAAAATCGACAAAAAGACTTTATCTAAACTTCTTTTTTCCATAATGAAAGACCAACTTAACGATGAAATTATAGAGTTATATTATAATTAATCGCTGTTATAATCTAGCAATAGATTTATGTATATTTAAATATAATCAAACTAAATATAACGACATTATAAAATAGAGGTTATGCAAGCGTTTCGCAATGCAGACTGTTTACATTGGATAGTTTAGATAGTTCGAGGAATTGGCTTACTTTCATGCACTGTATCTGAATAAGTAATAGCACTTAATCAAGATACGAGTGCATTCAGTAAAATGGTTCATGACCCGTAGTGACCTGCTTAATGACTGGAGATACTCCTAGTCGCGAGGTATGGTTCGAATCTAATTGAATTCAGATAAAATTGCAACGAAAAATACGGAATTAAATGGGCGAAAAAAAGACAGCGAATGAAAGATCGGACAGGCACAACTCTATACAGGATTTACGGCCTACTCAGTGGCTGAAAAGACAGGCACAGATCTTTGGGGATTAATAGCTCGCACAGTTGCGACAGAAGTTCACCCTCCCCTCGGAGTTGCCGCAGGGCATTTGCGATCGTTGCGTGAGCGAGGCATGGATGCCGAGATAGCGTCAGTCGAATCAGGGACGAGCGTCTGACGCGATAGCATTAGAACGCTTAATGCCCAAGGGGCTTTCAACTCCGTAGGGGCGTCTTGGAGCATCCAAGGAGGATAGGACGAGCAGTCCTCCTTGGTCGGGTGTGGGGTGAAGCCCCACGACTTTGACTTTGTTTTTAAAAAATTTAACAGTCGCAAAGACCAAAGACAGGACAGGCACAGCTCTTTGGGAATGAATAGCTCGCACAGTTGCGACAGAAGTTCACCTTCCCCTCGGAGTTGCCGCAGGGCATTTGCGATCGTTGCGTGAGCGAGGCATGGATGCCGAGATAGCGTCAGTCGAATCAGGGTCAAGCGTCTGACGCGATAGCATAGGAATGCTTTATGCCCAAAGGGCTTTCAACACATACTACAACGGATATCCGGTGAAAAAATGCCGTTCACATTAAGTGAACGGCATTCAGCAGGTGCTAGATTTTTGAAATTAGGTCGTAATTAACAGATTAATTGATAAGGTACATTGCATCACTGGTAGCCAGCATAATTTGGGTTTTCCGCTCAGGATTTAGGCGTACTTTTAAACTATGTTCACTTGGTTGACCAATTAAACGTGGGCTACGCCAAATCGTATGACCAGAAGCATTAAGCTTTTCTAATAGATAGATATTATCATCATCCCAATTGCTAGCGGTTCCTTGCTGGGTGGTTAGATAAAATGCTTGTTGATTGTTTGTTGAGGGGTCAACGGCAACATCAATAATTCTATTTTTATATTCATAATGTGCTTTTTCAATGAGTGTATTATCTATGATATCGTAAATATAGATATCACTTTTATCAGTTCTGTAACTGTCACTTTTAATACACAGCAATTCTTTAGCGGCATCTGTATCATAGTTAATTAACTGAATACGGTTACAGCTTTGGCTGATAAATGACTTTTCTGATAGTTGACCATTACCTAATATCAGCACTGATAAGGCATCATATCGGGCAACAATAATATTGTCTAGATTTATCTCAACATCATCAATATTTGAGTCAAAGGTATATTTAGCAATAATTTTTTCATTCTCAATATCAACCAAATTTAACTTATTACTATCACTATAGATGGCATCAATAAAACCATCAGCATTAATATCTTCAGCTTTGATAGTGTTGATATTTACATCATAGTCGCCAGTTGTTTGCCACTGTATGCTGTGATCAAACAATTGCATGACCCCAAAAGAACCATCATAAAGATTTGTGGTAGGTAGAAATATGTCGCCAAAGCCATCTTGGTTGTAGTCTGTCGTGACGGCCATTGAACTGCGATCCCAGTTTGATGATATTTCATCACTGATATCATATTGCCCCTGTGTGTTCATGGTGACAATACGGCTACCGCCATAACCGCTGCTTGATTCAGGCACGAAGAAAACCGCTTGCTCATTGTCTTCTGTAATATGTGACCAACCCGCACTTGAAAATGTGTTTAGCTGAACGGATGAAACGTTTGGTTTAATCGTCACTGATGAAGCAGTTAAATCTGCAACAATAAACGAGTCTTCACCAGATGAACTAGTACCCGTGCTCCAGTGTATCTCATCTTTGCCGTCGTTATCAGAGTCACCGATGACCACTGATTTTGAACCATGGTCTTGCATGTTGACCGACCACAGTTGCACTAAATCGGCACCCACTAAGTTGTAGGCATGAATATCACCCCACTGACAATCACCAATAATAATTTCATCAGCAGCATCGTTATCAATATTACTTACATTGATTGAACAAGTATTAAAAACTTCAAGGCTAGCCAACTGTGACTTGTTTTGTGCCGAGAACACCGTAATGTTGCCCCAAGAATTAGCCCCAACAATTTCATTAATGCCATCGTTATTAACGTCACCTGCGGCAATATAGGCATCACCAAATTGGGTGCTATTTATCCATTTGTTGGCGCCTGATACGGCATCATAAACAAGGCCGTTGTTCATGATAATTTCAAGGCCTGCTTGGTTATCAACATCAGCAAAAATAACCTGTTTGGCTTGCTCTACATCAAATGATAATAAGTTTGTGTTTGGCGCATTGTAGCTAATAACGCTGAGGCTTGTGTCGCTGTTGTAGTCTGATTCAGCATGTAAATAGCCGATTTCTGCTATGCCATCACTATTGGTATCTGTGATGGCTGCAGAGCTAATGTAGTGCTCTGTGTCAAATAGTGATGTAGCCAGTGAATTCATGCCATCAATCACACTGATACCATGCTGAGTCACCACTAGTATTTCATCTACATCATCATTATCAAGGTCAAAGGTAAGTAGTTGAACAATATTACCGCGAGTTGGCAGATTAAATGGATATAGCCACTTTTGGCTATAGTTGCCGTTTGATTCTGCGAGTAAAAATAGTCTATGTAAGTTGTCTGTTGCCAGCACTTCATTGCGACCATCATGATCAAAATCACCAATTAGCATAGATTGGTTGTTTGATGGCGCTTCAATTCCCGAACGAGTAACAGGGAAAGGTTTATCTGACGTGGCTTCAATGCTAACTACTTGCTGGTTGGTAATGTTGCCGTTGGCATCGGTTATTGCAAAGGTAAAATCAAATGTTTGCAGTGGGAATAAAAAGTCATTGCCAACATTCCAAGTGACTAAACCATCACTGTTTATGGTTGCGCCACTTGGTGCGGCAAGCAATTTACTGCTTGATTGGCCATTTTGGTTATCTGGGTCGATAAATGATGCAGTAAACTCAATAGTATCACCAGCGTGTATGTTGCTTGGTAAATTTGTGAGTTCAATTTCGAGCGGTGCATCACCGAGAGTAAAATTAAAAAAGCTACTTTCAACAAAATTGCTGCCATCAAATACCACCATGCTGACTTTTACGTCATCACCATAAACGGCAATATAAGCGGGTAAAATATTGCTATTTTGGCCCTCTACTAATACACCATTAATGTACCAGCGATAGCTAATTTGTAACTGTTCAATTGGGGTATCAGGGTCACTATAACTTCCTGCAGTCACCATTAAAGGGGTGTAGGTATAAACATTATATGTGTTTCCCCACGGTGAAGACGCTACAGGAGGTAAAGATAGAGTGTCTAAACTAACCAGTAATTTTTTTGACACATCACCCGAGATTAAGTCATAAAGATCATAAAAGTACGTGCCTACATCATACACGCCGTCATTATCGTTATCTTGGGTGTATTTGATTAACACGCTACCAACGTCATGATTAAACTCTAACGCGGTTTGATTGCTGCCACTAAAGATAATTTTTCCACCGAAAAAGTTAGTGCCAACCAATTCTGTTTTAATAGCAACTTTACCAATATCACTGACAAAGTAATCGCCTTGTAAGCTTTCTGAAGCTGTCTGTTCACTATTTTGAGCCGTTCTAACCAGTTGATAAAGGTACTGTTGACCTACGACGTTATAAACTAACTCAACATCAAAGGTGTATTTGTAGCCATCAACGTTGTCAATCGATTCTTTTATGCCATAAAAACCAGTTACTGATATTGGCGAACCTCCTTGGGTCCAAGTGACATTGTCAAAGTAAATATCCAATTTAAAATCATTCTCGAGCACGCTTTTTATCGCAATGGCAAAATTACCAGTGGTGAGGCTGTTATCTCTGCTTTTACAACGATCAAACTCAATCGACACATTTCCTAAACCATCGCCATTGAGCTTACCCTTATAGTTAATGCTCCCGCTTACATCACAGGCAACCTTGGCGTTAATGCCATCTTTATCTGAGGTGTTGTCCGGAATTTTTTCAAGGTAAAGGTTAGGTAATAGCATTCCTTCCGCATTAAACACTTGCTTAAAAGTGGATTGAGATAGACTGATATCAAGCTGCGCTGGTTGTTTGCTACCAGTGTACTTTTTAGTCACTAATGACTTGGCTGCCGTTTTTAGCTGAGAAGGTGTGTAGTCACTGGCATTGATAATTATTTTTGAATCGGGATCTGTGTTGCCACTGGGGGGAATTGGATTATTGTTGCTGGAGTCTGAGTCAGACGACCCACCACCACAAGCTGTTAGTGACAGCGCTAGCACACAAGCTAACCCAAATTTGAAGTTTAATAACATTGTTCATCCCTAATAAAATGCTAATTCAAAAAGTTGTGTTTTTTATGATTATGGGTGTCGATATTTTGCGCTGCATAGTGTATTCAGTCGACAACAAGTAAGCAACTAACACACAACAAAAAAATCAACTGGTTCACTTGTTCCTTTATCGCCAATTTTTACTGATGACTAGCAGCTCACGGATATGGTCATAGCCCCGATGTAGATAAAGCGGTTAACAAAGAAGCTATCACTCCAATATCCGCTATTAAAAACGTCCAAAAGTCGCGCTGTATTACCTAGGCTTACAGTATTATGCCAAGCTTGAAGCTGACAAATAGCTCTGGAGATTTTCATCACATCACTACAGGTCATATTATATCGATCTAACACTGGCAACTTTCTGAAACCGGCTTTTTCAATAATTTATTGAAACACCCATAGTTAAATAGTTAAATATTTAGATATTCAGTTATTAATTGCTCACTTTCAGGTTTATGAAGGATTTAGGGTAATTGAGTTTTGTCATAAAGTGACCATTCGCGGCATTTATGAATGCCTTTCACATCAGACGAGGCGGATCTACACACGGACTTGAACAACATCCTTGTTTAACGGCCAGTTCGCCGTCCATGGCTCTAGTTCATAAGCTCAGAACCCCTAGGTTTCTATTCACCGTGTCGGTGAGTGAATGCCATGGCGAGCCGCTGCCAGTGAATATCAGCAAACGTTAAGCACCCAACCATCCTTGCCGCTTGGCTGTAATTCCTCAATACTCTTCCACCAATAAGCCTCACCCAGCAAGAGGCTTCAAAACTAATCAGAACGGCTTCAAATTGTGAATAGGATGGATTTCAAAGTGATGCTAGGGGATTGCGCCTAAGAGATAAAAACCTTCATAATCAGCTTTCAATCAATCGATTGGTTTTTCATTTTATCAAAGGTCACTTTCTCAAGGTCACTTTCATAAGGTAACTATGGAATTTTCGTTGTTAGATATTTCTGCATTGGTGTGGTTTATCGTTTCTTGGGCTGGCTATACCGCCTTTGCCCGGCGTAAGGCGAGAGATACCGACTGTATTGCCCGTGGTCTGCATAAGCATAGAATTTACTGGATGCTTGAGGTGATGACCCGCGGCGTGCGCGTGGGTGATGCGGCGCTGCTGGCGAACCTTGAGCGCAATATTGCCTTTTTTGCTTCGACCACGCTGTTTGTGCTCGCGGGGGTGTTAACCTTATTTGCCCAAGTCGAGCGCCTCGAAGCCGTGATAGCCACTATTCCCTATGCTACGCCACCCAATCATTCACTAGTGCAAGTGAAGTTAGCGCTATTGGTGGTGATCTTTGTGATGGCCTTCTTCCAGTTTACTTGGTCGATGCGCCAATACGGCTTTGTCAATGTGATGATAGGCGCTGGCCCATTGGACGCGGATGGCTCAAATGACAATCTCAAAGCCTATGCCAGACAGATGGCCACGGTACAAGATCAAGCGGCTCACTCCTATAACTATGGTCTGCGGGCTTATTATTTCTCGATGGCGGTCCTCTGTTGGTTTGTCCATCCCATCCTCTTTATTTCGGCCAGCCTGTTTGTGGTGGTAACCCTGTATCGCCGCGAGTTTAAATCCCGCGCCGTTTTGGCGATCACTGCGGCCAAAGCACACTTAGGTATTGAATATCAAACCCGTGAAGCTAAACGCCGACAAGCTTAGCCCCGTTAAGACTGCAGTCTCTTGGGATTGCAGTCTCATTCTTGTTCTATACTCATCTAGTTATATTCCAACCAACCCTTGGGAGCTTGCTATGAGTGATAATTTACTTACCTTAGATGAAGTTTGTAAGTTGCTCGATAAATCCCCCGCCACCATTAAACGTTACGCGCGGGAAAATTTACTTAGCAGTATTAAAGATGGGGAAGAATTACGTTTCCCAGAGGATGAAGTAAAACGTTATTTAGCCTTTTCACAACGCTTAGGCTAGTTAAAGCGAATAGCCTAGCGATCTCGCAATACTATCAATAAGTTAATCTGGACACCTGACCAAAAGGACTTGGTGCCACTTTATCCTACCTTAACAATTTAAGCCTTTAGTGTTTCCTGCAGTTGGCGATAGGATAAAAACTCCCGCTGTGATTCACCTAGCCCAAGTTCTGCGGCTAAGGTGAGGAGCTGCACCTCATAGATAGGCAACTTGGCTTCATCATCGGTCATAATCGCAAGCTCCGCAAAATCACCTAGGCCTTCGAGCCAGTCTAAGGTTAAATGAAATTCCCCGAGAAAATATACGCTGCGCCGCTTGTTGATCTCGAGTACACACTCATAGCCTAAGGTACGCAACATACTCTTAGCTTTAGCCGCATCGCTAATATTCACCGCCTCACAGCGATCCTTTTCCGGGCCTTTAACTATCCACAGCATAATGCCAGAAGGCTGCATCTCACGGATGCATAAGCTCTTGCGTTCAGATGTTAAAGACGCTGAAGGCGAGTCGAAATAGCAATCATGCTCAAGGTTATCCTCGAGCATCACCTCGGGGGATTTAGCACTTAGGCGCGCGCAAAAGGCTTCACGATCCGTGAGTCGATATTTAAGCTCCACCTCAAACTTACCGTTAAAATGGGCGTTAATTTGCGGAGCAAGCTCTGTGGGCATTAAGTTATTCATCAAAGGTTTTCACTCTTTCTAAAGTCAGGTTCAGCCCAAGCGACGATAGAGCACCTGATAGACGGGACACTCTTGAAGTAACTGCTGATGATTTCCCGATGCCATAATCCTGCCGCCATCGAGCAGATGGATTTGGTCCATCTTGGCCATAGCCGTTAAACGGTGGCTAATCATAAGCATGGTTTTATCCTTAGCAAATTCAAACAGTAAACTTAAGATTTCCCGTTCGGTGCGTTTATCTAGCCCTTCGGTTGGCTCATCTAACAATAGAAGTGGAGCATCACGCAGTAGCGCCCTTGCCACCCCGATACGGCGCTGCTCACCACCGGATAATTGCCTGCCACCTTCGCCAATCCACATATCCAGCGGTTTATCAGCCGTGAGTAAGGCCCCCAATCCCACGCGTTTAAGTACATCCATAAAGCGCGCATCATGGGCGGTGCGTTTTTGACCTTGAACCACTGGCAGTGCGAGGGCCAAATTATCCCTCAGAGTGCCAGCAAACAAATAAATCCGCTGGCTCACCACAGCCATAGACTCCCGCAGCGCGCGCTCGCTGTATTCAGTGATTAACTGTCCATCGAGGCGAATTTCCCCCCGCTGCGCCTGCCATTCGCGGGTAATCAGTGCCAATAGACTCGATTTACCACATCCAGTAGGACCAAGCAGCGCAACCTTCTGCCCCGCCTTTATTTCGAGTGACAAGCCCAGCAGCACGGTTTGATTCTCATTGTAAGCAAAATGAATATCTTCGATTTGCAGGGCTCCCGTTGTCGCCCTAAGGGAATGATCCGCCGAGAATAAGATGCTAGATGCTTGTTCTGTGATCCCATTAATCCGTGTTGCCGCAAGCACACAACCCGATAAATGCTGAAATGCCCCCGCAATCGGCATCATCATCTCAACACAGGCCATAGCGGCAAACACCATAAGGGCAAACATAGGTCCGGGCGGCCTAGCATCACCCACCCCATTTGCCGCAAGATACAGCATAATGATCAGCGCCGAACCCGTGGCAATGATCAGCATGGCTTGGCTCAGCGCGGTGATCTTGGCCATTGCACTTTGGCTGCGATAGAGCGCGACTTCGGCGTCGCTCAGTTTTTGCCTATATCTGTCATTTGCACCAAATAAACTCAGTTCGGCTTGGCCTTGCAAGATATCCAATAATAGCACCCGATACTGGCGCTTAGTTTCGAGCATAGTCCGGCTCGGCCCATGGCCGAGACGATAAAATAGCAAGGGCATCACTAGCCAAACGGCGACTAAGAATAAACACAGGCTCAAGGCAAGCTTGGCATCAAACCAAGCGAGAAAGAGATACAACAGCCCCGTCATCAACAGCGATGTCGCCATAGGAGTCAGCAGTCGTAGGTACAAATGGTCGAGAGTATCAATATCGGCCACTAACCGATTGAGCATATCCCCGCGGCGTAACCCCTGTAAATCCTTAGCACTTAAGGGAAAAAGCTTTCGCCACGCCCAGACCCGCAGCTCGGTCAGCAGTTTAAAGGTCGCCTCGTGGGTCGTTAAACGCTCGCCATAACGGCTGGCGGTGCGGGCGATAGATAAAAAGCGTACCCCGCCCGCGGGGGTGAAAAAGTTAAAGGACTGCGCCGTGACTATTGTCAAACCCGCAACCGCCGTAGCGGAAAGAAACCAGCCAGAAAGTGACAATAAACCTATGCCCGCCATCAGGGTGATCAGGGTTAACACTAACCCTAGGGACATCATTAGCCATTGGCGGGAGAACAAACGGATAAAGGGGATTAACACTCTCATTGCGCCTCTCCTTTGCGGCCATCACTATCTGTGCCATAAGCGTTGCTATCTGAGCGATGCTCAAACTGAGTCACAACTGATGTCCCATCGTGCGGCAAACTGTCTTCCTCCGCCGGCAAGGGGGCTAGCAGGTCAATATCCGCCACCGATGCCACATTTTCCCTTAGCATGGTGTGGAACAATCCAGGGCTACTGGATAGGGCCATAAAATCCCCCCGCTGCACTATCTCGCCCTTATCCAGCACTAGAATGCTATCCATTTGATCTAACAAGTCTAATCTATGGGTAACCATCAGGCACATGCTGTTCTTCATGGCGGCATTGAGGGCCGAACTCACCAGTTGTTCACTCTGGTTATCTAAGCTGGCGGTAGGCTCATCGAGGACAAATAAACGCGCCTCCTGCCCCAAAGCCCGTGCAAGGGCGATACGCTGGGCTTGGCCGACGGATAACCCTGAGGATTGTTCGCCAACGGCGGACGCTAAGCCCTGTGGCTTCGTCTTAAAAAAGTCCTTGATATTGGCCGCCTCTAACCAGTGCCAAATTTGCTCATCGGTCATTGAAGGATTGGCCAAGGCCACGTTTTCCCGCACTGTGCCATGGAATAATTGCGGCTCTTGCCCGAGCCAGGCCAATTGCCGACGCCAATGGGCTAAATCGAGTGAAGCCAGTTCATGGCCGTTGATCTGTAAGCTGCCTTGGTAGGGTAAAAAACCTAAAATGGCGTTGAGTAAACTGCTCTTACCCGCACCGCTTGGCCCCACTAAAGCCAAATGCTGGCCCTGTTTGAGGCTAAAACTTAAGGGGCCTAATAGGCGAGTGCCATCGAGGCTAAATACTTCAAGATCCTCTGCACGCAAGCAGTCTAACGCCCCGAGCTGCACTATCCCCACGGTTTCAGGCTCAGGGTGCTCGAGTAGTATCAACAGCGCCTCGGCGGCGCCAATGGCTTGCGCCTTAGCATGATAATGGGCGCCCATATCCCGCAGCGGTTGATAAAACTCCGGGGCTAAAATCAAAATAAATAGCCCAGTAAAGAGACTAAAAGGTAATCCCTCATTCGCATTAGGCCCAAGTTGAGCATGTGTGCCGTAGTAGCCAAAATCTAAGTGACCTAAGTAACTGAATCCAAAGTAAACGGCTAACACGGCAATCGATACGGCCGCAAAAAACTCCAGCACCGCCGAACTTAAAAATGCCATCCGCAGCACCGCCATAGTGCGACTGCGAAACTCCTCAGAAGCATCGGCGATCACCTTAAGCTCGGCATCACCACGGTGGAATAGTTTCAAAGTACTTAAGCCCTTTAACCTATCCATAAAATGGCCACTTAACCTAGCTAACGCGTTGAAGTTTTTACGATTAGCATCGGCTGCCCCCATACCGACCAAAATCATAAATAAGGGAATAAGGGGCGCCGTCAGCAGCAGGATCAATCCCGCCGCCCAGTTAATGGGGAATACCGCCGCAAGGATCAAAATCGGAATAAAACCCGCTAGGGTGATTTGGGGGTAATATCGAGCGTAAAAGTCTTGTAAATCTTCAACTTGCTCTAGCACTATACTGGCCCAACTGCCCGCGGGTTTACCCTTAATAAAGGCTGGACCCAGCCGAGTCAATTTATCTAACACTTGGCTGCGAATATGTTCACGTAGTCGTTTCCCGGCCTCAAAGCTTGCCCTTTCACGGCCATAGGCAAGTAATGATCGCAGCAAGATTAAGCCAATCAAGGCCATAAAATGGGGAATATAACTGCTGGCATTAATGGCAACGGACGGCGCAGCATCTGCAAGGGGGAGAAGTTTATTACCGAGAATCACACCATCGAGAATAGTAGCAATGATATAGGCCTGCGCCACCATGGCGATAGCACTTAGCATCCCCAAGCATACCGATAATTTAAGGAACCCGCCGCAGGCTTTTTTTTGCGCCTTAAGCCACACAAGAAGGGATTTTTCTAACGACTTATCCATGGTGCTCCAACAAAAAATGGCTCAATTGATAGTCAAAATGCACGCGAACTTCACTCAACACAATAAACTTGCAAGGGGCTCGAAGTTTCGATAGGGACGCAGTATCGCAGGCATCTAAGGTAGATGAAACCCCATCACAGGCTTTTGCTAACAGACTCACAAAAATGAGACAAAGATCAATAAATTCCTATGGTAATAGCACTTAATGCGGACAATCTTGGGCTGGATCTTAAGTCACCAATCCGTTTTATGGCTGGGCACCGTATTTCACTAACACATGCCAGAGCAATTTAAGCTCGTGGGCCACCTGAGCACGGTTACCACGGTCGCGCCAATGTTGTGGGGAATGATATAGATCCCTTGCCGCCACACCAAGGTGATAGGCATTCACCTGCTCGTCTATCGCAATCCGGCTCGCCAGAGATGGCATAGTCGGCCCGCGAAAATCGCTGGGGATCTGCGCCGTATGCAGCCTAAACCCCTGATGGAATTGCAGTTCAATGCCATATCTACTGCACATTTTTGCGAGGGTTTCACCAATATCTGTGCCCTTAAAACTGGCGTCGGCGACCAACATGGCAATATCTTCATCGAGGGTAACATCCCCGTGGATCTGCGCCTCAATGTAATGGTCAAGATTGCTCGATAGGGGGCGTTCGAAGCGAGAATGCACGGAAGCATTAAGCTGATGCCCTAAATAATGGATAATATTCAGCGGTTTAAAATCGATTTTACCCAAAGCATAGTGGCGCTCAAAACTCTCGGTCAGCAGCGCGGCGAGAATATCGTCGAAGCATGCCAGTGTGCCCTTTTCCTTGGGATTGCGATAGGAATCGAGATAGGTAAAGGTCGAGCGTGCCATCACATGGGGATGGGTCAGTAGATAACAGCTACCAAAACGTGGCGCGGGGCCATCCTGCCACATGCCCAGATCTAAGGCGCCATACTTAGGCCGCGACTTAGTCCCCTTGTAGACATTTCCAAACAGTTGATTTTCCCAGTGATCCCGAGGTCCACCTAATTCAGGCGATAACTGACCATTGGAAATATGGGTTTCGAACTGGCTACGATACTGGCCATCGCGCAGCAAACCTTCGGCCACTGTGAGCCCACGGCTATCGATTCTATCGGGGTGAAAATGCAACGCGATACGGCCACAACTCAAGAGTTGCTTGAGGGCAAGTTGCATCTCATGCATGGGAATGTTTGACATCTGCTGCACGTTTTTAATAACGGCAACGGCCTGTTCACTGCGTTCACGTGCAAGGCGTTCAATGTGCTGTATCGCTGTCATAATCCACCTGTAATGAGGTGCATAATAATCCCTTGAAATTTTATCCTAAAAAAGAAATCGGGCCGTAGGCAAGCGTAAATCGCTTTCTCTCCATGGGGATCTTAGCTAATGCCTGTTTTTCAACTTAAGGATAAAACCATTACAACCTGTTGATTATTTTACTCCAAGAGCAATAACTTCAAAGCAAACAAATCAACATAAGCGTGATCTTTCGCTAACTCCTGAACAAGATACTGACAGGCAGATAAATTAGCTATCGCTAAATGCCGCTACACTAATGCGACTACACTAAAGGGTGACAGATTTACAGGATAGACCTAGGCAGCCCTAATACTGCCGATAACGCCATAGCTGGGGAGATAAACTTTATTCGATGGCACTTAAGGGCCTGATCCTGTAAGCTGCACGCCCGCCAGCGTACCTGGCCATTGACCACAAATGCAGCACAGTGTTGCCACAAGAGACCTATCTATGAGTTTTACCTCCCTGGGCCTATCCGCCCCGATACTTAAAGCCGTCGCCGAACAGGGCTACGACACACCTTCGCCCATCCAAGCACAAGCGATTCCTGCTGTGCTTCAAGGCCAAGATGTGATGGCGGCCGCCCAAACAGGAACAGGTAAAACGGCAGGTTTCACCTTGCCTCTGCTCGAATTACTCAGCAAAGGTCAAAGGGCTCAGGCGGGTCAAGTACGCACCTTAGTGCTGACGCCCACTCGCGAGTTAGCCGCACAGGTTGCTGAAAGTGTTGAAACCTATGGCAAATATCTGCCGCTGCGCTCGGCCGTCGTATTTGGGGGTGTACCTATCAATCCACAAATCGCTAAGCTGCGCCACGGTGTCGATGTGTTGGTCGCCACGCCTGGTCGATTGATGGATCTGTACAATCAAAAAGCGGTGAAGTTCAACCAGCTTGAGATCTTAGTCTTAGATGAAGCGGATCGCATGCTCGATATGGGCTTTATTCGTGATATCCGCAAGATCCTCGCCATATTACCTAAGCAGCGCCAAAACCTGATGTTCTCGGCGACTTTCTCCGACGAAATTCGTGAGTTGGCTAAGGGCTTAGTCAATAGTCCGGTTGAAATATCCGTCACACCGCGTAACGCGGCGGCCACTACGGTAAAACAATGGGTTTGCCCCGTCGATAAAACTCAAAAATCGGCGCTATTAATCCAACTGATTAAACAGCACGATTGGCAACAAGTGCTGGTATTCTCACGCACTAAACACGGCGCCAACCGCTTAGCTAAAAATCTCGAAGAAGCCGGTATTAAAGCGGCGGCCATCCACGGTAACAAGAGTCAAACCGCGCGCACTAAGGCCTTAGCCGATTTTAAAACGGGCCAGGTTCGCGTATTAGTCGCGACCGATATTGCCGCCCGCGGGTTAGATATAGATCAGTTACCTCAAGTGGTTAACTTCGACTTACCCAATGTACCCGAGGATTATGTGCACCGTATCGGCCGGACTGGGCGCGCGGGCGCTTCCGGACAAGCCGTGTCATTAGTGAGCAGTGAAGAAATCAAACTGCTGAACGATATCGAGCGTTTAATTAACCGCGTACTCGAGCGTGAAATAGTGGAAGGTTTCAGCCCGGTACACGCCTTGCCGGAATCACGCTTAAATGCGAGTGGCAAAAGTAACACAGTGAAGACCATTCCCAGCCGTCGCAATCACCGTAGTGCGGGTAAGCCAGCCCCAAGGGCGGGTTCTGGCCGTGATGCCCAAAAAGCCGAAGGCAATAAAGACAATAGCCAACGTCAACAAAAAGCCTCGACACCCAAAAACCACGAACATAAAGATGGACAGCGCAGTGGTGATGTCGCCCGCGGCCATCAACCTAAGGATAAAAATCCAAGGCACGTCAAGCCATGGGGATAATTTAACGGGCTCTCTTTAGCTCCAATAATCATCAGTTCAAATAAGCATTAGCTCCAATAAACATCAAGGGCCAAAATCCATAGATTTGGCCCTTGTGCGCTTAACAATGAAGCATCTCAGCCAGTTGCCGCTGATGGCTCAAATCGCTAACACTTGCATTCAGATTTAAGATCACAGAAGATCCCTTGGCCTTTTCATTGCCCTTAGCCTTATCCATGACTCAATCTGCCGCGCCAACGCCTAACCCTGCCAATGTCCAAGCTACTGCCAATGCGGCTTTAGATCCTAAGGGAGCAGCGATATCGCAGGCAGAAGTGCTTAACACTCAGATCCGCTCGCAATTTCCCGTATTGAATCAAATGCTTGATAGCTATCCGCTCTGCTACCTCGATACCGCGGCCACCAGCCAAAAACCGCAAAGCGTATTGGATGCGATGGCGCAGTATTACATTAATGACAATGCCAATGTGCACAGGGCTGCACACCAGTTATCGGCGCGCTCGACGGTAAACTATGAAAAGGTGCGCGATCAATTACAGCAATTTTTACGGGCAAAACGCCGTGAAGAAATCATTTTCACCCATGGCACGACCGAATCTATCAACTTAGTCGCCTTTGGGCTCACGGCGCAGCTCAATGCGGGCGATCTGATATTAATCGACACCGCCGCCCACCACGCCAATATCGTGCCCTGGCAGGAACTGGCCAAACGCACCGGCGCGGTGATTAAGCCCATTCCACTCGCGCAAGACTGCCGTTTGGATATCAACGCCTATCGAGCCTTGCTCGCTTTAAAGCCAAAAGTCGTTGCCCTGTGCCATGTTTCCAATGCCCTAGGCACAGTCAACCCAGTGGCACAACTAGTGCAATTGGCCAAGGCGGAGGGGGCCATCACCTTAGTCGATGGCGCGCAGGCAATCGCCCATATACCTATCGATGTGACTGAAATCGATTGTGATTTTTACGTCTTCTCGGGACATAAAATGTATGGTCCAACTGGCGTTGGCGTGCTCTATGGCCGTTTCGAGGTTTTAGAGAGTCTCACGCCCCTACTCACGGGCGGTGAGATGATCAAACGTGTGAGCTTTGAGGCGACGGAATTTGGCAGTCTGCCGAATCGCTTAGAAGCGGGCACGCCGCCGATTGCCGAAGTGATAGGGTTAGGCGCCGCGATTCGCTTCCTCCAAACCGAACTCACACCCCAAGTTAGAGCCCATGAGGCCGAACTACTTCACTATTTACAAAGCCAATTGCGCGCACTCGGTGAGGTGCATTTATACGCCGCCTTCGATGACAATATCGGTGTTGTCGCCTTTAACCTCGCCGATGAGCACCATCAAGATGTGGGCATTTTGTTAGATCAACAAGGGGTTGCCGTCCGTTGTGGTCACCACTGCGCCATGCCATTGATGCAAAGCTTACACCTTAAGGGCTGTTGCCGTGCCTCTATTGGCATCTACACTAACAAAGCGGATATCGACCGTTTTATTAGCGCCCTCACCTCGGTAAAAGCGCTATTGCTGTGATTGATAATGGCTGTGATTGATAATGGCTAAGTCGACTATGGCTCAATCTCTAAGCTCGTAAAATCAACAGACGCATAAAATCAGCAGGCCCGTAAAATCAGGATTCACTATGACAACTCAGCCAAGGCCACTCGAGGCCGATTTTCACTATCCAGTGCAGGATGCAGGCACTCTTATCGCACGCTTCACACAGGCGGCAAATTGGCAGGAAAGATACCGCCAAATTATGTTGCTTGGCAAAGATTTACCTAGCTTAAGCCTTGAGTTTCGCCTCGATGCGGTAAAGGTACAGGGCTGTGAAAGTGATGCCTGGCTCTACCACTTAGCCCAAGCGGGTAAACACTACTATTTAGCCGATAGCGACGCCCGTATCGTCAAGGGGTTGATTGGCTTATTGCTCGGTGCCTATCAAGGTAAAACCGCGCAGGAAATCCAAGATTTTGACCCCAATGCCTATTTCACGCAATTGGGGCTAGCAGGCCAACTGAGCCCGTCCCGCACTAACGGCCTTAATGCACTTGCAAGGGCAATCAAAGACTGCACCCTATAACCAGAAGAGATTCAAATTTACAGCCTAGATAGCCAAAAAAGGGATTTAATCAAAGACTTCAACCGCCGTTATAGGGTATAAAGAAGTTACATTTGCGTTAATGGATAGGAACCGAGCATGCCCAACAAGGCAGTCAATCACCCACGTCGAACCCTGCTTAAAGGCCTTGGCGCAGCCACACTGTTAAGCCAAATGGCCAGTTTCCCAAGCTTAGCCGCCGCTCCCAGACGGCTCTATATCGATGGTTTATCGTTTCTTCCCGATGACTTAGGTGATGTAACTGCTTCTAAACTCGATGCCTATCTCTGTGATATTTCCGCTATTGAAACCATAGAACAGGCCGATGGTACTCAAAACTACAAACGCACCTATAAGGCCTGTATGGAAAGCATTAAGCAGGCCGCCAAACGGGTAAGCGAACATCCGGATAGTTTGCTGCAAGGTCTGACGGGGCGCGATATCCAGCTTGCACGGGAGAGCCAACGAACGGCGGTATTTTTTCAAATTCAAGGCGCGGATTGTGTCGAAGAAGACAGCGATGCCAACCAATGGGCACGCCTCGATGAATTCCATCAGCAGGGGCTACGGGCACTGCAACTCACTCACCACTATGGCAATACCTTCGCCGGAGGCGCCTTAGACAGTGGTGCTAGCGGTGGACTCAATAACCCACTCACCGCCCACGGACGAGCACTGATTGCCAAGCTTAACCATGCCAATATCCTTGTCGATATGAGCCACTCCAGCGCCCAAACCGCCTTAGATGTGGCGAAAATAACTCAGTCCCCCATAGTGCAAAGCCACGGCGCAGCCCGCGGCATAGTCAATCATGCCCGCTGTTCACCCGATGAAGTGATCCGCGCCATTGCCAATACGGGTGGGGTGTTTGGGGTATTTATGATGAGCTTTTGGCTGACCAATAAACCCGTGCCTACTATCGATGACTATATTCGACAACTAGAATATATCGCCCGGGTTGGTGGGGTGGATAGTGTCGCCATCGCTAACGATTTTCCGCTACGCGGCCAAGAAAATCTGTTAGCACTGAATAACGATAACGCCCAGGGCATTAAAGAGTATCAAGAATGGTGGTACAGCCTAAGGGCCAAAAAAGTATTAGGCTTCGATGCAGAACCAAGACACGTAGTGATCCCCGAGCTAAATCATATCGACCGAATGAGTCGTATCGATGACGCCCTCGCCAAGGCACGCTTTAAGTCCACCGACCGCGACCGCTTTATGGGCGGCAACTGGCAAAGGGTGCTTAATAACGTACTAGTGTAAATGCCATAGTTATATCGACCCGTTTGATTTTAATGTTGACGAGCTAACTTACAGGACAAAGGGCCGCCCTGATCAATCGTAAAATACCGCGAGCCAGAGGGTTTCGCTATGAGTCGAAGTCGAAGCGACACGGTGTTTTTGATGGGGCAAAATAGTTAAGTAGTCCCCAGGGGTTAATATCACCAGCTCACCCTGCGCAAATTCTAAGGCCGCCTCCCCCTTAAGTAAGATCACAAACTCATGTTGGGTTTGGTCGTACCATTGCCCGGCTGGGGTCGATTGCCCATGGGAGATAATGCGCTCGATAGTCACATTGGAACTCACCGCCAATTTTTCAAATACCTCCGCAGAAAGATCGACGGGGATATCACTAAAAAAATTGTGAACCATTTTTTATCCTTATCTTGTTCCAATTTATGGGCCATTCCGTCCCATATATTCGGGTATTTTAACGAATACAAGATTGAGAAATGAAACCATAAACCGCTATGATATGCGCACTGAAAACTCACCAACTGTGAGTATCCCTCAGATAAGCTTATTGTTTTACATATGGATATGGAGATTTCGCCCGATGTCGTTGTTTCGCGCACTCAAAGCTAAGTTGTTTAATTCCCGAGAAAATCACCACGAGCCAAAAAACATTCAGATTCAAACTGAATCACAAGCACTCAGCCAAACACAAACGCTAATGCAAGAACCGCCGATAGCAGCACTCCAATTCCAGCGTCATTTCAGCTTAAAAATCCATGCAACAGAGGCTGACGCAACCTCGCGGGAAGAGGATGCCACTCACGGCATAATGCTTTATCACTACGACACCCCCCAAGCCATAGAACTCTTAGGCTGGGAAAACGCGCATGAATGCTGTGACTTTCACCATACCGAATTCGACCGCCTCGAAATCGACAACTCATCTCCTTTCCCCGAACAACACTTTTGGCTCGGCAAGGAAAAAGTCTGCAGTATCATTCCCAAACAAAACGGCCAAACAAAAGAGCTGCGACAGGTTGAGCTTAACAATCTAGAGGCTTTATTGAGAAGCCACTTTACGCTAGATGCAGACAATATAGTGCAAGGCGATATTCAAGACTACGCTAGCCTCACAGGAAAATTGCATCGTACTTTCCATCAAATTGATACCGAGCAAGGCCTAAGGATCTTAAGAATTGTCACCCAAGCCCCGGATCTGACCCAAGCCGTTGACTCAAACTATTTTGGTGAACGAGAGGGGGTGACCCGCCAGTTCGATGCCCTTGGTACTTTGTTATTTGAGGGGCACTTCGTCAATGATCAGCAACTTGGGGTGCAAACTTGGTATGACCATGATGGCAGGATCAATCAAAGGGAAGACCGCCATCCCAATGGCATGTATATCAGCCACTACTATGAAGATGGTCAGCTCAAAGAAACCGCAGAACTTGACAGCGATGGCCGCTATATCAACACCTTAACCCGTTACTATCCTTCAGGCCAAGTGCAGCTTATCCGCCCTTTGTTGACCGATACGCTCCATGGTATCGAAAAACAATATTATCAGGATGGCTCGCTAGAAGCGGAAAGACACTACGACCAAGGCCGTGAATATCGAGCCACTTGGTACCATGCTAATGGTGTCATTAAGCAAAAAATGTCTACCGATCATTCGGGCAAAGTCATTGAAGAGTTTTACGACACAGGCAAGCCCGCATGGCGTGAATCATTTAATGCGAACGGCAAGTTACAGGGCGAAAGCCTAAAATGGCACCCTAATGGTCAGCTCGAAGAGCAGAATTATTTTGAGAACGGCAAAGAGCAAGGTACCGCCCTCTGGTACCATGAGAATGGCCAGCTCGCCCTAGAAATTGACTTAGAAAATGGGTTAAGGGAAGGCCAATTTAGAAGCTACTTCCCGAGCGGAGTGCTTTCGGCCGAGGGCCAATATAAAGACAATCTTTCAATTGCCCCATTTATCGAATACTACGAAAACCAGCAAATTCAAATGTATCTGCCCCACACGGCGGGCAATCGCGACGGCACCGCTCGCTGGTTCTATGAAGACGGCACTATTCGTTCTATTTCGGTATATGAAGTCCGCGAGGGCCAAGGGTATCTTAAGGAGTCGAGCTTCTATAATGAGCAGGGCGTGCTAACCTCGTATCAGCACCATTCCAACACCCGCTGTGGTTATATTCTTGAGAATAATCAAAGGGAATATTATCAAGAGGGCATAGCTGACACCCGTATCGAATACTATGAAAATGGGGCAATTCGTTGGTTATTAACCCGAACCTTGGGTGATATCTTTAGCGCTAAAACCTTGTCCCCGGAAGGCGTGATACTCGAAACGGGCACGCTCAAGATCCTTGACGATAACTACACAGACATAGGCCATTGGCAGAGGTTTAATGCCCAAGGCCAAGTGAACCGCGAAGTCTGGCTAGATGACCAAGGTGTGCTCATCGAAAGCCGTCACTACTTTGATGCTAATGAAGATGGATCTGATCAGGCTGAGGCAGCCATTCTGTCCTATCAGCTCAAATATGATCCCGCGAGCAAACTCTATGGAATGAAACGCTATCACCCCAATGGTCGCCTCGCTGAAGAGGGTAATCTGAATATCCAAGGACAAGAAAAATTCTGGGTAGGCATTCATAATCAATATGATGAGCAAGGTAAGCTTAAGCTCTCAGAAACCTACACTATGGCAGGTGAGCCAATAGAACATACCACTAATTCTAGCTCGATTATGTTTAATTAATGTTGAGTTTTTAGGGCGGAAAATTAAAGTAAGCCTCAGTAAAATAAGGCTTACTTTAGATCATTGTAGAAACGCAATAAACGGAAAACTAAAGCGCAAAAGTGGCGATCGTTTTTTGAATGCCGACCACATCTGTACCGCGTTTAAGCTCTTTGACTAATGGCTCACGCTGGCCTGAGATCCAAATTTTAAGCTCGGCATCCATATCGAAATGGCCTGTGGTTTCCACTTCAAAATGGGTAATAGATTTATAGGGCACTGAATGATAAGTGACTTTTTTACCCGTCATGCCCTGCTTATCGATTAAGATCAGGCGTTTATTGGTAAAAATAAACAGATCGCGGATCACTTTATAGGCAAGTTTGAGTTCTTCCTGGATCCCCATAATCGGCCTTAACTCCTCGGCAAGCTCCTGTAAATCCACCTCGGAGGCATTGCCCAGTAAACCGTCTAATAATCCCATAGTTACATCCCCTATTATTAATTTTATTTCAATAAGATATCCGCTCATTACCCCCTGTGCAACACAAGTTAATGGGCGGACATAAACTGGGCTTAAAAGATCGATTTAACGGGCTGATTTAACGTGAAATACTCGCTCAGTATCAGCTCATCTTGAGTATAAAGCCGCTACTTAGAGATGCTTCTGACCCCGAACTTGGCGGTTTTCACCGACTACCATCATTTCACATTTTGGACAATCAAAGACCAACTTAAGCACATCGTTGCCGATTTCGAGCACCATAGGATCGGCTTTGATACCCGGCACTTCCTTAGGACAAAGATTGAAGTTAAATCTCAGGCAGTGCTTAGTGATCATCAAAGGCACATCTTCGGTGACACCATTTTTCTCATAGGTATCTTGAATTTCAATCACACCGTGGCGTTGATAAAAACTCTTGGCCTTTTCATTGGCTACGTTACCTAAGTAACTCAAATGTTTAACCGGATAGACCGCATCTTGATTATATTTCCACGGTTTAGGACGTTGATAGCCTGCTACACGGGCAAGCTCGAGTGCAGCGACGGCATCACGGCGCAGACCATTCAGCACAGAGGCAGGTAAGAACCATGGCTTAGCGGTTTCAATACTGATTTGGCGGGCAACAAAGTCTGTACTGCCCAATTTTGCAAGTTGTGTACGGATAGTCTGCAAGGTTTTTTCGGCATCGGTTGCGGGCGTCTTTTCAACTTCAAGTTCAACCGTTGCGCTCAAGCCATACACATCCGTTAGCGTCAGCGCTACCCCAACTGCGGTATCGATTAAGCGCATATCCACGCCAATAATCCGCTTAGATGATTCCTTAGAGAGTAAGGTTTCAAAGGCTTGATTGTGGTTACGGTATAAGGTCATACCGACTTTTAAATCCTTTGGCACCTGCAACACATGCAGTTTATGGCCTTCGGCGCGGTTAACCCGCAGACCTTGGAGTTTATCATCGGATTGTTTAGCCATCGCATAATTTGGCGGGAAGTAGGCTAAACCGTCGCCATTGTTGAATGTATGGCTTGAACTGACTTGAATAAAATCTTTACCAATGGCAACCACTTGGCCCACATCTTGGCCAATATATTTTGGCGAGCGAAAATCCTTGATCCCTTGGCTACGCTCATGGACAAAATAATCGGTGCTGCCACGGTTAAAGGTTTTTTCGGGATCTGGGGTGAAGGTATGTTCGCAGCGACCGTGGGATGACGCCTTAAACTCGGGGCGGCGCGCGATAATGGCATCGAGCTTTTGACGATAATGGGCGGTGACGTTTTTAACGTAGCTTAAATCCTTGAGGCGGCCTTCAATCTTAAATGAACGAATACCCGCATCGATTAAGGCTTCGAGGTTATCGGTTTGGTTATTGTCCTTGAGGGACAATAAGTGTTCATTCTGCGCTAATACATCCCCCGAGCGAGTTTTTAAATTCCCCGGCAAACGGCACATTTGCGAGCACTCACCGCGGTTAGCACTGCGATTACTAAAGGCATGGCTCAAGTTACACAAACCACTAAACGCCACACAAAGTGCACCGTGAATAAAAAATTCGAGCTGCATATTGGTGTGCGCCGCCACTTCACGGATTTGGCTTAGGCCAAGCTCACGGGCGAGCACCACCTGGGAGAAGCCAACTTGCTCTAAGAAGGCGACTTTTTCAGGATTACGGTTATCCATTTGAGTACTGGCATGTAAGGCAATAGGCGGCAAATTGAGTTGCAACACGCCCATATCCTGCACAATCAATGCATCTGCACCGGCTTCGTACAACGCCCAAATCAGTTTTTCGGCCGCATCCAGCTCATCGTCCATCAGGATGGTATTGAGCGCCACAAACACTTGAGCATGGTATTGATGGGCATAGGCACACAGGCGAGCGATATCTTCAACACTGTTGCCAGCCGTTGCCCGCGCCCCAAATGCAGGGCCACCAATATAGACCGCATCCGCACCGTGGCGAATGGCTTCAATACCATAATCGGCATTCTTTGCTGGCGCCAATAACTCAAGGCGGTTATGGACGTGAGAAAGATTCTCTGGTGTGTAAATTTCTGGCTGGCTCATGGCTTCACAGGCTCAACATAATCGGTAACGAAAAGGACGGGAGTATAGCAAGAACTGAAAAACACCTCTATCAGCAAATCATCAACTAATGCGCTTTAGTTCACTCTCGAGCAGGCATCTTTCAAGGCACACACTTGCACCCTCAAGCCTAGCAGGGTATCTTTGCCCCGCATTGACGAATAGGCACTATGATGACTGATTTTATTTACCAACCACCGACTACACCTTGGCTCGATATTCTTTATCAAGATAAAGACATTATCGTTATCAATAAACCCTCGGGATTATTGTCGGTGCCCGGTCGAGATCCCGCCCATTACGACAGTGTCTATGCCCGTGTAAAAGCCGAGCATCCCCACTGCCAAATTGTTCATCGCCTCGATATGGCGACTTCGGGCGTGATAGTCGTCGCCCTGATCCGCAGTGCCGAGCGTGAGCTAAAACGTCAATTCCACGACCGAGAAACCAGCAAAACCTATATCGCACGGGTGGCTGGCCACATTAAACACCACACTGGCAGCGTCGATTACCCGCTGATCTGTGACTGGCCAAATCGCCCTAAACAGAAGGTCGATCATCTGGTCGGTAAACCTTCATTGACGCACTATGAAGTATTAAGCCGCGCCAAGCGCTCAACCTTAGTCAAACTCACCCCCATCACCGGCCGTTCACACCAATTAAGGGTCCATATGATGGCGATTGGGCACCCAATACTCGGCGACGGTTTCTATGCCGATCCGCTCGCTAAATCCTTAGCCCCTCGACTTCTCCTGCATGCTGCAGAACTCACGATTAAACATCCGTACACGGGCGTCAGTATGACTTTTAGTGCCGCAGCGCCATTTTGTGAGCCACAGGGCGAACAATGATCACTAAAATTAACTGATAACCGCAAAAGCAGTAGCAATTCCCCATAAAAAAACGTAACTTTATGACAATTCATTATGTTATAGAGAGTTTGTTTATGGAAACCGCATTTCAACGTGATCAGCTGGATAATCATATACTCGAAGCCCTAATGCAGGATGCGCGTACTCCCTTTGCCGAACTCGCTAAACGTTTCGCAGTGAGTGCAGGCACTATCCATGTTCGGGTAGAAAAGATGAAACAAGCGGGCATAATCACAGGCGCGCAGATCACAGTTAATCCTAAGGCACTGGGCTATGATGTTTGTTGCTTTATCGGCATCAATCTAAAAAGCGCGGGAGATTACCCCGCCGCAATAGCCAAACTCAATGCCCTCGAAGAAGTAGTCGAAGCCTATTACACCACAGGTAACTACAGCATCTTTGTAAAGGTAATGTGCCAATCCATCGATGGCCTGCAGCACGTGCTCATCAATCGCATTCAATCCATCGATGAAATTCAGTCGACTGAAACACTCATCAGCCTGCAAAACCCGATTGTCAGGGCGGTGAAGCCTTAGATGGTAATGTGCTAAGTTATTACAATCAGAACAAAATACCGTAAAAATGCGACCTAAGTCTTTTTTCAACCAAAAGTGTTAACCGTAAAGCATTTTTGTGTTACAACTTCATTGCTAACGCCAATAGAGCGCAGCATTACTATAACAATTCATTAACGGGCGCAATTTACAAAGTGCTCGTACATTTATTGACAAGGAAGAAGTTGTGAAGACAAAACTATCGATTGCTATATCTGCTGCTCTACTATCAAGTGCGGCCAATGCAAACAACAATACACTTAACATTAATCAACTATCTGTTACTCCACATAATATTCAACTATCAAAAAACACCAATACCATCAGCGGCATGAAAGATCAGTATGATCAACAAACAGGGGTTGCCACTTTCCAGTGGGCAAAATCTGGCCAAATGACACCGGATATGGGTGCCCTTGATGCGAAATACAAACTCACTTTTGCTGCAGATTATTATCTCAATCAAATCGCAGGGTTATCTACAAGCAAAAACACCAGCTTAAAGCCAGTATTAGCAAGTATTCACGATACTGGTCGCGGTGCAATGATTGCAAAATATCAGCAGGAATATCAAGGTGTGGAGGTATTTAACCATACCTTTAACGTACTAATGAACCGAGAGTTTGATCTCGTCGCCACTTCAGGAAATCTTGTACCTTCAAGCGCGGCAAATGCAACTGAACTTAAGGGGATTAGAACTGAATTTAACGATCCAGTAAATGCCGTGAAAGCGGCATCAAAAGCCATGGGTGTTGCAAATGCAAGCATCAGTGCAGCAACAGCAAGTGGCAAATACCAGTCTTTCAGTGTGACAACTTCTGATAGCTCAAAAGTGCTAAAAGGTGAGCCACGTTCCAAGCCTGTATTTTTTGAATTAAAAGGCGCATTAGTGCCTGCTCATTATGTTGAAATCGAAGTTGCCGATGCAGGCAGTGTAGATTCTGAGTATTACTCTTTTGTGATTAATGACTTAAATAATGAAGTATTGTTTAAACATAATCTCACTGCGCAGGAAGCTGCATTCAATTATCGAATTTATGCGGATGAACAAGGTGTGCCTTGGGATGGACCACATGGCAATGTCGTCCCTGCGACCAGCGCCGATCAAGTGGATGCGACTGAGTATTTAGACGCTCCAATGGTAACGCTCACATCGGGCCCAATCAGCACTATGGATCCTTGGCTTACAGAAGATGCCACGACAACATCGGGCAATAACGTTTTTGCCTATGTTGACGCTCTCGCACCCGATGGTTTCACTAATGGTGATTTTACGGCAGAGATCACGAGTGATAAGACTTTTGACTATAAGTACAACACGGATCTGGTTGAAAGCTCAGTTAACAACCGTAAAGCATCTATCGTTAACTTGTTCTATATGAACAACTATTTGCATGACATGTTCTACGACCACGGTTTTGATGAAGCAGCGGGTAACGCTCAAGCTCAAAACTACGATCGTGGTGGCGAAGAAGGTGATGCGATAAAAGCCGAAGTCCAAGATAACTCAGGTTTTAACAACGCAAACATGAGCACGCCAGCCGATGGTCGCTCACCTAGAATGCAAATGTACCTGTGGGATAGTAAAGATGCTGTAAATGGTGAAGACTATGGCGTGACAGTGACCTCTGATGCAACTATCGGGTTACTCGATTCGACACAACGCGCTAGTTTTGGCCAAGGTCAATTTAACATCAGTGGTAATGTAGTACGCTTCGTCGATGGTACGGCTCCTGTTAATGATGGTTGTAGCGCGCCAACAAATGCGGCCGAATTAGTAGGCAAGATCGCCATTATCGACCGGGGTACATGTGCGTTTACCGCTAAGGCTAAGTTTGCCCAAGAAGCAGGGGCCATTGGTGTTCTCATTGCTAACAACTCAGGTACTGTAGAACCAGCACCTATGGGTGGTAGTGACGATACAGTTAAAGTCCCAAGCATTGGCTTATCAAAGAATGATGGTGCATTGATTTATACGCAACTCGATGCAGCAAAACCTGTCACAGTAACCATGTTCAATACAAAACCATTCAAAGACAGTTCTTGGGATAATGCGATTGTGGCACACGAATGGGGCCACTATATCAGCAACCGTTTAATCGGCAACTCTTCAGGTCTTATCAACCAACAAGGTCGTTCTATGGGCGAAGGTTGGGGGGATTTCCATGCATTATTAGTTATCTCAGAAGCCGATGATGCACTCATCCCTGGCAACGAGTTATTCCAAACGCCTTATGCTGCAATTACTTATGTCGCATCTTTCTACGAAGGCATTCGTAATTACCCTTACAGCACCAATATGGAGATTAACCCGCTCACCTTCGGTAATGTAGAATTAAATAAAGGAACGAGTGCTGATCAGTACGGTAATGCCGAAGTCCACGATGCAGGTGAGCCATGGGCCGCCATGTTGTGGGATTGTTATGTTTCGCTAATCAATGATGAACGTTATAGCTTTGCAGAAGCTCGCAGTATGATGATGAACTATCTGGTTGCGGCTTATAAGATGACGCCAATTGCGCCAACATATACCGAAGCCCGTGATGCATTGCTAGCTACTGCCTATGCGAATGAGCCAAAGGACTATGAACTATTCCTTAAAGCATTTGCACGCCGTGGTATGGGCATGGGAGCCGAGTCCCCTGCTCGTTATGATGCGAAACACACTGGTGTAGTGGAATCCTATAAAACTGAACTTTCCACTTTCAATGTCGCTAACCATACTATCAACGCTGACTACGAAGGACTGACTGTAGGCTACTGTAGTAAAGATGGTATTTTGGACAAAGGTGAAACTGGCACGCTGAGTTTCACAATCAAGAACCGTGGTACTCAGAAATTTGAAGCGCTCGAGGGTAAAGTCGAGGTAGTCAGTGGTCAAGATATCACCTTGGCTAATGAAGGCAAAATCACCTTTAGCGCCATTGACTTATATGCAGAAGCCACGAGTTCACCCATAGAGTTTACACTCAATGAAGCCACAACTGCCGATACCATAGAGCTAAAACTGACCTTCCCGGCTTTAGCTGAAGGTACCGAGGTTGATGAGTACAGCTTTACCACTATCGTCAATATGGACTTCAAAGATAAAGCCCTCACTGGCAACATGTCAGTCAGCAATATGGAAGATCAAGCAGGACTGGTCGATTTCAAAGAAAATGTGCTCAGCGGCGGCGATATGGCCAAAGGCACCGCAAAACTTGAAACTACTTATGCGAAGTACTTCCCCGTCGATACACAGTATCTGCGAATTGCGAATAATGGCTTTGCTTCAGATGTTGCTTACGAGACCAAACCTGTCACCGTTGGTTATGGCGGCGATTTCAAAATTAGCTGGTTCCAATATTTTGAAATTGAAGAAAATTATGATGGTGGTGTAGTCGAAATTAGCGTCAACGGTGGCGATTGGGCCGACGTAACTGAAATGGGTGGGGTGTTTGAAGGGGTAGGCTACACCGGAGAACTGGAAGATTTACTGCCAGGACGTAAGACCTTTACTGGCTTTATGGATTTCCCTGGTGACACAGAAACCGTCAACTTCGGTACTAAGTTAAATGGTAACGAAGTTCGCTTCCGCTTCCGCATAGTTTCAGATACAAATACCAACGAGTTTGGTTGGATTGTCGATAATATAGCCTTCTCAAATATTGTGACGAGTGTGTTCCATGAACAGACCGCTGGCGATGTCAATCCGTGCGACAACCGCTTACCAAATGTGACTTTAGCGCCTAGTGCTACTGAAGTTAACGAAGGTGAAGCTGTTAGTATCAATGCTACTGCAATTGATGCCAACGCCAGTGATGTACTCACTTACACTTGGGTGCAAACCTCAGGAACAGCGGCGACACTAACAGGAGCGGCCACTAACTCACTCAGCTTTACTGCACCACAAGTTAGTGCAAATGAAACCCTTGAGTTTACTTTGACGGTAAATGATGGAACTGCGGACGTTGTAAGCACAACCTCAGTGAAAGTTAATAACATTCCTGACCCTGTCGTACCACCAACTCCACATAAATCTTCCGGTGGTAGCTTAGGATGGTTATCATTTATCTTGTTACCTTTGGCAGCATTACGTCGTCGTAAATAATAAGATTAAGTAACCAAAATTAAAAAAGCCGCAATAAGCGGCTTTTTTATTATCTGTGACCCGTCCGTCACTCACTAAATAATGGGTGTTTCATCCGTTGGACTGTAATCAATTTCCAATTCAACCTGACCAAAAGCTTGCAGACGCTTAAGCGCATCAAGCAATACAATATGGCTATCGAGCGGGGTCAGTCGATAGGTATTCTCGGCAATGTTATCAATGCTAAAACCGGAGGAAAATGCTGATAATGGCGACAGAGTAACAAGCACCAGCGAGCCTTTTAGCCTTCCAAATACAGACATTTGCGTATCGTAAACCACAACGCCTTTCACTAATTGCCCCGTTGAGGCGGTAAACTGACGACCATTAAATTGATAATGATACAATTTATTTTTCTCAGTAGATGGATTAACACCTTTGAGTGTTGGCGTAACCTTTGGCTGTGGATTTGATACAACCTCTTGTACTGGTGAAGCTGCAGCCTTAGCGCTGTTATCTAAGAGGTTGCCACTCGCTACAGTGTCATTTTTTGCATTAGTACAGCCAAATAAACAACTCACAATAAGCAAATATAAAGTATTTCTCATATTTTTATCCTTAAAAACGACGAACTGAGTCATAGATTTACCTTAGCAAGTTCCCATAACAAATGAAGTAAAATAATCCATTAACCAATATTTAGGCATTAAAAAGGGCATAAAAATTTATGCCCTTCAAAAATCCCAATCTTAATTTCAATCAACTACGTACGCAATCCTATCCCTCGGGAGATCAGGTAATAAGCGAGGCCCCATAGCACGGCACAGAAACCCACCATAATGGCGATGGATAAGGGAATGCTAATATCGGCAAACCCTAAAAATCCGTAGCGGAATACGTTGATCATATACACAACGGGGTTAAGGGATGAAACGCCCTGCCAGAAGGATGGCAAGAGTGACAGGGAATAAAACACGCCGCCAAGGTAAGTTAATGGTGTGAGCACAAAAGTCGGTATGATGCTGATATCGTCAAAACTTTTAGCAAATACCGCATTGATAAGACCCCCCAATGAAAATAGCACTGAGGTTAGAAACACAGTCATCACCACTAAGCCAGCATGATGCAGGCTAATATCGACAAAGAACATCGCGACGAGTGTCACTATCAACCCCACACATAAACCTCGGGCGACGCCACCGCCAACATAGCCCGCAATCATCACATAATGTGGCACAGGCGCGACCATAAGCTCTTCTAAGTTGCGCTGAAACTTAGCACTGTAAAAGGAGCTGGCTACATTAGAGTAGGAGTTAGTGATCACCGACATCATAATCAAGCCAGGGGCAATAAACTCCATGTAGGACACCCCGCCCATTTCCCCTATTCGGCTGCCTACCAAATTACCAAAAATCAAAAAATACAAGGTCATGGTAATCGCTGGTGGCACTAAAGTTTGGATCCAAATCCTTGTAAACCGATTAATTTCTTTCGTTAAAATACTTTTAAAGGCGATAAAATAGAGCTGTTTCATGCCTTGGCCCCCGGCGTTTTCTTCACTAATTCAACAAAGAGTTCTTCTAAACGATTCGACTTATTGCGCATCGATAACACTTCCACATTGGCGGCGGTTAACTGGCTAAAAACATCATTCAGATTATGCTCTTTAGCTACATCTACCTCTAAGGTATGGGGATCGGTTAAACGGCTGACCATACCATTGAGCGCAGGCGCTGCGGGTATATCCCGGCGCAGATCGAGGATAAAGGTTTCCATATTGAGCTTACTGAGCAGCGCCTTCATACTCGTGCACTCAACCAGTATCCCCTTATCGATAATGCCAATGTTACGGCAGAGCATTTCCGCTTCTTCGAGGTAATGGGTGGTGAGGATAATCGTCACGCCCTGTTGATTGATTTGCTTGAGAAACGCCCACATAGAACGGCGTAGTTCTATATCCACCCCAGCGGTAGGCTCATCTAAAATCAGTAATTTAGGCTCGTGCATCAGGGCGCGGGCAATCATTAAACGCCGTTTCATACCGCCGGATAACTCCCGCGACTGGCTGTTGCGTTTTTCCCATAGATCCAATTGACTTAAATATTTTTCGGCACGCTCGAGGGCCACAGCTTTTGGCACACCATAGTAGCCCGCCTGATTCACCACAATTTGCAATACGGTTTCAAACTGGTTGAAATTGAACTCCTGCGGCACTAAACCTATGCAAAGCTTGGCGTGTTCTAGCTGCTTATCAATATCATAACCAAAGACTTTTACCGTCCCTTCAGTCTTTTGCACCAAGGAGCTGATAATCCCAATGGTGGTCGATTTTCCTGCCCCATTCGGGCCGAGTAAGGCAAAAAAGTCCCCCTGTTTAACCTCAAGACTGATGCCTTTTACCGCTTCGACACCGCCTTTATAGGTTTTTTTAAGTCCTTCGAGTACCAGAGCATGGGCTGTATTGGCCATAGTGATTCCTGATCTTTCAATAGCGAGAGTTATAAGATGGTGGCAAAAAAACCAAATGCAATACGTTAACAGGGTTAAAAGTCAAAGCTAGGGCTAATCAGTTGAACTGTAAGCGCTTAAATTTATTAAACATGCTCAACTTGAACCTTGGTAGCGTCACGGCCCAAACCGCCGTATAGATAAAAGCAAAACTCCCACACAGGGCGGGAGTTTTGTTTAGGACCGAATGGGGCCTTAATTAGAGCGGTACCACTTTGGCAATATAAGGCAGATTGCGATACTGCTCGGCGTAATCGATACCGTAACCAACAATAAACTCATCGGGAATGGTAAAGCCGATAAAGTCTACTTTAACATCCACTTCGCGGCGCTCGGGTTTATCGAGCAACGTACACAGGGCTAGACTCTTAGGTTCGCGTAGCAACAACATTTCGCGTACTTTGCTTAATGTATTACCCGAGTCAATCAGATCTTCCACAATCAATACGTCTCGACCCGCGATATCCGATTGCACATCTTTCAGCACTTTCACATCCCGTGAACTGGTCATAGCATTGCCATAACTGGAAACCGACATGAAGTCGATTTCAACATGGCCTTTGATACGGCGGCACAAATCCGCCATAAAGACCACAGAGCCCTTTAGCAACCCAACCATCAGCAGGCGTTCGCTGTTGGCATAATGGGCATTAATAAGCTCGGCCATTTGATCCAATTTTTGGCTGATCTCCTGTGCAGAGATCATCACTTCGGTGGTGTGTTTCATATTCGTCTCAATTGTCGATGTCGTGGTCAGTTATCTTGGTGTAACCCCAGCGACTCGTTAATGCATGGTCAACGCCCAAATGATCTAAGATCCGAGCGACCATGAAGTCTACCAGATCTTCCACCGATTTGGGATTATGATAAAAACCTGGCGCGGCAGGCATAATAGTGACGCCTAGGCGAGAAAGGTTAAGCATATGCTCTAAATGGATGGAATTAAAGGGAGTTTCCCGAGGAACAAGGATAAGCTGTCCACGTTCCTTGATGACGACATCCGCCGCCCTCTCGAGCAAATTATTGCTCATTCCCGTGGCAACCGCCGCTAATGTCCCGGTGGAACAAGGGCAAATCACCATTTGCTTAGGTGCAGCACTACCCGAGGCTGGTGGTGAAAACCATTCATCCTTACCCAGCACCACCAGCTCACCCGCTATCGCCACATTTCTTTGGGCAAGCAGTTCCAGCAATTGCGTTTTAGCTTTATCGCTATTGGCGCTGAGCTGCACCCCGTGCTCGGTAGCCAGCACGACGCGCGCGGCACTGGAGATCATCAAAAACACTTGATAACCCGAGGCCAATAAGCATTCGAGTAGCTTCAACCCATAGGGGGCGCCTGAGGCACCTGTCCAAGCTAAGCTTATCGCCTTAGCGGACTTTACATAGGCCATGGGATTAAACCTGCTCCATCAATTGTGGGCTCACCTCGAGGGCAGCCAAGAGCTTTTTATGTAGGCCACCAAACCCGCCGTTGCTCATCACCACTATGGTATCTCCCGCTTTTGCCGTACTCGCAACTTTAGCGACCACATCATCAATCTGGTGCAGCACAGTGACAGGGATCACCGCGGCTTCCATGGCTTCTTTCATGTTCCAGTCGATGGTATCAGCTTGATATAAAAAGGCTTCATCGGCCTGCATCATAGAATAGGCCAAAGTATCTTTATGCACTCCACTCTTCATCGTATTCGAGCGCGGCTCTAACACCACAGTAATTTTGCTCTGACCAACCTTAGCACGCATGCCCTTTAGGGTCGTTGCGATTGCCGTTGGGTGGTGGGCAAAATCATCGTACACACTGACACCATTAACAGTCCCTAACAATTCGAGACGGCGCTTAGGCGGGACAAACTTTGCCAATGCCGCAATCGCAGCACCCGGCTGTACACCCACATGGCGCGCCGCAGCAATGGCCATAATGGCATTTTCGATATTGTGCTGCCCGATAAGATCCCACTCGAGCACCCCTTGGGATCCGCCATCAAAAAACACTTCAAATTGATGGCAATCATCACTGAGCGCTTTGCCATACCAACCCGTTGCCGATTCGCCGCCATGGAAGGTTTCCTGCTCGCTCCAGCAACCCATATCGATTGTTTGTTTTACCGCTTGGGAATCGGCTGGCCAGAGGATTTTGCCTTCTCCGGGAACGGTGCGGATAAGGTGATTAAACTGTTTTTGGATAGCAGCAAGATCGGCAAAAATATCGGCGTGGTCAAACTCAAGGTTATTAATGGCTAAGGTACGCGGATGATAGTGCACGAATTTGGAACGCTTATCGAAGAAGGCACTGTCGTATTCATCGGCCTCAACCACAAAGAAAGCGGATTGACCTAGACGGGCCGAAACCCCGAAATTTTGCGGAACGCCACCGATTAAAAACCCAGGTTCATAACCGCAATCTTCTAAAATCCAAGCGAGCATGCTCGAGGTTGAGGTCTTACCATGGGTGCCGGCAACCGCCAAAACCCAACGTTCAGGTAAAATATGGTCGGCTAAAAACTGCGGGCCAGAGGTATAAGGAATGCCAAGATTCAGTACGGCTTCGACACAGGGATTGCCACGACTCATGGCATTACCAATGACGACTAGGTCAGGATAGTGCCCCGCATCACCCAATTGGCTTGGGTCAAAACCTTGAATAAGTTCAATGCCTTGCTCTTCAAGCTGTGTACTCATTGGGGGATAGACATTGGCATCCGAGCCCGTCACTCTATGCCCTTTTGCCCTAGCTAATAATGCTAAGCCGCCCATGAAGGTTCCGCAAATTCCTAAAATATGTACGTGCATACCGCTCGCTCTGATGTTTTTGAATTCAAGGCCATTCTAATCCATCACAGAGGAGATTGGCAGGTTAGGATCGCGGAAAAGCGGCTCAATAAGAAAAGATCTGTAGGGGCGCGAGGATATTTTACAATTCAATAATTTTTCTCTAACAGCGTCGAATCACTTGGCTTGTACACTGGCGTAAAGTTTGGCATGTTGACTGCGGTGGCGATTAAACAGGAACTGACGTAGCGCCTCACGCTCTTCGGCCTCAGCTTGAAATTTCACTATGGCTAACCCCTTCTCACTGCGGATAGGCTCGATATCCACTCGCAGGGTCTCACCATCGGGAAGCTGTAATTGTAAATCTTTACTCCCGAGCAATTGGGCGAATTGTTGTTGTGACTTAGCCCGAATAGCCATCCCCGAACTCGATAGGGATGCCACGGACCATTGTTCGCCCTGATCATGGTCAAATATCCACACATCTTCGGCCTGGGTTAAACGCCAGCTACGTTCGACACCCGATGCATCTAACACTTCTGGCACACCTAATGTCGGTTGTAGTTGTCCAAAATCATCCATTTTCATGCACAGGGGGAACCAGAGTTTATAGGGGCCAACTTCAGCGAGTAGGGTCAATTTGGCCTTACCTAAAATGGAGGCAATCACCTGCGGAACCTCAGTCGATACAGTCAACACATGGTTGACCATCGGCTCTTGAGGGAAAGTATCCTGGCTCAACTCACTATCGAGCCGCGTAGGGGTAAATAACTCCCTAAAACAAGCTAATTCCTCTAGGGATAAATGGGGCTCATCCACCATACGACCATCACCTAAAACGAGAGACTTATACAAAAAACTACCACCAAAGCCCGGCACTGTACATTTTTTGTTCTCATCACCAAAAAGAACCCTAGCCTAACGGTGCAAATGCTCTTGCACTATTAGCCATTTAGACTATTTATTGTCGATTAGTGGCTGAACTTTGGCGTAGTAGAATTTAGTCGTCGTGTTTAGCACTCGCCGCAGGGGGAGCAAACAGGATCTGCAATCTCTGCTTAAGGCTTAATCCCTTCGTGGTCACCTCACTGAACATGTCGCGCCATTCGCTAAAAGTGACTTTTAGAGGGTTAAAACTGTTGATCGGCTTAGTGATACCGTAAATCACAGTGTCAACCTCAGGCTCAAAAGTACCGAAGAGCTTGTCCCAAATGATCAAAATCCCCGCATAGTTTTTATCGATATATTGTGGGTTGCGACCATGGTGAACCCTATGGTGGGAGGGTGTGTTGAAGATCCACTCCAAGGGGCCAAGTGACTTAACGGCTTGGGTATGCACAAAAAATTGCAAGCCAAGATTGAGTAACACCACAAAAACCACCCAATTAGGATCGAAACCGACTATGACCAGCGGTAACCAGAAGATCCACATACCGGCAAAGGGGTACATTAAACTCTGGCGAAACGCAGTGCTAAAATTCATATTCTCAGAGCTATGGTGGACGACGTGTGCCGCCCACATCCAACGCACTCTGTGGCTCGCGCGATGAAACCAATAATAACAAAAATCCTGCGCGACCATTAGGGCAATAAAGCTGAAAAGTCCCATTTCAATATCGAAGAGTTTCCAACCAAAGACCGCGAGATATAGCTTAGCGATCAATAACCCGGTAAGCAGATCGGCGCCTTGGTGCATGGCCGCAAGGCTAAAATTACAGAGTACTTCAGGGCCACGATAACCCGCACTCAGGGGTAGCTTTTGTTGCCTATCGCCCAAATACCATTCCAGCAAAATACACACGAAAAAAATCGGTGCTAACACTATTAACAGCACTTCGGGGTGCTGAATTAACGCGGCGATATCCATATGATTTTTCCTATTTTTATTATTATTTATTGTCTACGGGATTTATTACCAACGAGCATAATGATCTTCGGTTAAGCCAAGCACATTATTCAACGAATGGCGTCGTCCCTGATTATCGATAATAGTGCCGCTAAAGTGGCCGATATACTGGCGAAAATTGCTCTTTAGTAGCAGTAAATTACGTTTTTCGCTACGGCAGTTTCTGGCTGAAAACTGCAGTTCGACTTGCCCGTTATGACTATAGATACGCCACACTTCAGCCCCTTGACTGGCATGGCGGTCAAATTCAAACTGGACTGGCCCAAGCAAATGCCGTTCGCCATTAATCCAGAAGACATTTTCGTTGGCGCCAGTTTCATTGACTCCCGCTGCGAGGTTAAGCCCCATAATGCCAGCCTCGATTTGGGCGTTAATCGAAGCCCAGCGCCAACTGGTATCACGGCGCATAAAACCCGCCGAAAAATCATAGCCAGCTAAAGCTTGATTGAGTGGCTGTGGCTCATGTTCAACGGTCAAACTGCCTTTAACGGTTAAGCCATTGTGTTTCTGCGTATAAGTCCAGCCGTTGTAACCCGTTGGGCTACACATCGCCATGGGTAAACTGAGTGGCGCTGGCTGCAACTTAAGGTCGGCTTGAATATGCTGAGTATCGAGGAGCAAGCGCCACCCACCGTCGACTATCTCAAAACTGAACCCAGCCCCTTTGCGGCCAATGCGACTCTTACCATTAGCGGGAGAAGTGGTCATCCGATAGCCAAGCCTTAGGGGTTTTAACCAATGCTGTTGGATTAACCGATTGTTTTTTATGTCGTATACATAGCAAAAAGCGCTGCCGAGATAGGCAATATCGGCCAGCGCTACGCCAATCACGTATCGCGGGGTAACTAAGGAAACAAACTGAAATTGCTTGTAGTCGAAGCGTCTTGCCCAGGCGGAAGCGGGTCTATCCATAGTGTCAAAATAGGCAAAACGGGCGACATCTAAGGATTTCACTATGCCATCGAAATGACCGAAATGCGGGACACCTTTAGGATTGATTAAACTGTCAGGAGCAATTTGAGTGGTGATAGGTAACATGGCTTCGCCCTGCGCTTGCAAAAGTAATGTGGAGCATTCATGCTCTCTAATTCAACGTCGAATTTTTACTCTAACCTGTCCCCCTTTGCATTAAAAGAGTGCAACATCAAATTGTTGTAACTTTGTTATCGAACGTTATGCCATTTAATTCTCGCACGCTTACAAAGTAAGCTAAAACGCGCCTTAAAGGCGCTTAAAGCAAAGCACTGGGCCCTATTAAGCTCAGAATCGATAGCTCATCCCAAAGTTGATCCCCTGCAACTCTAGCTCTTTCATCGGAATATATTGATAATCTAAATTCAAGCCGAATCCCGACTTAAATCGATATTGCCAACCAACGGCACCATAAAAGCCGACATCGTCCGAGTCCATATCCTGCTTATTTATCTCATAGCTTACTTGAGTGTAAGCAGCACCCAGCTTGGCATAAAGACTGTTACCGCGGGACAGCGCATACTCTCCATAGGCTGTGGTTCTAACACCGTTATAACTCAGGTTCTTTATCTCGCTGATAGTACTGACCATCGCACTCACAATCCCACCGGAACCGGCTAAATAACCCGCTTCAAACCCAACATTCTCGTTGAGCATATAACGGTAATATAAGTCGCCATTCACAGTGTCACCTGCATCATATTTACCAGTCTTAGTTTCAAACTCTTGGCTACCGTAACCTAAACTCCCACCCAGAATATGCGGGGACTCGCTTGCATCGGCATTAAGGCTAAGCATCCCCACATTCATCCCTAGCGCTAAAACCCCCAATAAGTAGCATTTTCTCATCATTAGCTTCCCAATTATGCAGTGATAAAAGCCCTCATAATACTCAGCCCCCCTGTATCGAAACTGAACCTAAGTTCCCAAGAAAGTGCTCCGTGGCATCAAAAGTGATTTCTGGTATGCTGTAGCCACTTTATATTTGCACGAGAGAACCCATGAAACGGCTATTACTGACTTTAACTTTTCCCCTGCTATTCGTGGGCTGCGCAAGCCAAAATCCAACCCATATGGCTTTCAGTCCCCAAGTGCCCGATATCAATCAACAAACATCCAGACCTATTCTGATGTCACTCGACACTATTGATACCCGCAATATCGACTATGTGGCACGTTTTATCGAAGAAGGTACTAAGACACGCTTAGTCGGTCCGAGTGAACCGCCTAAATTATTGCTCGATGAAGTGTTCCGCAATGGGTTTACACAAGCGGGTTACCAAATCGATCCCAGTGCGACGAATTCAGTGCAAATTCAATTAGAAGAATTGCAAATGGATGTCACTAAAAAGACTTTTGGCTATGAGGCAAAACACAGTGTGATAATTGCAGTGCAAGCCAAAAACTCAACCCAAGAACTGGTTAAACGTTATAAGGCAAAAGGCATGTTAAAAGGCCCATTAACCCCAGATTTTGCCACCCTAGAACTGGATATGAATAAGCTTCTCGGCCAGCTCACAGGGGAAATTTTAAACGACCCTGAACTGAATCAATTTTTACAGCAATAACAGTAATATTCTGTAATTAATAAGGAAATAAAAATGCTTCGTTGGATATCTGCACTCTTTCTCCTATGTGCCAGTCATAGCGGCTGGGCCATCGACATTCAGCCCGACACTCTCTATCCCCAGGTCGAGTTTGATACCAGTTTAGGCAAAATAGTGGTCGAACTAGATAGAACCCGCGCGCCCATTACCGTAGATAACTTTTTGACTTACGTTGTCAAAGGCGAATACGACAACACCATTTTCCACCGCGTGATCAGTGACTTTGTGGTGCAAGGTGGCGGACTCACCCCTAAGTATGAAGAGCTGCCAGACGGTAAACCGATAGTCAACGAATCAGGAAACGGCCTCACCAACAGCATGGGCACTATTGCCATGGCTCGGGATAATGAACCCCATTCGGCAACTCGCCAGTTTTATTTCAACGTGGCCGACAACACTAAACTCGACCCATCGAAACGCCGCTGGGGTTACGCTGTATTTGGTGAAATCATCGAAGGAAAAACCGTATTAGAAGCTATGGCCGTGGTCGAAACGGCGACCAATGCTAAACTCAATTGGCCCGATGTCCCAGTCACCCCCATTATCTTGAAAACAGCAAAATTACTCCCGAAAAAATAATCCCAAAAATTCGAGCAAAAGCGCTAATTGTACACCTATACTCAAGGAGCAATAGAAAGGAGGCAACGATGACTGTGGTAGAATTCATCGATAATAAGGCGCCCCAACTTGCGCTGTATGGAAAAGCGTTTTTGAGCGACGAACTCGATTTCCATGAAGTCCAGCTCTATCTATGGGATACCCTAGAGGAATGGCAACTGCTAGTCCCGACAGGCGAAGCGCAAACGGAAACGGAAAAAGTGTTTTGGCACGTGCTCCACAGTTTTAGCAAGTGGCCAGACTGGATGATCCGCGGCAATCATTATCTGCGTAAACACATTGATGACTGTTGTGATTTCCTCAGTTTAGGGGGCCGAATGCCAGCGGGTTGTATCGGTATTCGACCTTAGTACTCAAATCACATCACCCTAAAAAAGACTCAGCTTGCTGAGTCTTTTTTATGCCAAGTGGCATAGCTCTGGCGACATTTGCCCCAAAAATGATGGGGCGTTATACCCAAGCTATCTGAAGATACAAATTTCAGCGTCTTCAGTTTGTTTAGGGATAAAAAGCTACTGTGAGTCCAAAGTTAGTCCTTGAATCCAAAGTTAGCCCTTGAATCCAATAGCACCTTGCCCGTAAGCTAGGCGGATTCGATTCTTCGGCTTATGTTTATGTCCGCACCTGTTTTTATTCAACGCACTCTCAATGCTTTAAGCGTTTACAACCATAAGCGCGTTTTGATTCTGCTATTGCTGGGGTTTTCCGCTGGTTTACCGTACATGTTAGTTTTTTCGACGCTATCCTTTTGGCTGCGTGAGGCGGGTGTTGATCGCACCGCTATTGGTTATTTCAGCTGGATTACATTAGCCTACGGCCTTAAGTGGGCTTGGTCTCCCTTAGTCGATAGGCTCTCTCTGCCACTGCTAACTCGCTTTCTAGGGCGACGACGCAGTTGGATGCTGTTGGCTCAGCTATTACTGGTTGGAGCTATTTTAGGTATGTCCTTTAGCGACCCCTTAAAAGATCTCGAATGCCTCGCAATTTTCGCACTTATGGTTGCCTTTGCCTCAGCCACCCAAGATATAGTGATCGATGCCTTTCGGATTGAATCCGCCCCAGAGAAGATGCAAGCCGCATTAGCCGCCGCCTATCAAGTGGGCTACCGCAGCGCCATGATAGTTGCCACCGCAGGTGCGCTTACCATAGCGGCCTGGGTTGAACCCGGTAACACTGAGTACAACTTGCTCGCATGGCAAACATCCTACCTAGTGATGGCGGGGTTAATGTCGATTGGAATATTAACCACCCTCTTTAGCCGCGAGCCCAAGGTTGACACCCGCGCCGTCGATGCAACAGAACTTGAGTTAAAACAACGTCTAAGCGCCAGCTACCCCAAAGCTATTGCCGCCAGTATTTCATGGATATATACCGCCAGTGTGCTGCCCTTTATCGATTTTTTTAAACGCTATGGCTATAGTGCTATCCTCATCCTTTTGCTGATTTCCTGCTACCGGATCTCGGATATTGTGATGGGGATTATGGCGAACGTCTTCTATGTGGACATGGGATTCACTAAGGAAGAAATTGCCTATCTCAGTAAAATCTACGGCCTGATCATGACCTTAGTCGGCGCCGCCTTCGGCGGTGTATTGCTAGCCCGCTTTGGTACTATGAAAATCCTCTTCCTCGGCGCTTTACTGGTCGCCGTAACCAATCTGTTATTCGCTTGGCAGGCGGTGATTGGCTATAACGTGCCCTTCTTAACCTTTGCTATTTCGGTCGATAATTTCAGCGCAGGGATAGCCACGGTTGCCTTTATGGCCTATCTATCGAGTCTCACTAGCAACGGCTACAGCGCGACCCAATATGCTTTGCTCTCTTCGATTATGGTACTGTTCCCTAAATTTATTGCCGGATTCTCTGGCGCCTATGTCGATGCATTTGGTTATGTGAACTTCTTTGTCGCCGCCAGCGTGATCGGGTTTCCCGTGTTATTTTTGATTACTTTAGTCAATAAATATGCACCACACCCAAGCACATCTTTAATGGATGATGCAGAGCGCAACCCTAATAAATCATAGATTTAGCCCGTCACTGACGCACCACATGCCTAACAAAAAGCCCCCAATGCTAAGCATTGGGGGCTTTATTTGTATGCCAGAGTTAAGCCAGCATCAAACAGAACTAATCGCGGAAGTTATTGAATTGAAATGGTTGACCCAATTCGGACTGACGCATCAACGCCATTACCGCTTGCAAATCGTCACGGGCCTTACCCGTCACCCGAACAGTGTCACCTTGGATAGAGGACTGCACTTTAAGCTTGCTGTCTTTAATCATCTTAACGACTTTTTTCGCTATGTCGGTTTCAATACCCTGCTTAAAACGCACCTTCAAGGAGAAGGTTTTACCGCTATGGACCGACTTTTCATCCACATCCATCGCAGAGGGTTCGACATTACGCTTGCAGAGTTGAGTGCGTAAAATATCCACTAGCTGTTTGCATTGGAAGTCGTCTTCCGCCGTTAGCGTTACCACATGGTCTTTATATTCGATGCTGGCATCTTTACCGCGAAAATCAAACCGGCTGCTGAGCTCACGACGAGAATTATCGACCGCATTACGTAACTCAACTTCGTCCACTTCGGACACAATATCAAATGAAGGCATGGTTGCCGCCCCTTAGGTGATGATAAATGCCGATAGTTTACCGACTCCCCACTACAAGTTGAAGGTTAACTTTGTCTTAGCAAGATAAAACTCGGGTTATGGGTGACTTTGACTGCACATTTTCCTATTATTGCCCCACTCGAAGACAATAAAACCGTATTTGTGATAACTAAAAACACCCTATTCAAACTGGCTTTAGCCGTAGCCGTTGTTGTGATCAGTTATCTGGTGTTTTCCAGACCAACCTACTCGCAAAGCATCCCTAATCTCGATAAGGTTGGGCATCTTGGCAGCTTCTTCTGCCTCTCTTACCTCACCTACCTGGCCTTTCGTCCTCGCTGGTATTGGTTATCCTTGGTGCTTGCAGGTTATGCCATCTTGATTGAATTGGTACAATCCCGTTTACCCTACCGCAGTGCTTCCATAGGTGATGTGCTCGCCGATTTTATGGGTATTGCATTGTTTTACTTTTGCCTTTGGGCCTATGGCAAATATTTCCGCGCCGCGCAGTTGCGGGAAGATTAATCCAAACACTTTAAATTGGCGCTGATACAGAAATCTTAAGGCTGCAAATATGACTCATGCTGTGGATATTGCCATTTTAGGTGCAGGTGCCGTTGGGCAACTGATTTGTCGCCAACTGGTTGCTGCGGGTATGAAGGTCGGTTTTATCGGCCGCAATGCCCTCGGCTCTAGTGAGCAGCTACTAAGCTGCAGCCCATTAGTGTCAGCCAATGACTATCAGCATAGCGATCAACATGACGATCAGCAGCAGGCCCAAGCCATTCATTATTCGGTGCCTATCTTAGCGGCCGATGCGCTCGACAATATTCGTCTGCTGATTGTCTGCGTTAAAGCCTATCAAGTGCTCGATGCGCTCTCGCCCTTACTCAAGCACCTACCCAGCCAATGCCATATTTTACTGCTACATAATGGTATGGGTCCCCACTTAGCCTTGGCACAGCTGATTGATGGACAAGCGGGTGGCGGCAGCGGGCTAAGCCTAGGAACAACCTCCCAAGGGGTATTACGCCAAGCCCCTTGGCAGATTCAGCAGACCGGACAAGGGCTAACTCAGTTTGGTCATTTTGCAGGATTTCCCCTCGACGAGCATTACCGTCATGCCCTGCTACATGCCATTCCCGGCAGTGAATGGGTGGACGCTATCATTCCTTGCCTGTGGCAAAAACTCGCTGTCAATGCCGCCATCAACCCCTTGACCGCCATCCATAACTGCAATAACGGCGCACTTGCCCAACCCGAATTTTGCGACACCATTAGCAACATACTCGATGAGCTAGTGAATGTAGCGGCCCATGATGGCATCAGCCTAGATAGACGCAATTTACAGGAAAGGGTTTACCGCGTTATCGAACTCACGGCGACAAACTATTCTTCTATGCACCAAGATATTGCACACCAAAGGCGAACAGAAATAGATCAGATCAATGGCTATATCTGTGAGCGAGCGAAAGTGCACAATTTAAGTGCGCCAGTCAATGTAAAACTCTGGGGATTAGTTAAACAGCTAGAGGCCGAATATCACCGCGGAATATTATAGCCAATCTATTGTTTACAAAGATCTATTGAACATATTTTGACGATAACCGCACTAATATCCCCCCATATTTAAACACCGCCCCCCATGATTCTGCCAATGCACTAGCCTAAGTCAAAACCGATAGGATTGCACCAACGAAGCGCACCAATTCAGGGCGCTTCTACTTCTGATTGCACTCATTTAAAGCAAAAGCTAAGGCTATTTAGGTGCGTGAAAATGTTAATACTATGATAATAAAAACTTTATGGTTATGGCCCAATTCCTGCTTGAACTGTTCAACTTGAGACTAATGTCTGTTGGAGAATAATGTTGAAACTGGTTAGCGCAATAATTAAGCCCTTCAAATTAGACGATGTACGTGAAGCCCTGACTCAACTTGGCGTCCATGGTATGACAGTCACCGAAGTCCGCGGCTTCGGTCGCCAAAAGGGTCACACTGAACTCTATCGCGGCGCCGAATATGCCGTCGACTTTTTACCTAAAATGAAGCTAGAAATTGCCATTCACGCCGAACAGGAAGAAGCGGTAGTTGAAGCCATTATCGCCGCCGCACATACGGGTAAAGTGGGCGATGGTAAGATTTTCGTGACGGCCCTCGAGCAAGTCATACGGATCCGCACCTCGGAAGAAGGAGTGGATGCAATATGAGTTTATCCCCGCTAAAACTCGGCTTAAAAGCACTACTGACACTGCTTATCTGCACTTTTGCTACCACGGCACTGGCCGATGATGCGCAAGTCAATGGTGCCAATACCGCATGGATCTTAAGCTCTTCGGCCCTAGTATTACTGATGACACTTCCAGGACTCGCCCTATTTTACGGTGGACTCGTCCGTAGTAAGAACGTGTTATCTATATTAATGCAGTGTTTTTCTATTGCCGCTATCGCCTCAGTACTCTGGTTTGTAGTTGGCTATTCCATTGCCTTCGATACGGGTAATGGCTTTATCGGTGGCCTCAGCAAAGCCTTCTTGGCAGGGATTGGCCGCGATAGCCTAAGCGGTGATATTCCTGAACCCCTGTTTATGCTGTTTCAGATGACCTTTGCCATCATCACACCAGCCTTGATCATCGGCGGGTTTGCCGAACGGATGAAGTTCTCGGCGGTGCTGCTCTTTTCGAGCACTTGGTTACTATTAGTGTATGCGCCCATTACCCACTGGGTTTGGGGTGGTGGCTGGCTAGCCCAGCTAGGACTCTATGACTTTGCTGGCGGAACCGTAGTACATATCACGGCTGGTGTTGCGGCTTTAGTGGCAGCCAAGGTACTGGGACCCCGCAAGGGATTTTTAAATTCGGCGATTATGCCCCACAACCTGACCATGACAGTCACAGGTGCAGGCATGCTGTGGGTCGGTTGGTTCGGTTTTAATGGTGGCAGTGCACTCGGGGCCAATGGCACTGCCGCCATGGCGATTCTTGCGACTCATCTGGCAGCCTCCATGGGCGCCATGACGTGGGCGGCAATTGAGTGGCTTAAATTTGGTAAACCCAGTGCCCTTGGCATAGTCACGGGCATGGTAGCGGGTTTAGGCACTATCACCCCAGCCTCGGGTTATGTTGGTCCGGCTGGCGCCCTAGTGATAGGGCTACTGGGTGGGATCGTGTGTTTTTATTCAACGGTTTATATCAAACAGAAACTTAAAATTGATGACTCATTAGATGTCTTCCCCGTCCATGGCGTCGGCGGCATACTGGGCACACTATTGGCGGGGGTCTTTAGCTCGACACAGTTAGGCGTTTTCAGCGGTTACGGCTTTGCCGCTGTGAATGACACTATGATTGACCAACTTGGCGTGCAAATTATAGGGGTTGCAGCAACCTTCACTTATACCGCCATAGTGACTTGGTTATTGTTTGTGATTATCCGCAAACTACTCGGAGGGCTTAGGGTAAGCGCTGAGCAAGAAGTCAACGGCTTAGACCTATCCGAGCATGAAGAGACGGGGTATAGCCTGTAATAAAACATGGGGGCACCAAGATGCCCCCATGCTCTTGTATATTGGCACACACTAGTTGAGCCTATCTTTCACTAACCACAGTTTTAAATCTTCTAGTTTCATTGGTTTAGCAAAGAGATATCCCTGTAAAAAATGCACTTGGCGATGGGTTAAATAGTCCGCCTGCTCCTGGGTCTCGACCCCTTCGGCCACCACAACATAATTCATCTTATGGGAGAGTTCGATAATCGTATCGAGCACATGGGAGGTCACCGACTCATGCCCTATGGTATCGATAAAACATTTATCAATTTTTAAGTAATCTAGCGGCATGGTTTGCAGCAAAGATAAAGTGGTTTGCCCAGTCCCAAAGTCATCGATTGCCACTAGAACCCCCAATTGCCTTAGCCCTTCAATACGTTGACAAATATCGGTTGTCAGCAACTGCCGCTCGGTGATTTCAACCAGAGGTTTAACGCCAATCCGCGCGAGCGAATCACGCAAGTGTATAAACTTAGCTTCAATATCGCTTTGGATAAAATGTTCTGGGGCTACGTTGAAGCCAATTCTAAACCCAGCTTCCACTTCCATATCGGCAAAATCTACCAGCGCCCGTTCAAATATATAATTCGTAAGAGGAACAATAAGTTGACTATCTTCTGCTATGGGAATAAACAAATCGGGCCGCACTAAACCCATTTGTGGATGTTGCCAACGCACTAACGCCTCGACCCCTTTCGCCTTACCATCCCCAGTGCTTATCACTGGCTGGTAAACTAAGAAGAACTCTTCATTTTCTATCCCACTGCGAATATCGTCCGCCAATGAATGTCGGCTCTTTTTACGCCAGAGCAGTAACCCAGACAGCAAGAGGAAGATAAAGAGAATGGGCAGTAATATCCCAAAGTAAATCCAAAAGAAATGCCAAAAGAATGCATTAGACATCTCCAATAAAATGAGAAACTCCTTATCATCGGCCAATACACTAACGACTTCCCCCTCACCGAAGTGAGTTTCACTGGGTAAAGTTGCACCATGCAAACCAAGCACGACAGTGTCAACGGGACGGGGAGAGACTTCAGGTTGAATAAAACTATCAATAAGATACTGCCCTTCAAGCACTACAATTGCACCGCGGTGCGTCTGTGCATCCTTAGAGATAACGATAATGGCAGGGACCCCTAGTCGAGCCGGAGTTTCGGGCACTATATAGCGAGCAGAGTCCTTAAGTTGATACTCAGGTAAGAGTGAATTAAGCGGTAACTCGATATTCCCTGTCATAGAAGAGCAATAAAAGGTTTTATCGTTAAATAAAAGTACGCCACGGTAATAGGGCCTAAACCTCATATACTCGCGGAGTTTGCCACAGTCGCCCTCCTTGAGGGTCATGGCAAATTCACTAATACTGTCCGACTGCAGTAACAACTCATCAAGACGCTCTAAATTAAAGTTTCCCACTTCCCGCGCTTTATCATGCACAACATAGCCAGTGATGGCATAACTTATCCCCAAGGACAGCAAAATGGGCAGCGACAGCAATAATCCCCATTGCTTGAATGTCAGGCTAAAAGTGGTGAGTAATTGGCGCATGCTTTTTTGTATAAAGTTTAAACGGGTCAGCATCCTAGCAAATCCCTTATTAAATTGTTGTAACAATATGTATTTTAACCGTGAATCTTGCAAATGTTCAAAACAAAATTAAAGACGTTCAACATGACTAAAATCAGGATAGAAACAATCTATCTTAATCAATTATGGTTGAATGAATTGCATTAAAAAGCCGATATACCATGCAAATAAAGAAGCCCAAGTGTAGCCCCAAACAGCCATCAATACCGCTGCGGAAGCTAATCTTGGATGAAAAGCACTAGCGATAACGGGTGCAGAAGCTGCACCACCAATATTACATTGACTCGCAACCGCTAAATACATGATAGGTAAACGAAAAAATACGGTAAAAATCAGTAAAATAATAATATGTATAGAAAACCAAATAAGTCCTATACAAACGTAGTAAGGAGCAGCACCCAATGCACTAACATCAAAATTCAACCCCATCAACATAATCATAATGTAGATAAAAAAAAGAGCAACCTTACGCGTTTCCTTAACTAAGACATGTCTTGCATTTGTTAAAGAGAATAACAGTCCTAAAAAGGTAGCTATTAACACTGACCAAAAAAAATCAGAAGTAAGATTGTATTTGAACAAATATGGAAAATAGTAAGCCGTTGTGTTGGCAAGTATGGATGACAGATCTTTACTAAAGAACATCACCATAAAGAAAGTCAAACCCAATATCAGTGTCCAATAATACCTTTCCCATTTATCTATGACTTTATACTCAACATCAGAACAAAATGTCGGTCTATAACTTTTATCAGCTTTAAGAAAATCATCGATTTTATCCTGACGTTCTGCAATAAAAAGTAATATAACCATCCATATACTGGAAAAAATAATATTAATAGCCATCATTACTGCAAATATTGCATCACCAACATGATGAATTTCTTTTATTGCTAATTGATTAGCTGTTCCACCAAGCCAGTTTGCCATCAAGGTTGACATGCCTTTCCATGCAGCATTATCTCCCTGCCAAGCAAGCTCATACGGAAAAAATATAGAACCAAGCCATAGACTCAATGGCCCACCAATGCAGATACTCACAGCGCCTAACACAAACATACCTAGTAGTTTTTTGCCTACTAAGCTTAAAGCGAAAAAATCTGTACTTAAGATCAATAAAAATAAACAACTTGGCATAAAGTGTGTTTTTGCCATGTCACTAAGTTGACTATTACTAGCATTAATAATATTTGACGAGCTAAAAATAGCAGGTAAAGCATAACATACTAACATTAAAGGAAAAATTTTATAAAATTTTTTAAAAAAACTTATCGATGATGCATGTGTATAAAAAACACCCCATAGTAAAAGCGCTAAAAAAACTCCTATTTCAAGATCTGATGACAGCAAATTAGTTCACCTACTAGAATAATTAGCACAAAGGGTTATATTGCTGCTTACTAAAAGCTAAAAAACTCATGCTTAATGCAGACAATTCTTCTCCTTCACGCTGAATTGACCAATAAGTTCTTTTATAGTCCCATCCATCCACAGACAATAAAATAAGGTCCTCTCTAGCTAATTCAACATCGATTGCTAACATAGGTAGTACACTCAAACCTATACCAGTTCCAATAGCCCTTTTAATTGCTCCTATTGTTGACATGCATATTTCATCACGAACATGAATATTTAAACTTTTTAGTAATTGAATTGCACGAATTCGAGAAAGCGATGCCTCATGGTCGAATATCCATAATTGTTCACTAAGCCATGCCTTTGTATTTACATCACTAGCCGCAGGATGAGTTGCACCACTCACAAGACAAAGATTATCTTGCAACCAGTGCTCACAAATGAGATTTTTACTCGCAGGTTTTGCATCAATAAAGCCTAAATCAAGCTCCCTTTCTGAAACCATTTTTTCAATAACTAAGCTATTATCAATGACTAGTTTTATTTTTACATCTGGATATTGACTCTTAAATAAAGGGATTTTTTTAGATAACACATAGTTACCCGCAGTTTTACTGCTCCCAATAGTTAGAGTTCCCTTAATACCATGTTCAGAAAATGAAAATATATTCTCTAATTCCTTTCCTTTACAGAGCATTTCATTTGCATAGGGTAATATGATTTCACCATGAGCATTCACAACCAAACCACCAGCAACACGCTCAAATAATCTACACCCTAAAGAGCTCTCTAACTCTTTAAGCGCCATACTTACTGCAGGAGTTGACATATGAAGCACTTTTGCCGCTTTTGAGATCTGCCTCTCAGAATGTATGGCTTTAAAGATCATTAGCTGCCTTAGTGTTATCCGCATCATATACTCCGTGGGATAAAATCAATTTATTAGCAGTATCATAGTTCAAAACCCTCACAAGTAAACATGATAAGTATCTAATTTTCATAAAGCGGCCATTTAGGCCGCTTTATATAGTGATTAAAATAGATATTTTGTAGACACAAAAACAAGGGTATCGTCAAACTCAGTATGTCCTTTGGCATCGGTATAATCACCATCAAAATAGGAAATACCTACCCCAAATGTCAAATCCTTCTGAGCCTTAAAGTCAACACCTAGCGAATATTGACTTACATCACTTTCTTTCAACGTTTTTAGATCTGCTCCAGCATTTTTTGTAACTTTACCAAGCCCTGCATCATCTTTTAAATATTGAAGCTTTATATCATATTTATCAATTGGAACACTCATACTTAATAGATAAGAGTTTCCTTTAATATTGTCATAAAGATTAGATTCTGAATGTTGGTACATAGCACCCAATTTTACCGATGCAATGGAAAGACCACCGACCAATCTCGTTGCCTCTAGCAGATTCAAACCATCCGCATAAGCAATTGAAACATAGTGATTATTTTTCTTAAGTGATGCATCACCTAAGGTTAAGCTAACTGCATAATTATTTTGTTTTTCAGATAGTTCTGGATTTTTTTTATTAAAATCTTTATCAAAAACATAACTGACACCCATGGTCACACCAGCAACTTTAGCACTATTCAATGTTACTGAATCACCTAATCTATCGTTACCCGCAATGATCATATTCATATCGCTTGATGTAATATTAAATAAATCCACTTTTCCTTCAGCACTTTTAAAGACAGTATCATTTCGTCCGAACACAGCTGACCCATAATTAGTTTTAAAACCTAAGTAAGAGTTTCTAGGTTTAAAAATATTGGTATCATCGTTATCAAAACTTTCTATCCCTGCTTCAAATTTATATAGCAAACTAAAATTATCATATACACCATATTCTCCTTTAACGCCTAAATACGATGCATAATTTTCAAGGGAAAAACCATCAACCTTTTCATTACCAGAAAGACCATTACTTGAGTTTGCAACACCAAGCCATAATCGCCCATAAAAGTCTAGTGGTTCAGATACAACTTGAGTAGAACAAATTAAAATTGCACCAAGACAAGTATATTTAACAGTTTTCATTGAAATCACCTTTTTAGAATATAAAAACAATTCCATATTAGTGATTTAATCCAACACATCTCAGCCTTAGATCACAACTAACCAACAAATTCACACAGTTAAATATAACTTAAAATCAATTAAATTATATTTAACAACATCGATTCATTGCGCAACATCACTATTTCAGGATGAAATATAACTATCATGATATAAAACTGATAAAGACACACTTGGAGAAATGTATGAAAATAAAATATTTGAGCATATTTATATGTTCAATTCTAACGGCTTCATCATGGGCTGCTACGGATAATAAAAATGATTTAGCCTCTTTTCATAAAAGTATCGATGGCTGCAAAACCTGTCATGCAACACCTAACAAGGTAAGTGATAGTGAAACTTTTGAAAATCAACAATGTAAATCCTGTCATGGTGATTATGCAAAACTAGCAAACCCTAAACTAGAAATCGATCCACACTCTTCACATTTAGGCGATATTAACTGTACCTCTTGCCATAAAGGGCATGAACAACCAAAGCTATATTGTAACGAATGCCATTCATTTGAAGGGCTCGACATGCCTTTTAATAAAGCAAAAGCCAAAGAGCCGTGGGATAAGGGTTGGGATAATGAGGCAATAAATAAAGCAATTGCTGCGGGCCCTAAAGAAACAACGGATGTGATTGTTGTTGGGGCCGGTAGTGCCGGGTTTAATGCAGCAATAGCAGCCAAAAAAGCGGGTGCCAACGTTATATTGCTTGATAAAGCACCGTTTAGTGGTGGAAATTCGATGCTCGCCGCTGGTGGATATAATGCAGTGGGTACTGTTCAGCAAAAAGACCACAAGGTTGAAGATAAAATCGAATGGTATGTCGAAGACACTATGAAAGGCGGACGGTATGCGAACGATCCTAAATTGGTGCAAATATTAGCGGAGCAATCAGCTGATGGCATTAAATGGCTAGAATCTTTGGGCGCAAACATGGACGATTTGAAACGTTCAGGCGGCGCTAGAGTCGATAGGACACATCGACCATCTGGAGGCTTAAGTGTTGGTCCACATATTATCGATGTACTTAGAAAAGCATCTGTAAATGAAAGTGTTGATACAAGACTCAACTCTAAAGTCGTCAAACTGGTTATTGATGAAGACCAAAAAATTGTCGGCGTTGTCGTCCACGGTAAACACTCCGGCCATTATATGGTTGCAGCAAAATCAGTTGTTCTTGCGACGGGAGGATATGGTTTTAACAAAGAAATGGTCGCATTTTATCGCCCCACATTTAAAGGTATGACGAGTTCAAACAATATCACTTCAACAGGTGATGGTATTGAACTTGCCAAGGCAATCGGTGCGAGTATGACAGATATTGATTGGGTACAAGCTCATCCGACTGTGGGAAAAGATAGCCGCATTTTAATCTCGGAAACCGTACGAGGTGTAGGTGCTATTATGGTCAATAAAGATGGCAATCGTTTTATCAGCGAATTAACTACTCGCGATAAAGCATCCGATGCCATTCTCAAACAACCTGAACAATATGCTTGGTTAGTCTTCGATAATGAGCTTTATAAAAAAGCAAAAATGGTTCAAGGATATGACCATTTAAATATGCTGGAAAAAGCAAATACGGTTTCTGAACTTGCAAAAATCACAGGTATGAAAGAAAACGCATTAGAAAAAACGATTTCAAACTACAATCGCTATTTTAAACAAGGTAAGGATGAAGATTTTGCTCGCGAACAAATGCCATTACCACTAGAAAAGGCCCCTTTTTATGCCGTAAAAGTGGCTCCCGGTATTCACCATACTATGGGTGGTGTCGCAATTGATACCAAAGCCGAGGTGCTGAATATTCAAAGTAAACCGTTGGTTGGCTTATTTGCAGCGGGCGAAGTCACAGGTGGTGTGCATGGATATAATCGCTTAGGTGGTAATGCCGTCGCTGACACTGTAATTTTTGGCAAAATTGCGGGTACAAATGCAGCAAAACACGCACTAAACCAAAAGTAGTGGTGATATTAAAATGAGAGATCAACAGGTCTCTCATTTTATCTGTACTTATATGTATTACCTTAGATGTATTCTTAAGATCTCATTTAAGTAAATACATCTTATCCTTCGTCTTTTTCATCGTAAATATTGGCAATTTACTTTATTGCCCGAGCATTAAAAACTCCCCTGCTATTTTTGAGAGGTTATTCAACCTCTCTTTTTTATGCTTACTTACTAGTGTCAATGGGTTCGAATGATTTAACCAAATCATCCATCGCTTTCATTTGCTTCAGATAATTTTCTAACTGATGTAAAGGCAGCGCACAGGGGCCATCACACTTAGCATTATCGGGATCGGGGTGGGCTTCAATAAACAGGCCCGCTAGGCCAAGCGCCATACCACTGCGGGCTAATTCTGTCGCCTGTGCACGACGTCCGCCAGCGGAATCGGTACGGCCACCGGGACGTTGCAGCGCATGGGTCGCATCGAAAATCACCGGATAGCCAGATTGCTTCATCTCATCCATACCTAGCATATCGACGACTAAGTTGTTGTAGCCAAAACATGAGCCACGTTCGCAGAGGATGATTTCGTCGTTACCCGCTTCATTAAATTTAGTAATGATATGGCGCATCTCGTGGGGCGCTAAAAACTGCGGCTTTTTCACGTTAATGATGGCGCCGGTCTTCGCCATGGCCACAACCAGATCCGTTTGACGGGCAAGGAAGGCTGGCAACTGAATGATATCGACCACTTCGGCAACGGGGGCACACTGATAGGTTTCATGCACATCGGTGATCAGTGGCAAGTTAAAGGTTTTCTTGATTTCTTCAAAAATCTTTAACCCTTCCTCCATGCCTGGACCACGGTAGGAATTAATAGAAGAGCGATTCGCCTTATCGAAGGATGCCTTAAATACATAGGGGATCCCCAATTTTTGGGTCACTTCGGCGTAGGTTTCAGCAATCGACATAGCGAGATCGCGAGACTCAAGCACGTTCATGCCACCAAACAACACAAAAGGTTTATCGTTTGCAATTTCGATTGAACCTAAGTTTATGATTTTATTACTCATCGCAACTTCTCTCTAAAATGCTGGAACCTTGCCAGCGGTGAATAGGAGCTAAGGCGGCTATACCGCAACTAACTGTAAAATTTGACCACAAATCCACGCCATATAAGTGCCTAGCACATAACCAAATACGGCTAACAATACCCCAACGGGGGCTAATGCGGGGTGAAATGCCGCAGCGACCACAGGTGCCGATGCCGCACCACCGACGTTGGCTTGGCTGCCCACCGCCATATAAAACAAGGGGGCCTTAATCAGTTTAGCCACCAATAACATAAAGCCTGCATGCACTATCATCCAAATAATGCCCACCAAAAAGTACAAGGGCGTGTCGAGCACTTTACTGACATCCATATGCAAACCTATGGTTGCCACCAGAATATAAAGGAAGGCCGATGCCACCTTCGATGCCCCAGCCGCTTCTAAGTGACGCACAGGGCTGAAGGACATGGCTAACCCTATGGTTGTCACTATGACCACTAACCAGAAGAACTTAGAGGTAAAACTGTAATCCTCAGTCCAAGGGTAGTTGGCCTCGAAAAATGGCCCCAGAAAATCCGCGGCAATATGGGCGACACCCGTAATGCCAAAACCCACAGCGACAATGAGCATTAAGTCCCGTAGGTTAGGAATACGCGCATTTTCAGCATGATATTTTTCAACTTTGTTTTTTAAAGTCTCGATAGCGGAGGTATCGGCGCCAGTCTTTGCGTCTATCTCTTTGGCTTTCGATGCCATAAACAGCAATACCGCCATCCAAATATTGGCCACAATCACATCGACTGTCACCATTACTGAGAAAATATTGCCGCCCACCTCATAAATTTCTTTCATCGCCGCTTGGTTTGCGCCGCCGCCAATCCAGCTTCCCGCCAGCGTTGTCATGCCGCGCCACACCGCATTGGGGCCATCGACGCCAATAAGAGAAGGTTCGATAAATGACACAGCAAGCAGTGCAATGGGCCCACCGATAACTATCCCTATGGTTCCCGTTAAAAACATGACAACAGCTTTAGGGCCAAGACCTAAAATAGCTTTTAAATCAACGCTTAAAATCAGTAAAACTAGACAAGCGGGCAATAGATAGCGGGACGCGACAAAGTACAACTGCGATGTATGGCCATCTATCACCCCAAAGGTATTTAATAGTGACGGCAAGAAATAACACAATAATAATGCCGGAATAAAACGGTAAAATTTTTGCCAGAAAGGATGACGACTGCTACTGGTATAAAAAACAAAACCTAATATTGTGGCGAGTATCCCGAGCGCCACCGCGTCATTAGTAACTAATGCTGTGCCTGTCATGCTAATGTCTCCCTGTTTAGTACAGTTTATTGTATTTATGGTTATCACTGCATGTTGCAGCCCTGAGTCAAACTTCCCATCTGCCCAGTGTTATTTTTGTATTGGATTCAATAATAAATAAGAAAGAGCCCCGAAAGGCTCTGCTTTTAATGATAGATTTCGGCATGCTCGTTTAACTCTTTGAGCTGCATCTTCACAATTTCGATTACCGGATCGTGCGGGCTATTATCGACAAAATGCTGTAAATCGGCGGCAGCCACATTGATACAGCCGAGTTGCTGGGCGATAAAAGCGCGCTCTCGATTGAGGTGCACATCATCGGGGTGCCACTGCAATAACAAACCACAACATTCCATCGCCGCCTCAAATTGATGGGAAACGATGCAACCCGCCTTAAGCTCGTGCAACATGCGGGAAATCAGCTTTTTGACCGATGCCGCCTTTAAATAGCTCGGCTTTAACTCGGCCGCGTTACCTAACTCCCCGCGGACTAACACATGTAATTGGTGTTTTGTCAGTTCATTGCCCGTTAAAGGGTCGAGATAGCGCACCTCCCCCGCAATCTTGCTTCTTAGCACTGTATTACCCGGTAATAACAGCGGCTCCAGTTCTAGATCGAGCTGTTTTGCGAGTAACATCAATACCGTAGCTAGCGTGGTGCTATTGCCTTGCTTACTGATAAGGCAAGTACCTAAGTCCGCCGCCTCAACACTGAAGTAATTGTCTCGCACACAAAAACCGAGATCGTGATAAAACCAATGCAATAGTGCATTTAGCCGCTGCTGCTGATCAACCAAGTAGTGACTTAATACGGCTCCCGCCAATTCAAACCAGGCCCACTTCGCCGCCTTAAGGTTTGAAAAGCCAAGGTGAGCACCTAAATCCAATGCCGACTCGGGCAATGAAATGCCATCTTGCAGAGTGTATTTACCCATTAACCCAATAATACCGCTTGTTTAAAATGCGCCAATTTAGCCGCGTAGACTAACCAACCTATAGCACCGAGGAAGGCGAATACTTTGAAAAGTTTGTTTCTATTCGCTTTTATCGCAATCACGCCTAGGGCAATATAAGCCACAACCGCACCAATTTTTTCGGTCAACCAAGGATCCACAAAGGGATATTGCTTGATCATAAAACATAAAGTTAAGCCCGAAAGCAGTAAGAAAGTGTCGATCACATGGGGAGCGACCTTGACCAATTTCTTATCCATCAGTGCAGACTGACGTAAATGCAGTACAAAACGAACGATAAAAAACAGCACACTTAGGGCAATTAAGGTTAAATGCAGATGCTTAACAGCAGGATAAAGACTGTAAAAAGTTTCCATTGCGATACTTATGGCCAGTGACAAAGGCGCTAGTTTACCCTAATCGTTACGCCAGACCAATGCCTAAGGCTGTAGATTAACGCACTCAATTCAATTCATAAATTGATAGGAAATAATAATGAATTTACTGCTAATTGACGATGAATCGACCGACTTTGCCGAAGCGGTAAGACAAAAAATCGTCGCCTTTAATCAAGTACAATGGCAAGGGCTTAGCCGTAAAAACCTCGGGCTGAAATTGCAGGACTCAGAGGGTAAACTGCTAGCGGGCATTAGCGGAAAAACCTTCGGCAACTGGTTTTTGATTGATTATCTTTGGGTCGATGAATCCCTAAGGCAGCAAAAAATCGGTTCACGGTTATTATTGGAGGCAGAGCTCAAGGCAAAAGCGCGTGGCTGCCAATTTGCCCTACTCGACACCTTAGATTTTCAAGCCAAACCCTTCTACGAACGCCACGGCTACCATGTGCAATGGATACAGCAAGCCTACCCCGAAACTGGCAGCAAATTTTTTATGGTAAAAGTGTTGTGATCTTGACCTCCTGTGACCATCTTCAGTGCTTTGGGCATTCTCCGTCGATCATCCTGTTATCTCCGGAACGCTCATCTGACTCACAGCGCCAAGCATAGCAAGCCATCGCTGGAATATCGCGCAAGCTTACAGACAGTCGACTAGACTTAAGCTGTATATGCGGCGAGATATTGTCATGTGTTCTTGGTTATTCAGAGGCTTACTACCTAGGCTGTCCGTGAAGGTACTGTCCTTTATTATGTTGTCCTCCCTTACACTGATCTCTGGGTCAGCGATAGCGGATCCCCCTGCCAACCAGTCTGATACTCAGATCCCTGTACTCGAAATCAACGGCGCCATAGGCCCAGCCTTGAGCGATTACCTTATACGCGAAATAGCTCGAGCCAACGAAGTGACTAAGCCCCCCCTCATCATGCTGGTCATGGATACTCCTGGTGGACTCAGTTCCAGCTTGAGGGACATCAACCAACGCATCCTGAATTCCACTATTCCCATCGCCTGCTTGGTTTACCCCAGCGGGGCTCGGGCCGCCAGTGCTGGCACCTATATTCTCTATGCTTGCCATATTGCCGCCATGGCACCTGCAACCACGCTTGGTGCGGCCACTCCAGTGAAGATCAGCATGACAGGGGATAAAGATGGTAAAGAAGATAAACCCAAGAGCGATGCAATGGAGCAGAAAGTGCTCAACGATGCGATTGCCTACATACGTGCCTTAGCACAACTGCGCGGTCGCAATGCCCAGTGGGCCGAGCTGGCAGTGAAAGAAGCGGCGACGCTAACGGCAGAGGAGGCGCTGGAAAAACAAGTGATCGACATGCTTGCCGCCAGCCCTCAGGAATTGCTTAAACACCTCGAGGGCTACAAGGTCAAGATAGGTGAACAGCAACTGCAACTGCACCTTGCCCAGACTCGGCTGGACTATCGTCAGCCGGATTGGCGCAATCGTTTCATCGGCACTATTACCAATCCCAATATTGCCTACATCTTAATGCTCATAGGGGTCTACGGTCTGTTACTGGAGTTTTACAGTCCAGGAATTGGGGTTGCCGGAATAGCGGGAGCCATCGCATTGTTGATTGCCCTCTATGCTTTCCAGATGTTGCCACTCAACTATGCTGGCCTAGGCCTGCTCCTGCTCGGCATTGGCCTGCTAGTTGTCGAATCACTACAGCCAAGCTTCGGGATCTTTGGTTTTGGCGGCATAGTCGCCTTTATTATCGGCTCAGTGTTCCTTATCGATACCGAGCAGCCGGAATTAAAACTCGATCCCTTGCTTATCGCGGGAGTAGCAACTGTGTCCGGCATCTTTGTCCTGGTTATCTTGGGTTACCTGTGGCGCGCCCAAGGCAACAGAATAGTCAGTGGTCAAGAAGCCATCATTGGTGCCTACGCCATAGTGGAGCATGATTTCGACGGCCATGGCTTTGTCGAACTCGCCGGAGAACGTTGGGCTGCCGTGAGTCAGCAGCCTTTGAAACAGGGTGAGTCTGTGGTGGTAGTCCAGATAGACGGACTGACACTCAGGGTTGCCGCCGAACAACCTAAGGAGACCTATGATGGATCCCATCTCTAACGCGGGCACTCTTCTCTTCGGAGCCTTGATTCTATTGACCTTGGTCCTGCTCATCAGCACCTTTCGCATCCTTAGGGAATACGAGCGAGGGGTGATATTCCTACTTGGACGTTTCTATAAGGTCAAGGGGCCTGGACTCATCATAGTCATCCCTTTTATTCAACAGATTGTCCGAGTCGATCTGCGAACTGTGGTGATGGATGTGCCGAGCCAGGATGTAATCAGCCGCGATAACGTGTCAGTCAAAGTCAACGCCGTGCTTTATTTCAGGGTTGTGGATGCCCAGAAAGCCATCATCAATGTTGAAGATTACCTGCAGGCCACCTCGCAGCTGGCGCAGACGACCTTGAGATCTGTGCTAGGGCAACATGAATTGGATGAGATGCTGGCCAATCGAGACATGCTCAATGCCGATATTCAGGGGATTTTGGATGCGAGGACAGATGGTTGGGGTATTAAAGTCTCAAATGTCGAGATCAAGCATGTCGATCTCAACGAGACCATGATCCGTGCCATTGCCCGCCAAGCGGAGGCCGAGAGGGTACGTCGGGCCAAGGTTATCCATGCCTCAGGGGAAATGGAGGCGGCGGAAAAACTGGTCGAGGCGGCGAGCAAGCTCGCCACTGAGCCCAACGCCATACTGCTGCGTTATTTGCAGACACTGACCGAAATTGCAGCGGAAAACAATTCCACCATACTCTTTCCTATGCCAATGGATCTCTTGGATGGTGTCATGAAAAATATCACCCCCAATAAGCGAAAGGAGACATAATTTGTCCAAATAGAGGCTTATTACCAACAGTGAAGAACCCGTTTTTACGGCGAATTAGCCATAGCCCCATTGTTAAACCTAGGCATTAGGGTGGCAAGATTCGCTAACGGGGAACACCCGAGAAACGTCATTTAGCACTGGTATGGGAGTGACTTCTACTCAACAATTTAATTCTCGAGAATTTTTTCGAGGTGGAAGCAGATAGTATCGAAATGCAATTGCGATAATTGCGATACCTGTTCCTCGCTCACATGGGCCAAAATCAGCCCGAGTCCATCTTCTATCCCCATCAAGAAATGGCATAAAGTCGTTAACACTTCATCTGACTGATGTGCGCCAAAGCGGCGAAATTGCCTTATGTGGAAATCAATCAGGAACCGGCGATGAAATTCATCTAGTGCAATGAATTCAGGCATAAGATCCCATAAACCCTGCAATGAGTTGTAATTTTTTTCGTAATTGCCATCCGCTCGACAGGCCTTATGGAGTTGAAAAAAATAACTGCGCCAATCTAAGGCCAAGTATTTTTCCGATTCATATTCGACACACAGTTCACGCAACGACAATAACCACTGATCGGCAATGTGATACAAGATCGATTCTTTATTGGGGAAAAACTCATAGAGAGATTTGACGTTAATATTAGCAAGCTGAGCAATAGCATTAGTGTTAACCGATTGATAACCCAGCTCTTGCACTAAGGTCTCAGTGCAGATTTTTATGTGTTCTATTAACGCTTGGGTGCGTTTTTGCTTAGGCTGCTTGCGTAATTGCAAATGCACTGGAACTGCTAATTCGATCAAGATAACCCCTCCAAGAAAAAACTACTTTATCATATTTTATTTGAAGATTTGACGTCACTTTTATGTATATAAAATCGAACAGAATTAAGCGTTAATGTTGAAAATGTAAAATATTAACAACAAATAGCTTGAAAAACATTCAAAACCTTGTAGGTTATTTCAGTAATTACTGAAAAAATGGAGAGGCGAGGATGAAAAAAATAACCAGTGTCATGGCTGTTACAATCTTAGGTTTACTGACGGCATGTGACGATGACACAGAGATCGCCGCTGATGATGTGTATCAGAATGGCTATATCTACACAGTTGATAGTCACCAGTCCGTTGCCGAAGCGGTGGCAATTAAAGAAGGTGAAATTATTTACGTTGGTAATACCCAAGGGGCGAAAAAGTTTATCGGGGAAAATACAAAAGTACACGATTTAGAAAGAAAAATGATGTTGCCCGGGCTACACGATGCACATATTCATCCCACAGGCATTGTCGATGTCGATGTATGTGATTTAGGCGTTGAGTCTATGGATCTCGATAAGCTGGTCGCCGCATTAACCGCCTGTCAGGTTAAATATCAATACGATGACAAAGAAACCATTTTTGCTCTCCAGTGGAACTCCTATGTCGGCAATGAACCGACAGCAAACTATTCAAGCCTAATTAAGGCGTTAGATACTATTTCAACGACTCAACCCGTTTACCTAGCGGGGCCAGACGGTCATTCAGCCGCGGCCAATTCCTTTGCCTTTGCCCAAGTGAAAGATGCCCAAGGAAAAGTAGTGGGCCTCAATAAAACCACACTCGCGAATGAATTTAACCAATTTAAACCCTTTGTCGGCGTTGATGCCGAAGGGAATCCCAATGGGAATCTGACCGAGTCTGCCGTTCACTTAGTCGGCGTGCCTAGTTTTCTCTATCCATTGCAGCAAAATCCGCAAGAGTTACCCAAAATCGCCCAAAAACTCAATAAATACGGCATCACTTCGGTGCAAGATGCCTGGGTTGGCGAGGCAGAGTTAGCCCTGTATAAGACGCTGGCTGACAGTGGCCAAATGAGCTTTAGATTAACGGCGGCTCAGGCCTACAGCACCGAAGGATATGTACATGATGGGAAGGTAGATTATTCGGCGTTAATCGCCAAGGCTGAAGCCACTCGGGATAGCTTAGGCAATTATCCCTATATGAAAGCGGATGCGGTCAAAATTATGATTGACGGCGTACAGGAAGGTAATCTAATTGAAGTGCCTCCTACACTGCCGACATCCGTGATGATAGACCACTTCAAACAACCGATAGTGAACCTATCGACGCTGGATGAAGGCCAAGTCACCCTCGATGGATATGTGGATTTACAAGGTCAGCTCTGCCAAATGGTTCGGGAACAATCCAGCAATTATGATGGGCAAGATGAAATCAATGCCTTTATGGACATCCATAATTACCATCCTTCCCAGTGCCTTATGAAGCAAGGTGATCTGCTCGCCGCCAACGGTGATACTCTAACCCTCAATCAGGAAGGTGTATCGGCGGTTGAATTTTTGAATAACTTTGTGACTAAGTTAGATACCGCAGGCTTTGTTGTGCATATGCATGCCGTTGGCGATGGAGCGGTAAGATCGGCCATTGATGCCATTGAAATTGCCAAAAAGAGCAATAAAAATAGTTCGCTACCCCACACCATTGCCCATATGCAAGTGGTTCATCCTGATGATCAACAGCGCCTAGGTGAACTTGGGATCTACCTAGCCTTTACTTATGGTTGGGCGATTCCCGATTATTTCTATGATCTCAGTGTGATCCCCTTCGTGGAGGAACTGCCCAATCTTGAACCTGAAACCCTATACAAGGAGGATAATTACTATATTCAGGCAACCTATCCGACAAAAACGGCCAAAAATGCCGGGGCGGTATTGATCGCAGGCAGTGATGCCCCTGTGGATACCAGAGAACCCGTACCTTTTTCACACATAGCCACAGGCATGACCCGTAATAATCTGGTTGGGGAGGATGTTTTTGCCTTAAATGCCAATCAAACATTAAGCGTCCATGAGTTGATTGCGGCCTATACCATCAATGGTGCCAAGGCTATGCGTCAGGATGATATCGTCGGTTCAATAGAAGTGGGCAAGCGAGCCGATTTAATTATCCTCGACCGCAACATTGTCGAATTGGCTGAAAGCGACGATCCAACTCAGGTTTACAATGTGTCAGAGACCCAAGTATTAACCACTATTTTTGATGGCAAGCCAGTGTACCAAGCTCCCACAGCGCAGTAGCGGTATAGCTGACAGCGACGGCTCATAAAACACAGCTGCGACTTACCCGTTGCAGCTGGAAATAGACCGATAAATATAGTGGATAAACATAGGCTCAATAAACATAAGAGACTAGGTTAATCACAGATCATGGTGCGGCCATAGTCACTCAAAACAAGGGCGGATTACTCCGCCCATTTGCCCATAGTGCATCTATCGTTGCTACCAAAATCCCGCACTGTAGCGACATTCTCATAGCCCAGTTCGATAAGCTTTGCCCTGAGTTTGACCGCCTGTTCAAAACCGTGTTCGAGCAGGATATAACCGTTAGGTTTTAAATAATCCCGGGCGGTTTTGGCGATATAGTAGAGATCGGCAAAGCCTTCCTCGGCGGCGGTTAATGCACTCTGTGGCTCGAAGCGTACATCGCCTTGGTGCAAATGCTCATCCGCTTCATCGATATAGGGCGGGTTTGAGACGATTAAGTCAAAATCCCGCGACTTTACTGCACTAAACCAATCGCTCTGGAGGATTTCAACCTGCGGCAACTTTAAGTTTTCGCGGTTGGCGATCGCCAGCGCCACGGCATCATCAACTTTATCGACCGCGGTGATTTCCCATGACTCACGTTCAGACGCCAGTGCCAAGGCAATAGCGCCAGTGCCTGTGCCTAAATCGAGCACTTTGGCATAGGTCGATAGGGGGAGATTTAGCGCGGTTTCAACCAAGATTTCCGTGTCTGGCCGCGGGATCAAGGTCGTGTCATTCACGATAAAGGGCAGTGACCAAAACTCTCGCTCCCCGACAATATGTGCAACTGGTACGCCTTTTTGGCGTTTTTGCACCATTTGTACGAAGCGTTTCCACTGCTCAACCGTCAAGGCTTTTTCCGGCCAAGTATATAAATATGCGCGGCTTTTATTGAGGCTATACAGGAGTAAAACCTCTGCATCCAAATGGGCGGATTCAGAGGTTGGCGCTAACTGCACATAAGCCCATTGTAGGGCTTCGGCGATGCTAGATTGTTGTGACAAAATTACCCCTGCTCGTCAGCCAGTGCGGCCAACAGATCGGCCTGATGCTCTTGCATCAAGGGAGCAAGAATCGCGTCTAAGTCCCCTTCCATCACTTCATTTAAGCGATACAAAGTTAAGTTGATACGATGTTCACTCACCCGGCCTTGGGGAAAGTTGTAGGTGCGCACGCGCTCGGAGCGATCACCGCTGGCGACAAGGCTACGGCGGGTCGATTCTTCGGCGCTACGGCGTTTTTCGTCTTCAACCGCTTGAATACGGGCGGCCAAAACGCTCATGGCCTGGGCGCGGTTCTTATGTTGCGAGCGTTGATCTTGGCATTCCACCACAATCCCAGTCGGAATATGGGTAATACGAATCGCCGAGTCAGTTTTGTTTACGTGCTGACCACCGGCGCCCGATGAACGGAAGGTATCGACCTTCAGATCCGCAGGGTTAATAGAAATCGCTTCTGCCTCAGGTACTTCATGCATCACAACCACAGTCACCGCCGAGGTATGCACGCGGCCTTGGGATTCGGTTTCTGGCACACGTTGTACCCGGTGACCACCGGATTCGAATTTAAGCTTTCCGTAGGCACCTTCACCGCTGACTTTAACGATGATTTCTTTAAAGCCGCCGTGTTCGCCTTCGTTGCTGCTCATGATTTCTAACTGCCAACGATTCGCTTCGGCATAACGGCTATACATGCGGAACAAATCGCCCGCAAAAATCGCCGCTTCATCGCCACCCGCACCGGCGCGGATTTCGATAAAGGCGTTAGTATCATCGTTGGGATCCTTTGGCAGCAGCAGGATCTGCAGCTCAGCTTCGAGTCGCTCAAGCTGTGCTTTTGCGGCCTTCATTTCTTCTTGGGCCATCTCGCGCATTTCGGCGTCATCTTCTTCCAACATTTCCTTTGCGGAGTCGAGATCGGCCTGTGCTTGCTGATAGGCTTTAAAGCCTGCAACCACTTCTTCTAGCTGAGAATATTCTTTGGATAATGCGCGAAACCTGTCTTGATCTGCGATAACCGACGCATCACCAAGCAAAGCCAATACTTCTTCATTGCGCTCGAGCAAGCCTTCCAGCTTGCGGATAACGGATTCCTTCATTTAACTCGCTAACCTTAGTTTTTATCTAATCCAAGCGCTGTTCTTAACTGACCTAGTGTATTCAAATCCCCCTGACGGCTCGCCGCCGTGAGGGCTTGGGTGGGTGCGTGGATAAGTTTGTTGGTCAGGCGATTGGCTAGTTCAATCAATACCTGCTCAGTGTCGCCCCCCTGGGCTAATTTATTCAGGGCGCGTTCCACTAACTCATCTTTTATCGCCATGCTCTGATTGCGATACTCACGAATACTGTCGACCGACTCTAAAGAACGCACCCAATCCATAAACAGGTAAGATTGTTCTTCAGTAATTAATTCAGCTTGCTCGGCGGCTTCTTTTCGAGAAGCCATATTCTGTTCAATAATGCTATGCAGGTCGTCCACTGTATACAGAAACGCGTCATCCAAATCGGCGACTTCCGGTTCAATATCCCGGGGAACTGCTATATCAACCAATAACATAGGTTGATGGCGACGCTGCTTTAGCGCTTTTTCGACCATGCCTTTACCTAGGATAGGCAAGGGGCTGGCGGTAGAGGATATCACGATATCGGCTTTAGGGAGAAAATCTGGTATCTGTTCCAAGGTAATTGCGGTCGCACCAAATTCTTCACACATCCCCTGGGCGCGTTCTAGAGTACGGTTTGCCACCACCATGGAGAGCACACCATTGTCTTTTAAATGCTTGGCCACCAGTTCGATGGTTTCACCGGCGCCAATCAACAATACCTTAGTGGTCGACAGTGATGAGAAGATATGCTTCGCCATGCTCACGGCAGCAAAGGCCACCGACACGGCGGCGGCGCCGATTTCCGTTTCGGTGCGCACTTTTTTAGCCACCGAAAAAGTATTCTGGAATAAGCGGTCTATGGTTAAGGCAACTGTGCCAGCTTCTTTGGCTTTAGCGAAGGCTTGCTTCACCTGCCCCAGAATTTGCGGCTCACCTAAAATTAATGAGTCGAGCCCAGAGGCGACTCGCATCAAATGCTTGACCGCAGTTTGACCGTGGTAATTGTAGAGACAAGGCGCCACATCTTTATGATCTAGGCCGTGATATTGTTCAAGCCACTCGATGATATCGGCCTCATCGCCATTGTTGCAATACAACTCAGTGCGATTACAGGTCGAGACAATAACGGCTTCACCCGAGCGTGTACGACTGGCCAGACTCTTCATGGCATCATGAATTTTGTCCGGAGAGAAGGCAACTTTCTCACGCAGGTCTACCGTGGCTGTTTTATGGTTAATACCGATTGCTACAAGGCTCATCTGACTCTTTCTAGATTCTTGGCGTCTATCTTAATAAGGGCATTCTACTGAATTGGCCCAACTAAAAACAGAATACGCTTAACAAAACCGAATAAAGGTCTAACTTCTTACCTAAATTTTCTATCAATCTAGCTAAGTAAGGATTGTCTTTGCGAGGCAAACCTAAGTGACCACCGATGGAAATTTTACGAATGGCATTGGTATTCTTTCCAAGCCCTCGTATCATAAGGACTTTGGTATATCAGTCATAGATGAATAATTTGAAGCGCCTCACAAAATCCATTTTCTCTTATATCGCCTTGAGTGCCTTACTCTTTTTAGCTGGTTGTCAAACAAGGCCCCCCTTGGACGACTTAAGCCCCATCACAGTCAATAATGTCAAGCAAGCGAGCGCCTGGGAGCTTCAGGGCAAACTCGCCATTAAAACCCCCGATGACAAGCTCAGCGCCAACCTTTATTGGCGCCATACTGAAACCCGCGACAAGTTAACCCTCACGACCATGCTAGGCACCACAGTGTTAACCCTAGAGGCAACTCCAGACGCGGCCCATTTGCATATTGATGGCAAAGATTTTAAGGACGATAACGCCCAGCGTCTACTCGAGCGGGTCAGTGGTTGGTCACTACCTCTCGACGATTTACCTTTATGGATAACGGGCCAAATTGGCCCGCATGATCAGCTCATCGAACGCGATAACCAAGGCAAACCTAAACTGCTGACCAATACCCAAACCCCACCAGCTTGGCAGGTCGCATTTTTACGTTGGCAATCCCAAAGTGGGACGACTGTCCCCCATCAACTCAAGCTTGAACGCGGTGATTTACAACTGAAACTACAACTGAATCAATGGCAGGCACTCGGAAAACCCGCAGTGATGATAGGAGAAAAACCTTAGCATGTCAGACGCCATTTCCCGTCACTGGCCCGCGCCAGCCAAGCTTAATTTATTTTTACACATCACTGGCCGCCGTAGCGACGGCTACCATGAATTGCAGACCTTGTTTCAATTTATCGATTGCTGCGACATGTTGGATTTCAAGGTGACCGATAGCCGTGAACTGATTTTGCACTCCAATATGTCGGCTGTTGTCGCAGATAGCGATAACTTAATTCTGCGAGCCGCAAAATCACTGCAACAAGTGACAGGCTTTAAGGGCGGAGCAGAGATCTGGCTCGATAAGCGTCTACCTATGGGGGGTGGTTTAGGGGGCGGTTCCTCCGATGCGGCGACCACCTTAGTGGCCTTAAACAAACTGTGGAACACCCAATTATCGACCGAAGATTTAGCGAAAATTGGACTGAAACTTGGTGCCGATATTCCTGTTTTTATTCATGGTTTCGCCGCTTTTGCCGAAGGCGTAGGTGAACGCTTACAAGCGGTAAATCCGAGTGAGCCTTGGTATTTAGTCATCGCACCCGACGCCCACGTTTCTACCGCCGCCGTCTTCCAAGATCCCCAGTTGCCGCGTAATACCCCCAAGCTTGCCATCGACACTTTGCTAGGCCAACCCTGGGCAAATGATTGTCAAAAACTGGTCGTATCTAAATACCCTCAAGTTGCCAAGGCCTTAGGCTGGCTGCTAGAATATGCGCCGTCGAGAATGACCGGAACAGGCGCATGCGTGTTTGGGGAATTTACACAACAGCAACAAGCTCTCGCAGCCTTGGCGAAATTACCGTCTGATATGCAAGGATTTGTTGCAAAAGGGATGAATATTTCGCCGCTCATCACGCGACTCAATCATCCATAAACTACATTCTTCTAGGGTAGCTCATATACGATAGCGCCTCGGGTCCTCCCGTCCCTATATCGTCGTTGCCCTAGCCACTAAAATATAAAGCAAACGCCTGAGGTTCATACAGTGCCCGACATCAAGCTCTTTGCTGGGAACGCCACCCCCAGTCTCGCTAAGAAGATAGCCGATCGTCTATTTTGCAAACTCGGAGACGCAGTGGTTGGTCGTTTCAGCGATGGTGAAATCAGTGTCCAAATTAACGAAAATGTACGTGGAGCCGATGTGTTCATCATCCAATCCACCTGTGCGCCGACCAACGACAATCTGATGGAACTCATCGTGATGGTTGATGCTCTGCGCCGTGCATCTGCGGGTCGTATCACCGCAGTGATCCCTTACTTTGGTTATGCACGTCAAGACCGTCGCGTTCGTAGCGCCCGTGTACCTATTACCGCCAAAGTGGTTGCCGATTTCCTGTCAAGCGTCGGTGTTGACCGCGTTCTGACCTGTGACCTGCATGCTGAGCAAATCCAAGGTTTCTTCGATGTTCCTGTGGATAACGTATTCGGTAGCCCAGTGCTACTGGAAGATATGTTAGCCAAGAAACTCGATAACCCTGTGGTCGTTTCACCGGATATCGGTGGTGTTGTTCGCGCTCGCGCAGTAGCAAAATTATTAGATGATTCCGATCTGGCCATTATCGATAAACGTCGCCCACAGGCGAACGTTGCCCAAGTTATGCATATTATCGGTGATGTTCAAGGCCGTGACTGCATTATCGTTGACGATATGATCGACACAGGCGGCACTCTGTGTAAAGCGGCTGAAGCCCTAAAAGAACATGGTGCAAACCGCGTATTCGCCTACGCGACTCACCCAGTGTTCTCTGGCAAAGCGGCTGAAAATATCGAAAACTCAGTGATCGATGAAGTTATAGTCACCGACACTGTGCCTTTAAGCCCAGAAATGCTGAAAGTAACTAAAGTGACTCAGTTAACTATGTCTGCGGTACTGGCTGAAGCGATTCGCCGTGTCAGCAACGAAGAGTCTATCTCTGCGATGTTTAGCCACTAATTAGCTTAGCTTGCAGTGGTAAAAAAACGCACTCGATTGAGTGCGTTTTTTATTTGTGCCAAAGGCGGCTTAGATTTTAAAAACTTAGGTTTTAAGAGCTTAGATTTTAAAGACTTAAATTTTAAAATTACTGACAGCACGATGCAGATACTCGGCCTGGGCCTTAAGCTCATCCGATGCCGATGCGTTGGCGTCCGCCGCTTGGGACGATTCCTGGGCAATATCCCGAATCACCACCACATTCTTATTCACCTCGGCAGCCACCATACTCTGCTCCTCAATGGCGGCGGCGATCTGCGTACTCATATCCATAATATTACGCACATCGGTATTGATAAGCTTAAGTAATGCGCCCGCGGCGGCGGCCTGTTCGGCACTCTCTGATCCTTGCTTTTGACTCGCATCCATCAATTGCACGATAGAACGGGTACGACTCTGGAGTGTTTGAATAATATTGGCAATCTCTTGGGTTGACGATTGAGTGCGCATCGCTAAGTTACGCACTTCGTCGGCCACCACGGCAAAACCACGACCCTGTTCACCGGCACGCGCCGCTTCAATCGCCGCATTAAGTGCCAGGAGATTAGTTTGCTCGGCAATGCCACGGATCACATCGAGCACGCTACCGATAGTCTCACTGTCGCGCTCGAGTTCATCTACCACAGACGCACTATCATTAATTTGCTGCGCCAATTGCTCAATTTTCTGAATGGTCTGCATAACCTCAGTTTGCCCCATTTGCGCATTGTCATGGGTTTTGCCCGCCTTGAGGGCGGCAAGCTCAGTGGTCTTGGCAATTTCATCGATCGTCGCGCCCATTTCAGTAATCGCCGTTGCCACCATATCGGTTTCATTGAGCTGCTGCGTTACCCCTTGGGATGCTTGGAGTGCATTTTCTGAGACACGTTTACAGGAGGTATTAATCGTGGCGACCGACTCGATCACTTGTTCGATAAGCTGCTGAAAACTACCGACCATACTATTGAAGTGCTGTGCAATTTCCCCCAGTTCATCCTGAGTAGAGGCATCGCATCTTAGGGTGAGATCTTTGCTGACTTCGATGCGAGAAATGATCTGCGTGATACGTTCGACAGGGGTGATAATACTGCGAATAATAAAATAGGTTATGACGCTAAGCAGCACGGCTATCAGTATAAATACCATAATGCCGATATTGACACTGTCACTCTCAGCCCCATCAATGGCTTCAAGCGCAAGGGTATGCAGCTCATTGGCACTCGATTCGGTTAACCCATTGGCCGCGATCAATTGCGCCATAGTGCCCTCTTTTTCGCTGAGTCCGAGCTGCTGCTCCTTGCTCACTAAACTTTTGAAGTCCTTTTGATATTGGTTTATCAAGGTGGCTATTTTCGCTTGGGTACCGCTATCGAGGCTCGATGCCTGCAAACTGCGATTAAACACCGCAATATTGGCATCGAAGGTGTCGACATAACTTAGCTCTCGGCGCAGCATAAAATCCTTTTCATTACGCCTTAATTGCAGCATTGCGACTTCTAAGGATAATTGGTCGAACTCCTTCAACAGTGATTCGACATTATGCACTGCGGTTCTGAGGGTGCCATAGAGCCCAGTTTTAGGGGTTAACCCTATTTCTTGCTGCAATTTCACAACCTCATTAAAAGCAGATTGGTACTGGTTTAAATTACGGTCAAAGCTTTCGAGCGAACCAGTAGCGACGGCATATTTGTTAAATGTTTGCTCTAATACCGGAATGATTTTATCGATTTGGGAATGTACTTCCTTATGCTTTTCAACATACTGTAAATCTTTGCGGGCGAAGAAATCCTTCTCATTTTTACGCAGCATCAAAACATTGCGCTCTAACTCGAGCACACTTTGGGCTGCATGGGAGAGTTCCGAATTAACAGAATTGGAATGGAGCTGCAGCCCAAACATTCCAATCAATGCGGTGATGGATACAGCAGCACTGAGTAACAACTTAGAGCGGATTAACATAGAAAGTCCCTAATAAATATAACGTCTCTTAAAAAGATAGCTGGGAGTTAGGCCTTTAACAGCAAAAGTTTTCCAGTACATTAAATGTTCATATTTGATGCAAAATAAATATTTTTTAAAATGATCCAAACCTTTTGGCCTTGCCATAGCGTCAAAACTACAACAAATAACCATAACGACAGGAAAGTACAGTGACGGCAGGGATACTCCCACTCAATAGCACAGCGTCGGACTTTGATCTTGTTACCTTAGCAGGACAAGGAAATCGCTCAGCATTTAAGCAACTGTACTTAAACCATCACCAACGTATTTATGCGCTCTCTTTGCGCCTTTGTGGCCAGCCGGCCCAGGCTGAAGAAATCACCCAGGAGTGTTTTATTCTTGTGTGGCAAAAGTTGCCTCAGTTTCGAGGAGATAGCCAGTTTTCAACTTGGTTGCACAGTATTTGTGTAAATCAGGCTCTAAGCAGTATTCGCAAGCAAAAATCCTTTTGGGCGCGTTTTATACCGCTGGAAAACGACAATGAGTTCCCTGGCACAGATGAAGACTATCAAGGGTTAGATAAATTGATCCTTAGGCTGCCAGAACGGGCTCGTATCGTGTTCGTCCTTTGTGCCATAGAAGGCTATCAACACGAGGAAATTGCCGAGTTACTCGGCATTGCCGTCGGCACCAGTAAGACGCAATACCACAGAGCCAAGCAATTACTACAGGAGATGCTGTAATGACGTTAACGCCGCGTTCCCGTGAAGAACAACTCGAGCAATTGGTAGCAAAGGCGCCTAGAGACTTAGCCCCAGAACGAGACCTTTGGTCGGCGATCGAAAAGCGTATGGATAAGCCATTGAGCCCTAAAGCTGATGTCCCTAAACTCGGCCGCCCACTGTGGCCGCAGTGGGCGATGGCGGCAACGATATTATTGGCGGTATTTTTCGGCTACCAATACCAAGGGATAACACCCACAGCACAGAACACGGCGCAGCAGTCGCCAAAGGACAGCGATAAGGCTTTGCAAACCCTATTGACGCAAATTGCCACTATGCACCAAGGACAAGTCGATGCACTCGAACACACCCCCAATGCGCTTATATGGCAGACCCGTCATTTAAGTGCCCCGCTAGAACAAGGATTAGAAGAGCTTAGGCGCGCAGGTGAGCAGATTTACCAAGCATTACAAGCCAATCCAACCGATAAACAACTATGGCAGCTCTGGCTTTGGGTGCAACAGCGTGAACTCGAACTGCTACAGCAAGGCCAAAAACTTCCCATCAAAAACTCAACACAAGGAAACACCCTATGAGCAACATGAACCTGACCAAGACCAGTCTATTAGTGTCAACTTTCTACCTCGGTTTAATGGGCAGTGCGTTTGCCGCCGAGAGTGTGGACAAACAATTGAGTATTAGCAGTGGGACTCAACTGCAAATCAAGATCCAACGTGGTGAAGTACAGATCCAAAGTTGGGATAAAAATGAGGTGAGCGTGACCGGCACCCTCGATGAGCTGAGCGAAGGTTTTATCTTCGAGCAAAAAGGCAATAGCCTGAATATCGAGGATAAAATGCCAAACCATTACAACGGTAGCGATAATAACGGCTCAAAACTAACGATTAAGGTCCCCAAAACAGTCAAACTCAGTGCCGACACTATCTCGGCAAATCTGCAGATAACCCAGACGCAAGGTGAACTGGATTTAAATACCGTCAGTGGCAATATCAGCGCCGATGATCTTAGCGGTAATCCATCGCTGCATTCTGTATCCGGGGATATCACCACCAAAGGATTAGCTGGCAAAATCCTGTTAGACACTGTATCCGGTGAAATTAACGACACTGAAAGTAAAGGTGAAATCAAGTACCGCCTCGTGAGTGGCGATCTTAACAGCCAAACGCTAGCTGAGAAGGTTAAAGTCGAACAAGTGTCGGGGGAAGTGGCCGCCAACTTTAGTGCCGCAAAAGATATCACACTCAGAACCGTGAGCGGCGACAGCCAAGTATCACTGGCAAAAACCTTCGATAGAGCGAATCTCGAAAGTGTCAGTGGCGATATCACGGTCACCTTCGCGGCCATGCCTGATGCCAGTTTTGATTTAAACGGTGGCCCAGGTGGCAAAATTAACAATGGCCTAAGCCAAGATGTACCACAAAAGCAAAAATACGTATCAAATGAATCCCTCAGCTTCCAAACGGGCACAGGCAGTGCGGATGTCAGAATGAATACCGTCAGCGGTAACCTGAGCCTAAAGCAAGGTTAATCAAGGCCTAGAAACAAAAATGCCGCCCAAACTTGGGCGGCATTTTTTATGGATGGCGTCAGATTGAAGCGATCTCTTCGGCGGTTAAGTAACGCCACTCACCTAGGGCTAAATCCGGGTCTAACTCGATTTGCCCAATACTCTCACGGTGTAAGCCAACGACATGGTTTCCCACCGCGGCGAACATGCGCTTCACTTGGTGATATTTGCCTTCGGTGATGGTTAAGCGTACACATTGCGGTTCAATGATCTCAAGCACCGCAGGTTTGGTCAGCCCCTCTTCATTTCTAAGCTCGACACCGGCAGCAAAAACCTCAATTAAGCTCGCATCGACGGGTTCGGCTAATTGCACTAAATAGCGCTTACCGCAGTCTTTTTTCGGAGAAGTGATCCGGTGCGACCACTGGCCATCACTGGTGATCAGCACTAACCCTGTAGTATCGGCATCTAAACGGCCAGCAATATGCAGTGTTTCAGGTTTTGCCAAATCCAACAGACTCAAGACAGAGGGATAGGTTTCATCTATGGTTGAGCAAATAGTATCGACGGGCTTATTCAGCATCAAATAGCGCTCGCCCACTAAGGTAATAGGCTCGCCTTCGAGGCAAATCTGCATGCCCTCGGTCACCTTAAAACCCGAGTCTTTGACAACAATGCCATCACAGGTAATGTCGCCACGGTGTAGGGCTTTTTTCGCTAATGAGCGAGTCAGTGAGGTACTTTCACAGATAAATTTGTCTAAACGCACGTTATTACTCAACTTGATAAATGAAAACTGCCGTATTATGGGGCCGAGCATAACAAAGGGCAAAGAATTGCTGCAGAACGCGAGATGTGTTCCTATTTAGCCCTTAGGCATTGACAGCAACTTCGAGTCATCCACTCGATGCCGAGCTACGCTGTTCAGGGTTAGAAACCGCCAAAACCATTAAGGTCGGTAAACGGGTATGGGTTGGTGGTGGCGCTATCATAATGCCAGGTGTCACTATTGGTGATGACGCCATCATAGGTGCAGGAGCCCTAGTCACAAAAAATGTAGCAACCAAAACCGTGGTCGCAGGTAATCCAGCAAAGCCCATTAGGCAACTCATTTAAGCTCATTAATAAAATGATAAAACTAAGTGCTCGCTTACCTGAAAAGGCTCGCATACGGTAACTTTGGCACTGAAGAGGTGAATACGACAACTGGTAACCTTTAGTTACATATGACTGCAGATAAATCCGCGATTAAAACTGCAATCACCTTGTTTAGCTTCCCATTAAAGCATTAACATACATTTCATTGCACCTGGAGCAATCCCAGTTTTTGCCAATCAAAAGCCCCAATTATGGGCACTATAATAAACTCGAAGGAAACGACATGAGAAAAGTACTCATTGGGGGACTATGTGCCTCACTTATTGCAGGACTGGCTGCCTGTAATGACAAACCCGCCGAAGTGAAAACGTCTGCCGCTGAAATCAGTAAAACCGCGACTGCTGCCGCTGTCTCTAAAGCCTTAGGCTCGGGTATCGAATTTGCAAACTTTGATAAATCCATTCGTCCACAGGACGATTTTTATGAATATGTCAACGGAGCTTGGTTGAAGAAGGCCGAGATCCCAGCCGATCGCACTAGTATTGGCGCTTTCTATGACTTACGTGAAAAATCCCGTGACGATGTGAAAGCCATTATTGAAGAAGTGGCGGCAACCCCTAATCTTGCCGAAGGCACGGACGAGCAGAAAGTGGCCGATTTATATCGCTCATTTATGGACACTGCCACACTCAACAAACTGGGCGTGACCCCAATTCAAGGCGAATTGGATGCCATTAATGCCCTAAAAGACAAAAATGAGTTAGTAAAATATTTCGCCCACAGCCAAATCGCTGGCGCGGGGACTCCGATGGCATTTTATATCGATATCGATGCCAAGAATTCGAGCCGCTATGCCACCCACCTATGGCAATACGGTTTAAGCCTGCCGGAAAAAGACTACTACTTTAACGAGTCAGAGCGCTTCGTTAATATTCGTAAGGCTTATGTCGCCCACATCGAAAAAATGTTTACCCTAGCTGGCCTTGCTAATCCTAAGGCTAGCGCAGAAGCCATCCTAGCCCTAGAAACCGCCATTGCCGCTAAGCACTGGGATGTCGTAGAAACCCGCGACAGCACTAAGACATACAACCTATACCAAGTAAAAGATCTGCCGACCTTAGCGCCGGATATCGATTGGGCTGGTTACTTAGCAGTTTTAGGTGCCGATAAGCAAACCGATATTATCGTTAATCAACCTAGCTATATCCAAGGTCTGAACGAAATCCTCAAGACAACGGATCTCGCTACCTGGAAGACCTACATGCAGTGGCAGGTACTGACCCACGCCGCCAGCAACTTAAGCGAAGAACTCGATAACGAAAACTTTGCCTTCTTCGCTAAAACCTTAAACGGCCAAGAAGAACAAGAGCCTCGCTGGAAACGCGGTGTAGCCGCTGTCAACGCTGTTTTAGGCGAAGTCGTCGGCAAAGTATATGTGAAGCGTCATTTCACGCCTGAAGCCAAAGACCGCATGCAAGCACTGGTTGAAAATCTGCGTGGCGCCTACGGCGACAGTATCAAAGATTTAACGTGGATGAGCGACAGCACTAAAGTGGCTGCGGCGGATAAGTTAGCCAAATTTAACCCTAAAATTGGTTACCCCAACAAATGGGAAGATTACAGCAAGCTAACCATCAAAGCCGATGACTTGATCGGTAACGCTATGCGTGCCAGTGAAGTTGAGCATGCTAAGTCTCTGGCTAAGCTAGGTGCGCCAATCGATAAAGATGAATGGCATATGACACCACAAACGGTCAACGCTTACTACAACCCAACCATGAACGAAATCGTGTTCCCTGCCGCTATTCTGCAGCCACCTTTCTTTAACATGGAAGCGGATGATGCGGTGAACTACGGTGGTATTGGCGCCGTGATCGGCCATGAGATGGGCCATGGTTTCGACGACCAAGGTGCCAAGTTCGATGGCGAAGGCAATATGCGTGACTGGTGGACATCGCAGGACTTAAAAGAGTTTTCTGCCCGCGGCCAAGCACTTATTGCCCAGTACGACGGTTACTATGTGTTTGATGACTTGCACGTTAATGGTGGTTTGACCTTAGGTGAGAACATCGGTGACTTATCGGGTGTGACTATCGCTTACCGCGCATACAAGAAGTCTCTGAACGGTAAAGAAGCACCAGTCATCGACGGTTTGACTGGCGATCAACGTTTCTTCATCGGCTTCACCCAAATTTGGCGCGCCAAGGCCAAGGAAGAAGCACTGCGTAACCGCGTAGCGACCGATCCACACTCACCTGCGGAATTCCGCGCCTTAGGTGCGTTATCTAACATGCCAGAGTTTTACACTACCTATGATGTAAAACCCGGTGATGCTATGTATATCGCCCCAGAAAAACGCGTAAAAATTTGGTAAGCCAAATTAAGTCATCGCTCTGCCACCTTGGCTGAGCCACAAAATGGCGCGACCTGTAATGGGTGGCGCCATTTTTATTGGCTCGGCCGAAAGAGATAAGCAGAAGATGAATAAAGCTTCATCATCGATTCAGCTCTAATTAAGCCATAGCAGCCTAAGGTGGTCACTGTGATGTGTATCACTTCAATAGGGAAGTAGGCCGTTATGAATAAGTTATTTCGTACCTTTTTTATTTTTCTACTCTTATTATCGACCCGCGCCGCAGTTGCCAATCCCCTCGATATCAATGATGCTGAAGCTGAACGTGGCAGTTATAGCGCAAGACAGGCACAAAGCCATGATCTGCACGGACTTTACGCGCTAAATACTCAAACCTTCGATACCCCACGCCAATCCTCAAGCTGTTTAGACAACTTATATTCAAGTGCCCAACTGGCTCAATATGAGCTGGGAAGTTTACTGCAGCGGATCGCTGCGCGCTCACAGGTGCAAGTGATTCTGCCAGAAGTAAAAAGTTATCAACGCGCCGCCGAGAAGGTCGCCAGCAAATTTAATGGTGATGCCAGCCAAATTACCGACCTCGCCCGCGCCAGTATTGTGGCCGACAGCATTTCGGAGTTGATGCAAGCCTATTACGCCTTAAGTGAGCAAACGCAGGTAGTGAAACAAAAAAACCGTTTCGCCGAGCCAAAAGCCTCGGGCTATCGCGATCTCAACTTGCTGCTACGTTTGCCTGAAAGCGGCATGATTGCCGAAGTGCAACTACACCTTAAGGAGATTGCCGAAATCAAAAGCGGCCCAGAACATAAAGTCTACGAACAAGTACAGCAAATTGAAGCCAATGCCCTTAAACAGCAACGTCATTTAAGTGAATTTGAAACCGCGCAAATAACTAAACTGCGCCAAGAGTCCCATAAGCTTTACCATAAAGCGTGGCTTAACTATAAACGCGTCGCAGACGGAACCCTGCTTAACAGCTCAGTTGCTTAACGCATCCTCTCTTCCACTTTTGCGCTGGTTTTCTGTAAAGATACCAGCGTTTTTTTTACTTAATTGGCAAACATTCCCGCCGAGCGATATAGATCAATACCATTAACACTTAGGCCAAACACGGCTCATACCAGTTAGGTACACAAAACCCGTCCCTCGCATCCAACCTCGTTTCCCTATATAATCCCGCGCCATAAGGCGACCCTTAAGGAAATCCTATGCACGATATTATTGAGCAGCTCCAAGAACGCAGCGAAACTGTGCCTGTGCCACTCGAGTTACCCACATTCGAGCAGTTAGTGGAGGTGGAGGAACAAATACTGATCCCACTGCCGCGGGAGTTAAAGGAATATCTGCTTTATGCCAGCAATGTGATTTATGGTGCCATCGAACCCGTCACAGTGGCCGATCCCTATTCCCACACCTATTTACCCGAAGTGACCTGCTATGCTTGGTCAATTGGTATGCCGAGGGACATGATTGCCATCTGTCAGCTAGGCGATGACTTTTACTGCATCGACCAGGATGGCCAAGTGCATTTTTGGAAGAATGGCGACTTTGCCGATATCTATTGGGAATCCTTCTGGGAGTGGGTCGAAGATATTTGGTTAAAAATTAAATACTAAATTTATTTATATCGAACTTGAGAACCGCATTATGTCTAAAAATATTGGCTTGAATGCCATCGAAATGAGCTACCTACGCCAATCACTTAGCCTTAGTGTGGCACAGGTGGGCCAACTCACCCATCACAGTGAAACTGAAGTATTGTCTTGGGAAAACGGCGAGTCACCCGTGCCAGAGCTTGCACAGAAGAAGCTATTAGAAATTGACGACATTATCGAGATGCAAGTGCTCAATACCACAGACGGTATCGAAGCCCTGTTTAAGAAAGAGCCTAAGCGTCATCTGGCCTTTGTGGTTTATCCAACCCAAGCCGTTTACACCCAATATAATCCTGAATTTTTAAGCTCACTGCCACTGACAGAGCTGTACAACACCGCAGCATGGCGCATTAAGAAAGAATGTAAGCTAGTGCTCGAAGTGGACGTCAGCCTAGTTGCCTTAAATGTGGAAGCCTACAAAGCTTACCGTGAACAAAACGGCTTGAGCGAAAGCCGTGAAAGCCGCGCTAAATGGGCAGCGACTCAGTTATAAATTAGATTTAGTTCAATCAAAAGGGCAGAAGTGTTACTTCTGCCCTTTTGATTTTTTACTCCCCAAAGGCAGTTTAGGTTTGCGATGCCGCGACAACGGCATCCATTTTGGCTAATGCCGATTGACGAGAAGGACGAGCAGCAATTCTATCCCGGTAAGCCGCAAGTTTAGGCGGGATCTGTTGCTCGAATAAGGTGCCCCAAAGCAATGTATGAGCAAGCAAAATATCGGCAACGGAAAGTGTGTCCCCCAGTAAAAAATCGGTATCGGGCAACATAGCTTCGGCCAAGGTCGCCGCCTTATTAAATTCCCATACCGCGCAGGGCATAATCTGCGGATGACGCTGCGCCTCAGGCAAGGCAAATTTATGCTTACCTAAGGTCCACAGTGGCTGCTCAAGCTCAGTGATGATAAAACTCACCCATTGATGATGCAGACCGGACGCCACACTTCCCGCAGGGGGTAATAACTGGCCAAATTTTTCCGCCAGATACAGGCAAATGGCCGCCGACTCTGACAATACTAACTCACCATCCGTTAACACTGGCACCTTAGCACAGGGATTCAGCGCTAAGAAGGCGGCGCTATGGTGCTCGCCCTTGTTCATATCCACAAACGAAAAGGCCCACTCGGCGCCTAACTCTTCTAACACCCAAGCAACCCGTAATGCACGGCTGCGGGGCATGCCATATAAAGTGATCATATTAACGTCCTTTTAGTCATTGTTGATAGTGGTCAACCCGAAGATACACTGAGTTCACACGAGTGCAAATCTTCCCATAAAAAACGGCGCACTAGGCGCCGTTGTGATCTCGCTACACTCTTAGGTAACACAGCATAGTGTCAGCTAAGTTAGCCTTAGATTAGAAGTTCATCGTCAGTTTAGTGTAGATATAACGTCCCATTGGGTTGTGTACAGAAATCACATAACCATAGAGGTCGGTATCGCCGTCACCAATCGCAAACGGTGGCTCTTCATCAAATACGTTATTCACGCCTAATGTCAGCTTAAACATATCATTGAAACGGTAACTACCTGACATATCAACTAGGATTTGCGCATCAATCGTACGTGATGTGTTGCTTTCAAAGTCAAGCACGCCATCAAAGTTAATATCGGGTGTATCTTCAAATTCGCCGATATAGCTTAAATTTACGTTGGCAGCAAAGTTATCCATCATCCAATTACTGGTCAGTAACCAACGGTGTTGAGGGAACTTGTACTCGCCAGTGTAATCCAGCCCATCTTTCTCGAAATTATGTAAGTAGCTGTATTCTAATCCAAACTTCAAATCACCAAAGTTATCAAGCTCAAGACCATAATGGGTCGAAACATCCATACCCTGCACATCCTGTGAGCTTAAATTAATAAAGCTGGAGTGGATAATACTGATTGGACCTAAGGTTTGACCCGCTTGTGGCGTTAAACGCTCACACACAGTGCTGGTTTGGTCATTACAGTTCGCAGTATAGATATCGCCCAATGGCTGCTTATCAATCTTATGATCTTGAGTGATACTGAAGATATCAAAACCTATATCGAACTGCTGGCTAGGAGCCCAGATCATACCGACGTTCCAAGTCTCTGACTCTTCAGCATCTAAATCCGGGTTACCTTGGAACTCAGTGTTGTAATCCAATGCTTCACAATCAACACCATCGGCAGCGCAGCGGTAAGTGTCGATAAAGAAACTACTTTCACGTGAAGGGCCTAAACCGATTTGCGCCAATGATGGAGCACGGAATCCCGTAGACCAAGAACCACGGGTGGTGAGTTCGTCGGTAATACCCCATTGAAAAGCAACCTTAGGGTTTGTGGTTGAACCAAAATCACTGTAGTGATCATATCGGCCCGCGAGTTGTAATTCGAAGCTATCGGTAACCGGAATAGAAAACTCCACATAACCCGCATACTGATCGCGAGATGCAGCGGCAGATACGGCTTCGGTACCGAAAATCAGCCCGCGTTGGAATTGCTCATCGGGCACATCACTCACGCTTTCTTCACGGTATTCCACCCCAGCCGCCATCATAATATCGCGATCGGCCAGAGTGAAAGCTTGGCCTGTGATATTTGCCGCATAGGAGGTCATGGTGGATAAACCTTGACGCACTAGGCTAGTAGTAATGGCATCAATCACTTCCTGGGAATTCATAGTGCCACCGAATGGATTGTAACGACCCGCATCGATTTCCGCCTGAAGATAATCGGTTCTCACCCAACCTTGGCTACGATCGCCCGTTTGGGTCGATTCGCTGCGTCCTCGTTGTACTGTGGCCTCCCAATCCCATTCTTTTACTGTGCCACGTAAACCAGCCACTATGCGTAGGGTATCGGATTCAATATCCCAACGACGCGCACCCGCATCCACGGTACGGAAGCGACCGATTTCAATATCTTTGCCCCAAGGGTTATTCGGATGAGTACCAGGAACCGTTAAGCCTGCATCCTCATCGAGCGGTGTTGGTGCACCACCCGCAATTGAAGTGTTGTGCTGCGCAGCCAGTTCGAGGAAAGCGGTTAAATCATCATTAAAGTGATATTCAAATTGACCAATAGCGCCGATACGTTCCGCTGCAGGCGCAACCAGATTGTACGGACCGTATTCAAATAGGCAACTGCCGCTTGCGGTTGCACTATCAGCAGGACAAGCAGGATCTATGGTTTTCACGCCATCGACATAAAAATAACCAGGAAAACCGCGTGAAGAACGGAAATCTTCACCACCGTAAGGTGATTGATTTGCAACGCCAAAACGCCCTAAGTCCGTCGCTGAAAGCGTATCATTTTTAAAATAATCGAGAATAACCGAGGCGCTGCCCTTATCTGCCTTTATGCCCCAGACTAAATTAGCCGTGGTTTCATCATAACCCGTGCCAGAGGTCTCACCGTAGCCGACGTTAACCTCAATACCTTCAATGTCTTTTTTCAGAACAATGTTAACCACACCCGCAATCGCATCGGAACCATAAATCGCCGAAGCACCGTCCTTAAGAATATCGATGCGTTCAATGGCGGAAACGGGAATATTGTTGATATCGACGAAGGAATTAGTAATACCTTCGGCAAAAGCGCTCGCCGCCACACGGCGGCCGTTAATGAGCACCAGTGTTGCATCAGGGCCTAAGCCACGTAAGCTGATCGATGCGCCACCGTTAGCGGTCGAATCTTGGCTATTACCACGGGTCGAGAACGCACCGGCACCGTTGGCTGGCATACGTTCAAGCAATTGCTGTAGGTTATCAAAACCCATATTGGCAATATCATCTTTACTGATCGATTGAATGGGAGAGGGTCCTTCGATATCGGTACGCTTAATCCGCGAACCCGTCACTTCAATACGTTCAACTTTTTCTGCACCATTGTCGGCCGCATGGGCAACGGTTGGGGCAAATGCCATGGCAATCGCAATTGCACACGCACTGGGTAGAATTTGAGGTCTTTTCATATACATTCCCTAGTATCATTGTTTTTATTAAAATTACAGCAACTTAATTAAAACCTAAATTTAACAAACACCAAGGTAATGACTTACCAACCAAAGTCAATGGGGGACTGAAAAAAGTTAAACTTTTGTTACATATTAAAACAATGTATTTTCCTAGTGAGATATTCCAAGATAGCGATGCGTGCATGCTGGACTGAAGAGATACCTATGGAAGACAAGATCATTTATGAAGCGGAATTTGAGGCCAATTTAGGCTGGTATTGGCTACTCTCTGGGGCGGCCTATTTCAGCCTAAGCATTATAGGTATTCCTTTGTTATTACTATGGTTTCCAATCGGACTATGGGGAACGCGTCGTTATATTAGTAATATGAGCGCTCGCTTAACGAACAATAAGCTTATTGTATGCAGGGGAATATTAACCCGCACCGAAAATACGGTTCCCTTAGATAAAATTACCGATATGGCACTGATCCAAGGCCCCATAATGCGACTTATGGGCCTGCATAAGCTAACCGTTGAGACGGCGGGCCAATCGGGAGCGGGAGCCTTGATTAGCTTAGTTGGTGTCGTCGATGCGCCGAAGTTTAGAACCTTAGTGCTAGCGCAAAAAGAATGCCTTACCCAACCCTCGTCGCCAATGAACCCATCGGCGCTACCCGATAATGCATTATTACAAAACGTGGTCGAGATGGCAGCAAGTCTAAAACGAATTGAAGCCTTACTCAGCCAAAAATTAAACGGATAATTTGAATAAAATAACTTTTAATTCAATCACTTTATCTTTAATGTTGAATCACTAACTTAGCATGAACGTAGGTTCTCTTATTCAATTTTCAAGATTGATTTTCAACAGGCAAATTAGATAACGACATGACTCAATCCTCAATAACCACTCCCATGGCCAATTGGTCCACACAGCTTGCACTCGGTATCAGAGCCATGGGTCCCGGTGTTCTTATGGCCGCCGCAGCCATTGGCGCATCCCACTTAGTTGCATCGACCCGTGCAGGGGCCGAATTTGGCTGGCAACTCGCTTGGGTTATTTTAGGGGTGAATTTATTGAAGTATCCCTTCTTTGCCGCAGGGGCACATTACACCGCCGCCACGGGAGAAAGTTTGCTGCATGGCTATCTCAAGCAAGGCCGAGGCTATCTGTGGTTATTTACTGGGCTGAATGTGATCGCCTCCATCGCCAGTACGGCGGGTGTGTGCATGCTGACCGCCGCCATGCTGACGCAGTTTATTCCCTTACCGATAGATGTGTTAGCGCTGTTAGTGCTGATAAGCTCGTTGTTGTTATTAATTTTAGGGCATTATTCTTTGCTGGATAGGCTGACTAAGATCATCATGTTTGCCCTGACACTCACCACATTAATCGCGGTCGCCTTAGCATTTGATCACGTAAAACCACTGGCTAGCCAGTTCGTGTCACCCTCACCTTGGCAGTGGGCTCATATGGGATTCTTAGTCGCTATGATGGGCTGGATGCCGGCGCCAATTGAGGTCAGTGCTTGGAACTCTCTGTGGTTATTAGAAAAACAAAAGACCTCAGCCGTGACCCCATCACAGGCCCTATTAGACTTTAACTTAGGTTATATAGTCACAGCCCTATTGGCCGTAGTTTTTCTGGCCTTAGGCGCCCTAGTGATGCACGGTAGCGGTGAACATTTCTCCGACTCTGGCGCGAAATTCGCGAATCAATTAATCAACTTATATAGCCAAGTGATGGGCGGTGAGAGCCGCTATTTGATTGGTATTGTTGCGTTTTTATGTATCTTCAGCACCACAGTCACAGTTATCGACGGCTACAGCAGAACCTTGAACATGGGTTGGCAACTACTCTCTCAATCCACAGTAACCGATGCGCAATCGGACAAACGCCTGACAGGTATCATGCTGAGCGTTAGCACCTTAGGATTAATGTTAATCCTGTTTTTTAAGGGTGCCCTACTGCCACTGCTGGAATTTGTGATGATTTTAGCCTTTATGACCACAGTGGTATTTGCATGGCTAAACTATCGCTTAATGACCAGTACCCAGTTGCCTGAAGCCCATCGTTATGGTACCAAAATGAAGTGCCTTTCCTTGATAGGATTAAGTTATTTACTTATTTTTGCAGTGCTTTTTATTTACTGGTATCTAGCAGTTAAGGTCTAGTTCTACTCTTTTGAGCATGAGTTCTCAGCTAGGGCTCATGCCGCACAGCCGCAAAATCATCCGTACTAGACTTTCCTGCTTTTCTGTTACTTTGAGTATATAATGTCGGCTCTTAAACCAGACAGCGCAGCCGCGCCAAGAGATGACCATGATTAACAATGATATTTTGCGCCGTTTGCGCTTCGTGTTTGATTTCAACAATGCAAAAATGATTAAAATTTTTGCCAAAGCCGGAAAAGAAGTGCCCGTCGAAGAGATGATTAATCTTCTGCGTAAAGAAGAGGAAGAAGGTTATAAGGCTTGCAACGACACGACACTATGTCAGTTTTTAGATGGCCTTATCATAGAGAAGCGTGGTTTACGTGAAGGGGCTGAAATTCCAAAGCCAGTTTCACGCTTAAATAACAACTTAATCTTCAAAAAGCTCAGAGTCGCCCTCGAAATGCGTGAAGAAGATATAGTGGCAACCCTAGCCCTTGCCGAAGTGCAAATGTCAAAATCAGAACTGAGCGCCCTCTTTAGAAACCCAGATCATAAAAACTTCAAAGAGTGTGGCGATCAAATTCTGCGTAACTTTATCCGCGGCTTATCACTTAAGTATCGCGGCGTGTAACCCACAGTTTCGTCGATAAAATCAAACGCAGCCTAGGCTGCGTTTTTTATTTATATCCTCTGCCCACAAGCGGCCTAAAACCCTAAAAGGTCACCGCCAATCGCGTTACTGCATCTCGTTTTAAACAAAGGTACTTGGCTGTGGTGCAAAAAAAACCACAAATACCTCACGACACGGGCAACAAAGATCACATTTCATGATAACCTTACGTGACTTACAGCACGTATCGAACCACTTACACAATAACTCAAAGGTTACCCATGGACGATAATAAACGCCCCCTCTATCTTCCGTTTGCAGGACCTGCCATTCTTGAAGCCCCATTGATTAACAAGGGCAGTGCATTTTCTGAAGAAGAGCGTATTTTCTTTAACCTCGAAGGCTTAGTCCCCTACGCCATTGAAACCATTGAAGAACAAGCATCGCGCGCCTACGATCAGTTCAGAAGTTTCAATAACGATCTCGACAAGCATATTTACCTACGCAATATCCAAGACACCAACGAAACGCTGTTTTATCGTTTAGTGCAAAATCACATCAGTGAAATGATGCCAATTATCTACACCCCGACGGTAGGTTTGGCCTGTGAGCGCTTCTCGAAAAACTATCGCCGTAACCGCGGTCTGTTCATATCCTACCCGAATAAAGACAGAATCGACGACATCCTCAACAACTCGACTCGCCAAAAAGTGAAGATCATCGTTGTAACCGACGGTGAACGTATCTTAGGTTTAGGCGATCAGGGCATTGGCGGCATGGGGATCCCAATTGGTAAGTTGTCGCTCTATACCAGCTGCGGTGGGATCAGCCCCGCATACACCCTCCCCATCACCTTAGACGTAGGTACCGACAATCCACAATTGTTGGAAGATCCTATGTACATGGGTTGGCGTCATCCCCGTATTGGCGGCGAAGAATATGCCGAGTTTATCGAAGCCTTTATGCAAGCCGTGCATGTGCGCTGGCCAGATACCCTGATCCAATTTGAAGACTTCGCCCAAAAGAATGCGATGCCAATCCTTGAGCGTTATAAGGAAAGATACTGCTGCTTTAATGATGATATTCAAGGCACTGCCGCAGTGACTGTGGGTTCTTTACTCGCCGCCTGTAAAGCCGCAGGCACAGAACTGAATCAACAACGTATCGCCTTCTTAGGTGCGGGCAGCGCGGGTTGTGGTATCGCCGAAGCCATAGTGGCGCAAATGGTGTCCGAGGGGATCAGCGATGAGCAAGCACGCAGCCAAGTCTGCATGGTTGATCGTTGGGGTCTGCTGCTCGACAACATGCCTAACCTGTTGCCCTTCCAGCAAAAATTGGCACAGAGATGTACCGACATCAGCAACTGGAACAATTTTAGCGACAATATTTCACTGCTCGATGTAGTCAATAATGCTAAACCCACAGTGCTGATTGGTGTGTCTGGTGCGCCAGGACTCTTCACCGAGGAAATTATCCGCGCCATGCACAGCCACTGTGCTCGGCCGATTATTTTCCCGCTGTCCAACCCAACAAGCCGCGTCGAAGCAACACCAAAAGACATTTTACATTGGACTTCAGGCCAAGCCTTAGTCGCCACAGGTAGCCCATTTGAGCCTGTGGTTGTCGAGGGTGAAACCTATGAAATCGCCCAATGTAACAATAGCTTTATCTTCCCAGGTATTGGCCTAGGGGTACTCGCCTCTGGTGCGCGCCACGTATCGGACGCCATGCTAATGGCCTCGAGCCGCGCACTCGCCGAATGCTCACCTTTGGCCATTAACGGCAGCGGTCCATTACTGCCAAAACTTGAAGATATTCATTCCGTCAGTAAGCATATTGCCTTTGCCGTCGGTAAAGTGGCGATTGAGCAAGGTTTATCCTTACCCGCAAGTGATGAGCTACTTAAGCAGGCGATTGAAGATAACTTTTGGAAGCCAGAATACCGCCGCTATAAGCGCACGTCGTTCTAGTTCCGAGCTTCAATGCTAAACAAAAAGCCCGTCAACTGACGGGCTTTTACTATCTTACTCCGGATGTTTCTGCCTTAAGGCGCCATCACTTGTTTAAAGCTGTTGAGCATAGAACGATCGGTACGGGCCTTCTTTAATTTACGCAGACTTTCCTTGAGTGACTCATCGGCCAAACGGGCAAATATCCCGTTGTATTCCTTCTCGTTAATCGCCTCGTCCGTATCCGCCTGCTCGGAAATTTCCTGCGCAACACGACTCAATTGCAACCAAGCGTTGGCAATATAGAAACCGTGGAATTCGGCCTGTGACATTAAATTACGCGCACTGGCGGGCAATGCATCCCAAGCTTGGCTAAATTTAGCTTCTCTGTCTTCTAACAGCTCGGCGCATAACCCTTGATAGGCCGCTAATAAACCCTCGGGCAATTTCGCCATAGGTAAGACTTTGTTAGCAACATTGTGGGAAATCTGCTCGGCAGTTTCACGATAAGCGGCTGATAATTCGCTCATAAACACTCTCTAATCTTAGCTAATGACAGTGGCTAGAACCGGCCACTAATATACACACCGTAAATTCCATTGCCCGCTAAGGGCGTCACTGTAATCCCTTTATAGGGGTCAGTAAAATACCAACCCGCTAATGCCCCAATGGCGGCACCAGCGAGGACATCTTCTACATAATGTTGGTCACTCGCCACTCGGGTATAGCCCACGTAGGATGCGGCGATATAGGCGGGTAAGCCATATTGCCAGCCATAACGCTGCTGAATAAAGGTCGCCGCCATAAAACTATCCGAGGTGTGGCCCGATGGAAAAGAGTCATCACCACTGCCATCGGGTCTGTCTTTACTCACCCCATATTTTAGGCCTTCGACCACTAAGCGACTCGATACCGCCGCCTGTATTAATTGCCAACTGCCATCGTAACCGTCCTCATAGAATAAGGTGGCCCCCATCGCCGTGGCAGGCAGCATTAAATGCAGTACATCACCCGAAGTTTCTAAATCTGAGCTGGCCCAACTGGTGCCACTGAAAATGACTAACAGTGCACAGAGTAAATTTTTCAACGATGATTCCTTTTCGAGTAAATTCCAAGGCGACGTTTATACCTTGATAGTCATGGGAATGCAAAGTTGTACTGAATCTATCTCAACAGTAATAAAAAAGACTATGCTAAGATGATGATTAGCTATTGATTTCAACACGGATAGGAATTATTCACATTGTCACATCCAGTGCGCTATTTATCACTGCTTTTGCTGCTACTCATTACACAACACTTTACGCAACACTTTGCTGTGGCCGAAGAAGAAACACTGGTTGATAAAATATTTGCAAAGCATGACCGAGGTGAAACTATGACACCTGAAGCGGTCAAAGAGGATATTGCGCTGTTAAGCAGACTGATCCCCACCGATGATGTTATTCGAACCGAAAAACTACAGTTATTAAAATGCTGGAATCAGGCCTCTACAACTGAGCAGGAGATCAAATTAGCACTTGCCTATACGACCCATGCCCTTGCCCATATTCCCCCAAGCGCTACCCCTCACTATGTGACAGAACTAACCCTCTGCCATGCTTGGTTTTTACAGTTAAATGACGATATAAAGGGCGCGATGGAAGGCTACGATCTTAGCGTGAAACGTGCCTATGAACATGAAGATCTAAAACTGATTGCCGACTCACGTAGCCTTCGTGGCGCCCTATACTCTTATATTGGCGATTTTTCTTCGGCTTTAGAAGACCTAGTGACAGCACAGGATCTGTACGAATCATTGAATTTAACTGGCTGGGCCAATTTCAACCTTGCCGATGTAGCTACCAGCTTTAGGCGCTACGGCGATCCCCAGAGTGCCATACGTTATTACAATAAACTTAAAAAGATTTATTTAAAAAACAACAACCAAGACCAAGTTATCTTTGTCATCTCCGATATTGGCTTAGCCTTAGATGAACTCGGTGAGCACCAGCAAGCGATAGAGCAATTTCTGATAAGTTACCGCTATTATAAGGAACATAAAAAGACGGTTGCCGCCGCCATTGCCGCGACGAATATTGCATACAGCTTAATTAAGCTCAATCGCCTCGATGAAGCCGAGCGTTATTTGGCCGAAGCTGGGACGGTTATCACCGAAAAAGAACCCACTGGCTACAGTTTTATGAAACTGTTTATGGGGGAGATTAAATTTCAGCAGGGTCGCTATGACGAGGCCCTTATCGATCTCGTTGAAGGAGAAGAAGCCTTTCGTTCTCTTCAAAATGATCGGGGGCTGGTTCAGCTCCTGCAGTTAAAGAGTGATGTGTATGCCGCCATGGATAATTTACCCGCAGCCTACCGTGCCTTACAGGAGTTTATGCTGCTCACTAAAAAAGTGGATGGTAATTCACTCGACTTACAAACCACTGAATTAAAAGTTAAATTCGATACCAGCCGCATAAAATTAGAAAACGAAAGGCTCATTGAAAACCAAACACTTAAAGAGCAGGAACTTGCCTTACTTGAACAGAATAAGTCATTGCAATACACCATCTTACTGCTAACTGCCTGCATACTCGCCATAGTCTCTATCTTTGCCTATCAGCAGGTTAATCGAAATCGCCAGCTGCAAGTCATTGCCCTAACCGATTACCTAACCCAATTGCCCAATCGGCGGCATATTTATGCTCAAGCAGCCAAATATTTCCAACAAGCGTTAAGACAACAACACCCATTCTCGGTGATCATTTTCGATGCGGATCATTTCAAGAAAATCAACGATAACTTTGGCCATGAAATAGGCGATCGTGCGCTGATCACTATCGCCAATGCAGGCCAAGCCCTAACGGGAAATAAAGACCATCTAGGTCGTATCGGTGGTGAAGAGTTTTTGATCCTACTTCCCAATACCGATGCTAAACGAGCCTGGGAACTTGCCCATCAATTGCAAAGCAAAATCACCGAACTCAGCAATCAAGCATTACCCCATGAACTCACACTGACAGTGAGCGCCGGGGTCGCCACCCTAGGGGGAAAATCGCAGGATAGAAATTTTGCAAGCTTACTGAAACGGGCAGATAAAGCCCTCTATGCGGCTAAGCATGCGGGGAGAAACTGCATAAAATCAGCCGATGACTTAGATGATAAGCCGAACGATGACCCTGACAATGCTAGTGCTTAAGTTAAGGCTTAAGTATTTTTATGCCAAAAAATCTGATGTTCTAACGGTGGTGGTAAAGCCCCAAACCAATGTTGATATAAACGGCTAAACTCGCCAGAATCCTTCATTTTTTCAAGCTCAGCCTGCCAGCTTAAAACGATGTCGGCCGCAGTACCTCTAGAAAAAGCTAAATACAGCTTGATTTCGGAAACCACATACACTTGCTGTACATCTGCCTCCTTAGCCCCTATTTCCTCTAATAGATGTTTAACGGCGAGATCGGCCTGACACCAAAAACGCACCCTGGAAAACAATAGTTGCTTGGCAGACTGTTGGGGAAAACTGGCGACAAGCAGGTTATTAATCCCTGAGAACGCTAATAACTGGGCACCAGCGGACTCACGGTACACTCCCACTATCCCCGCAGTCTTAACCTCAGATAAATGATTAATGGTTATCGGATCGTCGGCCCTGACATACAAAGCAATCTTACTGGTAGCTATAGGCCCAATAAAATCAAATAGCCTCTCACGCTCATCACCCATAGATGTCGCAAACAACAACACATTGGGCGAAGCACTGGCAATCGAATAAGCCCGTGCCCAAGGGAGTACATCGATTTTCTCTTGCTGCCCTAATTTAGCCTGTAGCTGATTAACCAACTCCACACCAAAACCTTGGGGAATGCCATTTTGCTCATAACTCATGGGTGGCCAGACTTCGGTAACCAATTTCAATTTTTCCGCTGCCACGCCTTCACCGCTGGACAACAAGCACAGCAGACTCATCGCCAACAAGCCGAATCTTAAGGACAACACTCTCAACATAGGGTTACCAAAATGACAGAAATTACTCTAATCATAGATTCAATACCCTACCAATGGCTACAGAGGAGGGGCGTTTATCTTGGCTGTGACAGATGAAAATCGTGCTCAACGGAGGAAAACTGTTATCATAGGGTCATCAAACCTAGCGCATTTTTCCAATTTATTCATGTCCATTGTTACCAACCACACATCCAACCCACCCAATGCCCGCGAACTCGCTACGCTCGCACTGCAGATAAAGGCATGGGGTAAAGCACTCGGGTTTGCGCAGGTAGGCATTTGTGACACCGACCTTACAGCGCAAGAAAGCCGGCTCCAAGCTTGGTTGGATAAGGGCTATCACGGTGAGATGGCCTATATGGCTAACCACGGCATGATGCGCGCGCGACCGCAAGAATTGCACCTAGGCACAGTGCGGGTGATAACGGCACGCATGGACTACTTACCCCCAGAAGCGGGCTTTGCGACCCATCTCACCGACCCCAATCTAGGCTACATCTCCCGTTACGCGGGGGGGCGCGACTATCATAAATTAATCCGCGCTCGGCTGAAAAAGCTTGGGGATCAGATCAGCGCCGAATTAATTAACCTCGGTTTCGATGCGGCCGATTTTCGTCCCTTTGTCGATTCAGCCCCCATACTCGAGCGACCCTTAGCCGAAAAAGCCGGCATTGGCTGGACGGGTAAGCACTCTCTGATACTCAACCACGACGCGGGCAGTTGGTTTTTTTTAGGTGAGCTACTGATTAATTTGCCACTACCTGTGGATATTCCAATCCAAGAAGGTTGCAACACTTGTGTCGCCTGTATCACCTCCTGCCCCACGGGAGCGATTGTCGAGCCCTATGTGGTCGACGGTCGACGTTGTATTTCCTATCTCACCATAGAACTGCAGGGAGCGATCCCAGAGGAGTTGCGGCCACTGATGGGCAATCGCATCTACGGTTGTGATGATTGCCAACTCGTGTGTCCCATCAATCGCCAAGCGCCACTTACGGAAGAAACCGACTTCCATATTCGTCCTAAGTTACAGCAACCTGAACTTCTCAACCTTTTTGCGTGGAGTGAAGTAGAGTTTCTCAAACACACAGAGGGCAGTGCCATCCGCCGGATTGGCCATAAGCGCTGGCTGAGAAATATCGCCGTTGCACTCGGTAATGCCCCCGCCAATCCAAACATTGTTGCCGCACTTAAGGCCCGCAATGACTGCGAAGATATCGATGAGATAGTGCGTGAGCATATCGAATGGGCGCTCAAAGCCCAGCAATTGCGCCTGACCGATAGCGAGTCAAGCGCACAACAAAAAGCCCGCCGTAAAACCGATCGCATAGTGCGCATTATCGAGAAAGGCTTACCGCGGGATGCTTGAATAACACCCCATTCATTTGAACAGAATCCAAGCTTGCCCTAAAAATTCTCCCATTAAGACACTGTATAACAAAATACTAACCCTAGAGTGGATCTAAAGTGCCATTGCAAATCGAGTGGGAATTACGCAAGTTCTCACTATGACGAACTTGGAATCCGCCCCCTATGCTCAGATATAAACACTTAGCCATCAAAGCACTCGCCTTCTCAATGTGCATGGCATCAATATTTTCACTTCAGACCCAAGCTGAGACAACTTCATATCAAGCCCTTACAGAATTTGGCGAGAACCCAGGAAATCTGAGCGCTTCTTATCTTATTCCCAACCACAAGGCCGTCGTTCCTGAGCTGAACACCCTTGTCGTGCTACTTCACGGCTGTGTGCAAGACGGAGTTGAACTGGCCAATAATAGTGGCCTAACCGCTTTAGCAATTGAGAAAAAATTTGCCATACTCGTGCCACAGCAAAGCTTCGAAAATAATGTAAAACGCTGTTTTAATTGGTTCTCAAACCAAGATACTCAATACGATAGTGGTGAAATGCTGTCGATCAAAAATATGATCACCACAATACAATCCCAGTCTGGAGCCAAGCGGGTCTACCTGATCGGCCTTTCAGCAGGCGGAGCTATGGTCAGCGCCGCACTCGTCAATTACCCCAACTTATTCAACGCTGGTGCAGTGATTGCGGGATTGCCCTATCCCTGCGCCGATAATTTAACTAAAGCCATTTCATGCATGAAAAATGGTCCGTCTGAGTCCATTGATGAACTCGCTAATTTCGCCAAGCAAATCCATCCCGAACAAAGATATTGGCCCAAGTTAATCGTGTGGACGGGGAAAAATGATCTCGTCGTTAATCCTGAAAATTCACATCAGCTTACGGCGCAGTGGGTCACACTCACTCAGGCCAATAAAACACCTAAAGTTGAACAGTTTGCGGATTATCGGATCAGTACTTGGTCAGATGCCAGTGGGCAAAGTCTTATTTCTTTTGTTGAGATAAATAATATGGGGCATGGCATTGCCGTCAACCCAGATATTAAACATGGCGGTATCGAAGGAAATTTCTTACTGAAATCCCCGATAAGCAGCATGTCAGAAATAATTAATATTTGGGGGATATAGGTTGTATATAAAAATTAAAACCCTGAATATTGATATTGAAATCACCAGTATAAATATAAAAACAATGAGTTAAAAACATATACTACTATAGTACCGATTTAAATTTTAAATAATTACTATAGAGTCAAGGTGAACAAAAATAGTAGTAAGTACCAACCTTTAAAAATAAATACTACAACGGGAAATCTGTATGAAACAGAATACTATCAAAATGAGTTGTATTGCTTTAGCTATCTCATCTGTATTAACAACACAATATGCTGTTGCTGCCGATGAAAATAGCACAGGGGAGAAGCAAGCCACCTTAGAACACATTGAAGTGACAGCCCGTAAAACGGTTGAAAGTCTCCAGAATGTTCCTGTTGCAGTGACCTCGGTCAGCGCAGCAGACTTGGCAGAAAATGGCATCAGTGTCATCACTGAGATCCAACAATTTTCACCCAATACTACGCTGCAAGCCAGTCGAGGCACCAGTTCAACTCTCACGGCCTTTATTCGCGGTGTAGGACAAGAAGATCCACTCTGGGGCTATGAGCCCGGTGTCGGCATCTATATCGACGATGTGTATATTGCCCGTCCACAGGGCGCGGTACTCGATATCCTCGATGTGCAACGAATCGAAGTGCTGCGCGGCCCGCAGGGTACGCTTTATGGTAAAAATACCATTGGTGGCGCAGTAAAATATGTCACTAAGAAAATGAGTGGCGATGCCGAACTGAGCTTAAATGCCACCGTCGGTAGCTACGCCCAAAAAGACTTTAAGATTGCAGGCCAATATCCGCTGATCGATAACAAACTCTACTTGGGTTTTGCCTTGGCGAGCCTTAACCGCGATGGTTACGGTGATTTCGTGGATTCGGCACTCCCAGACCAAGACACTGAAAACTATAACAAAGATGTTATGGCTGGCCGTATCAGTCTAGAATACACGCCAACAGACGACCTGTTTATGCGTTTAACCTATGACAAAACCCAGGACGATTCTAATGCCAAGGGCGGCTACCGCTTACTGCCAAGTTTGCTTACCGATGCCCCCGTACCCGACAGCAAATATGATTCCTACACCAGCATGCCGACGTGGAATAAAGTTGAAACCGAAGGTTGGGGATTGACTATTGAATATGGCCTGAACGACTACTGGACACTGAAGTCCGTCACCTCATCCCGCGAGAGTTATTCGCCAACCAACATCGACTTTGACAATACCAGCCTGCGAATTTTTGATGTGCCCGCTATTTATGATGATGAGCAATTCAGCCAAGAGTTCCAAGCCAATTACGATGGTGAAAATCTCAAACTCGTCTCCGGTTTATATTATTTTACCGGTGATTCCTGCGGCGTGTTCGATGCCATTCTTGAGGAAGCCTTTAAAGCCTATGGCGGTCTGACCCGTGAAGTCAGCGGCTGTAACAACAGCGAAAGTTATGCGGCCTATGTACAAGGTTCCTACGATATCACCGAACAATTCTCCCTAACCTTAGGAGCGCGTTTTACCCGCGAGACCAAGGAAGCCACCGTCTATAATGGGGTGATTTTCGACAGTATTTATCCAGAAACCGGCTGGTATCCAGGTTTTGTGCGCGATGAAGACCAAATCGCCGCGAGCATCCCTAAAGTGCTGGATGATGAAGAAACCTGGTCGCGTTTCACCCCAAGGGTCGGCTTAGAATACCAACTCACCGATGATATGATGCTCTTTACTAGCTACTCACAGGGCTTTAAGTCAGGCACCTTTAACCCAAGGGCAACGGGACCTGAACCCGCAGTTGACCCGGAAACAGTTGATTCCTATGAACTGGGTGTAAAAAGTGAGTGGAATGACAATCTGCGTATCAACGCCACGGCCTTCTACCTAAACCATAAGGACAGGCAGTTTGTCACCGTATTACCCGGCGAAAATGCCGCCGATCTCAACCAACGCTTAGGTAATATTGGTAAATCAACCGCGACGGGTCTAGAACTCGAAGTGGAATACGCGGCAACAGAATCACTGGATCTCTTCGCCACCTTAGGCTTAATCGACGCCAGCTTTGAGGAAGTGATTTCCTACGATGCCGATGGAAACCGTATCGATATCAGCGATACCTACACTATTACCAATACCCCAGATACCACGGCAAACATCGGTTTTAGCTATAATATCGACACGGATATCGGCAGCTTTGTCGCCAACGGCAACTACTACTACCGCAGTGATTATGACTTAGCCGTCGTCGATAATCTCTTAAGCCAAGAAGCCTATGGTTTACTCAACCTCGGACTGAACTGGTATAGCAATGATGGCCACTGGAATGCGGGCTTACATTGGAAAAACATCACCGATGAAGAATATCTGGTCGGTAACTATGCCTTTGTGACACCCGATGGTAATGGTGGCTATATTCCAGGATTAGGTGGTGACAATACATTAATTGGCTATTATGGTGATCCAGAGACAATCTCTCTCACCCTTGGCTATAATTTCTAGAATAAAATTTCACATCACGCCAATAATAACCGACTCCCATGAGTCGGTTATTAGTTTAAATATCTAAAAAGATTGTCTAGCATTAATTTTTAATAGGATTAAACTGAGGTTGAAATTTTAAGGGAACAGGTTATGTCTCAGATAAAAGTAGCCATTGCAGATGATCATCCATTATTTCGTGCAGCATTAACTCAGGCTGTGCTCAAAAATGTAAATAGCGTAGAAGTATTAGAGGCTGAAAACTTTCAAGATTTAATTTCAGTTGTTGAGAACAATCCTGACATTGAGATTATTTTTCTCGACTTGCATATGCCAGGAAACGATGGTTTTACGGGCTTAACCCTGCTACAAAATCATTTTCCCGATATAGTGGTAATTATGGTCTCGTCTGACGATCAGCTAGAGATCATTCGTAAGGCAATTAACTTGGGGGCCAGTGCCTTTATCCCTAAATCCGCCAGCTTAACCCAGATCTCGACCGCGATTGCCACAGTGTTAGAAGGGGAAGTCTGGCTGCCAGAACACACGGACATCAATGCCGATCAGCAAACCGCCGCCGAGTACCAACGCTTAGCGAAACAGCTCGCTCAGTTAACACCGCAACAATATACCGTGCTCGCCAGCATTGCCAATGGTCGCTTAAACAAACAAATCGCCTATGATCTCGATATCAAAGAAACCACGGTTAAAAAGCATGTGTCGGCGATACTGGTTAAACTCGAAGTGTACAACCGCACTCAGGCGGGATTGGTATTCCAGCAATTGATGCTCACGGCAAACGAAAATCAACCCGTCACCGCCTAATCCCCGTTAGCTGTCTATTTTAAGATAACTGTTTAATTATCCGCTTTAGGGCAATGGCCTTCACCGGTTTACGTACAAAGCTAAACTGTGCGCTGCTGGTATGCTGGCGTACGGACTCAGAGGGATCCGCCGAGCAAATAATACAGGCCGGACGCTGTAAGTTAAACAATGGATTGTCGAGCAGGCTTTGCACCAGATCCACCCCATTTTGATCATTATCCAAATGGTAATCGGCAATGATCAGTTTTGGTTGCACCTGCTGCGCCAATTGCTGCTCGGCACTGGTTTTATCCCTTGCGGTGAGTACATGGCAGCCCCAGCCTAACAACAAAGAGGAGATGGCTTTTAGCATCAACTCATCGTTATCTATGACTAACACGCTGATATTAAAGCTATCGCTAACAGACTCTTCTTCACTACGAAGTTTAACGACATTAGTTGGCTTTTTCAGGGCAGAGACTCGCGGCACTTCGACGCTAAAGCAGGTACCTCCACCCACCTCGGAATGCAGATAAATGTTTATGCCAAGCAACTTAGCGATTCGATCGCAAATAGCGAGCCCAAGGCCTAAACCGGGGATTTCCCGTGTCAGCTCTAGGCGTTCAAACTCCGCAAAAATTGCCTGCTGCTTATCTTTAGGTATCCCGGGGCCATTATCCCATACTTGAATAAGCAGGCTCTGCTCGAGCCGCCTCACGCCGAGCAGCACCTTAGGCACAAAGGCAGGCATCGAAGACTTAGGCAAAGCAGCGCTGGCATTCACTGGCAGCGATGTTTGCCGATTCAACGCCCCCGCTGGGGAATAATGGAACGCATTGGAGAGAAAGTTTTGAATAATGCGCCGCAGCAAACGCTGATCACTTTGCACTAAACAGGAGGAAAACTGATAGGAGAAATCTATCCCCTGCTCGGTTGATAATGCTTTAAATTCATTGACTAAGGTCGAGAGTAAATCATCCAGCGCAAACTGACTCAATTCGGTTTTAAGATTGCTGCTATCGAGGCGAGAAATTTCCACTAAGTCGGACAGTAGGCTCTCGACCACATTTAATGAGGCTTCGATATGGGTGGCTAAGTCCTTAAGCTCGGTGGAAGTGACCCGCTGTTTCAGCATTTCAGTAAATAGAGTTAAGGCATTAAAGGGCTGCATTAAATCGTGGCTCGCCGCCGCTAAAAAGCGCGTCTTGCTGCTGTTAGCAGCCTCGGCCTCGGCCTTAGCTTTAGCGAGTTCTCGGGTGCGGCTTTCGACGCGTTTTTCGAGGGTTTCATTGGCCAGTTGCAGGGCTTTTTCGGCCTGAATATGGGCGGTGATATCGGTAAAGGTACTGACAAAACCACCACCCGGCATGGCCTGACCGCGGATCTCCAGCACTTTGCCATCGAGCATAGTACGCAGAAAATGATGCGGACTGCCACTACGCATATGGGCGAGGCGCTTCTCCACCAGCTCATGGGCCTCATCCCCCACAATAATACCGCGCTCGATATTAAATCTAAGCAACGTCTCTATCGGTATGCCGGCTTTGACATAATTCTTTGGATAATCAAGTAATTCAATATAGCGTTTGTTCCATGCCACTAGGCGCATATCCGCATCGACCACACTGATGCCCTGCTCGATGTTTTCCACCCCAGATTGCAATAACTCGCGGTTAAACTCAAAGATCTGGTTTGCCTCATCGACAATGCTGACCACATCTTCTAAGGGCACTTGCTGCGAGCGTGACGCGGCATTCATCACCATCCGCGTCGAGGCTGAGCCTAATATCCCCGACAACTTAAGACGGGTGTAATCCACCAGCTCCTCTCGGCGAGCGTGTAGCTGTAATTCTGAGCCTAAGGCTTTAGCGCGCACGAGCAAGGCATCGGCTTCTTCCTTATTGATAAAACGATGCAGCAGGCTGGCCAGATCCTCGACCGATAGGTGCCTTTCCAACGCTACCTGTTTGCGGTTAACAAACACATCGGCCTGTAGAACTTCGCCAACACTCTGATCTTTCATTAGGGAAATCAGTACAAAGCAACCCATATTCACCAGCAGGCTATAAAACAGGCCATGGCTGATATTATCCAGTCCACTCAGACCAAAGAGCGCCGTCGGCGTTAACCATGGGATATGCCATAGCCCCTGCGTCACCCAAACCGCATCGGGGAAGGTTGCGGGCAGCAGCAAGGTATACAGCCAGACGAGACTGCCCATCAGCATGCCCCAAAATGCGCCTTGGGTCGTTGCCCTGCGCCAGTAAAGCGCGCCAACCGCAGCGGGGAAAAATTGCGACAACAGCACAAAAGACAACAGCCCAATACTGGCCAGGTGATTCTGCTGATCGATATAACGCTCGAACGCAAAGGCAGATAGCAGAATGGCCGCTATCGATATCCGCCTTAAATTCAACAATATTCCAGAGAGTTGCGGTGTTTGCTGCGAGCTGAACTTAGGTAATCTGAGCAGTAATGGGGTCAGGATTTCGGTCGAGATCATAGTGCTCAGTACAATCGCGGCCACAATCACCATGGCCGTTGCCGCAGCCAGCCCACCGATATAAACCAGAACCCCTAACCAAGCCTGCTGATAAAACAGCGGTAAGGTCAGCACATAGGTATCGGCATCGACACTGCCACCGGGGAAACTCAGTTGCCCCGCAAGGGCGATCGGCAATACAAAGGTATTAATCAGCAGCAAATAGAGGGGCACCATCCAACGGGCGGCTTTTAACTCCTTAGCATGGTGATTTTCAATCATCATCATGTGGAATTCCTGCGGTAGGGCATAGATGGTAATAGCCCCCAGCAGAATTTGCGACAACACAGAATAGACCGAATTCCCCCCATTGCTTGGCGGTAAATCTTGGCCCTGGGTGAGTAAATCACTAAAGCCATCAAACACATAGAAAGTCGCAAAGATCCCTACTGTGGTGAGCGCAAACAATTTAACGATAGAACTAAAGGCAATAGCTAACACTAGCCCTTGGTTGTGCTTACTCGCCGAAAGCTGGCGAGTACCGAATAGAATACTAAAAATAATCAATACGATAGTAACGATAAAAGCGGTACTTATCCCAGATTGGAATGTCCCAGTTAACAGATCGAAACTGGTGCTGATGGCCCTTAACTGCAACGCGATATAGGGAATAGTGCCAAATAAAGAGACCATGGCGACACTGGCGGCGATTTTGGGCGAGCGGTCGAAGCGGCAGGCAATAAAGTCAGCAATAGAGGTCAAGTTTTGGCTTTTGATGATCTGCAAGGTTCGCATCAGCATGGGCCACGCCAGTACTAGGCAAATAATCGAACCTATATAGATGGGTGCTAACCAAGCGCCCGTGGTAGCCGCCTGCCCAACCGTGCCATAAAAAGCCCATGAGGTGCAACAGACACCCAAGGACAAGCTATACACCCAAGGTCTTTTATGCCATTGCGCTCTTGCTTGATTCTGCCCCCATTGGGCGACAATAAACAGCACTGCCAAATAAGTAATCGAGATAACGCTGATCCACCAAGTGTCAATTGACAACCAAGCCAACAAGATATTCCCCAATAAAATGGTTTGTCCACCCTGCCAAACTACACTAGACAAACAAATTGTTAAATACTTGATAACGGTGCGGTGCACTAAGGTAGTACTTATTTATCCCACGCCATCGGCTAACCTACGCCCATTGTTGACTCGAGGTTTTAAACAACTATGCCGATAAAAATAACCCATAAATATCTAGTAGAAGGCTTGGTTTTTACCAGTTACGTATTATTTGCTATGGCATGGGTTGGCGGCACTGCGAGTATGAATCACATCATGGCTTCGATGCATATCGAGAGCTATGCCTCCGCCAGTTTAATCAGTGGTGCAGTAACCTTAGCGAAAATTGTCGGCACCTTTGGCGCGGCTTATCTCACCTTAAAGTGTGGGGTTAAGTATGCCTTTTTAGTCGCGGCATTGCTGATTGTGACTGGCATAATGACGCCCTACGCCCCTAACTATGAATTACTGCTGCTGAGTCGTTTCTTAATGGGACTCGGTGGCGCCTTTATGATCGTCTACTTTAACCCGATTGTAATGCACTGGTTCGCCCCCGAAGAGCGCCCGGTGATCAATGGCTTAAATGCCGTTGCCTTTAATGTGGGCACGGCAATGGTGCTGTGGGGCATGCCGAGCATCAATGCCATTAGTGGCGGCTGGCAGCAAAGCCTGTTGCTCTTCTCATTGGTCAGTCTAGTGTTGGCCCTACTGTGGTTACTGGTGCAGTTTGACCATGTTCAAAGCAGCAATAGCAGTAAGGCGAATGAGCAAGCCATTTACACTTATCTCGATGGTTTAAAGGACAGTTTTAACTGGGCCTACGCCTTAACTTACTCAGGATTATTGTCTTTTTACATTTGCCTATTCACTTTTTATCCCCAAGCGGGTATCAGCCAAAGTAAATGGGTGATTGGCTTTGGGATTATTGGCACCATAGCGGGCATTCTCTACAGCCGTAAACAGCCCCTACGACTGCCGATCATTCGCCTAAGCGGCCTGCTAATTTTCTTAACCGTGTTAGGGCTATCCTTTGGTAGCGTATCCTGGTTTCAAACCCTGTGTGCCATAGTCTTGGGCTTTTGTATCTTTTTACCCGTGACCGCCCTCATCTCTATTCCCCATGAATTGCCTAAGATGACGAGTCAAAAAATCACGGTGATTTTCAGTTTGTTTTGGTCAATCAGCTATTTGATCTCCACCTTAGTGCTGTGGCTGTTTGGCAAGCTCGTGGATATTAACCAAGGCAGTTACTTCGCCTCCTTTGTGTTGATCACCCTGTTAAGCGCCACAGTGTTTGTTGGCAGCTATTTCCTCCCAGAAACTGGACAAGCTAAGGAGTAAGCATGCAAGTCTCCCCCCGCGGTACCGCTTCAGCAAAACTGACGGATTTTCTGACGTTAGCGAACCAAAACATCGCCCTCGCTAAACAGCAAAATATTCAATATAGCCCGCAGTTGCTGCGGGAGAATCTGAATAAGCTCGCCGCGCTGATGAGTGCCAAACCAGAAGTAAGTTATATTGCCGATAAAGCCTGGCAACTTGGCGATAGGGAAATCGGCTGCCGTGTCTATAGCCCGGCGCCAACACAAGCCCTGCCCGTGGTGTTACATCTTCACGGCGGCGGCCATATGTGCGGCAGCGTAGAACTCTATGATCCTATCTGTCGACACCTTGCCAGTATCGGCCAGTGTGTCGTGATTAGCGTGGAATATCGCCTCGCGCCCGAATATCCCTATCCTGCTGGGCTTGAGGACTGCGAATATGCCCTGCGTCACTATCAAAGCGTGCTCGATGGGGTACAGTATCAGGAAGGTGTAAACATTATGGGAGACAGTGCCGGCGGCGCGCTGTGCACCAGTCTCAGCCAACGTAGCTTAACGGACAGCACACTTAAGATAGCCAAGCAAATCTTGGTTTACCCGAGTGTGGATTACACTATGGCAAGCGCCTCCTACCAGAGTAATGGCGCAGGCTTTTTACTCGAAACCCCAAGGGTACAATGGTACTTCGAGCAGTATTTTCAAGCGGCGGCCAATGATGCCAAGCTAGTTAAAGCGGCCTCACCATTGCATGGCGAAATAAACGCAAAGCTGCCGAGTACCTTGATTGTTACCGCAGGCTGCGATCCGCTGCGTGATGAAGGTATTGCCTATGCTAATGCCTTAAGCGCCGCAGGTGTGCAGGTTCTGCACCATCAATTTGAGAATATGATCCACGCCTATATGCTACTGCAGGATTTAGTGACTGAAGAATGTCTGGCAACCTATCGGATGATTGCTATGTTTTTAGCAGAGTCTATTCCCGTCACAGCTAAATAGTTCACTCGCTAACACACTTACCCTCTATCAAAGCACCTACTGCAAAATACTTCCCCGTAGGTGCTTTATTTTTTTGATTAATAATACTGTTCTAGGGGCTTACCACTATCGAGTTCGTTTTGTCATTCAAGCCTGATAAAACGGTATGACTAAACTCACTTGCCCCACTAACGGGTAACCTAATTAGGACAACTGCCAACGACATAGTAATTCGCCGCGGTATTGGCAAGCACACTGCTATAGAAAGTGTTATAGAGTCCCATTAATTGGCCGGAACCCAGAGCGTAGGCATAACCACCACTGGCTGTTGCTCGGCCGGCAACCACATGGGCATAGTTACTTGCAGTCACTTGGGTACATGTGTAAGTGTCGCCATTCGGTGTGGTATCGCAGGCATTACCTATACCATCACCATCGTTATCGGCCTGATCCGCATTGGCCACATTTGGGCAGTTATCGACACTGTCGTTAATACCATCATTGTCGGCATCTACAGGCTCGGTTGTTCCGCCAGAACTACCAGAGCACGCCTGCTGCGGCCCTGCACAGCTTGTATTACCATCGGCCACCCACTGACATTGGGATGTGCCCACCGCATATTCACGCATAGTGAATTGACCCGTACCAAAGGCGAGATAACAGGCTGAATAACCCACGCCCCAAGTGATATGACCAAGATTAATGTGGGTGTTGTAATCCCCCGTCACGCCCGCATCGATAGTAAAGTTAATGCTATCTTGGCTGGAGAGTTGCGTGCTATCCATAGCAACCACGGTCGCAAGGTTTGCACCACCCGGTAAACTGCAGCCCTGCGCCGAATATTGAGTGCCATTAATGCTCGCGCTGACTTGCTGACCAGAACTAAAACCAACGGTCACCGAGGCTAAATTTTGGTTTGCATCGACAACCGAGCCCGTCACCGACGCGCATTGGCCAGAGACACTCACCTGAATATTACTCAGCTGCGGCGCCACATTGGCTGGCTCAGGGCCGACACGCACCGTCAGTTCCAAAGGCACACTCACTGCCGCCAGATCATCACTCGCCTGTACGACAACCTTGTACAGACCATCACTTAAACTTTGGCTCGATAACTGAAAACTGCCGTCGCTACCTAAGCTTGTGGTATTCACGCTGCCGATAAAGGTTTGAGCCGCACCATCGAGCAAATAAATACCCACAGTGACCTGTGCCACACTGCCGTCGCTATCGCTGGCAACCCCAGATATCGCCAGCACGCCTGCGCTATCCACGCCAGCCACATTGGCTAGGGTTGGCAAGGCATTGCGGTTCACCCTCATGTTGTTGTCGGCGAAGAATTCCCCCAGATAAGTGGCAAAGTTAATGCTATCGTCGGCCACATAATCCCCCGACGCGCCCGTTCCTCCAGACCATGAATGATCTAGGCCGTCGAACCACAACATAGCCACACGTTTGTTGCTCCACAGGGTTTCCGATGCCGTGTGTCCCGCCCCCTCGGACAAGGCATTGGTGCCGCTTAACTTAGTCACCCCATAGACAGTGGCAAAACCATCGGCATTCTGCTGGTTATAGCAAGTGTTGACCGTGGTATCGGCCTTACCATGGCCAATCACGGCTAACTGAGTTGCAAAATGACTCCTATAGCTGCCCGCATAGGATTCGCAGCGTGATTTAAAGGTCGATGTAGATACGGTTTCACAGGTTGAGATCGCCCCATTCGAACTCGTCCCTATGCTTGGGCCCGCGCTCGATGCCACCCCAGCAAACACATCGGGCGCCACGCAGGCAGTTTGCATCGCCATTGCCGCTCCCGAGGAGAGACCCGCAATATAGACCTGAGTCGGGTCGATATGACGACTGGGATCGCCAGAGAGCGCATTAGCCAAATTAATCAGATTTTTATAATCCCCCGATGTCCGATTAATGGTGCCCTGCCAATAGGACCAACAGCTATAGCCCGCCTTATTCATCGCATCGGGTACGGCGATCACCATACCATGGGCTTCGGCGGCCTGTTCAAGGTTTGCCGTCAGATAATTGTTGATGGGTTGCACGCAACCATGCAGCACTAACATCAATGCTTTGCCATCGCCCACCTTAGACTCGGTATCTGGGGTATAGATATGCACATTATTGAAACCACCAATGGCCACATTTTGTTGCCAACTTCCGGCGTACGTCAGGGAGGAAAAAAGCCCAATCACAAGGAGTAGAAATTGGGCGACGAGACACGATTTGTTCCATTTCATTGTTATCACCTTTAAGGTTGTTTTTGTTTGAAAATAGACATCAAACTAACCCTAGGTGAATCCCCAAAAAACGGATATGGGTCTTTAGAAGTAGAAGCTAATATAAAGCTAACCCACTGGTGGCAATATTATTGCGCCGTCCAAGCTCCGTCCATTGCCAGCGATGCGCCCGTAATGCCCCGCGCCGCATTGCTACATAGAAACAGCACAAACTCGCCAATCTGCCGCGGATCGAGCATCTCAGGCAAAGGTTGTTTGGCTGTCACTAACTGATATTTAGCCTCGTCGTAACTTAAGCCCTTATTGCTGGCGATGGCTTCAATCTGCTTGTTGATCAGCGGCGTATCCACCCACCCAGGGCAAATAGCATTGACAGTAATCCCCTGCTCGGCGCATTCGATAGCGACCACTTTGGTTAAGCCGACGATCCCATGCTTGGCCGCACAATAGGCCGCTTTGTTAACCGAAGCCACTAAACCATGCACCGAGGCGATATTGATAATCCGGCCCCAACGCTTTTCGGCCATCGCAGGCACGGCTTGTTGAATGGTATGAAACGCGGAGGACAGGTTAATGGCAATAATGTCGTTCCATTTATCAATAGGGAAATGAGCGACATTTTCGGTGTGCTGGATGCCGGCGTTATTCACCAAAATATCAATACTGCCCAATGCCTTAACCCCCGCATCCATAAAAGCATGGATGCTCTCAGGATCCCGCAGATCGGCATTACTGAAGAAGGTGTGAATGTGATATTGCTTAACAAACTCAGCCGCGAGACGTTGTCCCTCAGCCTCTGGCATTAAGCCATGCAGGATCAGATGACAACCTTGCTCCGCCAACACATGGGCCGTCGCTAAGCCAATGCCACTGGTGGAGCCGGTGATCAGCCCCACTTTACCCTTTAACCCTGAGTGTTCAACCGCCATATTGCTTGTCTCCCGATGCTTTAAAATCCAGTCGCTGTCCTTTATCCATGCCTTGAACACAGGCATGGCGAGGCGCATATCCTTAATGCCCCAGACTCAATGCCATTAGAATATGGCAATTGGCCGCAGTTTTATTTGGCACCTTAGTACCATAGGAGCGCCCGAAAAATTGGGTAATAGTAAGCGCCACACTTTCAGCAAGCGTAAGAGAGCACTCCATGTCTGGATTGAATAAGGTGGTTACCAGCTACAGCGATGCGTTAGCGGGACTCGAAGATGGGATGACTGTGATTGCGGGCGGCTTTGGCCTTTGCGGTATTCCTGAAAATCTAATCAAAGAAATCAAACACAAGGGCACCAAAAACCTAACCGTCGTCTCCAATAACTGCGGCACCACGGAATACGGGCTTGGGATCTTACTGCTCGATAAACAGATCAAAAAAATGATCGCCTCCTACGTGGGTGAGAATGCCAACTTCGAGGCGCAGATGATGTCTGGCGAACTGGAAGTGGAACTCACGCCACAGGGCACACTAGCGGAAAAAATGCGCGCGGCGGGTGCAGGTATTCCGGCTTTTTATACCGCCACCGGCTATGGCACGGATGTGGCGATTGGCAAGGAAGTCAAAGAATTTAATGACCGCCATTACATCCTCGAAGAATCCATTACAGGCGACTTTGCCCTAGTCAAAGCCTGGAAGGCCGACACCTTCGGCAATTTAGTCTTTAGAAAAACGGCTCGAAACTTCAACCCACTTGCCGCCACCGCGGGCAAGATAACTGTGGTGGAAGTGGAGGAAATTGTCGAGCCGGGTCAATTAGATCCCGATGAAATCCATACGCCCGGTATCTATGTCGACCGCCTTATCCAAGGCAGCTTCGAGAAACGTATCGAGCAACTGACTACCCGCCCTTCCTCCAGCAAATAGGATTTGGTTATGGCACTTTCAAGAGAACAACTCGCCCAGCGCGTCGCCCAAGAACTCAAGGATGGCTACTACGTGAATCTTGGCATCGGCATCCCCACACTGGTGGCCAACTACATTCCCGAAGGCATTGAAGTGATGCTGCAATCGGAAAACGGCCTCCTAGGGATGGGACCTTTTCCGACGATGGAAGAGGTCGATGCCGACTTAATCAATGCCGGTAAACAAACCGTGACTATGGCGACGGGGGCGGCGGTATTCGACTCCGCCGAATCCTTTGCGATGATCCGCGGCGGCCATGTGGATTTGACCGTATTAGGCGCCTTTGAGGTCGACACTCAGGGCAATATCGCCTCCTATATGATCCCGGGAAAACTGATTAAGGGCATGGGCGGTGCCATGGATCTTGTCGCCGGTGCCGACAATATTATCGTCACTATGACCCATGCCTCAAAACACGGTGAGTCTAAGCTATTAACCGAGTGTACCCTGCCGTTAACGGGTAAGGGCTGCATTAAAAAAGTGCTGACGGATCTAGCCTTTATCGAGATTAAAACGGGAAAATTTCATCTGCTCGAACGCGCGCCCGGCGTGAGTGTAGAGGAGATCATTAAACTCACCGCAGGTGAACTTGTGGTGCCTGAGCATGTGCCCGAGATGGTGTTTAATTAATCGAATAATTAATTGTTCCTTTAAACAAAGAAGAGATTACCAAGGGATACATAAATCAACGCATAAAAAATGCGCTCCCCATGATGGGGAGCGCAAGTTTTCATACAATAACAGGCTTATGAGGCTGTGATTGTTGGATCCCAGACGAAGTAACCTAAGGTATTTAAGCTACCGCTATGGTAGTAAAGCACAGCAAAGGACACGTTGTAATTCTCAGTTCCAGAGGTCACCACATCGGCCGATAGGTAGAAATCATACTGAGGTGTGCATATGTATGTAGGAGGTAGCAAAATATTACCCAGCGCACCTTCGGGAATCGGTGTTTGGGGCTCACTCAATCGCCCCTCTACCGCCGATGTCACTTGCGAACCGCTGAAGCGTTGTAAATTCATGAGGTCGGCAGAGTAACTGGTATTGCCAGACATGGAGTTCATACGCCAGCGAATGGTATCACCGACATCCGCAGAGAGAGAAAGATCCCCCGTGGCCTGACCGCTTTTAACATACGCTGTAGGGGCTATCATATAAGCAAAATTATGGCCTACTGCCGTGGGGGCCGAGGGGTTAGTGCTTGGGTTTGGGTATGCTTTCATCAAGTTATCAGTATCGACATTTATGATGACATCTATGATTTCACTCATGTTAATTCTCCTTAATCAAACATTTATTACTTGACCACACTCAGCGGTCAAGCAAGCGTGATGCAAGTTTTGCGTCCTTGCATCCAATAGCCTAGTAGACAAATCAGATAATGAAAGGAGATGAGATAAATTTTTTTCGTGAGTAAAGTAAAATAGCCGCCTTGCCTAAAGTGCATTAAATTTCCGCAACATCCTGAATGTTTAGGTAGTTTAGATATATAGAGTGGATCAACTCAAAAAACGTATGCCTGATCGGCATACGTTACTGATGTCATCAAACCAAGCTTACCATCTGAATATTAACCTATTGATTAGCCTAAGCGACGGCGCAGTTCGCGGGTAGCATCGACCATGTTTTTCAATGCGGGTTCTACCTCATCCCAAGTGCGGGTCTTAAGGCCACAGTCGGGGTTAACCCATAGCTGACGCACTGGCACTTTTTGCGCGGCTTTTTCGATAAGCTGCACCATGGCCTCAACACTTGGCGTATTTGGCGAGTGGATATCGTAAACGCCTGGGCCAATTTCATTTGGATATTCAAAATCTTCAAAGGCATTGAGCAGTTCCATCCGTGAACGCGAGGTCTCAATGGTGATCACATCCGCATCCATGGCGGCAATGGCCGCAATCGTGTCGTTAAACTCGCTGTAGCACATATGGGTGTGGATTTGGGTTTCATCCACAACACCCGCCGCACTCAGTTTAAAGGCATTCACTGCCCAGTTTAAGTACGCTTGCCACTCGCTTTGTTTTAATGGCAACCCTTCACGGAAGGCGGGTTCATCGATTTGAATAATACCAATGCCCGCATTCTGTAAATCCACCACTTCATCACGAATTGCCAGCGCTAATTGGGTAGCTATGGTATCGCGGCCGATATCTTCACGGGCGAATGACCAATGCAGAATCGTCACCGGACCCGTTAACATACCTTTGACGGGTTTGTCCGTCAGGCTCTGGGCGAATTCGGCCCAATCAACCGTCATGGCTTTCGGGCGGCTCACATCACCATAAATCAATGGTGGCTTAACGCAGCGAGAACCATAACTCTGCACCCAACCATTTTTGGTAAAGCCCACGCCTTCGAGCTGCTCGCCGAAGTATTCCACCATGTCATTACGTTCGGCCTCACCGTGCACTAGTACATCGATACCGAGTTTAAGCTGACGGTCTATGGTATCCCGGGTCACTTGCTGCAACTGCTCGGTATATTGGGCATCGTTAAGTTCACCTTTGCGCCAGCGGCTACGTAAGCCACGGATAGCTGGCGTTTGCGGAAACGAACCAATGGTCGTGGTCGGCAGCAATGGCAAACGATATTTGCGCTGCTGCACCGCTTGGCGCTCAGTAAATTCGCTCACACGCTCATAATCCACTGGAGTCAGCGCGGCAACACGGGCAATCACCTTGTTATCCGCCGCCAGCGCCTTGGCCTCACGGCGAGCCACACAGGTTTGCACTATCGCTTTGGCCGCAACAGACTCAGGGGCCTGCAATAATTGACGCACATTGGCCAGTTCTAGCAGCTTTTGCTTAGCAAACGCGAGCTGCTGGCGCAGCGCCGGAGCGAGCGTTGTCTCCACCTCTAAATCCACAGGGCTGTGAAGCAGTGAGCATGAGGTGCCAATCCATAGGCGCGATCCGTCTTGTGAGCATAAGTCTCTAGCGACACTGCCGATACGCTCAACGATTTGATCCACCTCCGCCGCCCACACATTGCGACCATTGACCACACCGACGGACAGTATTTGATCTTGCCTTAAGGCATTGGCAAACAAGGCCAATTGCTCGGGTGCAGTTACTAAATCTAAATGCAGACCCGCAACCGGTAGAGCGGATACCAGCGCCTGATGATGGCTGATGCTGCCATAGTAACTCGTGAGTAGAATCTTCACTTGAGTCGCTTTAAGTGACTGATAAGCTTTGCTAATCGCCGCTTGCCAATCGGCGGCTAATTCGAGTGCCAGAATCGGCTCTTCAAGTTGCACCCAAGTCACGCCCTGCGCGGCAAAACGCGCAAGAATCTCGGCATAGGCTTTTAACAGATTAGGCAATAGGCTGAGTTTATCGAAATCCTGACCCACGGTTTTGGCCAGATACAAGTAACTCACAGGGCCTAACAATACGGGTTTGGCCCGATAACCCAGCGCCTGCGCCTCGCTGACTTCATCAAAGAACTGCTCATAGGCGATAGAGAACACTTGGTCTTGCTTAAGCTCTGGCACTAAGTAGTGATAGTTGGTGTTGAAATACTTAGTCATTTCCGAGGCTGGCGCATCGGTGCCACTTGGCGCACGGCCACGGGCAACGCGGAATAAGGTATCAAGGTCGACATCGCCCTCACCACGGTGACGATCAGGAATAGCATTCAGGGTCGCACTCAGGGTCAACACTTGATCGTAAAAGGCAAAATCCCCAACTGGCACCTGCTCAATACCTGCGGCCACTTGCCATTGCCAATGGGTACGACGCAACTCCTTGGCCACCTCATGCAGCTCGGCTTGAGTGCTCTCACCACGCCAGTATTTTTCAAGGGCAAATTTCAGTTCACGACGACGCCCGATACGGGGAAAACCAAGACTGTTTAATTGCATACCATATCTTCCTTTATTTGAGATAAGCCATATTCGGCACTAGCACCCACCAGATAGTGTTTTCTGGGCAACTTTTCGCATTTAAGTCTGGACAAATCACAATGGGCGTCTGGACGTCTAGAAGTTTATTGTGATAGTCTCTATGCCAGCAACCGAATTGATTTCAAGCACAACATGAGCGAAATTCACTTGGAGTGATCATGATCGAACTAAGACATCTGCGAACCTTAATGGCCCTGAAGGAAAGTGGCAGCTTAGCGGGCGCAGCCAAAAAACGTTTTGTCACTCAATCGGCTCTCTCCCATCAAATTAAGGAGTTAGAGCAACGAATCAACTCGCCTATTTTTGTGCGTAAAAGCAAACCCCTCTCCTTTACCCAGGAAGGCGCGAGGCTGTTACACCTCGCCGAAGAGATCCTGCCTAAGGTGTTAGAAACCGAAACGGATCTGAAAAATGGCCTGGAGACAGAAACCAATCAACTCAGAGTGGGGATTGAATGTCACAGCTGTTTTCGCTGGTTAATGCCAGTGATGGAGCAATTTAGGCAAGATCATCCGCAGGCCGAGTTAGATCTGTCAAGCCGTCATCTGTTCGATTCGCTCAATGCCTTAGAGATGGGCGAACTCGATATAGTGCTCACCTCAGATCCCGTGCCGGGGCATTCGCTCGCCTATCAGCATTTGTTTGATTTTGAAGTGAAGTTAGTGGTTGCCAAGGATCATCCCTTAGCCAAAGAAGCCTATGTCACGCCCAAGCAGTTAGCGCGTTTACCCATTATCAGCTACCCGGTGCCCTTGGCGCGTTTAGATATTTACCGCCACTTCTTAGAACCCGCAGGTGTAGAAGCCGGAGAGCAAAAAACCTGTGACTTGACCATGATGTTACTGCAACGTATCGCCTGTAAGGACGGTATCGCCGCACTGCCTAATTGGTCGATAAATGAAGGGCATGGCTTAAGCCTCACCGCGGTAAAACTCGGGCAAGAAGGCTTAAAGCGCCCCTTATTTGGCGCCTATCGTCGCAACAGTGCCAATTCCAACCTAGTGCAAAACTGGCTGCAACTAGTTGCGAGTGAAGGCTTAGCTCGCCAGCAAAAGTCCAATTAAGTTTTTGACATTCTGATAAAAAAGCCTGCAATCGCAGGCTTTGTTTTTATCAGAAGAACTTACAGCGGATTAAGCAATAAACCGCGCATTGACAATACACGGCGCAGTATTAACCCCGGCGAATTAGGATTGCGGGTCTGGCGCAGATTATGGGCGATCATAAACTCTTGGCGCAGATCCTGATCTAAATCTAAGGCCTCAAAAGCCTCTATGGTTAAGGTTTGCTGCTGATTATCAATCAAAGACTTAATCACACTTAACGGGAACGACTCCTCCGAACTGGCATTCAGATAGGCAAAGGCCGTTAAGGCAATCATTTGGCCGAACACGCTAAAGAGTGCTAAGGTTTGCACTTCATCGGGATCGACATCCATACCCTGCATATCAACTAAACTATCGACCGCATCGGCGGCAATATTTTCGGTTAATTTCCAATAACCTTGCACCAATTTTTTATAGGGTTGGGGTAATTCATCGAGGCGTTCTTTCAAATAGAAGGTAAAGGCATAACGATAAATATTCACTTGGCCTAAACGGATTAAGGCATCTTTTAAGGAACGTGATTTAGGGTTCACTACGCCTGAGGCCTGAGCCGAATTGCTACGCATCAACATATGCGCCGACAATGCGGGATCGCTCGACACAATATCGATCACATTACGAATATCGCCTTCGGCAAGGATCGCCTTTTTGAGTGGGATCAAAATTCCACGACGACCAATCACTTGCTCTTCATTCGCTATGATGGCTCTCACTTGAGTAAAAACCTGTTGCTCAAGATCTGTCATAAGACACTTTACACCTGTTAATTAGCTATAAGATGATTAGAACACCGCTCACATCATACCCAAACTACAAAGAATTTCAGCCCTAAGTCGCAGAATAGTTGTGACAATCCTTAAGAGCGGGGGATTCACAGCACAAGCTGTGGCTTTCCCCTCATAAATATAGGGTTAAGTGACAAAAAATACACCCTGAATGTTGATTTTTCTCTGTGGCAGGCACCAGAAATAACAAAGCCAGACTCAGTCTGGCTTTCAAAGGTTAAATATCAGTCTCAAGCTTAGAAACGGTAACCTACCGTAAAGCGAATATCACGGCCTCGGCCAGAATAATAGCCATCATATATTCCACCAGCATAATAGCCGGCACTGACATAATCCTTATCGAATAGGTTATCGATACGCAGGCTTGCAAGCCAAGCATCACGGTTATAGTTAAGGGCAAGATTACCTAGCACATAGCTCGGCAGTTTATCGCCTTCATTGCCGTTATCGCCTTCGACAAAACGCTCGCCGGTGTAGATAGCTTCGGCAAACACTTGGAAATGCTCGGCAAAATCCATACTGACATAACCGCGTCCCGTATGCTCCGCCACCCAAGACAGCGCTTTGCCCTCATTCACCCCGTCGGTAAATTCGGCATCGATATAGTTATATTCCAGCCCTAACTGAAGCGCTTGAGTCACCTGCCAATCCCAATCGGCGCTCGCACCATAACGGCGTGAGGCATCGGCATTCACGTTCGCCCCTTGGAAACTGCCAAGTTCAGGCTTTTCGGCGCTCGGATCGAAGACTATTTCATCTTCTAAATCGAGGCGATATAAGCTCACGCGCAGGCTTTGGCTCGCGGCCGTCCAATCCCAACCCGCCTCATAGGAGCGGCCCGTCTGCGGCTTTAGGCCAAAAACATCCTTCGATGTGTAGGCCTGCTCATCGACCTTAGCAAAACGGAAGTTTTCATCGCCGCGCAGATAAAACCTGTGCTCCGCGCTCGGGCGATAGTTTAGGCCAAACTCGAATGCGGTGGCGTCTTCATCTAGATCTATGCCATTAGGATAGACATTGCCATCGACTAACTCGTCGGTCACCCGCGCATAACGTCCGCCCACCACATAACTTAAGGTATGGCTTAATGGCACTGTGGCTTGCAGGTAAGCACTCTGCATGTCCTGCACGTTGCTACGTGCCATAGAATCGTAATCGGCCTTACCACGACTGATATCTAGCCCTGTCACTAGGTTTAGCTCGCCTTGGCGAGTGTTGTAATTAGCTAAAGCTTTGGGACTAAACATCAACAGCGAGCGAGTGTTATGGCTACCCGCCCCCCAATTAAGCGAACTGACTAAGGTATCGCTGTAATCCAGATCCGCCGCTAACGCCCAGTTCTGGTTAAGCTGATGCTGATAACCGCTGCGCGCCGCAGTCGTCATCTCATGGACATATTCGCTTTTCTTGGAAGACTGACGTGGGTCTTGTTTGAATTGATCGACTGTCAGTGAGCCCGGATTTTCACGGTCATCGTCGTAATAGCTGGTTTCAACAAAAAACGAGTCAGTCGCGGTTTTATATTGAATGCGTCCTAAAATTGAACCCGTTTCGTTGGCATTATGCTGGCGATAGTTGTCACCTTGGTTGTAGCTACCGGTCAAGAAATAACGCCAATCCTTGTTGAAAGCGCCGGACACATCGCCGCGGCCTTCGTAGGTATCAAAGCTACCACCGGATAATTGCACACTGCCGCCGGTATTCTCAGGTGATTTAGTCACAATGTTGATCACCCCACCCACAGCCTGATCGCCGTAGAGCACACCCGCACTGCCGGATAAAATCTCGATACGTTCAACAAGATTTAAGGGGATCGCATTCAGGCTAGGGGCGGCGATATCGATATTATTTAAACGGCGACCATCGAGCAAAATCAAGGTGTTATTAACGGCAGTGCTAGCACTAAAACCACGCATCGCAAAGCTAGTGCCGATATTATTATCGGAAATTTGGATCCCGCTTTGACCACGTAAAACATCGGTCACACTGGTGGCGCCACTCATTTCAATCGCGGCGGCATCAATCACATTCACATTGGCGGCAATATTTAAGGGGGTCTTATCAGCGCGACCAATCACGACAATATGCTCATCGACGTTAGCGGCGCGAGTTTCATCGGCGGCCACGGCGGGCGCGATAATAGAAAAACTGCAGAGGCTGCCGATCAGCAGCGCAATTTTGGTTGGATGTGTTCCCATTTTACCTTTAACTCCAGAAGGAAAACGGGGCATTGGCGCCACGATACCGTTGCTCCAGTATAAATACGGACACTACTATCGCATTTTGAGATCTGCCCACCGAAATCTCAAAAACACCTTTAGGGCCGGTCTCCGGACTTAGGCTATATCCATCCTTATTTAGGGACGAACGCGAAACTGACCTTTACACACTCTGTATACTGGGTTCATCGTGAACATAGCTATTGAATGCGGCCGTTTCTCACCTTTTACCGTTGCGGGGGCAGTGCCAGAATTCCACTGGCTTCCCGATTATCTCGCGGCCTTAGCACGCAAGCACCTCAGAAGGTTGACTAAGAATCTGCTCCCACTCTCCAATCAAGCTAGATAAGCATACTTTGAAGAGCGGTGTTGCTCAGCACCATTAGGTACTGAGCGCGCGCATTATAGACGTCTATACGGATGAAAGTCCATGACTCTCGTACTCAAGCCATCCGCTACTTCAGTGAAAAGGGCCCGAGGGTGGAGATAAAGTCTGCACTATTGGCCGCCTGCAACGGTGGTTTATCCGCAGAAAAAACATCGCCACGCATCGATTTATGCAGTAAATACAAGTCTTTGTTACCACTTACTACAGTGTAATAACCAATTTCACCCTGGGGATTTGAGGTAAAGGCACTCGGATTAAACTGGGTCGCGCCATGGACATGCGGCATTGTGGTGCACCCGAGAATGGCCTGAAAGCCTTCGTGACCATCCACTTGAGTATCACCCAGTTTTTGATAAACCACCTCACCGTCACAGGTGGCTTGATAAGCCTCGGCCATCGCATCTAAAAACTGCTTGGGGCTGGCGCTTTCGGCCATGCCCTTAAAGCCCTGCACACAAAACAGCGTGCTCCATTGGTTGAGCGCTTCCAGCTCAGGCACAAATTCCGCCATAAACACGCCATCACGCTCTTCATGGTGGGCTTGCTTCCAACCACTGGGGAGATTAAATCCTAACTGCTGACCAAATACCGGCAATACGTGGCTGTGGGAGGCATAATCCTCGCCTCTGGGCTTATCTAAGGTCGCTTGTACGGACTCAGATCCCATTAAACCACAGAGCAGCAATACACTTATGCCTTGAATTACACCTACCCGAGCACTCAATGCTAATTTCATATTTATCATCCTTGTATCGCTAAACCTAAGCGAATTATGAAATTGAATAGAAGACACCCTGCATTCTAGCCAAGAATCTAACGGGAAAATAGTTAAAACACAGGTTAAATACAACTTTAACAGCAATAATCACCGCGACACCAGTAATAATAGGGGAATATGCCATTTACCCACGCGGTGACGGTAAATTTGCCCAGCTACAATATGCCTTAATCAAATGACCAAGTCACTTTGCGCTGTGGCCTTTCCTTGCTCAAAATCGCCTGACGTTGCTCTGGGGTTTCACACTGGGCAGCGGGGGAAAAATCCAGCGGCTTAATCACTAAGGAGTCCGCAGGTTGTACGGGTGACTTATCGAACATCGCCAGATCCATCGACCAAGAGACCCATTCGCTCTTTTCACTGATGCCAACATAACCCTCATCTCCGCGACCTAACCAAGTGAGGCGCGGAATACGTGCAATCAACTGCTCCACATTTTCACGGTTTGCTCGATAACCGACGGGCACCACTTTGCCATCGGGACGCGTAAACACAAAGGAGGCTGGCCCTCGAGTAATTACGCTGCCTTCCTGCCAATATTTATCAAGGATTGCTTGGGCATAGTGAAAGCCAAACATATAAGCGTAGTCAGTGTCGTCGGCCACAATTTGCGGCACGGTTTTATCGCGCAGTAATAAAAATCCTGAGCCAATGCTGATAATCTCCTTTACCCCTGTGATATCGGTTTTTTTAATCCAATCGACACCACAGTTAATACCATCGCCCCAAAAATGCGCATCTCCCTTGGGGCTTAAAATCGCGAAGGCACAATTGTTTGCAGTAATACTCGCCACATCCTTTAAGGCGCTGCGGATCGGATAAGCATCACTGCGCCAACCCCAACTCACCACAGTGCCGTCCTTTTTTAAGGCGGCATAGGTGTTTTGGAAATATTCGATCTGCACCACATCCTTGAGCTGCGGGAGCAACTTCTTCATATTGGTCGAGCCTTCAACCTGCCCCCAAATCACGGCGCTCCCCTCTTTTTTGAGGGCGACAAAACTGCGCCCCCTAGCGAAGATATCGACCACATCCACCAATTGGTCCTGCACATGCAAGCTATTGCCGCCGTAGGGGCCATAACCCCAAGTGTGCACCTTGCCGTTAGCATCGAGGGCGGCAATGGCCTCCTGGTTAGCAAATAGTTTGGTAATATTGGTCATTCGCTCTTGCAGAGCTTTATCTAGGCTAAATTTCCCAGCATTGCCCCAGTACACCACAGTGCCATCCTGACGCAGCGCGGCAAACCCGTCCTTAACCGGGACAATTTGCTTAACTTGCTTAAGCTGCTGCGTCACCTCGCGGCTATCACCGCCAGCATAACTGTCGCCCCAAGTGATCACCTCTCCGGATGGCGTTAACGCCGCAAAGGCGGAACTGTTTGTAACTACAGTCTCGACTGCGGGTAAATCACAGGGAATATGGCGATACTGTGGGCTCGGATTTTCCTTAAATTGGATCAGTTTGCCGTTATCAAACTGCAATAAGGATCCCTTATCATTTTCGAATACGGTTAAGGGTTTAGGCTGACTACAGGCCGTTAATTGCAGGGCGATTAACGCCGCCACGAATGCTAAAGGGCGAGGAATTGGTGCCAAAGGGCGAGGAATTGAATAAGGCTGCATAACTTATTTCCCTGTCATTGCTGAAAACGATAATTGTTGAAAACAGTCGTTGCTGAACACTTATCTTAGCAACAACTTAAGCGGAGCTATTGTAGCAGCCTATTGATAAAAATCAGAAAAAGCTCACACTTTGCCCTCAAAACCAAGCGTAGGCTAGCAGCCGATAGCCAGCGTGCTATTCTAAGCCGCCATCCTAGCTGTTTAAAGGAGTAACAGTATGACTCGTCCTATTATTCTGGATTGCGATCCCGGCCATGACGATGCTATCGCGCTCATTTTAGCCCTCGCCCATCCAGAACTGATGCCACTGGCCGTGACCACTAGCGCCGGTAACCAAACGCCGGATAAAACCCTCAATAATGCCCTGCGGATCTTAACCCTATTAAATCGCAGTGATATTCCTGTCGCGGGCGGCGCAGCCAAGCCATTAGCTCGGGAATTAATGATTGCCGACAATGTCCACGGTGAAACCGGGCTCGATGGCCCTGCACTACCACAACCCAGTTTTCAGCCACAAACACTCAATGCCGTCGAGTTGATGGCGCAGCAAATTCGCCAAAGCGATAAACCTGTGACACTGGTCCCCACGGGGCCGCTCACCAATATCGCGCTCTTACTTGCAAGCCACCACGCATTACACGCCAACATCGAGCGAATTGTACTGATGGGCGGCGCAGCCGGTGTCGGCAATTGGACACCTGCCGCCGAGTTTAATATTTTTGTCGACCCAGAAGCCGCCGATATCGTGTTTAAATCCGGCATACCTATTACCATGTGCGGTCTCGATGTCACCCATCAAGCGCAAATCATGGATGAAGATATCGAGCGTATTCGCGCTATTCCCAACCCAGTGGCTAAGTGTGTCGCCGAATTGCTGGATTTCTTTATGATTTACCATAGGGCCCCCAAATGGGGATTTATAGGTGCACCGCTGCACGACCCTTGCACTATTGCTTGGCTACTCAAACCTGAACTGTTTGAAGCCCAAGATTGCTGGGTAGGGATTGAGACCCAGAGCGAGTTAACGCTGGGGATGACGGTCGTCGATCGCTATCAACTTACGGGCAAACCCGCTAATGCGACTGTGCTGCTTGGACTCAATAGACAAGGCTTTGTTGACTTGTTGGTTGACAGCTTAGCCGCCTACACGCCAACGTATCTCAACCGCAGATGACACTAAGGTGAACCTTCCATGAGCCATATTCTCGTTATAGGCAGTGCGAATGCCGATCATGTGATGAATTTTGAGTATTTGCCCGTTCCCGGACAAACCTTAAAAAGCCGAAGCTATCGGTTAGAACATGGTGGCAAGGGTGCCAATCAGGCTGTCGCCTGCGCCCGCCTGTGTCTTCCCGCTTCTCGCGTGGATTTTATTTGCCATTTAGGCCAAGACGGTATCGGTAATGAAATGCGCAGTAGCTGGCTCAAGGATGGAATTCCAGCCGATGGCATCACTCAAGTCGCCAATATGAGTACAGGTACGGCGATGATTTTTGTCGCCGAGAATGGTGAAAATGCCATCGGGATCGCCGCAGGTGCCAATGCCCATCTCACGCCTGCCGAGTTAGAAAAACATTACGCTCTGTTTGCCAATGCACAGTTTTTGCTGATCCAACTCGAAACACCAACTGAGACAGTCAACCATGCGCTGCAAATGGCCAAACGCCTTGGTATCACAACCGTGCTTAATCCCGCACCGGCGGCCACTCAGGAGCTGGATTACCTCAAGTGGGTGGATATTATTACTCCCAATGAAACCGAAGCCGAAGCGTTATCGGGCATAGAGGTCAATAATGAAGAAGATGCCGAACTCGCCGCCCAATGGCTACATCAACAGGGCGTGACGACTGTGGTGATTACCTTAGGCAGCAAGGGCGCATTTATTAGCAGCCCAGGCTTTACCGGGCTAATCCCCGCGCTTGAAGTGCAAGCCATAGACACGGTCGCCGCCGGCGATACCTTCAACGGTGCGCTGGTTGTCGGCTTAAGTGAAGGCCTATCGATTGCCGCCGCCGTCGGCTTTGCCAATGCGGCATCGGCGATTACCGTTACCCGAGAAGGCGCCCAGCGCGCTATTCCCTACCGCCACGAACTGTCAAACCTAGCGTCTAGAATCTAGAATCTGCAATATTTCACTGCTAACAACACGATGCAGCTTTCAGCCGAAAGTTGCATATACATAATTTACATACCGAATTCATTCCCATTTAATAAAGATTACCTATGCTGGTAAGCGCACGGTCGAGCCAAAATGGTTCGGCTACCCTTGTTCAAAATAAGGAAGTATCAGATGAAAGCGAAAAGCACCACTTTCCGTAACATGACTAGCGCTAGCCTACTCGGCCTAGGATTATTAGTCGCCAGCCAAGCGAGTGCTAGTGAATGTGAACTCAAGATTGCAGCGACTGACGCAATGCAATTTGACACTAAAGAGCTGTCTGTTCCTGCAAGCTGTAAAGAAGTGACACTGACGCTAACGCACGCTGGCACCCTGCCAAAAGCTGCCATGGGCCACAACTGGGTATTAACCAAAGCCGCTGATATGTCTGCCGTTGCGACCGATGGAATGAGCGCTGGTGCCGATGCCGCCTATGTAAAGGCCGATGATAGTCGCGTTATCGCTCACACCACTTTAGTCGGTGGTGGTGAATCAACCTCAGTGACCTTTAGCACTGCGGGCATGAGCCCAGCCGAAGCTTACCAATTCTTCTGCAGCTTCCCCGGTCACTGGGCGATTATGCAGGGTAGCTTTAAGTTAAAAGGCTAATGTAAAAGGCTAGTTTAAAAACTAAGTCCTAAGTTCAAATAACAAAAAAGCGGATCATAGGATCCGCTTTTTGTTGACAGCTTATGGCCGATACGCCATTTCACTCTCGACTTATTCTTCGTCGAATTCGTCTTCATCATCAAAATCATCGGCATCGGTTGCCGCTTCTGCCGCTAATGCCGCCGCTAATTTGGCCTTAGCTTGTTTTTCTGAGCGACGCTTGTTGCGCTCAGCCAATGTGCCTAAAAACACTTGCAGTTCGGCTTGGCCCCAAGCCTGTGCCTCTGTCTCGGTCGCAAAACCATCGTGGCTTTTCGACACTACCGTCTTAGTCGACGTCATACGACGGGTGATTTCCGTCTTCCAACCGTTGTCGCCCTGTGTCACGCGAAAATCGTATTTTTTGCCCTTGCTCATTCTGCTCTATTTCCTAAATGATGCTTGTCACGTTTGTCTTATCAAGCGAACCAAACGCTCATCATAAAACAAAAGGAGCGCAGTTTACTTGATTTCGACGAAGAAAGATCGTTCGAGTGAAAATATTCATGCTCGCCTAGGGAAGTAGATCCTCCCGCGCCATTTGCAGTCGCCTAAACCCGCTTTATCACACCCGCCAAACACTTCGCCGCCTATGTCAGTTTATCCCAATATGGCGCGATAGCTAATGTCAAAAATAATCGTATCCATGACGGTATATATTCTTGTTTATGTCATAAAAGTAGGCTTATTCAGTCACATTAACACTTTAGAGTTTTTGATTAATATTAGTAAGTTATATCATTAGTCAAAGGTAAATCTGATGAAACTACGCCCTATTTTGTCGTTCCCACCCTGTCTATTAATCGCTTTGAGCGCTTTATTAGCCGGTTGTAATAGTGACGATAACACCCCAGAAGTCACACCACCCGCAGCAATCCCTGTTCCGGCCCAAGTGGGCGAAAGGCCACTGTTTCTCGTGCGCCAAATGCAAGACAGCACACTTAAAACCCGCTTGGAACAATGTGCGAGCGACAACTTTTACCGCAGCGAGTTTTCCATCGGCCACCGTGGCGCGCCAATGCAATTCCCTGAACACACGAAGGAATCCTATCAAGCCGCCATCGACTCTGGCGCGGGTATTGTCGAGTGTGATGTCACTTTTACCGCCGATAAAGCCTTAGTCTGTCGCCACTCCCAATGCGATCTCGCCAGCACGACCAATATTTTGGCCATTCCCGAACTTGCCAATAAATGCTCCGTGCCCTTTACCCCCGCCGATGCGGCCAATGGCGTCGCCGCCACTGCAACTTGCTGCACCAGCGATATCACCCTCGCCGAATTTAAAACCTTAAGGGGTAAGATGGAGGGTGAAAATCCCAAGGCGACCAATGTTGAGGAATTTATGAATGCCACGCCCAAGTGGCGCACCGATCTCTATGCCGCTAACGGCACCCTAATGACCCACGCCGAAAGCATTGAGATGTTTAAAAAAGCCGGGGTAAAGATGACGCCGGAGCTAAAGGCCGCCAGCGTGGCCATGCCCTTCGATGGCTTTACTCAGCAGGATTACGCCCAAAAAATGTTGGATGAATACACGGCAGCGGGCGTCGATGCCTCGCAGGTTTTTCCCCAATCCTTTATTTTAGATGACATCAAATATTGGGTCGCCAACGCGCCTGAGTTTGCGAAACAAGCCGTGTTTCTCGATGACAGATACGATTATAACAGCGCCTTCGATCCGCAAAACTCGGCTACTTGGTCACCATCAATGGCGGATTTAAAGACCCAAGGTGTCGAGATTATTGCGCCGCCACTCTGGGTTTTAGTCGCCTTAGATGCGGATAAGAAAATCATTCCATCTGAATACGCTAAAGCCGCCAAAGACGCAGGGCTTAAGATCATCACTTGGTCGTTAGAGCGTTCGGGATTACTAATACAGGGCGGCGGCTTTTATTATCAAAGTATTACCCAAGCCATAGATAATGAAGGCGATACCTTTGAATTGCTCGATGTACTGGCTAAGGATGTGGGCGTAATCGGGGTGTTCTCCGACTGGCCCGCCACTGTCACTTACTATGCGAACTGCATGGATTTATAGGCCCTAAAAGCAAAAAAGCGTTAGCGGAATCCCCACTAACGCTTTTCTTAAGCATTTATTTTTACTTAAAAAGATGCTGGATATTTTTTAAATCACCCTTACCTTCGGCAATTTCTTCAGGGGTTAAACCCGTCACTTCGTGGGGGAACACTAACCAATCTTCAGAGGCATGGATATAGTAATCAGGCTTTAAAGGCACTGCGGTATTTTTTGGCTTGTAGTAGGGGCAAGCGATACGAATATCCTGTGGCATATTTAAACGCATCAGTTGGCTTAATTTTTCCTTTAATGCATGGATACTACGACCAGAATCAAACACATCATCCACAATCAACAGAGCATCACTGGCATTGGCATTTTCAACAATATAGTGCAAACCATGCACTTTGATTTCTTTGTTTTGTTTATCGGTGCCGATACCGTAATAGGAAGAAGTGCGCACGGAAATATGGTCGGTTTCGACTTGTTTAAAATCGAAAAACTCTTGCACCGCGATCCCGATTGGAGCGCCACCACGCCAAATTCCGACGATAAACTGCGGACGGAAACCACTCTCGTACACTTGCGAAGCTAATAGAAATGAATCTTCCAGCAGTTGCTGTGCGGTAACAAAATACTTTTCTGACATGACACCGTCCCCATAGTGATAGTTATTTTTAGGTGACTAAAGCGAATGCTTTTACCTAGTAGATCTGTTCGGCGTCCAAAACATGAGAACAGCATTCTCTTCACAAGAGTCCTAGCAAGTGTAGACGCAGCCGAATTTTGGGAGCGAATTTTATACCAAAAAAAACCACAGTGCTGCAGTAATAGTAACAACTTGCGGGGTAACAACCGTTTATTTTGCATTTTAAGGACAAAACTAACAAAAAAGGCCACCCTAGGGTGGCCAAAAAGGAGCAATACACAGTAATGGATTAGACGATAGGCGTAATTTTATGCTCACCCGCTTTAGCCATGGCGCTATAACTCCGGGCAGTGGCCGCTTGGAAATCCTGAGATAAAATAGTATCCACATAATGCCAATCGCTGCGCACGGCATCGGCAGTAAAAGTGAGTGTCATAAAGCCGCGATCCTTAAGGTTGGCATACTTAAGATCTGGTACTAACTCCACAATCGCCGCTTCTGTCGCCGGAATTTGCTCCACCGGCAGGTTTAAGTAATATTCGAGCCCGGGTGAAGAAACCGAACTGGTCGCAAACTCCACCCCCACAGTGTCGCCATTGACATCATTTAGCTCATTTGCCCAGGCATTATGGGTATCACCCGCGATCACCACTAAATTGTGATTCTTCGATTTGGCCGTGCCTAAAATCACCTCACGCTCATAGGCATAACCATCCCACGCATCTAAATTGTATGGGATTGAAGGTAATTGCAGCAGGGCAATGACCTCCGGCGTTAACAGGGCTTGATTGGCTTGCAGGTATTGCAGCTCTTGTGCGGTAAGGGTGGGATCGCCCGCCGCCGCGCGCGCGGCTAACTGAGCTAATGCCCCTAACATGGCATACTGGGGAATGCTCAATTGCTGGGTTGCAATGGCCGCCGGTAAGGACATCTTACCCATTAGAATCTGTTGTCCTAGTACCTGCCATTTGCCCGTTGCCTGTAACAGGGAGCCCTGCAGCCATAATAGCTGGGTCAAACCAAGCAAAGTACGCGAGGTCGAAGTCACATCGGCAAGGAAACGCTCGCCATCGAATGACCCTGTGGTGGCATCCATATATTCGGCATAATCGAGCTGTTTATCGCGGGCCAATACACGGGTATCGAGCATATGCAAATCGACCAGATTACCGTAACTGAAGCTGCGGTAAATCTCCTCATGGTTACCCTCACGCCATGGACGTATCGGCAGCCACTCGAAGTATGCCTGCAGTGCCGCTTCTTTACGTGCCGCAAAATCCCCTTCACCTTCGTTATGGTTCTCGGCACCATCACGCCAGGTATCGTTGGCCACTTCGTGGTCATCCCATACGGTAATAAAAGGCACTTTGGCGTGTAACTTTTGCAGACTCGCATCGCCATGGTACTGGCCATAACGGGTACGATAGTCGCTCAAACTCAGCAACTCATTGGCGGGTAATACCTCACGGTTAAGCTCAGCGGCATGTTCACTAGCATAGCCGCCGCGGGCATATTCATAGATGTAATCCCCGAGGTGCACCACGGCATCTAAATCATCCTGGGCTGCCGCTAACTCATAGACGTTAAAATAACCGGCAGGGAAGTTAGCACAGGACATCACGGCCAGTTTCACAGAACTCACATCCCCCTCGGGTAGAGTGCGGGTTTTGCCCACGACCGAGGTTTTACCGCCCGTCATAAAGCGGTAGAAATAGCTTTGCCCCGCACGTAAACCTCGGGCATCGATCTTGACCGTATAATCACGGTTCGCGTTAGTGACCATCTCCCCAGTAGTCACTAATTGTGAAAACGCCTCATCCGTTGCCACTTGCCAACTCACTTTCACATCGCCCTCGGATTCAGGCGTCACACGGGTCCAGAGGATCACCGCATCGGGGGCGGGATCGCCACTGGCAATACCATGCAAAAATTGCGCTGGCACAGATTGCACATCATCACTGTCGCTACAGCCCATTAGGCCGTAGGAGATCACAGCAACACCAACACCTTTGGCCGACATAGCCAAAAAATCACGACGAGTCACGGTACGATTCATTATTATTATTCCCTTGTTAGATTTCGCTTCACTGGTATGAGGTCTAATGAGACCCAGATTGTGAGATATCACTGTTACATATTTGTGACATCTTTGTCAGCCTTTTATGATTTCTTTTAATTCAAAAACTTATACTGAACAGCGTACTTTATTTATCCAGAACTGGCACAGTTGGATCGGAAACTGCTACCATCGAAAAGGTCAAGGGTGACTCAAATAGTTCTGCCCATATTGCGGTAATCTAGCCAGCAGATGAGCGATGCAAGAAAGGAATTTATATGATGAAAGTCAGCGATATTATGAGCCAGAGCGTGATTTGCATTAGCGATGGCGCCAGCCTTAAAGATGCCCACCATCTGATGCAAACCCGCGGTGTGCGCCACTTACCTGTGATATCCGAAATCGATGGCACTCTGGTTGGCGTACTCACCCATAAAAAAATGATCGCCAGCGTCTTATCCATGCTAAACAAATACGGCCAAGGGGCGCTCGACCGCAAGGAACGTTACACCCCCATCGCCACTGTGATGGATAAAGACTGCCAGCACTTAACCGCCGATGAGCCTTTAACTGCGGTGGTGGAATATTTTATTGAAAACAAACTCGGCTGTTTGCCCGTCGTCGATGACGATAAAAAAGTGCTCGGTATCGTCACCTCATCGGACTTTATTAAGCTGTGTCGCACCCTGTTGCAGCAAAGCTAAACTTCGCGAGCAAAAAGCGCAGCGACTAGCTACTCACTAGATAGTGGCCGTGCTAGCACTTCATTCCCAAAACTACACTACCGTCGCTGGTGGAATTCGGGTAAAGCGCTGCCAGCGGCGCGAGCGCCAGCGATATACCATAATCAGGCCACGTATCCATTCATCTGCGGCGACCGCAAGCCAAGCGGCGAGCACCCCGTAGCCTAAGTGCAGGCCAAATAGCCAAGCAAATAATACCCCTATGCCCCACATACTAAAGAGGCCTACCCGTACGGGGAATGCCACATCCCCGGCGCCTTTGAGCGCCGAAATAATGACCAGATTAAACACCCGTCCCGTTTCAAGGGCGATAGAACCCGCCAGCAATAACGCCGTTAGTTGGATGACGTCCTCGTTTTCACTTAGCCAACCCACAATAGTAAATCGCTGCCAATAGAAGGCTAACACTATGGCGAGTGAGGCGATAAACCCCACGAGGCAATACTTTTGCACCCGTAGCGTTATCTCATCGAACCATTGTTTGCCGACATAGTATCCGGTCTGAATTTGTGTCGCCTGCCCGAGCGCCACCGCAAAACAATAGATAAAACGGCTAATGTTCAAGCCATAGGTGTAGGCCGTGAGCGATAAGGTGCCCATCTGACTGATAAAGTAGATGATGGTCATCTGCGCCACATTGTAGGACAGCATCTCGCCAGCATTGAGCAGGCCGATACGCATCACGCTCCAATAGGTGCTACGGGGGAGCAGTTTAAGCCGCGGCATCGGCAGTGGGATCTGTTTACTGCGGATCACCGCCAGCATAATCAAGGCACCGATAATCTGGCTGGTCACAGTCGATACTGCCACCCCTGTCACCCCATAAACGGGTAAATCAAAGGGAGAATAAAGGGCGATATAGTTACCGATCACATTCATCAAACCCGTACTTGAGGTGACTAACATGGCCGAACGGGTAAAGCCATAGCTACGCAAGATCGCGGCAAAGGCAATGTTCATCACTAGCCCTATACTTAAACTGCCGCAAATCACTAAGTAGTCATATCCAAAACCTGCCACATCGTGTTCAAGTGCAAACAGGCCGATAATCCCCTTAGCGCCGAAGAACATAGAGACGCCCATGATCAAGGCGAGCCCTAAGCTCAATGCGACACTTGCCACCCCGATATCGACGGCCTGCTGTGCTCGCCCAGCACCGTTATTTTGGCTGATCAAAATGCTCGCACCTGTGCTCACCATCATGGACATCACCATCATAAAGAACATCAGCTGAGTCGTGAGTCCTACAGCCGCAACCGCATTATCGGAATAATGGCTGAGCATAAAAATGTCGCTGATCCCCAGTAAGGATTGCAGCAGAGTTTCGATAAAAATCGGCCAAGTCAGGGCGACTATGCCCATCCGTTGTTGCAATGTTTTAGGAGCTTTGACCACGGAAAATCCTACCTTAGGGAAGAGAGTAACGACGCCACTGGACGATCTATCGCCTTAATCAATCATTTTGTTACCTTTAGCGATTTTGCTCAATCGGCAAATCCTTTATTGCAACCGTATTCATTGTGCCCCTATACCTTGATAAGGCTGCCATGTACCGAGTCGCAAGCCATTTAATGGCATAACTCCCATGGCATAATGAATCCAAGCAACATTTCCTAACCGAACCGCTACCCATTTTATCCTATGCTAGCTACACTCCGGCTACTCACGCTCTATAGCCTAGTTTGGCTGTACTCATCGATCTTAGGGGGAAAAATGGCCCAACTCTATTTAGAAGACGGAATTAAACAATTGGTCAGCGAGTTTATCGCGGCGGGTTGCCCATCGGTACGGGAACAAACCATAGAAGAACGGCGCCAAGGATATATCAATAGCACGGTATTAGCGGGCGAGATTGAAGCAGTGTTTGAAGTTCGCCCGGTTTCAATCGATGGCGCAGAATTGATGCTCTTCAAACCTTCGGCAGCACAGGATTTACCCGTAGTAATTTACTACCATGGCGGCTGTTTTGTCAGTGGCGGCGTTGAGACCCACAATCAGCAGCTGCGAAAACTTGCCAATGATGCGGGCGCATTAGTGATAGCGGTAACTTACCGCCTCGCGCCTGAACATGTTTATCCCGCCGCCCATGATGACGCCTTCCATGCCGCCAATGTGGTGCATCAACATTGCCACCTATGGGGCGGCGATAAGGACAAGATTACCCTGATGGGCGACAGCGCCGGCGGCCACTTAGCCCTAGTCACTTGCCTGCGTTTAAAAGCCAAAGGGCAATGGTTACCGCAAAAACAAGTGCTTATCTATCCAATGCTCGACGCGACCGCCAAAAGCCAGAGCTATAGCGACAATGGCGAGAAATACATTATTACCCGCGATACTTTGCTTACAGGGTTCGATATGTACCTCGATTGGCACCCCAGAACCGATGCCGAAGCCAGTCCACTGCGTAGCGATAATTTAGCGGGACTACCAGAAACCCATATCATTACGGCGGAATTTGACCCGCTCGTCGATGAAGGTGAACAGCTGTTTCGCAATCTGTTAGATGCCGGCGTAAATGCCCACTGCCGCCGCTATTTAGGCGTTATCCACGGTTTCTTCCAACTCGCAGGAGTGAGCCGCTCCGCTCGGGATGCCATGGTGCAAATAACCAATATTGTAAAAACACCTTAGCGATATCTTTGATGGCTTACGTTTAATACTATTGGTATAAATAAAAAAGGCTTTCTATCTGGATAGAAAGCCTTGCTCTTATAGCAATCGTATTAAGACTTACCTAAGACTTAAGCGCGTTTGTTTCGATAGGCCAAGAATAACAAGACTATCCCTACGGCGAGGAAAGGCAGGCTGAGAAGTTGCCCCGCACTTAAGATGGTTTCAGCATAAGCCGCTTGGCTGACTTTAATCGATTCAATCGCAATGCGCGCACTAAATACCGACACCAGAAATAGCCCAAAGATTGCGCCATGCTTCTGTTTAACTTGGGTAAGACTATAAATAGCATACAGGCCAATAAAGATAGCTAAATAGGCAAAAGCCTCATAGAGCTGCGCCGGATGCCTTGGCAACATATCAACACGGGCAAAGATAATTCCCCACGGCTGAGTCGTTGGCTCACCTAAGATCTCTGAGTTGGCAAAGTTTGCCATACGCACAAAAAAGCCAAAAATGGCCGTGGCAATCGCCAATCGATCCAATAGAAATAGGAAAGGGAGCTTCACTTTGCGCTGATAATAGTAAAGGGCCAAAATCGCCCCTAAACCGCCACCGTGGCTGGCGAGTCCGCCTTCCCAAATCGCCAAAATCTTAAGCGGATGGGCGAAGTAATAAGCGGGATCATAAAAAATACAGTGGGCCAATCTGGCGCCAACTATGATACCAACCACGCAGTAAATCAATAGATTATCAAGGGATTCAAGGTCGAGACCCTCCTTGATATAAATCCGCTTCATCACCTGAAAACCGGCGGTGATCGCCACGGCAAACAAGACTCCATACCAATGTATTTTGAGCCCCATAAACGAGACTAATACAGGATCGAGTTCCCACACTAAGTGTTCCAAATTCAATTACTCCATAACACTTGGTACATAGAGGTACGCTAAAAGGCCTGTTTTACGTGGTTAAACGCCAATAGACAAGCCCCATTTAGCCGCGCTGTCAAAGTGCGCCTAATAATTCAACTGTGCAGGGCGAAGCTAACGCACCTGCATTAAGTTTAATCACGCTCACTTTTACTCAGGCGCAGAATAATATCCCTATGCTGGGGATATTGCGCCAACAAACTTTCTTGGCTGAATAACTCAAAGTCATCGAAGGTAAAACCGGGTGACACCATACAACCCACCAGCGAAAACCCCGGTTGATTCATCGCCGAGCCAAAAATACAGCCCTTAGGCACTAAAAACTGTGGCCGCTCACCCGCGGCCAAATCCAAGCCTAATTGCGCCGTTGTTAGCTCACCCTCGGGGGAAATCATATAGATAGTCAGTGATTGCCCCCCGTGGAAATACCACATCTCGTCGGCCGTGAGTCGATGAAAATGCGACACTTCACCCGTTCGCAGTAAAAAATAAATGCTGCTCCAGAGGGCACGAGTCGAGTCGTACTGCATAGCGGAGCGGTAGGAAGACCGATAATATCCCCCTTCGATATGCTGCTCTAACTCTAAAAACTTAATAAAATCATCGGCTGTTTTCATACTAAAAACCTAAATAGAAATAACATCCTAGGAACGAGTTTCTCAGTGTACTCGAAACTCAACCATTAAAAAGCGAACCCTTAGGTCCGCTTTTAGTACAATATTTCAGTCAAACCACTGCGTTAGTTTACAGTTTTGCCCTTCGAGCCTGATGCAATTTTTTATAGCTCTCGATTAAGCGCAGGTGCGGCTCAATCCCTTCGAGCTGCATACTGGTCTTAGTCAGGCCGCTGAAACGTACTTTACCCGTAACAGAGCCAACGACTTGCTCCATCACTTCCTCGCCAAACATACGGGTAAAGTTATGGCTAAAGTCTTCGAGTGCTAGGTCTTCATCGAGTGTCACTTCTAACACGGCGCTCATTGCTTGGTAGAACAGATTGCGTTTCACTGTATTGTCGTTAAATTGCAGGAATTCACCGACCAGCTCCAATGCTTCTTCCTGCTCACTGAGTGCTAGATAAATCAGGATCTTAAGTTCGATAATCGTCAACTTGCCCCAGACGGTATTTTCATCGAAGACTATGCCAATCAGGGTGCGAATGTCGGTGTAATTATCGAGCTGACTTTCCTCTAAGCGATTGACCAAACTCACCAACTGTTTAGTGCTTAAGGAATGCAGATTCAGAATATCCTCACGGTAAGTCAGCGCCTTGTTAGTGTTATCCCAGATCAGGTCTTCAACGGGGTAAACCTCTGAGTAATCAGGTACTAAAATACGGCAAGCCGATGCGCCTAATTCGGTAAACTCGGCGACATACACCTCTTTACCCAGATCTTCTAAAATGCCGAATAAACGCTCGGCTTCCTCTTCATTGGTGCCGGAGAAATCCCATTCACAGAAGTCATAGTCATGCTTGCTGCTAAAGAAGCGCCAGGAGATCACCCCCGTTGAGTCGATAAAGTGCTCGACAAAGTTTTCAGGCTCACTCACCGCCATGCTGTTAAAGGTCGGTTTTGGCACATCGTTTAAACCTTCGAAGCTGCGACCTTGCAACAGCTCAGTTAAGCTGCGCTCCAGTGCCACTTCAAAGCTGGGGTGGGCACCGAATGAGGCGAATACCCCGCCGGTTTTCGGGTTCATTAGGGTCACACTCATCACAGGGAACTGACCGCCTAATGAGGCGTCTTTCACTACCACGGGGAAGCCCTGCTCCTCTAAGCCTTTAATGCCCGCAAGAATGCTAGGGTATTTTTCTAACACCGCCATAGGCACGTCCGGCAGGACGATTTCCTGCTCGATAATTTGGCGTTTTACCGCCCGCTCGAAAATCTCAGATAAACACTGTACTTCGGCTTCTTTCAGATTGTTGCCCGCACTCATGCCATTGCTTAAGAACAGGTTTTCAATCAGGTTCGATGGAAAGTACACAGTCTCGCCATCGGATTTGCGGGTGTAAGGGATCGCACAAATACCGCGTTTACTATTGCCCGAGTTAGTGTCGATAAGATGCGAGCCGCACAGCTCCTCATCGGGGTTATAAATCTCGAGGCAGTAGTCGTCTAACAGACCCGCTGGCAGGGCATCGTCTTCCTCTAGGGCAAACCATTTTTCATTAGGGTAATGCACAAACTCGCTGTTGGCGATCTCAACCCCAAAGAACTGATCGTTATAGAAGAAGTTATTGTTTAACCGCTCGATAAACTCGCCGAGCGCCGAGCACAGTGCGCTCTCTTTGGTTGCGCCTTTACCATTGGTGAAACACATGGGGGAAGCGGCGTCGCGGATATGCAGTGACCACACGTTCGGCACTATGTTGCGCCAGGATGAGATCTCAATCTTCATTCCAAGCTCGGCGAGCATGGCCGTCATATTGGCTATGGTCTGCTCGAGCGGTAAATCTTTACCCAAAATATAGGTGCTGCTGTCGTCGCCGGGATGACCCATCAGCATGGCATTAGCGTCTGAATCGAGGTTTTCAACGATTTGGATCTTAAATTCTGGGCCAGTTTGTACCACTTTTTTCACAGTACAGCGGTCGATGGAGCGCAAAATACCTTCACGATCCTTGTCCGAAATATCGCTAGGCAACTCAACATTGATTTGGAAAATCTGGTTATAGCGGTCCTCAGGATCGACAATATTATTCTGCGACAGGCGAATATTATCCGTGGGGATGTCACGGGCGTTGCAATACACCTTGACGAAATAGGCCGCACACAGGGCTGACGACGCTAAGAAATAATCAAAGGGACCAGGGGCAGAACCATCACCTTTATAACGGATCGGCTGATCGGCGGTGACGGTAAAATCATCAAACTTGGCTTCAAGTCTAAGATTGTCGAGAAAATTAACTTTGATTTCCATTGAATATGATTTCCACTAAATATGCGAGTCTGAGCAGCCCATAGACCACCTGAGGGATTGATCATGGGTGAGAATGGGGAATTATCGGTGTTTTTCACCCATTAGTCTTGGGTTAATTATGTTAAAAAAACACCAGAGGGATTTTTAAGCTATGAGGTGCAGATAAAACCGCCCAACTAGCAGCCGTCTAATCGTGCTCCTGTAGTGACCTAATGCGAAGAGTTGCTTTGCTTATCTGCCTCACGCTTAACCAGTAAAAAGGTGAGATACATTTTAGTCGGCAAAGATAGCACCATGCCCAAGGCCACACATAACGCGCTGAGAATAATCCCTGAAACCCCCATAGCCTCAACGGTCTCATTAAAGTTATGCAAATAAATGCCCAGCACAATCAGGCACAACCCAAGGCTAATACAGATTTTTAAGAGGGCAACTAACCTAGTATCCGTCATGGTTTACGCTGCTATTTATCGAATTTGGCTAATATAGTGACCGCTTTAGCAGGCGCCTGTGTTGATACAAATCAAAGGAGGTGCACTATCGGGAGTGAAGCACTAGATATCGGCCTCGCGGCCAAAGTTTACCCCGTAGCGCGAGTGAGCAAAAGACGACACAGGCTTTGCCTAAAAGCCACGAGCCGTTCGTCAGGCCCAGAAACGTAGGCGTCACAGCTAGGCAACAACACCCCTTGAGCAAGGCGGCCGTATTGCCTACAATAGCGCACGATTTTTAACTATAAACAACGCAGATAACGACCATGACTGATACAGCATCATTACCCGCTTTACCGGATCGCCTTTCCGTTAACCCACGCAGCCCACACCATGTGGCAGAGATTTTCGAGCACGACATCGGTATTAAGCTCAACGGCAAAGAGCGTTTTGATGTCGAAGAATATTGCATCAGTGAAGGTTGGGTAAAAGTCCCCTCTAAATCCTTGGACCGCCGCGGCCAACCTCTTTTGCTGACAGTAAAAGGCACAGTTGAAGCGTTTTATCGTTAAGACGTCTGCATACCGATAATATCGGTATGACTGTTGATGTAGTGACTAACAAGATGTGGTCACTACTCTCAACGACTCATTATTTTTGGCATTAAAGTACTAGCAACTAACGGATAGGTGCTTAGCAAGTCACAACGACAATACTAAACAAGGATGTAATGATGAATTCGAATCAATTAATACTTATCGGGCTGGGTTTGGCGATTATTATTTTCGTGCCGCTACTCTTACGCATTTTCACTAATTTGCTTATCCCAACTTCAGATAATAACTATCGCTACCGTAAACAAGACGCCCTATTTTCCAATACTGAACGCTCCTTTCTCGGGATATTAGATCAAGCTGTAGGCGAACAATTCCGAATACTGGGCAAAGTGCGTATCGCAGATGTTATCACCCCAGAAAAAGGCATGAACCGCAAACACTGGCAAATTGCCTTTAATAGAATTTCAGCCAAGCACTTCGATTACTCCCGAATTCAACTCCGAAGTGCGACAAGAACACACTTGAAGTTATCGCCGCAATTGAACTCGACGATAAAAGCCATAAGCAAACACGTACTCAGCAACGCGACCTCCTCATCGAGCAAGCCTGCGAAAGCGCCAAACTGCCATTAATCCGCTTCGACGCCAAATGCAGCTATCAGCTAGAGCTTATTCGCAGCACTATACACACCGCCTTACCAGCCACAACTCACGCCGCTAAAGAGTCAGCACTCATACTAACGGCAAAATTCTTTGGCTGACGTCAACTAAGCATCGGAGGCAATATCTAGTTCATTGAGAAGTTTAGGGTGATTATTATTGATACAGCCTTTTTATCGAAAAAGATGTGCCCTGACTTTTTGTGAGCCCCAAAATTTGTTGGTATAAAGCAGCTTCACTCATCATTGAAATTTAAGAGGAATTTGACTAGAACTATACCTACTCCACCATATTCAGGAAGAGCCAATTAACTTCAGTTCTTGGGAAAACCATACTCATTCATTATCGGATATAAACATTGAAGCTATAAATTGAAACGACTGAAAATAATTGAAGACATTATTGAAGATAGTATTGAATACGTATGTAGGAACTTGTTCATCCGCCGATTTTTTGTTCAAGTGAGTTGTTTAATTAGGTATTCCAATAGCAACTCATTAGACACTCAATAAATAAAATAAGGGACGATGATGAACAAACATTTATTCAGGACGATGAAGACGTTCAGTTTTATTGCATTTACGCTAACCGCCTCGGGGAGTTATGCGGCCGGATCTCTGGGCCCCATCACGGCTAAAGACACAGTTTACCAAATTCTGACCGACAGATTTTATGACGGCGCCCCAACAAACAACATACCGGCAGGTTCACCTTCGCAGATCTTCGATGGTACAGGCAGTGACATGAAACTGTATCAAGGTGGCGACTTTAAAGGAATAGTGGCCCAAATTCCCTACTTAAAGAATATGGGAATCACGGCAGTTTGGATATCGGCACCTTATGCCAACAGAGATGAGACCATTATCGATCACCAGACGGATGGCAGTCAGGTCATTTGGTCCAGTTATCACGGCTACCATGTGAGCAATTATTATCGCACCAACTCGCACTTCGGCACTATGCAAGACTTTAGTGATATGGTCGAAGCGCTGCACGCCAATGGAATAAAAGTCGTGATTGACTTTGTCTCTAACCACACGAGTCGTTGGCAGAATCCGACCAATGGAAATACGCCCGAGAATGGCCGTTTATACGAGCCGGATAGGGATGCCAACAATCACTTCGTGTTTGACGCCGGTGGCGATCCTGTCGATCTTAATAATGACGGCTCTTCCGATAATTTAATTGCCGATCCCAATGGAACCTTGAATCCTGATTGGTTTCACCGTAAAGGTGACAGAGGCAGTGACAGCAGCCGATTCGGCTATCGTTATCGGGACTTGGGTTCACTGGCAGACTTCACACAGGAATTACCTGCCGTGGCACAATATTTGGAAGAAGCGGCAATTTTTTGGAAGGGCAAAGGCATAGATGGCTATCGCCATGATGCCACCCTGCACATGAATCCGGCCTTTGCCAAGGGCTTCAGAGACGCGATCGATTCCGCCCCGGGTGGTGCAGTGACGCATTTTGGTGAGTTTTTCATAGGGAAACCGGATCCCAAATATGCCGAATACACCTCATTTCCAACGAGGACCAACATCAATAATCTCGATTTCGAGTTTTTCCGAACCATGACCAATGTGTTTGCCAATGGCTCCGAAGATATGAACACCCTGGCAAATTTTTACCAATACACGGCCAATGACTATCGCTATGAAAATCAGACAGTCACCTTTATCGATAACCATGATGTGCCACGATTCCTGAGAATTAACAGCGATCACCGCAGCCTGGATGTTGCACTGGCCACATCACTCGTCTCCCGCGGGGTTCCCAACATTTATTATGGTACCGAACAATATGTTAACGGCCATGACGCGAGCGAAAATGGTGGCCGGGTGTTCCTGCAGGTCGATAAGCCATTCAGCCAAACGACTGCCGCCTATAAAATCATTCAGAAACTCTCTGCATTGAGGCAGGAAAATGATGCCTTGGCCTATGGCTTAACCAATGTGCTCTATTCCACAGCCGATGTACTTGTCCTATCGCGTAAATTTTACGATAAGGAAGTGGTCGTCGCGATAAACCGCAGCCCATTCAACGCCTACACAGTGCCGGATCTGGCAACCAGTCTGCCCACAGGCAGTTATGCCGATAAGTTGGCGGGTGAGTTGTCCGGCGACTCGGCCACAGTAATCAGCGCCGGGACCGGTCAGAAAATAGCCTCATTCCAACTAAGCCAGCAGGAGGTCAATGTCTGGAGCTATAATGCCGATCTCGGCACGGCCCCACACATAGGCGACATGGTGTCTGTCGCCGGGAGAGCAGGCAACGAAGTGACCATCTTGGGTACGGGTCTTGACGGTGCGGTCCAGGTTTATTTCGATACAGTGCAGGCGCAAGTGAACTCAAACAGCGGCACTGAAATTAACGTCACAGTACCCGGCATGGCCGGCGGAGAGAAAATAGTCACGGTCAAAAAAGCCGGGGTTACCAGCAACAACTTCAGCTTTAATCTGCTGTCGGATGATCAAAATCAAATGATTTTTCATGTGCAAAAAAGCACGGCCCTAGGACAAAAAGTCTATCTGGTCGGCAGCATACCCGAATTGGGAAGTTGGGATCCCGCTAAGGCTGTGGATGCCTTCCATAATCCGGATCCCGTCGAATGGTACAATTGGTTTCTGCCTGTGAGTGTGCCTAAAGCGACCTCTTTCGAATATAAATATATCTTGAAGGATGATCAGGGCAATGTGATATGGGAAGGTGGCGCAAACCGTACCGCGACCTCATCTGCCGATGCCGCAGGAGTCGTAGATCTGCCACAGACCTATTTCCAATAATGGTTTTAACCTTGGCGCCTGGGTGACCAGGCGTGCAATGTTTCAACACCCAGCCGCGTAAACTGTCCTTATCTAGCAGCAGAATGCCTGCGAGTGATTAACCCTATGAATATGCAATACATCCTGAGGCAAGCCAGTTATTTAAGCTTGTTGCTAACGTTTTCAGTATTGGCATCAACAAATAATGACGTCATGCCTAAGTCGGCCCCCCAAGCCGGCGAGTTTGTGCCTGAATGGGCCAAATCCGTGGTCTGGTATCAGATATTTCCCGAACGCTTTCGTGATGGCGACACCACCAATAACCCCGAGTTGGCCGATATCCTGGGCGCAGATCCAGTCGAACCACCCAAACAGTGGCACATGCATCCATGGGGCAGCGATTGGTACCAACGACAAGATTATGAGTTGGCCAACGGTGAAACCGAATTATGGAAACACCTATTGCGCCGCAGATACGGCGGCGACTTACAAGGGGTGATAGATAAACTGGGCTATCTGCATGAACTTGGGATCACCGCCATTTACCTCAATCCCGTCTTCGACTCGCCGTCGCTGCATAAATATGACGGCGCCAGCTATCACCATATCGACCCCAACTTCGGCCCAGACCCTCAAGGTGATCGCGCCCTGATGGCAAAGGAAAATCCACTGGACCCAAATACTTGGGTATGGACCAAAGCGGACGAACTGGCGCTGCAGCTCATAGACAAAGCACATAAGTATAAAATGAAGATCATCTTCGATGGTGTCTTTAACCATATGGGCGTTAACAGCTTTGCCTTTAAGGATCTCAAGCTCAAACAGCAGGATTCTGCTTATAAAGACTGGTTCAGTGTGAAGAGCTTCGATGATGCAACAGCAGGTACTAGCTTCGATTACGAGGGCTGGTTCGGGGTTAAATCACTGCCGGAGTGGCGCGAGGATGAGCATGGCATAGTCTCTGGCCCGAAAGAATATATTTTCAATGCCACCAGGCGTTGGATGAATCCCAAAGGCATGGGAACGCAATTTGGCATAGATGGCTGGCGTCTGGATGTGGCCTTCGAAGTCCAACATGCATTCTGGAAGGATTGGCGAGCCTTGGTCCGAAGCATCAATCCAGAGGCCTATATGACAGCCGAATTAGTCGATAAGCCAGAGAAAGTCATCCCCTATTTTCAGGGTGACGAATTTGATGCGGAGATGAACTATAACTTCGCCTTCACCGCGGCCGAGTTCCTGTTTAATCCCGCCGGGATGAGCATCTCAGTTTCCCAATTCGATGCAAAACTTAAACAGTTGCGTGAACTTTACCCCGCTGGCGTCGCCTATGTTAATCAGAATTTGTTTGGCAGTCATGACACCAATCGCCTTGCATCGCACATAGTGAACCGGGGGCTGGGTCATTTCCGTGACTGGGGAAAGTATTTTAACCTGTCGCAGGCGGCCAATAACCCAGAGTACCGAGTGCGTAAGCCCAATGCCGATGAAATCCGGCTGCAAAAGCTATTTGTGATTCTGCAGATGACCTATGTCGGTGCACCTATGATTTATTACGGTGACGAAGTCGGTATGTGGGGCGGGAACGATCCCGACAACCGCAAACCCATGCTTTGGCCGGACATAGGCTACCAAGCCGAGCGTTACTTGCCCGATGGCACCGAGCGCGCCGTCGATGAGTGGGATACTGTCGCAATAGATCAAGACTTGCTGTCACACTATAAACGCCTCATCGCCATCAGAAATCAATATGCAGCTTTGCGGCTGGGTGATTTCGCCAGCCTGTTAATCGACGATAAGCAAGGCATCTACGGATTTGCGCGCCATTATCGGGGGGAGACCATCTGGGTGTTGCTGAATAATTCGAATGTGGCGCGTCTGGCGACCCTGACTGCAGTGGCAGATAAAGGTATGAGGGATCTTATGAGTCAGGAGGTGTTCCAGCCACAGCAAGGAAAACTTGAAGTGACTATTCCCGCGAAATGGGGCCGGATCCTGACGTTCGAATGACAGTTGTGCCGAAACAATAAATGGCCATAAATAAATGGCCATCCTTAATAAATCAACAACATAATGCACTTTTGGCTTACCTTCGTCTGTACTGACTAACATTGTCTGAACGAGTGCTATCAAATGTGGCAAGGACCGCATCTGAGGCAATAAAAGGCACAGTTGAAGCCTTTTATCGGTAAGCCTTAGCGCAAAGAGCGGGATCATAAAATAAGTAAAAGGCTAGCCATGGGAACCCTAGCTAGCCTTAGATAACAAACACCATCTTCCTTAGGTTATAGCTTGCGCTCTAGTTTATCCGCGAGATAGTCGGCTAATTCAGCAAGAGGGATGTGAGTCATAACGCCGTCTTTGCGGCACTTAACTGACACACACTTCTCGGCTTCTTCCTTATCCCCAACCGTTAAGATGTAAGGCACTTTTTGCTTGTGAAAGCGTTTCATTTTGCGGGCAACTGAGTTTTGACTGATATCGACCAACACTCGCATGTCTCGTGCTAAGCATAATGCGGCTAACTGACGGACAAATTGGCTGTTTGACTCATTCACAGAGGCGATAGCAACAGGCACGGGATGTAACCAATCTGGCAGGTTACCCTGTGAGACTTCCAAGAGAATCCCCAGCCAACGCTCGATAGAGCCATACATAGCTTGGTGCATAATCACTGGCCGTTCGAATTCCCCTTGCTCATTGGTGTAGTGAACATCGAATCTTTCAGACAAATTAAAATCAAACTGGATAGTGCCACACTACCAGCGTCGCCCCATAGAATCTGTCAGTGACAGTTCAATTTTAGGACCATAAAAAGCCCCTTCACCCGCTTGATACTCGGCATCAAAGCCCTCAATCTGGCAGGCTGAATCCAATAGCTTTTGTGCTCGGCACCATTGCTCGTCGCTGCCTAATGCCTTCTCAGGTTTAGTCGATATTTTTACGTCTAAATTATGGTAGCCGTAATCACCATAAACCTGTTTTGCCCGTTGGAGAAAACCACATATCTCCTCCTCTGCCTGGGACCAACAGCAAAAGACATGGGCATCATCCTGAGTGAACTGGCGAGCGCGCAGGCAACCATTTAACGAGCCAGAGGATTCATTACGGTGAACCAAGCCAAACTCAAATAGTCGCAGTGGCAAATCTCTATGGCTATGTACCCCACGCTTAAACAGCAAAATATGGGCAGGACAAGACATGGGTTTTAACACATATTCATCGATGTTTTCCTTTCCACCACCGAAAAACATGTTCTCTGCAAACATGTCCATATGCCCAGACGTTTGCCATAACTCCTTCTTCATAAAAACAGGCGTGTTCACCTCCTCAAAACCATTGCGGCGATACACGCGCCTCATGTGCTCTTGAATATCTCGGAATAACGCCCAGCCATTCGGGTGCCAAAAAATCATACCTGGCGCCTGTGGTTCAGAGTGAAACAGGTCAAGTTGTTCTGCAATTTCGCGATGTGTTTTCATCATTCTCTCCCGAGCTAAATCTGAGTAAAATTTGAGTTAAATCTGAGCGAAATACAAAACCAAGGTATAAAAAAACCCCCTGGCGATGTCGCTCAGAGGGTTTTTTTAAAGACGCAAAAAACTACCCCCCGAGAATTCTCGTGGTGGTAGTGGTGGTGTTAATTGCGCTTAGGTATATTTTGTTCATGGGCCAGTAATAACAAATCATCCCTATCGCAGCAAGCAATTTGTTTATAAATCCCCCAGTATCGCGTTAGCATCTAGTCACTAACACACTGCGTTTAAACTCAGACAGCCCCTGCCACAAGTCATTCTTTAAAATCAGTTTTGTGATAAAACGCATTGATTAAACCGCACAGAGCGGGTTAAAGTGTGACCACTAAGGAAAATGCAGGGCAGATCTGAACTCAATTATCATTATCGAGCACGCTATTTAGGGATGAAGAAGCAAATCAGTTATCTGCCTCACCCTCTTAAAAGCCACCTCTGTCACCCAGCTAAATCAGCGCAGGGTAAGCCTGTGTAAGTAATGGAATTAACGACCCCCTTTTTACGGCAAGGATGTAAATGGCAGATTTTACTAACAATATTTTATCGGTAGTGATCATCCTCTCCAGCATGTTTGTCACGATTGGAGTGATGTATACGCGGAGCAAAGACGGGCGCTTAAACTTCCCCTCGTGGACAGAAACCAAACCCATAGAACAGGCGCAGCGCCAAGTACTCTTGTTAAGAGAACGGGTCAGCCAATGGTTAACCAAAGCCACAGGCTCCCCCGTCGCCGCCACCCCAGCCCTAGTATTCCCCAGCTGGTATGTCACGAGTCAATCAAAACCACCGTTCCCGCATCTTTGTTATAAAGAGCTGAACCACAAACAATTAGTCGGAACGATCCCGAAACTGAAAACTCAAGATCTTACCCAGCAACAAGTCGACTCCATCATCTACCAAGTCGCCCAAAGATGCCTAAGTAAAAGCGAGGTGGGGAAATGATGATAGTGAAATTTTATTCAAAACCTATTACTTCTCTCCTAATCAGCAAAATTTTTTCTAAAACAGAATGTAAAAATAATCACTAAGGAAGTTTGATCATGAGTCGCTGGCAAGCTCAGTTTGAAAATCACCCATTCCAAGTTATTTGGAATGATATAATTTCTAAATCTGAAATATTAACTGTTGATGACGAATCCGTTATTACAAATGTTGAGGAAGTTGCTCGTTTAAAAAAGGTCGTATCATTTTTATCAAGCTTAATTGCATCTATCGATCCTGATCTTATTCCAGTATCGACTTGGCAAAACTTCCAAAGTCAATGCCAGCCATGTTTAAATGAAATAAATTCTTATATATTAAATAGAAATATTGGACACATTCGAAATGCCAACAACAGTCACCTTGACAATCTTCTAACATATATACGTCCATATGTAGTACATACAGATAGTGCAGTAAAAGCTGCCGCTAAATCGACTAGAGAATACACAAAATTCATATCTGAAAGTATTGAGTCATTAAAGAACAAAACTTTAGAGTATTCACAGAATTTCAAAAATCAGTCAAATGAAATAGAAAAAATTAAAACTAATATAATAGAGAAGTTTGATAATATAAACAATCTTCATCAAGAAATGTCAGAGTTAAGAAATCGTTATTTTTACGGTGATGAAAATGAAATAGCCATAGAGGCAAGAGTCAATACGTTATTGTCATCCATAAATGATCTATACGATCAAATCAGTGAATATTATCGAAAATTGTTAGATAATGGTAGCGATTCTATAGCCAATCAAATAAATGTAGCTAGTGAGTCATCACAGTCATCTGCTGAAGAAATTTCAGTACTTCTATCAGAAACGGAAAAACAACTTAAAGAATTGAAAACATTTCATCTTCGAGTTGTAGGTAAAGAAGATGTTGATGGTAAATTGGTAGGAGGATTACAAGAAGAATTAAACAATCGTCAATTAGCTTTAGATAATTTCAAGCGAGAACAGGAATTAAGATATAAAACACTTAATGAACAGATAGAAAACTTATTACCAGGGGCCACTAGTGCAGGCTTGGCGACGGCTTATCGCGCTATGAGAAAGTCTTTTAGCGAACCAATTAAGCAATACTCAAAGTTATTCTATATATCAATTGCAATTCTAGCTGTTATAGCGTTTATTTCCACTATAGATAGTATCGGTTTCCCAGAATTAATTAAGTTTGTAGATGTCACAAACATTAGTAACCTACTTAGTAATTTATCTCATAAGTTACCAGTAATTTTACCAGTATTGTGGCTTGCATTATTTGCATCCAAACGAAGAAATGAAGCCCAAAGACTACAACAAGAATATGCGCATAAGGAAGCTTTAGCCAAATCTTATCAAAGTTTTAAAAACCAAATTGATAACCTTCAAGATGGAAAAAAAGAACAATTACTGGAAAAATTACTTTCTGCCGCTATTGATGCTGTCGCAGCTAACGCTTCAAGTGCTTTAGATGGGAAGCATGATGAAAAAACTCCAATTCATCTTGGATTAGGTAAAACGTTAGAGCAGCTTGAAAAAATAAAAGGAATTGCACAATTTAATAATAAATAGTACTCCATTAAAGTAGCACAATAATTCAACGGTTACGTCCTAAATACAGCATTGTTGCACCAGTGACCTTCTAAAACATGGATGTTTTAGAAGAATCTACAAGGACGCTAATGTTTAAATCATGGACGGCGAGTCACTGGTGAAATTGTGTAAAAGCAGGCAATTGGCAGAGTAAAAATGCAATTTTTTAAAGCTTACTCTGATTCCATGTACACGCCGACATCAGAGCAATGTCCACTTCGCCCTCGAGCATCTGGACGACGCAATAACCCCAAAAAAAAACACTGGCGAATTTATAAATGATCAAAGAAGACACAAAAAGTTTTTTAGAGTGGATATCAACACACTGGGTAATGATTTCTACAATAACCAGTTTTATATTGACTAGTATTGGAGTTATCGCAACTTCATCATTCTACGAGCAATTCGGCATAAACTATATTGAGTTAGCTGAACTATCGGATTTTGCTAGGCACACTGTTTCACAAAGATATGTTGTAGCTTTCGCGATCTTTACAGCAGCAACAATTTCTTTGATATTTTTCATTTTAATCAAAATGGATAAAAAACATTATTCTATAAAAAAGCTAAACAGCGTTAAAAACATTCGTTTAAAATGGTGGAAAACGCTCCTTCTAGTATTTTTGCAATTTTTATTCGCGTTCACGATCTCTGTTATCTACGCATTTTTTGCGGCATTGATGATACAAGCAGACTCTGATTATAGAAATAAAACAATGTCAGCTATAATTAACGTACCTGCAGTGCAAGAGAAAGATTCATTAACATGCGTGCATTACTTAGGCAGAATTGGCTCTAATCATATTTTCCATGATCGAATGAGTAAGGTATTTGTTAAATCAGTGTCAACAGTTGGAGGTATTATTTATATAGATACTCTATACAAGAACCGTCCTAAATTTAAAAATAACGGTACCGAATTCACTGATGAATATATTAAATGGCAAGAGAAAATAAAGAAAACATGTGGTGATGATTACTTTGGCCCGGAATAAATTTCTGGCCGAATAAATTGCCACCCATGATAAAACAACAACATAATGCACTTTTGGCTTACCTACGTCTGTACTGGCAAAAATTGCATAAACGAGAGCCAGCAAACGTGTCAAGAAGTGCATCTGAGATAATAAATTGAGCTAATTCGTTCAAAAATGGCGTATTTCAGACTAGGTAAGCCATCCATAGTGCTTGGGAAGTGCTCGGCGATGATTGTTTTCGAAGCGTGATTTAAGATGGGTGGCGCGATTTCATCACTGTTATAACCTACTCATGCATTTTTTCTATGCTTCGTCGAAATCCTGCAGGATCTTTGCGTATCGCCTCATAATAGGCAAGGAACGCTTGATACTTAGCCGATGCCATTAACCAGTTTGCCAACAGCGGGAAAATCACAAAACAGAGGAAAAACCACTTATTTTCATGTTCAAATGTCAATAATAACAGCGAGTAACAGACAAGCTGGAAATAGATATTTATCTGGTTTACTTTCACTGCTTTTGGTCTACCTCGTATAATCAATATATTTGGAATAACAATACTCAGGGTCATTATCAATGCACTCGAGACGAACAGGAGACCAAACTCTTCTGGCGTAAATTCACCCCAAAGCGTCTGTAACGTTAAAATTACCAGCGGGCATAGAACCCCTGCACCAAACATAATGAACATGATGACTGCAATGCCGACGACGAACATGCCGATAGAAAAGTCATGTTTTTCAAAAAAATTATCTGGCATCGACGCCCAACTCCTCATAAATGCC